>NZ_JACBZR010000001.1:3387500-3987500 GCF_013408335.1 Nocardioides panzhihuensis | reverse complement strand
GTGCCGGGCTCGTAGGCCTCCACCACGTAGGTGAGATCGGTGGTGCGCCCGAGGAAGCGAGAGGTGTTCGCGTAGGTCGTCCCCACGCCGCCGTCTCCGGAGACGCGGTCGGTGCGCACGGTCCCCGGATCCCAGTGCTCGGTGTTGGTGAAGTCGGCCAGGAAGTCGAACACCTCGGCTGTCGACGCGGAGGTCTCCACTGTTCGGTCGATTCTCATCATCGCGTCCCTTCAAACCTTTGACATACCTTGAACAAGGATTGTACATTCGATCCTCGGAACTAGCCAGCGGCAATACCGCTGCTCGAAGAGGGAGATTTCATGAGCCGAGCGGCGAGCACCCCGCGGCCAACGGTTGCCGTGATCGGGGGCGGAGTCTCCGGACTGACCGCCGCTCATCTCCTCGGGCGCACCCACGACGTCACGCTCTTCGAGGCCGAGCAGAGGCTCGGCGGCCATGCGCACACCCACGAGGTCTCGACCGCATCGGGAGCCGTCCTCCGCGTGGACAGCGGCTTCATCGTGATGAACGAGCGCACCTATCCCAACCTGCTCCGCCTCTTCGGTGAGCTCGGTGTCGAGACGCGGCCGACCGAGATGAGCATGAGCATCGTCTGCGACGACTGCGGTCTGGCGTACGCCGGGGGCAGGGGCCTCGGCGGCATCCTGGCCCAGCCGGGGCGACTCCGCGACCCTCGCTTCGTCCGCATGCTGGCGCAGGTGCCCCGCTTCCACCGCCGAGCCCGCCGCCTGCTCGAGACCGACAGCGATCTGACCTGGGGAGAGTTCCTGGTCGACGGTGGCTTCAGCGACTACTTCGTCCAGCACTTCGCCGTGCCGCTGGTCTCCTGCGTCTGGTCGTGCGGTGAAGAGGACGCCGCCGGCTACCCGGCCCGGCACCTGTTCGCCTTCCTCGACCACCACGGGATGCTTCAGGTCACCGGATCGCCCACCTGGCGTACGGTCGTGGGCGGCTCCCGCGCCTACGTGGACAAGCTCGCCGAGCGGCTCGGAGACGTCCGCGTCGGCGAACCCGTGACCGCTGTGGCGCGGTCCGTCGATGGGGTCGAGGTGCGCACCGCGGCGGAGACCAGGCACTTCGACCGGGCGGTGGTGGCGACTCACGCCGACCAGGCCCTGAGGCTCCTGGTGGACGCGAGCCCCGAGGAGAAGGCGGACCTGGCCGCCATCGGATACTCGCGGAACGAGACCTGGCTGCACCGCGACGCCACCCTGCTGCCGGACTCGCCCCGTGCTCGAGCCTCGTGGAACTACCGCCTCGCGGCGTGCGGCGGCGGCGCCGACAAGGTGGTCGTCAGCTACTGGATGAACCGCCTTCAGGGCCTCGACGACCGCGACGAGCACGTGGTCACCCTCAATGCCACCGAGCACGTGGACCCGGCCACGGTCACCGCACGGATGACCTACGAGCACCCCGTCTTCACCACCGAGGCCGTCGCGGCGGCGGCTCGGCTGCGTACTGCCGGCGGCCCCAGGCTGGCCTTCGCCGGGGCACACCTCGGTTGGGGCTTCCACGAGGACGGCTGCCGCTCCGGGGTGGAGGCGGCGGAATCGTTCGGAGCGACCTGGTGATCCCGTCGCCGGCCTTTCCCGAGGTCCCCGCGCTGGTCGTGGGTCATGTCAGTCATGCCAGAGAGGTGCCGTTGCGGCATGCTTTTCGCCACCGCAGCTACCAGTGGCTCATCGACGTCGACGATCCGCCACGTCTGCCCTTCTGGCTGCGTCCCCTGGCTGGGTTCCGGGTCGAGGACCATCTCGACGCGGGCTCTTCGGGGCGCGGCGTACGTGGTGATCTCGGTGTGTTCCTCGCGGCCCGAGGGGTCTTTCTCGCGCCGACCGACCGGGTGCTCATGCTGGCGAATGCCCGAGTCCTGGGCCACGTCTTCGACCCCCTCACGGTCTTCTGGGTGCAGTCGGACGACGGTGTGCTGCGAGCGGTCGTCTTCGAGGTGCACAACACCTACGGCGACCGCCACGCCTACCTGCTCGACATCGATCGTCGCGGACACGCCCGCATCGACAAGGCCTTCTACGTCTCGCCGTTCAACGACATGGCCGGCAGCTATGAGATCCAGCTGCGGGTCGACCCGGGCGAGGTCGCGGTGACCGTCGGCCTGGACCGCGACGGCGTCCGCGTGCTGACGGCGACCACCCGAGGAGTCCCGGAGCCGGCGACGCGTCGCGCGCTGCTTCGGGTGAGCCTCACCCACCTGCTGATGCCCCATCGGGTCAGCGCTCTCATCCGGTTCCACGGGATCCGGCTGTGGTTGCGCAAGCTGCCCGTCCTCACTCGTCCTGCCGCACAGAAGGAGGCCACATCATGAGCGTGGAGTCCGTGACGCTCGACCGGCCGGTGCGCAGGGCGCCGGCGGCGACCGGGAGCCTGCGAGCAAGCATCGCCAAGCAGATACTGCGTCTGGCGACGCGGCAGGCCCCGGTCGACGTCGTGCTCCCGGACGGGAGCCTGCTCAACCGTCGCGGCGGTTCACCCACCGCGGGAAGGCCGGGCATCGTGCTACGGAGCCCGGAGTCGTTCTACGGCCGAGTCGCTGTGAACCCGAAGATCGGCATCGGCGAGGCGTACACGGCCGAGGACTGGCACGCCGCCGACGGCACCGATCTCGCGGATGCACTCACGCCGTACGCCGAACGTCTCTCCGGGCTGCTCCCGGCCTGGATGCTGCGACTGCGCGGCCTGGTCGACCAGCCGATCCCCGCCGACCAGCGTGGGGCGGTGGAGGACACCCAGGAGAACATCTCCGCCCACTACGACCTGGGGAACGAGATGTTCGCCGCGTTCCTCGACCCCACCCTCAGCTACAGCTCGGCCATGTTCGACCGCACGCGTCCGCTCGCCGAGCAGGATCTGCAGGAGGCGCAGCTGCGCAAGGTCAACGCTGCCCTCGACCTGGCGGGCGTCGGCGCCGGTGACGAGGTGCTGGAGATCGGTACGGGATGGGGGACTCTCGCGATCGAGGCAGCACGTCGCGGCGCGCGGGTCACCACGGTCACGCTGTCGGTGGAGCAGGCGGCCATGGCCAGAGAGCGGGTGGAGGCCGCGGGACTCACCGAGCGGGTCGAGGTGCTGGTGCGGGACTACCGTCACGTCGCCGGCACCTTCGACGCCGTGGTCAGCATCGAGATGATCGAGGCGGTCGGCGAGCGCTACTGGCCGGAGTACTTCGCCACCCTGTCCCGGCTGGTCCGCCCCGGCGGAGCCATCGCCCTGCAGGCGATCACCATGCCGCACCAGCGCTACCTGGCCACCCGCCACTCCTACGGCTGGATCCAGAAGCACATCTTCCCGGGCGGGCTGATCCCGTCGACCACAGCCATCTCCGAGCAGGCCGGCAGGGTCGGCCTGGCGGTGACCCGCACCGACACGTTCGGCGCCGACTACGCCGAGACGCTACGCCGCTGGCGCGCGGCCTTCCTGGCCGCGTGGCCGACGATCCGGTCGGACGCCTTCGGTGAGGAGTTCCGGCGCACCTGGGAGTTCTACCTGGCCTACTGTGAGGCGGGCTTCCGCGCCGGGGTCATCGACGTCGCCCAGATACGACTGGAAGCCGACCGGCGGGAGGTGCCATGACGACATCGCTGATGTGGTTCCGGCGGGACCTGCGGCTCGGGGACCATCCCGCACTGCAGGCCGCGGCGCGTGACGGGCAGGTCGTGCCGCTGTTCGTGCTCGACCCGCGCCTTGCCCGCCCCGGGCCGAGATGGGAGCGTCTCCTCGCCTCGCTCGCGGCGCTGCGTGAGGAGACCGACGGGGCGCTGGTCGTCCGGGAGGGTGATCCGGCCGAGGTCGTGGCGCAGGTCGCGGCCGAGGCCGGGGCGAGCCGGGTGCACGTCTCGACCGAGACGACCCCCTACGGTCGGCGGCGCGACGCAGCCGTCGAGCAGCGTCTGGCGGCGGACGACATCGCCCTGGTCGGCACCGGCAGCCCGTACGCCGTGACCCCGGGCAGGATCCTGAACACGGCCGGGTCTCCCTACCGCGTCTTCACACCTTTCCTGCGGGCCTGGCGGGAGCACGGGTGGAGGGCCCCTGCCGGTGATCCTCAGGTCGAGTGGATGACGAAGCTCGACTCGGAACCGCTGCCGTCCCATCCTGACCGCGAGGCCGGTGAGCGCGCGGCCCTCCGCCGCTGGGAGGACTTCTGCGACGAGGGCCTGGCCGGCTATGCCTCGGCCCGGGACCGACCCGACCTGGATCAGACCAGCCGCATCTCCGCAGCGCTGAAGTATGGCGAGATCCACCCGCGTACGCTCCTGGCGGATCTGGACGCGCGCAGCACGGATGCCTCCGGCGGCGACGTCGAGCGCTTCGTCACCGAGCTGGCCTGGCGCGATTTCTACGCCGACGTGCTCTGGCACGACCCCGAGTCGGCCTGGCGCGACCTGCGGGGAGGGCTGCGAGGCATGCAGTACGACGAGGACCCCGCCCTGCTGGCGGCCTGGAAGTCGGGCACCACGGGCTTCCCGTTCGTCGACGCCGGCATGCGTCAGCTGCTCGCGGAGGGCTGGATGCACAACCGCGTACGGATGGTCGTCGCGAGCTTCCTGGTCAAGGACCTGCACATGTGGTGGCCGGTCGGCGCCCGGCACTTTCTCGACCATCTCCTCGACGGAGACCTGGCCTCCAACAGTCACGGCTGGCAGTGGGTGGCGGGGACCGGGACCGACGCCGCGCCGTACTTCCGGGTGTTCAACCCGGTCACGCAAGGGCTTCGGTTCGACCCGGAGGGCGACTATGTCCGGCGCTGGGTGCCTGAGCTTCGCCATCTTCCGGGCGCGGCGGCACACGAGCCGTGGCTCCACCCCGACGGGTCTGCCAACGGCTACCCTGATCGCATCGTCGACCACGCCGAGGAGCGTCACGAGGCGCTGGCCCGGATGACAGAGCTGAAGGACTCGACCCTATGACTCCGTCGCGTGCGACCACCGAGGACGAGGGTCTGGACCGAGTGCTCGACCGTGCGGTCGTGCTGGGCTACTCCCGCCTGGGCTATGCGATCCGTCGCCGCCGGTGGGCGGCGGCCGATCCGCGTCCCGGTGCCTTGGCCGGGCGGACCGCGCTGGTCACCGGCGGAGGTAGCGGGCTCGGTGCGGCCACCGTGCTGGGCCTGGCCCGGCTCGGCGCCCGCGTGCACGTCCTCGTGCGCTCACCCGAGCGCGCCGCGACGGCGGTCGCCCGGATCGAACAGCAGCTGGGTGACGAGGGTCTGGTCGCCGACCTTCGGATCGAGCGCTGCGACGTCTCGGACCTGTCCGTCGTCGATGCGTTCGCCGACGACCTCTGCACCCGTGACGGTGGCACCACGACTCTCGACGTGCTCGTGCACAACGCCGGGGTCATGCCCCCGGAGCGAACCGAGTCGGTCGACGGTCACGAGCTGACGGTCGCCACCCATGTCCTCGGACCGATCCGGTTGACCGAGCGGCTGCTCCCCGCGCTGCGGCGCTCGGAGCACGGCGCCAGGGTGGTCTTCGTCGCCTCGGGCGGGATGTACACCCAGCCGCTGCCGGTGGACGACCCGGAGTTCCAGCACGGCAGCTACCGGGGCGCGGTGGCCTATGCGAGATCCAAGCGCATGCAGGTGGAGCTGGCGCCGCTCCTGGACCGGCGATGGTCGCCAGATCGCATCTCCACCTACGTCATGCACCCGGGCTGGGCGGACACGCCGGGTCTGGCCCGGTCGCTCCCCGCCTTCCGTACGCTGAGCCGTCCGCTGCTGCGGTCGGCCGAGGCAGGGGCGGACACGGCGGTGTGGCTCGGCGCCACCGACCCCGCCCCGCCTTCCGGCACGTTCTGGCACGACCGGCGGCAGCGTCCGACGAGCTACCGGTCGGCGACCCGTCCCGAACCCGGGGACACCGACGAGCTGTGGAGATGGGTGGCGGCGGCCGCCGGCGTCGACCGGCCATGAGTCTCTGCCCGGTCCTGCGACCCCCTTTCGCGAACTACCAACACGACAATTGGAAAGGCCCCGACCATGCGGTCTGCGATAGAACGTCTCGCGCGAGTCACCACGAGGAAGGCCACGGCGTGGGTGGTCCTGGTGGTCGCGTTCCTCCTGGCCGGCGCGGTGATGGCTGTGGGATCGTCGCTGGGGTCCGCGAGCTCGGCCCCTGACCCGCTGCCGGCGGACGCCGAGTCCGCGCAGGTGGCGGAGCTCCAGCAGAGCTTTCCGGGCGGGGACGTGCTGCCCGCGGTCGCGGTGGTCGAGCGTTCCGGTGGGCTGACCGAGGAGGATCAGGAGTGGGTCGGCGAGGTGTCGCGGCGTTGGGCCGAGATCACCGGGAACGAGGTGTCGCCACCGATCCCGGCCACTGACGGCGAGGCGCTGATCGTCGCCATCGACGTCGATGCCGACGTGACCGGCCTCGATCTGACCGAGCTCGTGGACGACCTGCGCGAGGCGGCCGACGAGGGCCGACCCGACGGCCTCACGGTCGAGCTCACCGGCGGTGCCGCCTTCGCCGCAGACATCTCCTCGGCGTTCGAGGGTGCGGATCTGCGTCTGCTCCTCGTCACGGCCGGCGTCGTTGCCCTCCTGTTGATCCTGACCTACCGCTCGCCGGTGCTGTGGCTCGTGCCGCTGACCGTGATCGCGGTGGCTGATCGCACCGCGTCGGTGGCGACCCAGATCGTCGCGGACTGGATCGGCACCGGCCTCGACGGGTCGACGTCGGGGATCACCAGCGTGCTGGTCTTCGGTGCCGGCACGAACTATGCGCTCCTGATGGTCTCGCGCTACCGCGAGGAGCTCCGAAGGCACGCCCATCACCGCGACGCCCTCGCCGCCGCGGTGCGTGGATCCAGCGAGGCGATCGTGGCCAGCAACCTCACTGTCGTGCTCGCGCTGCTGGTGCTGACGCTCAGCGTCGCCCCGAACACCCGGTCCCTGGGCATCTCGGCCGCCATCGGTCTGCTGATCGCCCTGCTGTTCGCTCTCTTCGCTCTGCCCGCCGCGCTGTCGTTGTTCGGCCGCGGCCTCTTCTGGCCGTTCGTCCCGCGCAACGGCGAGGAGGAGAAGTCGCGCGACGGTGTCTGGTTCCGGATCGCCCGTACGGTGGTCAGCCGTCCGGCAGTGGTGCTGGCCGCGGCCGCGGTGATCCTCGGCGTCCTGGCCTCGGGGCTCCTGGGCGTCAAGGTCGGCCTGTCGCAGACCGATCAGTTCCGTGTCGACGCCGAGTCCGTCGACGGTCTGGAGACGCTGTCGAAGCACTTCCCTCCCGGTGCTGCCGATCCGGTGACGATCGTGGTGGGAGCCGATGAGGCCGAGGAGGTGCTCGCGCGGGTCAACCAGATCGACGGGGTCGACAGCGCTCGTCCGTCCGGCAAGAGCGACGACCTGGTGAAGATCACCGCGACCCTCGAGGACGCGCCCGCGACGGCGGAGAGCATCGAGACGATCGAGACGATGCGCAGCGAGCTGGACGGGACCGGTGCTCTGGTCGGCGGCAGCGTGGCCAAGGACCTGGACAGCCGAGACGGTGCAGTACGCGACCTCAAGGTCATCGTGCCGTTGATCCTGCTGGTCGTGCTGCTGGTGCTCTTCGTGGTGCTGCGGTCGATCGTGACGCCACTGGTGCTCGTCGCCATCAGCGTGATCGCAACTCTGTCGGCGCTCGGCCTGGGCGCCTGGATGAGCACACACGTCTTCGGGTTCCCCGCGCTCGATGTCAGCACCCCGCTCTACGCCTTCTTGTTCCTGGTGGCGCTCGGCATCGACTACACGGTGTTCCTCGTCCTGCGTGCGCGGGAGGAGGCCGCCGAGCACAACACCGTCGATGCGATGGTCATGGCGGTCGGCTTGACCGGCGGAGTCATCACCAGTGCAGGCATCGTGCTCGCCTCGGTGTTCGCGGTGCTCGGCGTGCTGCCCCTGATCACGTTGACCCAGGTTGGTCTGATCGTGGGCCTCGGCATCCTGCTCGACACCTTCCTCGTCCGCACCGTGGTGGTGCCTGCGGTCTTCGCGCTGGTCGGCGACAGGATCTGGTGGCCCGCGGCGATCTCCCGGCGGAAGGCCGAAGGGTCGACGATCGACACCTGATCGTTCGGACAACGTTCTTGCAGGTCGGGCGGCGTCCTGACGGGTCAGCGGCCGCCCGACCCGATAGGCTCTCGTGGTGATTCGCCAGACTCGGGGTCGTTACGGGGGCCAGGGTGCGCCTTGAGGGTTTGCTCGGCATCAGGCTGCGGCTGCTGCGCGAGGAGCGTTCCCTGACGCAGGGCGCGCTCGCCGAGGCTGCCGGCGTCAGCGTCGCCTCGATCCGCGACCTGGAGCAGGGCCGGACGAGGCGACCGAGGGCGGCATCCCTGCGTGCGCTCGCCCGCGCGCTCGACCTGACCCCGGAGGAGGCGGCGGAGTTCACCGAGGCCCCCGCGCCGAGCCGGGACGCCGAGGACAGCGCGGTCGTGAGCGTCTCCGTGCTCGGCCCGACCCTCGTGGTCCGAGACGGGGTGGCGCTCGACCTGCCTGAGCAGGTCGGGCTGCTGCTGAGGCGGCTGGCTCTGGATCCGGGAGAGAAGGTCGGGCGCGACGAGCTGCTCGACCTGCTGTGGCCGGAGCTGACCTCGGACGCGGCCGGCAAGCGGATGGCCCAGCTGCTCCGGCGGCTGCGGGCCCTCGTCGCACCGATCACGGTGACCCACGACGGCAACGCGCTCGGTCTCGACGCCACCCCCGAAGAGCTCGACCTCGTCCGCTTCCGCGAGCTCGCCGCCGACGCCGACCTGGACACCTTGACCGAGGCCGTGCGCCTGTGGCGCGGGCGTCCCGACCGGTTCGAGGAGGCGCCGTGGCTGTCGAGCTCCGTCGAGAACGAGTACGTCGCGGTCGCGCTCAGATGGGCCGGCCTCAGCGTGGCGGAGGGACAGGCCATCGAGGCGCTCCCGGTCGTGAGCGAGCTCGCCCGCCTGCGTCCTCTGGACGAGCCGCTGTGGGCGGCGTACGTGAAGGTGCTGGCGGCGGCCGGACGCCAGGCCGAGGCGCTCGCCGCGTACGAGACGGTCCGATCCGTCCTGGCCGAGGAGCTCGGGCTCGACCCGAGCCCGGTCCTCGAGGACGTCCGCCAAGGCACCCTGGAAGGACGATGGCACGCCCGGCGGCCGACCCTGGTCGAGGGTGCACGCAGGCGTGACGTACCTCGCGAGGTGCCGGCGGCGCCGGCGCTGATCGGACGTGAGGCCGAGCTCGCGACGCTGACCGCCGGCCTCGGCGAGGATGGCGGTGCGGCGGTGCTCGTCACCGGACCGGCCGGCTCCGGGAAGAGCACGCTGGCGCTCACCGCCGCGGCCCGCCTGACCGATGACTTCCCCGACGGACAGCTCTACGCCGACCTCCACGGCGTCTCGGGAGAGGCGGTGGCACCCGGCTTGGTGCTGAGGCGGTTCCTGCGCTCGCTCGGCCTCTCCGGCCAGCAGATCCCGACAGACGACGCCGACGCCGCGGCGCTGCTCCGCAGCGAGCTCTCCGACCGGCGGATGCTGATCGTGCTGGACAGCGTCGACAGTCCTGGCCAGGTCGTCCCGCTGCTGCCCGGTCTCGGCGAGAGCCGGACGATCCTCACGAGCCGACACCGGCTGCCGGCGCTCGCGGGCATGATCGACCTCGGCCGCCAGATCCACCTCGGCGAGCTCAGCATCGAGGCCTCCGTCGCTCTGGTCGGCGCGATCGTCGGCGCGGAGCGGGTCGCCGCCGCACCTCGCGCGAGCGAGTCGTTGGCGCTGGCGTGCGGCCGTCTCCCGCTGGCGCTCAGGATCGCTGCGGCGCGGTTGCTGAGCCGGCCGGAGTGGTCGATCGAGACGTACGCCGACCGGCTGAGCGCGAGCTCCCACCGGCTCGCCGAGCTGGCCGTCGGCGAGGTGAGCGTCGCGGCCAGCCTCGAGATCTCCTATTCGGCGATGCCTGCCGAGGTGCAGCGTGCCTTCCGGTTGTGCTCGCTGATCTCGGCCTACGACTTCGACCCTGCTCCGGCGGGTGCCGTCCTCGCCCGCGACCCGGAGACCGCACAGCGGCTGCTCGAGGACCTGGTCGACGCCAACATGCTGCAGACCGTCGTCTCCGAGGACGGCGTCGGGCGCTACCACTACCACGACCTCCTCCGGCTCCATGCTGGTGATCTGGCCGCGGCCGACCTCGAGCAGCAGGAGGCGCAGGGCCGGCTTGCCGACTGGCTGCTCGACACCACCGTCAGCGCCGCCGACACCACCTATCCGGGGCGCCTGCGCGCGCTGGAGATCGAGCCCTCGCCGGGCAGTCGTTTCGACTCGGCTGACGACGCTCGCACCTGGCTCGACCACGAGGCGCAGCTGCTGATCGCGTTCGTGAAGCAGGCCGGGGCCGACCCGCAGCAGCGCCACTACGCCTGGAAGCTCGTCGACCAGTCCAGGATCCACTACCGCACCCGCCTCGACGTGACCACCTACCTCGACCTGATGACGGTCGGAGCCGAGGCCGCCATGCTGGAGGGTGAGGTGCGGGCCGAGGCCTTCCTGCGTACGCTGCGGGTCGATGTGCTCGGGGTCCTGGGTCGCATGGACGAGGCCTGGGCGGAGTCGGATCGTGCCCGCACGCTCCTCGACACCAGCGGCTGGAGGAAGGGTCAGGCCTTCGCGGCGATCGTCGACGGTCACCGCCACCGCGTCGCGGACTCGGGACGCGAGGCGGAGTCCGCCTACGCGCGCGCCTTGGAGATCCTCGGCGAGGCACCCGGCACCGAGGGACTGCGTGCGTGGGCGCACCAGGCACTCGGCATCGCCTGCACCCAGCAGGGCCGTTTCGAGGAGGGGCGCCGCCACCATCTCGTGGCCGTCGAGCTGAGCGAGGTGCAGGGCAGCGCCACCCCGCTCGAGCTCTCCACCCTGGCCGCGGCCGAGCGGGCCCTGGGCCTGCTCGACTCGGCAAGCGCTCGGCTGGAGTCAGCGCTGGCGCAGGCCACCCGCAACCGCAGCCCGTTCGCGGAGGCCAACGCGCTCGAGGAGCTCAGCCTGCTCGCCCTGGTCCGTGGCGACCACGCCTCGGCGCTCGAGCTCGCCGACCGGGCTCACCTGACCGCGCGGGCCCACGGGGACGTACGTTTCGTCGCCTCCACGGCCTGCAGCTATGCGGCCGCTCTCTATGCGACGGGAAGCCTCCGCGACGCCGCCGAGACCTATGAGTACGCAGTGCGGCTCAGTCACACCCACGTCGCCTCGTTCACCGAGACCCGTGCCCGGGTCGGGCTGGCGCAGGCACTCCATGCCGAGGGCGACCACGAGGCCGCCCGGACCCACGCCGCCAAGGGCCGGCAGCTCGCGGTCGAGCACGGCTTCGCGCCGTTGCGGCACGAGGCCGACCGCGCGCTCGAGCTGCTCGGCGACTAGCTCGGCTCGCGGTCCTTGCCGAGTCGCCTGTCTCTCAGAGGCGAGCGGGTGTGGCCCCTCGGACACGGCGCCGCGCAGGTACGAGCAGGATCATCACCAGGCCGAGGACAGCCGGGATCACGAACGAGTAGAAGTTCCAGCGGAAGCCGAGATCTGCATCCATGACGAACCCGATCATGCTCGGGGCGACCACGGCACCGACCCGTCCGAGGCCGAGGGTGATACCGACGGCGGTGCTCCGTGTCCACGCTGGGAAGTACGCCGCGGCGTACCCGTTGACCAGGATCTGTGTGCCGATCGAGCCGAGCCCGGCGACGGCGACGCACACGTAGAGCAGGCCGGTCGGCGGCTGATAGGCAAGCGTCAGCAGCGTCACGGTTGCCGCGAGGAAGCAGAGGGCGACCGCGATCTTCTCGCCCAGGCGGTCGGCTAGCGCGCCAGCGGCGACGGTCCCCACGACCGCGCCGAGATTGAGGACCAGCAGGAAGCTGATCGCCGAGCCGAGCGGGTATCCGGCGGACCGCATGATCTGGGGTAGCCAGGTGTTGAGACCGTAGACAAGCAGCAGGCCGGAGAAGGACGCGACCGAGAAGAGGGCGAGCGGAACGATCCTGCCCGGGCCGAGCAGGTAGCGGATGGCGCCGCCCGCATCACGGGTGCCGGGGGTCGGGTCGTCGCTCACCAGTCCGTACTGCTCGGCGAGCGCGTCCGCCTGGGCGGAAAGGCCGCGGCGCCGCAGGTAACCGACCGACTCCGGGAGCAGCTTGTAGACGATCGGGAGGAGCAGCAGGCCCGGGATCGCACCGATCCACAGCAAAGTCCTGAAGCCTGCAGACTCCAGCCAGATCAGGGCGGCGATCGCCGCGAACACTCCGCCGAAGGCGTATCCGATGAACATGGCCGCGTTGTAGAGCTGCTTCTTCCCCGGCGGGGCGTACTCCACCGTCAGTGCGATCGCCGTCGGCATCACCCCGCCCAGCCCGATTCCCGCGAGCAGCCGGAACAGGCCGAAAAGCTCCGGGGTGGGAGCCATCGCGGTGGCGACGGTGGCGAGGGAGAACGAGCCGATGCTCAGCAGGATCAGGCGACGTCGACCCAGGATGTCGGCCAGCGCTCCGACGGCCAGAGCCCCGACGAGCATGCCGAGGGTGGTGTAGCTGCCGATCATCCCGGCCTCGGACTTGGACAGGTCCCAGGTGGGATGAGCGAGCAGCTCGGGAATCATCGCGCCGTAGACCATCAGGTCATAGCCGTCGAGGACGATCGCGGCAAAGGCGACCGCCACGATCACCAGCGGACTCCGCCGGGCGACCGTCGTGCTGCCGGCCGTCCTCCCTACCGTGCTCATCGAGCGCTCCCAGCCAACGCTGCGACGGCGCCCGATCCGGCGTCTGCGACGAACTCGTGGATCCAGGCCAGGTGACGGTCCCAGGCCCGCGGCCCGCCCAGCCGTACGTTGCGGGCATCTGCCCGCGGACCATCAGGCAGGTGCAGCACATCGGCGGTGGTGATCGAAGCGATCTGCACCTTGCGGGTTCGTTCCAGGCGCCGCTCCTGGTAGACGCGGCGCGCCGTGTCCCAGTCGTTGCCGTCGGCCGGACCGCTGAGGAGGCAGTCGGCAAGCACTATCGCGTCCTCGATCGATTGGTTCGCGCCCTGGCCGTGGTGCGGCACCAGCGCGTGTGCGGCATCACCGAGCAGAGTGATCCGGCCCTTGCTCCATGAGTGCAGCGGGGGGCGCTGGAAGAGGCCCCACTTGTCGCCACCGGGAACCGCGCCGATCATCTGGAGTACGGCGGGATGCCAGCCCGCGAACGCCCTGACGTGCTCGTCGTCGGCGCCGGAGTCGAGCCAGGCTTGCTGGGGCCAGGGGCCCTTCAGCCGCTTGACCAGCAGGAAGTTGTGGTCGCCGTTGCCGATCGGGTAGTGCAGCAGGTGTCCCGACGGGCCCATCCAGAACTGGATCGCCTCGGGATCGGGAAGCAGGTCGAGGTGGGCACGCGGAACGATGCCGCGCCAGCCGAAGCTGCCGGAGAAGCGGGCGTCGTCGTATCCGACCACATGCGTTCGCAGCAGCGACCTGGCGCCGTCGGCTCCGATCACCAGGTCCGCTTCGACGACCTCGCCGTCGGCGAAGTGCAGCCTCGCCGCGGCCCCGGAGTCGTCGACCGAGACCAGTCGTTTCCCGAGGTGCAGGCCCTCGGCCCCGAGCCGGCCGGAGAGGATCTGCTGAAGATCTGCGCGGTGGATGCCGTAGTACGGCGCGCCGCAGCGCCGGTGGTACTCCTCACCGGAGAGCAGGCGACCGATGGCCTCGCCGCTGCGGCCGTCGCGGAAGATCAGGCCGTCCACGACGGCGGAGCTCTCCGCCATCGCGTCGCCGACTCCGAGGCGGTCGCGCAGGAAGCGGGTCGCGTTGGCGGACAGGGCGACAGCGGCCCCGACCTCACGAAGCTCCTCGGCCTGTTCGTACACCTGGGGCTCGAGGCCTCGACGGCGGAGCTCGATCGCGAGCGTCAAGCCACCGATGCCGGCGCCGACGATGACGATGCGCGGGGTCGTCATGGGGTTTCCCTTCGTTGATGTGTGATGCCCCGACGCTAGGTCTCGGCGACGGGTGGCCACATCGGTCCGATGTGGCAACCGTCACGTCGAAATTCCGACACTGTGTCGGACTAAGGTGATGTCTCGTGCAGCGGATCCCTGATCTCGACGACGCGCTCCAAGACCTTTCCGAGGTCGTCGGTCGCCGCCTCGTGCTCCTCGACGAAGCGATGCGCGTGGTGGGCTACTCCATCCACGAGTCCGATCGTGACCGGCGCCGACTCGCGCACTTGCTCACCCATAGCGACTCCTGGTCGGTGCCGCGCACCTTCACCCAGGCGGACATCATCGAGGCCAGACCCGGACTGGGACGCTGCCTCTTCGTCCGGCTGACTGAGCGAAGCCATCGGATCGTGGGTCACCTGCTGATGGTGCTGGGTGACGACGAGGTGCCTGAGGACGTCCGCGAACGGTTGCTCGGCAAAGCGCCCGAGCTCGGCGACCTGCTCGCGCTGCGTAACGCCCATGCCGAGCGCGACCACCGGAGGGCACGCGAGCTGACCGTCGACCTGGTGACAGGTGACCCGGACAGCCGAGCGGCGGCGGCCGAGGGACTGCTCGGCGAGCGGGTCCTGAGCGACTCCGGTCGCTACTGCGCAGTCGCGCTCGGTGTCGACCCGCGCTCGACCTCCTCGCGGGATGCGGAGAAGTCGGCCCTGGCGGTCAGTGTGACGACGAGCTTCGTGGCACAGAGCTCGACCGCTTCAGTGGTCGGCGCGGCGCTGCCGGACGGCCTGGGCGTGCTGGTGTTCCCCCGACCGGTCGTCGTCCCCCGACTGACTCGGCTGCTGCAGGGACCAGAGGTCATCGGAGTACGGGCCGGGATCGGCCCGCTCGGAGCGATCGAGGACGTCCAACATTCCTTCGCTCGCGCGCGGCTGGCTTGGCGTGCGACCTGCTTCGCACCACAGGACCACCCCATCGTGCTGGAGTGGGATCGGGCAGGACTGGATGCGACCCTGGCCCGGCTTCCGTTGGAGTTGTTGAAGACTGACGACCTCCCTCCGGCAGTGCGGCGGCTGCTCGATCACGGGCTCGGCATCGACCTGCTCGACACGCTCGATCGCTACCTCGGCTCTGGGGGCGACGCCCAGCAGACAGCACGAATGCTCAACATCCATCGATCGACGCTCTACTACCGTCTCGACAAGGTGCGGGAGGCCATCGACGAGGACTTGCGTGACGGGGTGCTGCGCCGTGAGCTCCACACGGGAATCCGGATGGCGCAGCTCGCTGGTCTCGGTCCCTGGGCGATGGACCCTCGCCCAGGGACATGACTCGGCCCCTCCGCCGGTGCGGAGGGGCCGAGGGGCGCGACCGAGGCGGATTCCTCAGTTGTTGATGTCGGAAGGGTGCTTGGCCAGCGGGGTGACCTGGACGTCCATGTAGGGGAACAGTGGCAATCCGGACAGGATCTGGTGCAGCTCGTCGTGGGACTCGACGTCGAAGACCGAGAAGTTGGCGTACTCCCCGGCGATCCGCCACAGGTGCGGCCACTTCCCGGCGCGCTGGAGCTCCTGCGCGTAGGCCTTCTCGCGGGCGATCGTGTCGTCACGGACGTCCGGATCCAGGTCGTGCGGGATCCGGACGTCCATGCGTACGTGGTAGAGCATCAGCCGCGAACCGGGTCGAGGACGAAGCCGTAGTCGACGTTCACCGAGCCGTCACCGTTGGCGACGGGAGCGAGCACCAGCTCGGGCTTGACCGCCGAGGCGATGTCGTCGTCGTTGTGCTCGTCACCGGGGAAATAGAGCTGGGCGGTGAGGAGCTCGTGACCCGGAGCCGACACCTTCACGTGCAGGTGCGCCGGGCGCCAGGCGTGCCAGCCGGCGGCGGCGATGAGCTTGCCGCACGAGCCGTCGGTCGGGATCTGGTACGGAGCCGGCTGGATCGTGTGGATCTCGAAGGCGCCGTCGGCCCCGACGGTGAAGCTGCCACGCAGGTTCCACTCCGGGATGCCGGGCGCGAACTGCGAGTAGAAGCCATCGGCGTCGGCGTGCCACAGCTCGACCTTGGCGCCGTCGAGCGGGGTGCCGTCGGTGGAGGCGACCTTGCCCGTCCAGGTCAGCGGCGTGCCGGACTCGCCGTCGCGCATCGGGATGGTGCCGTTCGCACCCTGCTCCGGGGCGTCGGGGACGTAGTAGGGCCCCTCGATGGTGCCCTTGTTGCCCTCGCGGTGCTCGGTCGCGACCTTCTCGACCTCGTGCTCGACCCAGACGTCGAGGAAGAGCGGCCACTCGCCGTCCTTGCCGACCTGGATCAGCCACGCCTTGAGCGCGTTGTACTCGTCGTAGGTGACCTTCTCCTCGCGGATGGTGTCGTAGATGGCGTTCAGCACGCGCTTGGCCAGCCTGTCGACGCGCTCCGGCGGGGTGTCCTTGACGGCGTCGAAGGGCGACTTGTCGGCGGCGAACCGCTCGGTGGCAGAGGCACCGGAGGCGGCCGCGGAGGCGGCCTCGCTGGACTCCGTGGGCTGCAGGGTCTGGTCGGTGGTCATGATGTGTCCTCTCGGGTTGCGGTGTGGGGTCCGGTGTTCAGTTGTCGGTGCGGTAGCGATCGAGCTTGTCCGGATCGATCTCGACCCCGAGGCCGGCACCAGGACGTACGGCGAGCTCGCCGTCGCGGATCTCGAGCGGCTCGGTGAGCAGGTCATCGGCCATGTCGAGGAAGTTGGAGAGCTCCCCGGCGCGGCGGGAGGTGAGCCGGTGAGCCGCGCCGAAGGCGAGCGTGCAGGCGGTGCCGAGCTGGCCGTCGATCTGATTGCCCATCACGACCTCCAGCCCGAGGCCCTCGGCGAGGTGGAGCACCTGCTGCGACCCGGTGAAGCCGGTGCGTGCGGTCTTGATGCTGATCGCGGTGGCCGAGCCGCCGAGCACCTCGCGGGTGACGTCGGCCGCCGTCGGGACCGACTCGTCGGCGATGAACGGCACGTCGAGCTGGCTGACCAGCCAGCGCCGGCCGAGGACGTCGTCGGCAGGGTTGAGCTCCTCGGCGAAAAGCAGGTCCAAGTCGGCCATCTGCCTCATCGCACGGGCGGCCTCGGCCGCGGTCCAGCCGCGGTTGCCGTCGACGTACAGCTCGATCTCGGCGCCGAACCGCTCGCGCAGCGCTCGGACGACGGCGGTGTCGAGCTCGATGGGGGAGCGGCCGACCTTCACCTTGAACGTCGAGATCCCGTACGCCTCCCGCATCCGCTCCGCCTCGGCGACCATCGCCTCGGGGGAATCGAAGCCGAGCATGTGGGAGACCCGCATCCGGTCGGTGAAGGCACCGAGGAGGTCGACGACCCGCAGGTCGAGGGTCTTGCCGAGGGCGTCCCACATCGCCATGTCGACGGCGGACTTCGCGGTCGGGTTACCGACGGTGCGGTCCATCAGGGCGCGGGCGGTCTCGCGCTCGAGCAGCGTGAGCCCGGCGAGCTGCGGGGCGAAGAGCTGGTCGATGACGGCGATGATCCCGGTCTGGGTCTCGCCGTAGGTGAACGGCCGCGGTGGTGCTTCGGCGACTCCCACGACACCGTCGTCGGTGTGGACGCGGACGAGCACGTGCTCTGCGGCGTGGACCTCGCCGGAGGCGAAGCGCAGCGGTTTGCGGTACGGGATGGCGAACGGGATCGCCTCGATCGCGGTGATCTTCATGGTTGGACTCCGAATCGGGGAGCTTCCAGACGGGGTGCGGTGAACAGGTCGGCTGCCTCGAGGACCTCGATGACGGCATCGACGACCGGGTTGTCGTCGTCGGTCCGGTACGCGAGGGAGAGCTCGATGCTGCCCGCGTCGAGCAGGTCGCGGAAGACCACTCCCTCCAGCGGGAGGGCCCGGACCGAGGCCGGGACGACCGCGACGCCGAGGCCGGCGGCGACCAGGGCCAGCAGGACCGCGGTGCTGGGTGCCTCGTGCTCGCGGCGGGGCACGAATCCGGCCTCACGGCAGCTGCGCAGGACGGCCTCGTTGACCGCCGAGTCGCGGGCGCTGTAGGCCACGAACGGCTCGGTGCGCAGGTCGGCCAGGGCGACGACGGGCTCGACGGCGAGCCGGTGGTCGAGGGGGACCGCGAGGGCGAGCGGCTCGACCTCGAGGGTGCGCAGGGTCAGCCCTTCGCCGACGGCCGGCGGTCGCAGCACCCCGAGGTCGAGCGCCCCGCTCTGCAGTCGCTCGCACTGGGCCGGCGTGAGCAGATCGGCCTGGATCTCCAGCGCCACCTCGGGCAGCTCGCGCTTGACCACTCGGGCGATGCCCGGCAGATGCGAGAAGGAGGCGGTGCCGGTCAGCCCGAGGCGGACCAGGCCGTGGCGGCCGGCCCCGATGCGGCGTACGCCTCGAACGCTGTCGTCGACGGCGGCGAGCACCCGGGCGGCCTCGGTGCGCAGGAACTCGCCCGCCGGAGTGAGCGAGACCTGCCGGGTCGTCCGGGTGAACAGCGTGACGTCGAGCTCGGACTCGAGCTGGCGGATCGCCTGGGAGAGCGCCGGCTGGGCGATGTGCAGCTGCGCCGCGGCCTGTCCGAAGTGACAGGTCTCGGCGACCGCGGCGAAGTACCGCAGGTGGCGTAGCTCCATGAAGCGCTCCTCGGGAAGTGGTGATGAGCGCCACGCTAGATCCGCGATCAATAAACAACAAGGACGAAAATGCGGTCCATTGATTGATCTGAATGATCAATAGATGCCTAGGTCGGAACTGGGCATTCGCCTGGTGTGACGGGCGCCACTCACTGCGAGGGTCGAAGCACCGTCACCCGTTGGAGGCATCACCATGACCGCACCGCTCACCGAGAGTCTTGGCCACATCGAGAACGTCCTGTCGGACGCCGTCGTCGAGGACCGCGAGGCCGGGATCTACCGCGCCAACCGCCGGATCTTCACCGACGAAGAGATCTTCGAGCTGGAGATGAAGCACATCTTCGAGGGCAACTGGATCTACCTGGCCCACGAGAGCCAGGTGCCCAACCCCGGCGACTACTTCACCACCTACATCGGGCGGCAGCCGGTGATGATCACTCGCGACAAGGACGGCGAGCTGCACTGCATGATCAACGCCTGCGCCCACCGTGGCGCGATGCTGTGCCGGCGCAAGACCGACAACCGGATGACCCTGACCTGCCCGTTCCACGGCTGGACGTTCCGCAACGACGGCACCCTGCTCAAGGTCAAGGACCCCGACGACGCGGGCTACCCGGAGAGCTTCAACACCGAGGGCTCCCACAACCTCACCCACGTGGCCCGCTTCGAGAGCTACCGCGGCTTCCTGTTCGGCTCCCTCAACGAGGACGTACTTCCGCTGGAGGAGCACCTCGGCGACACCGTCAAGGTGATCGACATGCTGGTCGACCAGTCGCCCGAGGGGCTCGAGGTGCTGCGCGGGGCCTCGACCTACACCTACGACGGCAACTGGAAGGTCCAGGCGGAGAACGGCGCCGACGGCTACCACGTCACCGCCACCCACTGGAACTACGCGGCCACCACCTCGCGACGCAACACCGGCGAGTCGAAGAACACCACCAAGACCGTCGACGCGGGCAGCTGGGGCAAGTCCGGCGGCGGCTACTGGTCCTACCCGAACGGCCACCTGTGCCTGTGGACCTGGGCGGCCAACCCCGCCGACCGGCCGCTGTGGGACCAGATGGACGTGCTCAAGGAGAAGTTCGGCGAGGCCAAGGGCGAGTTCATGGTCAAGGGCTCCCGCAACCTGCTGCTCTACCCGAACGTCTATCTGATGGACCAGTTCTCGACCCAGATCCGGCACTTCCGGCCGATCTCGGTCGACCAGACCGAGGTCACCATCTACTGCATCGCCCCCAAGGGCGAGAGCCCGGAGTCGCGGGCCTGGCGGATCCGGCAGTACGAGGACTTCTTCAACGCCTCCGGCATGGCCACGCCCGACGACCTGGAGGAGTTTCGCTCCTGCTTCCTGACCTACCAGGCCTCCGCCGCACCGTGGAACGACATGAGCCGCGGCGCCGAGCACTGGCACACCGGCCCCGACGAGGTCGCCGAGGCGCTGGAGATGCCGGGAGTCATCTCGGCCGGCGCGAAGAACGAGGACGAGGGGCTCTATCCCGTCGTGCACGGCTACTGGGCTGACGTCATGCGCGCGGCCGTCGAGAGCGTAAAGGGGAAGTGATCATGACTCTCACGCAGAATGCTCCCGCCGGGGCGAAACTCATCACGCACAACATGATCGAGCAGTTCCTCTACCGCGAGGCGCGCCTCCTCGACGACCGCGAGTTCGAGAAGTGGCTGGAGTGCTACGCCGACGACGTCGTCTACTGGATGCCCTGCTGGGACGACGCGGACCTCCTCACAGAGGACCCGCAGACCGAGATGTCGCTCATCTACTACCCCAACAAGGGCGGCCTGGAGGACCGGGTCTTCCGGATCCGTACGGAGCGGTCCTCGGCCACCTCGCTGCCCGAGCCGCGTACGTCGCACAACTTCACCAACGTCGAGGTGATCGAGCGCCGCGGCGACCTGGTGGACGTGCGCTTCAACTGGCACACCATGTACTTCCGCTACAAGACCATCGACCCGTACTACGGCACGTCGTTCTACACCATCGACTTCTCCGGCGAGCAGCCGCTGATCCGCCGCAAGACGGTGGTGCTGAAGAACGACTACATCCACCACGTCGTCGACATCTACCACGTCTGAGGTTTCTCCCATGACTGCAATCGAGACCGAGCCCACCACCGGGGTCACGACCCACCAGGTGGCGCTCTCCTTCGAGGACGGGGTGACCCGGTTCATCACCGTGCGTGAGGACCAGACCGTCGCCGACGCGTCCTACCGGCAGCGGATCAACATCCCGCTGGACTGCCGCGACGGCGCCTGCGGGACGTGCAAGGCGCTGTGCGAGTCGGGGGAGTACGACGGCGGCACCTACATCGAGGACGCCCTCTCCGACGCGGAGGCCGCCGACGGGTACGCCCTGCCCTGTTCGATGAAGCCGCGCTCGGACCTGGCGCTGCAGATCGCCACCACCTCCGAGGTCGCCAAGACGGGCGCCGCGAGCTACACCGGCACCGTCGTCGGCCTGGACCGGCTGAGCCCGACCACGGTCGAGCTCGCCATCGACATCCCCAACCGCGGCGAGCTCGCCTTCCTGCCCGGTCAGTACGTCAACATCGCCGTTCCGGACACCGAGGTGACCCGCTCGTACTCCTTCGCGAACGCCCCGCGCGAGGAGCGGCTCGTCTTCCTGGTCAAGCTGACCGAAGGTGGCGCGATGTCGACCTGGCTGACCGAGCGCGCCGCGGTCGGCGACGAGGTCACCTTCACCGGGCCGAACGGCTCCTTCTTCCTGCGCGAGGCGCGCCGGCCGGTGCTGATGCTTGCCGGCGGGACCGGCCTGGCGCCGGTGCTCTCGATGCTGCGCCAGCTCGAGGTCGACGGCTGCGATCGCGGCGGCCGGCTGGTCTACGGCGTCAGCACCGACGACGACCTGGTCAAGCTGGCCGAGGTCGGCGAGCTGGTCTCGCGGCTGCCCGGGTTCACCTGGGACCACTGCGTCTCCGACCCCGGCTCGACCGCGGCCAACAAGGGCTACGTGACGAGCCTGGTCGGTGACGAGCATCTGCACGACGGCGACGTCGCGATCTACCTCTGCGGTCCGCCGCCGATGGTCGAGGCGGTGCGTACGCACGTCTCCGGTGCCGGCATCGAGCCCACCGGTTTCTACTACGAGAAGTTCGCCCTCGCCGTGCCAGCCCCTGCCGAGGCGTCACCCGCGTCGGCCGAGACGTCACCCGCGTCGGGCGAAGCGTCACGCGTACGTGTCGAGCTGGAGACCCACCCGGAGGCGCGGGCCGTCGCGGGGCAGGTGATGCTCCCGGCACTCGACCTCGGATCCAGCGGATCGGCTGCCGTGGCTCGCGACGATGGCGATGTCGTACGCCGGATCGCCGGTCAGCTGGTCGCGCCGGCATCAGCACCCGTTGGTCGGGGCCACTTCGTTCAGACCCCGAGGGCGAGCGAGCGTGTCGAGACCAACACGGTCGAGGACCTGATCGAGTTCCCCGAGGCACGGAGCATCGGTAGCCAGGTGACGTTCGCTCGAGACGACTCTGTTGGTCTCGACACGCCTCCGCCTAGCGGCTCCGGCGGCTCGACCAGCGAAGGGGCCGGCTCGACCAGCGGAGGGGCCGGCTCGACCAGCGGAGGGGCCGGCTCGATCGGCGGGGACACCACCGCTGACGGCTACACGATCGGTGAGGAGCATCCGGACATCTCGGCCTCCGACGCGATCTTCGAGGCGCGGGCGGCGCTGGAGGTGGGGGCGCTCGACCTCACCATCGGCCGGCTCGACTCCCAGCAGCTCGCCGGCTACCGGCTGCTCGCCGAGTCCACCCTGCCGTACGTGGACGGCGACTGCTTCCTCGACGCCCACGGCTACACCGAGTCGAACGCGGCCTTCCACGACTATCTGTTCACCCTGACCGGCAACGGCCACCTGCTGGCCGCCTACCAGGCGCTCGGGGTCAAGGGGCGGATGGAGGAGGTGCTGCGCAACGCCACCTGGTGCCACCCGCGGTGCACCCAGGACCACCTCGACATCGTCGAGGCCTTCGAGCGCGGCGACCGCGTGGCCGCTCGCGACCTGATCAAGGCTCACAGCGAGCGGTCCAAGGAGACGATGCGGCGAGCGATGGCCGAGTCGGCCGCGGCGACCAGGCCGAGGCTCATCACCCCGGGCCGGTTCGCCGGCCAGGTCGTCGTGGTCACCGGAGCGGCCCAGGGCATCGGCGCCCAGGTCGCCCGCCGGGTGGGCGCCGAGGGCGGCGCCGTCGTCCTCGCCGACCGCTCGCCGCTGGCGGGCGAGGTCGCCGCCGAGCTCACCGACCAGGGTGCGAAGGCGAAGGCGGTCGAGTGCGACCTCGAGCACTATGAGGGAGCCAGCGCGCTGGTGGAGCAGGCGCTGGCGGCGTACGGCCGGATCGACGTGCTGATCAACAACGTCGGCGGCGCGATCAACTTCAAGCCGTTCACCGAGTTCACGCCTGCGCAGATCGACGCCGAGATCACCCGGTCGCTGATGACCACGCTGTACGCCTGCCGGGCGGCTCTGCCGGGCATGGTCGAGCAGCGGCACGGCGTCATCGTCAACGTCTCCTCGGCCGCCACCCGAGGCATCCACCGGATCCCGTACTCCGCCGCGAAGGGCGGGATCAACGCGATCACGGCGTCGCTCGCGCTGGAGTACGCCGACGCGGGCATCCGCGTGACCGCGACGGCCCCGGGAGGTACGGAGGCTCCGCCACGCCGGATCTCTCGGGGCACACCACAGCCGCGTACCGACACCGAGAAGGCATGGTTCCAGGCCCACATCGACCAGACCCTCGAGACCTCACTGATGCACCGCTACGGCACGCTCGACGAGCAGGCCGCCGCGATCTGCTTCCTCGCCTCCGAGGAAGCCTCCTACATCACCGGCACGGTCCTTCCCGTCGCCGGCGGTGACCTCGGCTGAGCCACCCAGGTCCTCTCTCGGGGCCGAATCCCTCCCTCCGCGAGCGTGCTCGCGTCACCGATGGAGATCACCCATGCCAGACAACACCGAAATCACCGACGAAATCACCCGCACCAAGCGCGGGCGCCAGCTCACCTGGGTCGTCGCGCTCTCCGCGCTGGCCCTGATGTTCGACGGCTACGACCTCGTGGTCTACGGCACGGTGCTGCCGACCCTCATGGCTGATCCCGGGCAGATCGGGCAGCTCTCCGCGGGCCAGGCAGGCACGCTGGGCAGCTATGCCCTGGTCGGGGTGCTCGTCGGTGCGCTGAGCGCCGGAGCGGTCAGCGACCGGATCGGCCGCCGGAAGGTGGTGCTCGCCAGCATCACCTGGTTCTCGCTCGGGATGGCCGCGACCGCGTTCGCCGAGTCGATCGCCGTTTTCGGGACCCTGCGCTTCCTCACCGGCCTCGGGCTGGGCGCGATCCTGGCGACGGTCGGTGCCCTGGTCGCCGAGTTCGCGCCGCCGGAGCGGAAGAACCGGCTCAACGCGATCGTCTACAGCGGCATCCCCGCCGGTGGCGTGGCCGCCTCCGTGATGGCGCTCATCATCGATCCGAGCGGCTCCAACTGGCGGATCCTGATGGCGATCGGCGCCGCCCCGCTGGTGCTCCTGCTGCCGTTCGCCATCGCCAAGCTGCCGGAGTCGCAGCTGTGGCTCGACTCCCGCGGCCAGGTCGCGACGGGCCCCGCGGCCCAGGAGGCGGTCGGCTTCAGCGCGCTGGCGCGCCGCCCGCTCGCCTTCCCGACCGCGGTGCTCGGGTTGATGAGCTTCTCCGGCCTGCTGCTGACCTACGGCCTGAACACCTGGCTGCCGAAGATCATGGAGGACAACGGGTACGGCAAGGCGTACGCGCTCACCTTCTTGCTGGTGCTCAACGGTGGCGCCATCGTCGGCGGGCTCCTCGCCTCGTACGTCGCGGACCGCACCGGGGCCAAGAAGGTCGTCTCGACCACCTTCGTGCTCGCCGGCTGCATGCTGTTGCTGCTGCCTCTCGGGCTGCCGCTCTCCGTGCTGTTCCCGGCCGTCGCGATCGCCGGCGTCGGAACCATCGGCACCCAGGTGCTCATCTACGGGCTCGTGGCCAACTTCTACCCCACCCGGGCCCGCGGCGCGGGCGTCGCCTGGTGTGCCGGGTTCGGTCGGCTGGGCGGCATCGTCGGACCGATCATCGGCGGGGCGCTGGTCGCCGCCGGTGTCGGCGGCACGACCGCCTTCCAGATCTTCGCGGGCGTCGCGGTGCTCGGTGCGGTGGTCACCACGGTCGTGCCGCGATCCCCGGAGGAGCCGGTCTTGGACGTCGCGCTCGAGGACGGCGTACCAGCGTGAAGGGGCCTAGGGTGTGACCGTGCTCATAGAGAGAGCCGGGTGTGTCGGTCGTGAGGACGAGCTCGACGAGCTCACCTCGCGGCTGGCCCTCACCCGTGCCTCAGGCTCTGCCGCCGTCCTGCTCCTCGGCGACCCGGGGCTGGGCAAGACCGCGCTGATCCGCGGCCTCGTGGACCGGACCATGACGACGGCGCTGATGGCCCGTGCCGGTGCCTGGGAACAGGAATCGCCGGGTGCCGTTCTCCGCCAGCTGCTCGGTGAGGCGATGTATCGAGCTTGTCGAGATGATGCGTCTGCGGATCCGGTCGCTGCGGCCGACGCGCTGGTCGCGCGAGCCCTCGACACTGGTTCGGCGGAGGATGCCGGCCTGATCCTGGTCGACGACGCCGACCTCGCCGACACGCTCTCGCTGCAGGCGATCGCCTCCGCGCTGCGCAGGCACCGCGACGCCCCTGTGCTGGTGGTGCTGGCGGCCACCCGCAGCACGCCGTTCCTCGGGGAGATCGCCGCCGAGACCGTACGCATCGAGGGGTTGGACGCGGCTGCCGTCGGCGAGCTCGCCTCGCTGCGCGGACGGATCCTGCACCCCGCGATGGCCGAGGTCCTCACCCGTCACACGGCGGGCAGCCCGCGCGATGCGGTCGCCCTGCTCGACGAGCTCCCGCCGAACCGCTGGGCACGGCCCGAGACCCAGCTACCGGCACCCGTCCACGTACGCGACAAGGTCGAGCTCGCTCTCGCCGGGTGCGGCGCCGACGGGCGCGCCCTCGCCGAGGCCTTCGCGATCCTGGGGGAGGACGCATCGCTGGGACAGGCCGCGACCCTCGCCGACCTCGAGGACCCGCTCTCGGCCGTCGACGCGCTGGCCGCTGCCGGGCTCGTCGAGGCCACCCACGACCACCGCCCCCGATGGCGTACGCCGCTGGTCGGTGTCGCCGTGCTGACGGCGATGGGCGCTCGCCGGGCCGCCGACGCGCACCAGCGCGCGGCCGCGATCGTCGACGACGAGGTCCGGCGGGCCAGGCATCTCGTCGCCGCGACCCCGATGCCCGACGCGAACCTGGCCGACGAGGTCGCCCGGCTGGCGCAGCGGCGTGGCGACGAGGGCGCCTGGGCGCAGGCCGCGGCACTCTACCGCGACTCCAGCCGGCTCACCGAAGACCCGGTGCGCCGCGACGACCGCCTGATCCGTTCCGTCGACGCCCTGGTCGCGGCGGGCGACGGCATGGGCGCCGCGGCGCTGGTGCCCGTGGTCGAGGGCCTGCGCGAGACGCCGCTGCGCGATGCGGTGCTCGCCTATCTGGCGATCCTGCGCGGTCGCGCCACCGAGGCCGAGGTGCGGCTCAAGCGCGCCTGGGACATCGTCAACCCCGACCGGGAGCCGGAGACCGCCGCACTGATCGCCACCCGGCACGTGCTGCACTCGCTGGCGCTGTGCCGTGGTGACGAGCTGGTCACCTGGGCCGACCGGGCGATCGCGCTGGCCGGCCGAGATTCTGCGGCGGGCGTCGAGGCGGCGGCGATCCGCGGGCTCGGGCTGGCGATGTCGGGCCGGTTCGAGGAGGCGCACGAGGCGTACGCCGCGGCCGCCCGCCGCGTCGGGCACAGCGCCCAGACCCAGCGGGTCACGATGGGCCGAGGCTGGCTCGATGTCCTCACCGACGAGCCCGACGAGGCCCGCAGCCGCCTGGAGGGGGTCACCGACCCACGGGTCCTCGGCGGGTCGACCCGGATCTCGATGTGGGCCCTCGCCTGGCTGGCACGGGTGCAGTTTCTGACCGGTGAAGGTGAATCGGCCCTGCAGACGGTCGCCGCCGGCCGGGCGCTCGCCGCCGAGTCGGGCATCGCCCTGGTCACCCCGCTGCTGGAGTGGACCGCCACCGAGACCCACCTGCTGCGCGGCAGCTGGGAGGACGCCGCCCGCACCGCCCGTGCCGCCGAGGTCGGCGCGCAGGGCTACGAGATCATGCGCGTCCCCGCGCTGCTCGCCCGCGCCCACATCGCCGAGGCCCGCAGCGACTTCCGTGCCGTCCTCCGCATCCTCGAGCCGCTCACCCAGGCCCCGGCCGGCAGCGCGTTGGCCGAGCCGGCCATCTGGCCCTGGGCCGAGACGTACGCCGCAGCGCTGATCGCAGAGGGCAGGCTCGACGAGGCCGACGAGTTCCTCCGTCCGCACGAGACGCGTGCCGGTGAGGAGCGGCATCGCTCCGCCCAGGCCCGTCTGGCCACCGCCCGAGGCCGCTGGCACGGCGCGCGGGGCGACCTCGCCGGGGTCCGCGACACCTTCGACCGGGCGCTCGGCCTGCTCGACGGGCTGCCGCTGCGCTACGAGCGGGCCCGGGTGACCTTCGCCTACGGGCAGGCCCTGCGTCGTGCCGGTCGCCGTCGCGACGCCGAGGCGCTGCTCTCCTCTGCCCGCGACCTGTGGGACGGACTGGGGGCGGTGACCTACGTCGACGCCGCCCAGCGGGAGCTGCGCGCCGGGGGAGTGCGGGCCGGGGGAGTGCGGGCCGGGGGAGTGCGGGCCCCGCGCGGCCGGCGTGGGCCGGCGGACCTGACCCCGCAGGAGGAGACCGTCGCGGAGATGGTCGCCTCCGGCCTCTCCAACCGCGAGGTCGCCGCGCAGCTGTTCGTCTCGCCCAAGACAGTGCAGTACCACCTGACCCGCATCTACGCGAAGCTCGGCGTACGCAGCCGGACCGAGCTCGCCGCGATGGCGGCCGAGCCGACGGAGGAGCCATGAGCACCGATCTCCACGTCCGAGCGCCCCGGACCGAGCTGAGGCGTGACCTGGGCCGCCACGAGCTGGTCAACGGCTTCATCGGGTTCCTGTTCTCCTGCACCGGTCCGGTGGCGGTGATCCTCGCCGTCGGCCAGGGCGCCGGACTCTCCGCCGGTGTGGTCGCCTCCTGGGTGAGCGCGGTCTTCTGCCTCAACGGGGTGCTGACGATCATCGCCTCGCGGTGGAGCCGGCAGCCGCTCGTCTACTTCTGGACGATCCCCGGCACCGTGGTCGTCGGCCAGGCGATGACCGCCGGCACCACCTGGCCGGAGGCGGTCGGCGGGTTCTGCATGGCCGCGGTGCTGCTGATCGCGCTGGCCCTGACCCGGCAGGTCGACCGCATCATGCACCTGCTCCCGATGCCGATCGTGATGGCGATGGTCGCGGGCGTCTTCCTCCGCTTCGGCACCGACCTCGTCCTCGCCGTCGACCGCGACCTGGCGGTCGCCGGGCCCATGGTGGCCGCCTTCGTCGCCGTCAGTGCGGCGCCGTGGCTGGCGCGCTGGCTCCCGCCGGTGCTGGTGGCGCTGGCGGTCGGGGCGGTCGCGGTGAGCCTCGCGGACCGGCCGGCCGTGGAGGTCTCCGGGCGCTGGATCCTCGACCCGGTCTGGACCACCCCTGTCTTCACCGGCTCCGCCTTCGTCGAGCTCACCATCCCGCTGCTGATCACCGTCCTGGTCGTCCAGAACGGCCAGGGCATGGCCGTGCTACGTGCCGCTGATCATGACCCCCGGATGAACCAGGTGACCGGCTGGTGCGGGGTGACGTCGCTGCTTGCGGCCCCGCTCGGCGGAGTGTCCACGTGCCTGGCCGGTCCGACCAACGCGCTGGTCACTGCCTCGGGAGAACGGCGGCGGCACTATGCCGCGGCGGTCTGGTGCGGCGTACTGGCCATCGGGTTCGGCCTGCTCGCCCCCGGCATGGTCCGGGTCATCACCACCATGCCCGAGGCGTACGTCGCCGCGCTGGGCGGCCTGGCCATGCTCAAGCCGCTCCAAGGCGCCTTCCAGTCCGCCTTCAGCGGACCCCACGCCACCGGCGCGCTGGTCACCTTCCTGGTGACCGTCGCCGACATCACCGTCTTCAACATCGGCTCCGCCTTCTGGGGACTGGTGGTCGGCGTCGCGGTCAGCGTGCTGCTCGACCGCGGCAGCCGAGACAGCCGCAGCAGCCGCAGCAGCCGAAACAGCCACAACAGCGAGGAGAAGTCATGACCACGACGGACACCACCTATCCCGACGCGACCATGCGCTACGGCGCCACCGCCCGGCAGGTAGCCGACGTCTTCGAGCCGGCCGAGGCGACCGACTCGCTCGTCCTGCTGCTCCACGGCGGGCTGTGGCGTGACTCCGACCGGATGCGCACCTGGCCGGCCGGGCGGGCCCTGGCCGAGGCCGGCCACCTGACCGTGACGGTGGAGTACCGTCACGGACCCGGCCAGTGGCGAGCGGCGTTCGAGGACGTCGAGACCGCGATCGAGTCGATCCAGCTCAGCGGTCGGGAGTGGACGATCCATAACGACGCGCCCCGCCGGATCACCCTGGTCGGCCACTCCTCCGGCGGCCAGCTCGCGCTCTGGGCGGCAGCCCGGGCGAGCACCCTCGTCACGGGTGTCGTGGCCCTCGCCCCCGCCGCCGCACTGGCCGCGATGAGCGAGGACGGTCTCGGCGACGGCGCGGTGGAGGAATTCCTCGGCGGGACCCCGGCCGACACCCCCGACGCGTACGCCGCCGCCGACCCGCTGGGCCTCGCCCCGCGGGTCCCGGTCCGGATCCTGCACGGCACCGCCGACACCGTCATCCCGCTCGCGATCTCCGAGCGCTACGCGGCAGCACATCCCGGCGTACGCCTCGAGATGGTCGACGGCGCCGATCACTCCGTCTGGGGCGACCCGACCTCATCGGCCTGGTCGCACCTGCTCTCCGCGGTCGGCCATCCGGCCTCGCAGCCAGAGTGAGACGTAGACGAGGGCCACGAGGACCGGGACCTCGATCAAGGGGCCGACCACGCCGGCGAGCGCCTCACCGGAGGTGACCCCGAAGACGCCGATCGCCACCGCGATGGCCAGCTCGAAGTTGTTGCCCGCGGCCGTGAACGCGAGGGTGGCCGTCTTCTCGTATCCCAGCCCGATCCCGGCACCCAGGGCGAAGCTGCCGCCGAACATGAGGAAGAAGTAGGCCAGCAGCGGGAGCGCGATCCTGACGACGTCCAGCGGCTGTGAGGTGATGGTGTGCCCCTGCAGCGCGAACAGCATCACGATGGTGAACAGCAGGCCGTAGAGCGCCACGGGGCCGATCTGCGGCAGGAACTTCGACTCGTACGCCTCCTGGCCCATCTTCCGCTCACCGATCGTTCGGGTGAGGAAGCCGGCCAGCAGCGGGATCCCGAGGAAGACGAGGACCGAGACGACGATCGTCCAGAACGAGAAGTCGGCGTCGACCTGCTCCAGACCCAGCCAACCGGGCAGCACCTGCAGGTAGAACCAGCCGAGCACGCCGAAGGCCAGGATCTGGAAGACGGAGTTGATCGCGACCAGCACGGCGCCGGCCTCGCGGTCGCCGCAGGAGAGGTCGTTCCAGATCAGCACCATCGCGATGCACCTGGCCAGACCCACGATGATCAGCCCGGTCCGGTATTCCGGCAGATCGGGCAGCAGCAGCCAGGCCAGCGCGAACATCAGGGCCGGCCCGACGAGCCAGTTGAGGACGAGCGAGGAGATCAGCAGCTTGCGGTCGCCGGTGACTCGGTCGAGCTGGCGGTAGCGCACCTTGGCCAGCACCGGATACATCATCAGCAGCAGGCCGATCGCGATCGGCAGGCTGACCGAGCCGATCTTGATCGCGTCGAGCGCCTGGTCCATGCCCGGGATCGCTCGGCCCAGTCCGATCCCCAGCGCCATCGCCGCCAGGATCCAGACCGGCAGGAACCGGTCGAGGACCGACATCTGCTGGAGGACGGGCGCTTGGTCCTTGTCGGACACAGCGGCGTCTGCAGTGTTGGTCACCAGGGGCTCCTCGGTTTCGTCGGCCATCTCAGGAACATCTTGACTGCGGAAGATTGCTCAGTCAATATTGAGTCAATGGAGGTTGAGAGAAAGTCGGAGCTGGAGCGCCGTGCCAAGATCCATGCGGCGCTCGGTGATCCGGTGCGGCTTCGGATCGTCGACAGCCTCCAGATGAGTGATGCCTCCCCCACGGAGCTCGCCGGGATGCTGAATGTCCCGTCGAACTTGTTTGCTCACCACGTCCAGGCGCTGGTGAGCGCAGGCGTCGTGTCCCGTCACCAGTCCGAGGGCGACGGGAGACGCACGTACCTGCACCTCGAGCAGGACATGCTCGACACCCTGGGCACCGCGTCCCCCGTGGCGGTGCCCAGGCGTGTCCTGTTCGTGTGCACCGGCAACTCGGCGCGATCCCACCTGGCCGCGGCGCTGTGGCGCCAGGTCAGCACGATCCCCGCCGACTCCGCAGGCACTCATCCCGCCGAGCACATCAATCCCGGGGCGGTCGCGGTCGCCTCCCGCCGCGACCTGGAGCTTCCGATCGTCGAGCCCCGCCACCTCGATGACGTCCTCGACCCGGACGACCTGGTGGTCACCGTGTGCGACCGCGCTCACGAGACGCCGAAGGCCCGCGGCGAGCTGCACTGGTCGATCCCCGACCCGGTGGGCAACGGCCCCGAGGCGTTCGACGCCGCCTATCTCGAGCTCGAGCACCGGATCAGGTCGCTCGCCTCCCGTTTCGATTCCTGACCCCACACACCCCACCAGGAGAACCACTCGATGAGCACCGACGGATCCGCGACCGACAGCAAGCCGGCCGTTCTGTTTCTCTGTGTCGAGAATGCCGGCCGCTCGCAGATGGCGCTCGGCTTCTTCACCCACTACGCCGGGGAGAAGGCGATCGGCTGGTCCGGGGGCTCCGCACCGGCCGCCGCCATCAACCCGGTCGCGGTCGAGGCCATGGCCGAGCTCGGGATCGACATCTCCGGGGAGTTTCCCAAGCCCTGGACCGACGAGGTCGTCCGGAGCGCCGACGCGGTCATCACCATGGGCTGCGGTGACGCCTGCCCGTTCTATCCCGGCAAGCGCTACGAGGACTGGAAGGTCACCGACCCGAAGGGCGGGGGCATCGAGCACGTACGCGGCATCCGAGACGAGATCGAGCAGCGAGTGCTCGGCCTGCTCGACGAGCTCGGCGTGCCCCCGGAGCGCCCGATCACGAGAGCGTGATCGGCGCCCTGCTGATCGTGATCAGCTCCTCGCTCGGCGCAGGGGCCCCGCAGCAGCTGCCGCCGCTGGCGCTGTCCGGGTCGTCGAAGACACCGGCGCCGCCGCAGACACCGGTGTCCGGGAGCTCCAGCTCCACCCGGGCCGCCGCGTCGTGGTCGCCGGCGAGCTCGGCCACCACGCTGCGTACCTGCTCGTAGCCGGTCATCGCCAGGAACGTCGGTGCACGGCCGTAGGACTTCATACCGACCAGGTAGAGGTCGGGCTCGGGCTGGGCGAGGTCCTTGGCGCCGGTTGCGCTGACCGAGCCGCAGGAGTGCAGGTTGGGGTCGATCTGGACCGCGATGTTGCGCGGCGCCTCCAGGGTCGGGTCGAGGTCGAGGCGCATCTCGCTGAGGAAGCTCGTGTCCGGCCGATATCCGGTCAGCACGACCACCTGGTCGGCCTCGATCTCGCGGCCGTCCTCGGCGATGAGGGTGGCTCCGTCGACCCGCTCCGTGCGGAACCCGGTCACCATCTCGACGGTGCCGTCCTGGACGGCCTTCCGGGCCCGTACGCCGAGGGCACCCCGCTCCGGGAGCTCGTCGGCCTCGCCGCCGCCGAAGGTGTTCGTGGACACCGCACGGCGGATCGCCCAGGTGATCCTCGTTCCCGGGTGGTCCTTGGCGATGACGGTGAGCTCGTTGACGGCGTTGAAGGCGGAGTCGCCAGCGCCGATCACGACCGTGTGCCGGCCTGCGTACGCCTCGGGGTCGGCGTGGTTCGGCACGGCGTAGCCGAGCACGCCCGCGGCGTGCGCCGCGCGCTCCCCGAGCGCCGAGAGCCCGTCGGCACCGGCCGGGTTGGGCCGGCGCCAAGTGCCGGAGGCATCGATGACGGCCCGCGCCTCGAGGCGCTCCTCGGAGCCGTCGGCGCCGGTCACGTGGAGGACGAAGGGCTGCTCGGCGCGGTCGGCGTCGACCAGACGGTCGCGGCCCTTGCGGGAGACGCCGGTGACCGTGGCCTGGTAGCGGATGTGGTCGCCGAGTGCGTCGGCGAGCGGGACGAGGTAGCGCTCACGCCACTGCGCGCCGGTGGGGTAGCCCTGGGCCGGGGCTTCCCAGGCGGTCGGCTCGAGCAGCCGGGCGGCGGCCTTGTCGACGAGCTCGGGCCAGGCCGAGAAGAGGCGTACGTGGCCCCACTCGGCGACCGCCGCAACCGGCTCCGCTCCTTGCTCGAGCACGAGCGGGGTGAGACCACGCTCGAGGAGATGGGCTGCGGCCGCGAGGCCCTGGGGTCCGGCGCCGATGACGGCAACAGGCAGGTCGGTCATGATGCTCCTCAGATTCACGAACGTCGATATGTGGGCGACACTAGATCACGTATCGACGTTCGTCAATGTTTCCGGGTAGACTGTTCCCCATGACCGCTCTCCCCGTGCTTCCGTCCGCCGCCGTCGCGTGCTGCTCGCCGGTGACCGCAGGCGTCCTCGAGGACGACCAGGCCGAGGCGCTGGCGCGGATGTTCAAGGCGCTCGGCGACCCCAACCGGGTCAAGCTGCTCTCGATCATCGCGGCCGCCGACGACAAGGAGGCGTGCGTCTGCGACCTCACCGAGCCGGTGGGGCTGTCCCAGCCGACGGTCTCCCATCACATGAAGCTGCTGGTCGAGGCCGGGATGGTCACCCGCGAGCAACGCGGCCGCTGGGCCTACTTCTCGATCGTCCCCGGCGTTCTCGACTCCCTTGCGGGGGCGCTGGCGTCCCGATGAGGGTTGAGCGCCCGGGTCAGACCGCGGTGTAGCCGCCGTCGATCAGCCAGTACGCACCGGTGACGAACGAGGCGTCCTCGGAGAGCAGGAAGCGGACGACCGTGGCGATCTCCTCGGGGCGGCCGAGCCGGCCCAGCGGGTGCTTGGCGGCCAGGGCCTCCTGAGCGCTGTCGTCGGCCGTGGCCTGGATCAGCGGGGTGTCGATGTAGCCGGGGCCGACCGCGTTGATCCGCAGTCCGGCTGCTCCGTACTCGGCGGCGGCGTTCTTGGTGAGGCCGACGACAGCGTGCTTTGTCGCGGTGTAGGCGGCGTTGCCGGGAGCGGCCACCTCGCCGTGGATCGAGGCCATGTTCACGATGGCGGACTCGCCGGCGCCCGCCTTGAGCAGCTCGGGGATCTGGTAGCGGAGGCCGTAGGCAACGCCGGAGAGGTTGATGCCGATGACGCGGTCCCAGTCGCTGGTGTCCAGCTCGCCCAGCGGTGCCGCAGCGCCGCCGATACCGGCGTTGTTGACGGCGTAGTTGAGCTTTCCGTACGTCTCGACGGCGAAGGCGACCGAGCGCTCTGCGTCCTCGGCCATGGAGGTGTCGGCCCGCAGTGGCATCGCCTCGCCACCGCCGGTCTTGATCTCCTCGGCGACCCGGGTCGCGGCGTCGAGGTCGATGTCGGTGATCACGACCTTCGCGCCCAGTTCGGCGAGCTCCTTCGCGATCGCCTCCCCGAGTCCGCTACCGCCTCCGGTCACCAGGGCTACCTTGTTCTCGAACGTCATGTCTTCCTCCTCGCATTGTCCGGGGCGGGGCCCGGGCGCTATTTGATCCAACATTCAAGTACCGCTGAGGGGGCGCGCCCTCTTCCATTTGCATAGGTGATCTATGCCTCTTGGTGGCTCATCGAGTTGCTGCGGCGATCACCTCCAGCAGCCGGCGGTGAAGCTCCATGAGCTCGTCGACGCTCATGTCGAGCCGCTCGACGATCGCGCGCGGGATCTTCTCGGCGTCGTCGCGGAGCGCGCGCCCATGCTCGGTCAGGACGACGGCGAGCGAGCGCTCGTCGGACTTGTTGCGCTCGCGGCGTACGTAGCCCTGAACTTCGAGGCGCTTGAGCAGCGGGGAGAGGGTGCCGGGGTCGAGCTGGACCTTCCGGCCCAGCTCGGAGACGCGGAGCGGCTCCTCCTCCCAGAGGGCCAGCATGACCAGATACTGCGGATGGGTCAGGCCCAACGGCTCGAGGAGGGGCCGGTAGAGAGCGATGACGCTACGGGCGGCGACGGCCAGGCCGAAGCAGACCTGTTGATCGAGCGCCAGCGGATTCTCGATCTCCGCGAGCGGATCTTTCTTCGTCGGCATGTGAGTTAGCGTACCAATAGTTTGTGCACAAACGGTTGTCCTGCAAGTATGGGACTGTGAACGAGCAACCGCGACGACCACGCCACCTGATGGACCCGGACAACCCGATCCGGACCGTCAACGACAAGTCGCTCACGCACGTGCAGCAGTGGGTCGCCTCCGTGCTCGTCGTGTTCACGGTCGCCCACCTGGTGGTCGGGCTGGTCATCGCGGCGGTGGCGATCGATCCGGCCTACCAGACCTCACGGATCGGGCTGTGCGTCATCGCGGCGGCCTTCGGGGTGCTCGGTCTGGCCGGCGGCTTCCTCATCCACCGTCGCAGCCCGATCACGCCGTGGCTGATCCTCGGGATCGTGCCCTCCGTCGTCGGTCTCTGGTTCGTGCTGCGCTGAGGGCGACGCCGCGATCGAGGCGTCGCCCTCAGCGGGATGGAGCAGGTCAGAACAGGTCGGGCACGGTCCAGCCGTCCAGGTCGTACTCGGCCAAGAACTCGTCAGCCAGACCCTTCATCGCGTCTACCCCGCCCCGGTTCTGGGCGGCGAAGAGGAGCTCGGCCTTCACGTTCTCGTGGTTGCCGGAGTAGTTGCGCTCGTAGAGCTCGTGACGCCCGCCGAACTCGGAGCCGATCGAGTCCCACAGCGCCTTCATGACCTTGACGCGCTCGACGGCGGTGATGCCGTTGGAGCCACGGACGTACTTGTCCAGGTAGGGCCGGACCTCGGGGCTCTTGAAGTCGGCGGCGCCCGAGGGCAGGTAGATCAGCCCGGAGGCGACGTCCTGCTCGATGATCTCCTTGACCCGCGGATAGCCGTGGATCATGAACATCCGGTACGTCAGGCCGTACTCGAGCTTCGGGATGACAGCGTCGCCGACCCATGGCTCGGGGTCGCGGGCCATCGACTCGGTCAGCGACCAGAACAGGTTGCGCCAGCCGATCACCTCACCCACCCGGGTCTGTACGCCGCGGAAGCCACCCGAGCCGGTGGCGTCGAGCGCCTTCATCAGCAGGCCGGCGATGAAGTCGAGCTTGACGGCCAGGCGCGTGCAGCCCTGGAAGGTGAACCGCGGCAGGAACCCTGACTGCGGGAAGAAGGAGTTGATCCGGTCCACGTCGCCGTACATGAAGACGTTCTCCCAGGGCACGAGCACCTTGTCGAAGATGAAGATGGTGTCGTTCTCGTCCATCCGGCTCGACAGCGGATAGTCGAACGGCTCGCCGTTCTTCGCGGCCTGCTCGGTGTAGGAGGAGCGGCAGATCAGCTTGATGCCGGGAGCGTCCATGGGGACGGTGCAGATCAGCGCGAACTGCTTCTTGCGGATCGGCAGGCCGTAGTGGGCGATGAAGTTGTAGTTGGTGATCGCGCTGCCGGTCGCGACCACCTTCGCGCCGGAGACGATCAGGCCGGCGTCGGTCTCCTTCTCGACCTTCATGTAGACGTCGCCGACCTCGTCCGGCGGCAGCTGGCGGTCGACCGGCGGGTTGATGATCGCGTGGTTCCAGTAGAGGACCTTCTCCTGGGACTCGCGGTACCAACGCTCGGCGTTGTCCTGGAACGGGGCGTAGAGCTCCTTGTTTGCGTGCAGGGTGCCGAGGAAGCTGGCCTTGTAGTCGGGGGAGCGGCCCATCCAGCCGTAGGTCATCCGGGCCCAGCGCGCGATCGCGTCGCGTTCCTTGAGCAGGTCGGCCGAGGAGGTCGGGGTCTTGAAGAACGGCATCGTGACGCCGCCGTTGCCGGTGTCGGTCGGCACGGTGAGCTCATCGACGTGCGGTCCGGTGTGGAGCGCGTCGTAGAGGCGCGCCGTCATCCGCACCGGGTTGCGGAAGGCCGGGTGCGTGGTGACGTCCTCGACCCGCTCGCCGTGCAGGTAGATCTCGCGGCCGTCGCGCAGGCTCTCGATGTACTCGTCGCCGGTCATCGGCCGGGAGGCGAAGTTGGTCTGCTGGTTGACCGGTGAGCCGGCGGCCGGGTTGACGGTCGGAGGGCCGTCGGGCAGGGACTCGGGGGCGAGGGTGTCGGTCATCGTGTCTCTCCTTGGTCTGGATATCGGGGTTGGCATCAGTAGTGGGTGGACCGCGGGATCGCGGGAGCCGCGATGGCGGTGAACGACGAGGTCGCGTCGAACCAGCCGGTGTTCGGGTCGTCCTGGCAGCCGAGCCAGACGACCTCGGAGGTGGGGTTGCCGATCTGGTGGAAGGCGCTGTCGTGGAAGAGCAGCGGCTTTCGGTCGGTGGTGATCACCTCGACGACCTCTCCGAGGAACAGCAGGTGGTCCCCGCCGTCGTCGGCACGCCACGGACGGCAGACCAGCGTCGCCGCCGTCCCGCCGAGTCGTGGCGCCGTGACGCCCTCGCGCCAGGGGAGCTGGTCGCTGCTGGGGCGTCCGGCGAAGTGCATGGCGACGTCGCTCTGGTCCGCCGCGAGCACGTTGACCGCGAAGGCGGCGCCATCGAGGTAGGCGGCCGCCTTGGACGTACGAGTCAGAGCGACCTGAACCAGGGGCGGGTCGAGCGAGATCGGCGTGAAGGCCGTCACCGTCGCGCCGTGGTGCGCGCCGTCAGGGGTGCGGCAGGTGATCACGGTGACACCGGTCGCGAAGCGGCCGAAGGTCGACCGCAGGGTGCGTGGGTCCATGGAGCTCCTCCTTCGTCGGGCCGCGAGATGTGGCGGCGATCACGTTGGAGGACGACGCTAGATCCGGATCACGAGGGCGGCGATCCGCTCGGCGAACGGGCTGTCCGGATTGCGCACACGGTTTCCGTACGCTCTCGGCGACGGGCGGTTGCGCTGTTAATGTGAAGGACGTCACTAGGGGGTGGCAGATGAGCGTGACCGGCACTCTCACCGCGTCGTCCGGGGCGTCCGGAGACATGGAGACCTTCTCCGACGAGGTCGCCCGGGCCTACTTCCCGCATGCCCTGACCATGCGCGGTCGGGCCGCGCGGCCGGCGGTGCTGCGTGCGGTCGATCTCGGCCCTGTCCGGCTGACCCGGATCGGTTGGGGCGCGGAGGTCTCGGTGGAGTCGGACCACCCGGGCGCCTGGGCGGTCAACGTCCCGCGCAGCGGTGTGCTCGAGGCCAACGTCGGTGGCGCCCACGTGCTCTCGCTCGACGGCCAGGCGACGGTGTGTCCTCCCGACCGGCCGACCAAGATGACGCGGTGGTCGGCCGACTGCTCGATCGTCGGGATGCGGGTCGACCGTGACTATCTGGTCGAGGAGGTGGCGGCCCTGGTCGGCCTGCACACCGACCGGCTGCCCGCCCAGCTCGACCTGCGGGGCCACGGTGCCCGTGCCTGGATCGGCCTGCTCGGCTCCCTCGGCACCGAGGCCATGCGCAACCCGGCCCTTGTCGGCGACGAGCGGGTCAGGACCCGCCTGGCCGGCACCTTGACCGCCGCCTTCGTCGCCGCCTGCTTTCCCGAGGAGCCGGCCGTCGGCTCCGTCCAGCCCCGCATCGTCTCCCGCGTCGTCGAGGCCATGGAGGCCGACCCGGCGCGCGAGTGGGCCGCCTCCGACCTGGCCCGCGAGGCCGACGTCGGCATCCGCCGGCTCCAGCAGGGCTTCCAGCGCTACCTCGGCCGCACGCCGACCCAGAAGCTGCAGGAGATCCGCCTCGAGCGGGTCCACGCCGACCTGCTCGCCAGCCGCGGCGACACGGTCGCCGAGGTCGCCTACCGCTGGGGCTTCACCCACCTCGGCCGCTTCGCCGCCGCCTACCGGCAGGCCTACGGCGTAGCCCCTTCGCAGACCCTGCGCTGTCGCTAGTCGGCGCTGAGACTCGCCAGGAGGGCCAGCGCCCGGTCGAGCAGCGGGCTTTCCTCACCGGCGCGGGTCGCGGCGACGAGCTCGACGCCGGGGGTGCCGGTGAGGGGGACGTAGACGACGCCGGGGACGGCGAGGGCCGCGGTCGGCTCGGGCACGATGGCGACCCCGAGACCGGCGGCCACGAACGTGACCAGGGTGGAGGTCTCGGCGACCTCGTGGGCGATGTGGGTGCGGATCCTGGCGGAGTCGAAGAGGCCCTGGATCGTCGCGTTCATCGCCGAGCGGCCGCTGCCGGCATGGATGACGAGGCCTTCGCCGTCGAGATCGGCGATGCGTACGCGACGACGGCCGGCGAACCGGTGGTCCTTGGGCATCGCCACCAGCAGGCTCTCCTGGCGGAGGTGGGTGATCGAGAGGCCGGGGCCCCCGGAGTTGCCCGTGGGCAGGGGCCGGAGCAGGCCGAGGTCGAGGGTGCCGTCGGTGAGCGCCGCGGCCTGGTCCGGCGAGAGCATCTCGCCCCGGAAGCCGAACTCGACCTCGGGCAGCTCGGCGCGCAGGGTGCGGGCGAGGGCCGGGAGCAGCGAGTACGTCGCCGACCCGACGCATCCGATCAGCAGGCGTCCGCGCCGACCCGAGGCGATGCTGGCCGCCTCGTGGGCGGCGGCGTCCACGGCGCCGAGGATCTCCCGCGTCCGTTCCAGGTACGCCGCCCCTGCCGGGGTCAGGTCGACCCGTCGCGTCGTCCGGGTGAGCAGGGTCAGCCCGAGCTCGGCCTCGAGCTGCCGGATCTGCTGCGACAACGGTGGCTGCGCCATGTGGAGCCGCGCGGCCGCCCGGCCGAAGTGGCGCTCCTCGGCGACCGCGACGAAGTAACGAAGATGGCGCAGCTCCATGCACTCATATTCGCAGAGTCTCAGTCGCCCGGCGGTAATAAGAATGCCGAGGCGTCACCCCCGTCGGCCGAGGCGTCACGTACGTCGGCCGAGTTGGCACCGCATTGCCAACTCGGCCGACGCGGGTGACGTCTCGGCTCAGGTTGGCAGCGTCTCGCCCTGGACGGCCTGGATGTCCAGCTCAACCTTGAGGGTCGTGCCGATGGCGGCTATACCGGCGGCGACGGCCTGGTTGTAGCTCATCGCGAAGTCCTCGCGCCGCAGCTGGGCGGCCGCGCGGAAGGCGGCCCGGGTGCCGCCCCAGGCGTCCGGTCCGGTGCCGAGGTAGGCGACCTCGAGGTCGACCGTGCGGGTTTGGCCGTGCATCGAGAGGTCCCCGTGGACGGTCCAGCGGTCCGATCCGGCCGGGGTGAGACCGGTGGAGCGGTAGACGATCTCGGGAGAGGCCTCGACGTCGAGGAAGTCGGCGCTGCGAAGATGCTCGTCGCGCATCCGATTGCCGGTGTCGATCGAGGCGGCTCGGATGACCGCCTCGACGCGTGACTTCTCCAGATGGTCCGGGGCGATCTCGACGACCCCGCTGAAGTCGGTGAACCGTCCGCGCACGCTGGAGATGCCCAGGTGCTGTGCGACCGCGCCGACGGTGGAGTGGGCGGGGTCGATCGTCCACGGCCCCGGGGCCGGGAGCGAGGTGTCTCCCTGTCGGGACAGCGTGATCGTGCCGAGCGCGGCCGATCCCGAGGCGGTGACGATCGCCGTCGCCGCGGTGGGGGACCACCCGATCGCGGTGATGATCGCGACGTACGGCCCGGGGGCGAGGACGGTGCCGTCGGTGACGACACCGTCCTCGTCGGCCTCGGCGCGCAGCACCTGACCGCCGGCCGTGTCGGTGAGGGTGACGACCGCGTGCGCCACGGCCCAGCCGTCGCGGGTGCGGATCTGTGCGGTCAGTGCCATCGCGGATCAGTCCTCGGGGTGGGAGAGGAGGATCTCGTGGCCGTCGACGCCGTGGCCGGTGAGGCTCACCGCGCTGGCCGCCGGGGGATAGCTGGTCGCCAGGACCGTGTACTCCCCACCGTCGAGATCGGCGAAGGCGTACGCCCCGTCCGCGCCCGTCGTCGCGGTCCCGACCACGTTGCCGGCCGCGTCGACCAGCGTCACCCGGGCGTCTGCGAGAGGGCCGAGCGCGGCCTTGACGACTCCGGTCAGCCGGGCGCCGGTGACCAGCTCCACCTCGACCCGGGTGACCCCGGTCGCGCCGATCTCGATCGGCACGGCGTGCGGGCGGTAGCCCTCGGCGTTGACCGCGACCGTGGCTGGTCCCGGGACCAGCTCGTTGACGAAGAAGGTGCCGTCGGCGACGGTCGTTCCGGTGGAGAGCAGGTCGCCACGTACGTCGGTCACGATCACCATCGCACCCTGGACCGGCGCGCCGTCCTCGCCGCTGCGCACGATGCCCTTGAGGCCCGTCGTGCCGCTGAGCAGGAGGTCGTACGCCACCGGCTCGCCGCCCACGACCACCGTCGACGCCTGCGGCTGGAAGCCGTCGGCCGAGGCGATCAGGACGTATGTCCCCGAGCCGGGTGCGTCCACCGCGTAGGAGCCGTCGGCGTGGGCGACCGACCGGCCGAGCTGACGTCCCGCCAGCGAGATCAGCGTGACGGCGGCGTGCGAGACCGGGACGCTGCCGGCGCCTCGGACGAACCCGTGCAGCGCGATCCCGTTGCCGGCCGGAGTGGATGCGGGAGTGGATGCGGGAGTGGATGCGGCCGGAGCGGGGTTGTCGGCCGGGTGTTGCTCGGGCACCCCGGCGACGGCCTCGGCGACAGCCGCAGGCCCGTCGACGCCGGTCGCCTCCTCGGCAGCCTGGGCGAGCCCGCCCTTGGTCTTCAACGGCACCTCCTTGATGAACACCACGAACACGAGCGCGACGACTGCTGCCGCCGCGGCCACCAGGAAGATGTCGGCGATGCCGTGGCCGTACGCACTCTCGAGCACGGTCCGCAGCGGCTCCGGGATCTTGTCCATGTCGGGGATCTCGCCCGAGGTGCCCTGGGCCATCGCGGCGTACCGCGGTCCCAGGTCGGCCAGACCGTCCTTGACGTAGTCGCCGATCCGGTTGGCCATCAGGGCGCCGAGCGCGGAGACGCCCATCGCGCCGCCGAGGCTGCGGAAGAACGTCACCATCGAGCTGGCGGCGCCGAGGTCGGCGGGTGCGACCTGGTTCTGCGTGGAGAGGACCAGGTTCTGCATCGTCATACCGACACCCAGGCCGAGAACCGCCATGAAGACGGCGACGTGCCAGTACTCGGTGTCGTAGCGGATCGTGCCGAGCATGCCCAGCCCGCCGACGATCAGCGCGGCGCCGACCACGAGCCAGGCCTTCCACTTCCCGGTGCGGGTGATGACCTGCCCCGAGATGGTCGAGGAGAGGAACAGTCCGGCGATCATCGGGATCGTCATCACGCCGGCCATCGTCGGGGACTTGTCGCGGGCGAGCTGGAAGTACTGGCTGAAGAAGATCGTCCCGGCGAACATCGCCACACCGACGAAGAGCGAGGCGAGCGAGGAGAGCGTGATCGTCCGGTTGCGGAACAGTCGCAACGGGACGATCGGCTCCGCGGCCTTCGACTCGACGAGGCCGAAGATCGCCAGGAGCGCCGCCGAGCCGCCGACCATGGCAGCGGTCTCCCAGGAGGCCCAGTCGTACTTGTCGCCGGCGAAGGTGACCCAGACGAGCAGCAGGCAGACGCCGGCCGCCATGAAGAACGCGCCGGCCCAGTCGACCTTGACGCCCTCCCGCCTGACGACGGGGAGGTGCAGTGTCTTCTGCAGCACGATGAAGGCGACGATCGCGAACGGGATGCCCACGTAGAAGCACCAGCGCCAGCCGAGCGAGTCGGCATCGGTGATGACCCCGCCGAGTAGCGGGCCGCCGACGGTGGCGACCGCGAAGACGGCGCCGAGGTAGCCCGAGTAGCGGCCGCGCTCACGCGGGGAGATCATCGCCGCCATGATGATCTGGGCCAGGGCGGTCAGGCCGCCCATGCCGATGCCCTGGACCGCCCGGGCGGCGATCAGCTGCTCCGGGTTCTGAGCCAGGCCGGCGACGGCCGAGGCCGCCACGAAGAGGACCAGCGCGATCTGCATCAGCAGCTTCTTGCTGAACAGGTCGGCCATCTTGCCCCACAGCGGCGTGGTGGCCGTCATGGTGAGCAGGGTGGAGGTGACCACCCAGGTGTAGGCCGACTGCCCACCGCCGATGTCGGCGATGATCTCCGGCAGCGCGTTGGAGACGATCGTGGAGGAGATCATCGCCACGAACATGCCGAGCAGCAGGCCCGAGAGCGCCTCCATGATCTCGCGGTGGGACATCTGACCGTGCAGGGCCCCGGGGGCGCCGCCGGACGAGCCTCCCGGTGGACCTGCGTGCGTCCGTTCGGCGGTCGTCGTTGCCATGGACTTCCCTTCTGTATCGAGCACAGCGGTGTTGGGCAGAGCCTCAGCTGCGTACGTGGGTGAGCGTGTGTGCTGGGCAGACGATGCTGTCGTGCAGCTTGGCCATGAGCCGGATCAGCTCGTGGACCTCGTCGTCGCTCCAGTCGCCGAGCCGCTCGGAGAGCAGCTCGGTGATGTGGTCGGAGAACCCGGCGAGCAGGTCTCGCCCGGAGGCGGTGAGACACAGCAGGCGTGATCGACCGTCCGCCGGGTTGGGGGAGCGCGCGAGCCAGCCGTGGTCGGCCAGGTAGGAGACGTGGCGGCTGGTCACCGAGATGTCGACGGCGAGCAGATCGGTGAGCTCGCTGATGGTCATCTCGCCGTGCTGGCTCAGGAGCCCCAGCACGCCTGCGGAGCCGGCCGGTAGGCCGGGCGGGAGGTTGCGGGCGAGGCCCCTCTTGACGGCCCCGACCTCGCTGAGCCGATGCATCAGGTCGCGGTAGGTCGCCTGCTCCATCATCGCCCCTTCATATTGGTTGACTTTTACAACCTTATGAAGAATAGGAGGCCGATGCAAATTGCTTCGCGCGCGAGTCGGGGCCGAAGAAGGTGGTGCGGGCTAGGCGACGATGCCGCGGGCGGCCCAGGCCGTCGCGGTCACGGTGAACGGGCCGTTCCCGAGCCGGCGCCGGGCGACCTCCTCGAGCGCGGCGCGACCGGCGTCGTCGAGGGACTCCACGTAGTCGCCCGCCGGGCCGACGCCGAAGGTGTACGGGTCCCACCAGTCCTCGAACGTCGGGTGGGTGACGCGGACGGCCAGGCCACGGGGCTCGACCTTGCGGAGTCCGGCCTGCTTGAACAGCTTCTCGAGGTCACCCATCCGAGAGCCGGCGAGGAGCGCCTCGTCCTCGGCCTCCGGGTCGATCTCGTCAACGCAGGACCAGAACGGCGAGACGGCACCGGTGTCGGCGTCCCAGACGCACGCCGCGACGGTGCCGCCGGGCCGGGTGACCCGGATCATCTCCTCGATGCCCGCCGCCGGGTCGGTCATGAAGTGCACGACCAGCTGGGCCAGGGAGACGTCGAACCAGCTGTCGGCGAAGGGGAGCGCCTCGGCCACGCCGGTGTGCACGTCGACCCGGGCCAGCTCGCGGGCGACCGCCTCGATGAAGGGCGGTGAGGGGTCGATGGCGGCCACCAGATGTGCCTCGGTGAGGGTCACCAGATGGCGGGTGAGCGTGCCCGGGCCGCAGCCGACGTCGAGCACACGCTGGCCCATGCTGACCCGGGCGAAGTCGGCGAAGTGAGGTGTGAGGGGCTCGGCGTAGCGGCCCATGAATCGGGCGTATCTCTCCGCGACGACGTCGAAACCCATGCTTCAGGCTAGGTCCACCGTCCGGTGTGCCGACAGCCCCAAGTTCGGTATCTCCCTAGTGAGTCGACGGCGTCGTCTCGACCTCGGTGCGGTCGTCGGACCACAGCGTGTGGAAGTTGCCGTCCTTGTCGACGCGCTTGTAGGTGTGGGCGCCGAAGAAGTCTCGCTGGCCCTGGATGAGCGCGGCCGGGAGCCGATCGGCGGCGAGCGAGTCGAAGTAGGCGAGCGCTGAGGAGAAACCGGGTGCGGGGACGCCGGCAGCGGCTGCGATCCCGACGACGCGCCGCCAGGCGTCCTCGCCGGAGGCGACCCCGTCGGCGAAGTAGGGGTCGACCAACAGTGTCTCCAGGTCGGGCTTGGTCGCGTAGGCGTCCACGATCCGGTCGAGGAAACGGGCCCGGATGATGCAGCCGGCCCGCCAGATCTTGGCGAGCGCACCGAGATCGATGTCCCAGCCGTACTCCTTCGCCCCGGCCACGATCAGGTCGAACCCCTGCGCGTAGGCGACCACCTTCGAGGCGTACAGAGCCGCGCGTACGTCGTCGACGAACGTGTCGGGGACCGCCGGCGCCTTCGGGCGATTGGTCACCGAGGCCCGCATCGCGCCGCGCTGGGCAGGCTTCGAGGAGACCGCCCGGGCGAAGACGGCCTCGCCGATGCCGGAGACCGGGATGCCGAGGCCGAGGGCGTTCTGCACCGTCCAGACGCCGGTGCCCTTCGAGCCAGCCTCGTCGAGGATGACGTCCACGAGCGGCTCGCCGGTCTCGGCGTCCTTCTGGGCGAGCACCTCCGCAGTGATCTCGATCAGGTAGGACTCCAGGTCGCCGGTGTTCCAGTCCTTGAAGACGTCCACGAGCTGCTCCACGGAGAGCCCGCCCACCCGACGAAGGAGGTCGTAGGCCTCCGCGATCAGCTGCATGTCGGCGTACTCGATGCCGTTGTGGACCATCTTCACGAAGTGGCCGGCACCGTCGGTGCCGATGTGGGTGACGCAGGGTTCGCCATCGGCGACCGCGGCGATGCTCTTCAGGATCGGGCCCAGCGTCTCCCAGGCCTCGGCCGAGCCGCCGGGCATGATCGAGGGACCGTTGAGCGCACCCTCCTCGCCGCCGGAGATGCCGGTGCCGACGAAGTTCAGGCCGCGCTCACGAAGCTCGCGCTCGCGGCGGATGGTGTCGTTGAAGTTGGCGTTGCCGCCGTCGACGATGATGTCGCCGGGCTCGAACCGCTCGGCGAGCTGCTCGATCACCGCGTCGGTGCCCTTGCCGGCCTGGACCATGATGATCGCCGTACGCGGTTTGGTCAGGGTGGCCACGAAGTCGTCGATCGTCTCGGAGGCGAGGAAGCCCGCCTCGGGATGCTCGGTGATCAGCTCCTCGGTGCGGGCGTAGGTGCGGTTGTAGACCGCCACCGTGTTGCCCTCGCGCGAGGCGAGGTTGCGGGCCAGGTTGGACCCCATCACGGCCAGGCCCACCACGCCGATGTTCGCGGACCTGTTGTCGGTGTTCGGCATCGCTGCTCCTCGTTGCTGGGTCTGGTTGCTGCGTCTGGTTGCTGCGTCTGTTGCTGTGCCTGGGTTGGGCGGGTGCCACCATCATGCCCGCGGCGTGAAGACCATGTCCTCGGGTATCTCGAGCCCGAGCTGGGCGAGCAGGCCGAAGAGCACGCCCGCGACCTGCCGGGTGAGCCGCTCGACCACCTCGTCGCGGGTCTCGTCACCATGGTCGAGCCACCAGATGATGCTGGCGTCGACCATCCCCATCAGCCCGGCGAGGACGCCGTCGGGCGGCTCGCCGCTGAGCTCGGACTCGCTCAGGTAGCCGCGCATCGCCTCGACGAGCTCGTTGAGGAAGCGGGTGCGACCCATCCGGGCCCGGTGCAGCGCCTTGGTCTGCTGCTGGGCGGCGACGAAGCGGTAGAGGTTGGGGTGCTCGGCGGCCCAGTCGACGCACGACCCGATGACCCCGCCGATCACCTCGCGGGGTGTTCCGGTGCGAGCCAGGTTGGGCCGTACGCGGCGCAGCAGCTCGTTCGCGGCGAACCTCGTCACCTCGGCGTCGAGCTGGTCCTTGCCGGCGAAGTGCCGGTAGACGTTGGGCCGCGGCAGACCGGCCCGCTCGGCGATCCGTGCCATCCCGACCGTGGGGCCGTCCTCCTCGATCGCCTCGACCGCCGCGAGCACCACTCGCGAGCGTCGGGAGTCTTCCTCGAGTGCCTCTTTCGCCGAGCGGCGCCGAACTGTCGAGTCGACCCACTTCACAACGTCCACCACGCGTTCACCGTAGCGCTGATACACCTTGTATCCAGTTCCGGTACGGTGATACAACCTGTATCCAGTACATCGTGTCCCACTTACTCGTGGGGTGCCGACCGGAAGGAACGCCCGTGACCCGCCGCTCTCCCTGGATGGATCAAGACCTCGAGGACCTGCGCGACCTCGCCCGCACCTTCTGCGAGAAGGAGATCAAGCCCAACATCGACTCGTTCATCGCCAACAAGCAGGTCGACCGCGACCTGTGGAACCGGGCCGGCGAGCTCGGCCTGCTCTGCCTCTCCGTGCCGGAGGAGTACGGCGGCGGTGGTGGCACCTTCGCCCACGAGGCCGTGCTGATCGAGGAGCAGGCCCGCGTCGGCGACTCCTCGTGGGGTGCCCCGCTGCACAGCGGGATCGTGGCGCACTACCTGGTGGCGTACGGCACCGAGGAGCAGAAGCAGGAGTGGCTGCCGAAGATGGCCAGCGGGGAGGTGGTCGCCGCTGTCGCGATGACCGAGCCCGGCACGGGATCGGATCTGCAGGCGATCAAGTCGAAGGCGATCCGCGACGGCGACGACTATGTCGTCAACGGCGCCAAGACGTTCATCACCAACGGCCTCCAGGCCGACATGGTGCTGGTCGCGGTCAAGACCAACCCGGAGGAGAAGGGCTCCGGGATCTCCCTGGTGATCGTCCCCACCGACGCCCCCGGCTTCCGGCGTGGGCGGGTGCTCAACAAGATCGGGATGAAGGGCCAGGACACCTGTGAGCTCTTCTTCGACGACGTACGCGTCCCCGCGGCCAACCTGCTCGGCGCGAAGGAGGGCGAGGGCTTCGTCCAGCTCATGCTGCAGCTGCCGCAGGAGCGCCTGATCGTGGCGCTCGGCTGCGTGGCGGCGATGGAGTTCGCCTACGAGGAGACGATCTCCTACGTCCACACCCGCACCGCCTTCGGGCGCCCGGTCTTCGGTTTCCAGAACACCAAGTTCACGATGGCCGAGGTCGCCACGGAGGCACGGGTGGCGCGCTCCTTCATCGACGAGTGCATCGAGCTGCACATCAAGGGCGAGCTCGACATCCCGACGGTCGCGATGGCGAAGTACTGGTGCTCGGAGCGGGCCATGAAGGTCGTCGACAAGTGCGTGCAGATGCACGGCGGCTACGGCTACATGGAGGAGTACCCCATCGCCCGCGCCTTCACTGACCTGCGCGTCCAGCAGATCTACGCCGGCACGACCGAGATCATGAAGGAGATCATCAGCCGCTCCCTGCCCGTCCCGAGCTAAGGCCCGGGACGGGTCTCGGAGCGGGGCTCAGGCCGCGGCGCTGGGCGGTGCGGCGCGGAAACGCGCCGGCCGTCCAGCGACGCCGAGCGCTCGCCACGCCCAGCCGGTCAGCGGCGTACGCAGCCCCAGGTTGTCGAAGAGCATCCGCACGTCGGCGAAGAGATGCCGGCGGAAGGCCGCGGCCTCGGGGCCCTCGCCCCAGACCTCGCGGACGACCGAGTCGGGCAGGCCCATGAGCTCGCGGTCGGCACGGGAGGGAATGATGATCGCGTCCGCGCCGAGGCGCATGGCGAGCGGGGTGAGGATCCCGAGGGCGATACGCGAGACCGGGTTGAGGTCGGGCGCGTGCTCCTCGAGCCAGGCGTGCGCGAACCCGATGTGGCGCGCCTCCTCGGCGATGTGGATGGCCATGATCCGGTCCAGGAGCGGGTGGGTGCCGCCGGAGCGCATGACCTCCTTCTGCACGTGGTCGATCGGCTCCTCGCCGGCGAGGATGATGGCGAAGAAGAGCGCGGGGTAGAGCCCGCCGAGATGTCCCACCAGCGGGATGACCCGCATCAGCCACTCGGGCGCGCCGGCGACGTCCGGGCACACCCGGTTGGTGAACTCCTGGAACATCTGGATGTGGTGGGTCTCTTCGGTGAGCTCGTGCATGAAGTAGCGGAACTCCGGGTCGCCGTTCTCGACGCCCATCAGGAACTGGGTGCCGCCCAGGAGCAGCAGCTGCTCGAACTGGGAGCCGGTCTTCACCATCGCGGTGAGGCGGTGCCGGCCGACCTCGATCTGCCGGGCCTTGGGCAGCGACTGGTACCAGGGGTGGGCGCCGAGCAGGTCGAGCGGAGGCAGGATCCAGCGCTCGTCGTCCTCGTCGACGGCCATCTCCGCGGCGTCCCAGTCGACGTCCTTGAATGCGTTGAAGTACTTCTCGACCGAGGCCTCCGACAACGTACGCAGCGTCTCGTCGTACTCCCGGCGGGGCTGTGGCCGGGGCGCGATCACACGGGCCGGGGTGCTGGCCACCGTGCCCACGTAGCCACCGATCGAGCGAAGTGTCTGCACAACCATCCGAGCCTCCTTGCGCGATGTTGATACATCATCAAGGTACATGGGATTTGTGTCCCGGAAAACGCTTTTGGGGGCGTGTCTCGCTCAGCAGATCTCGGCAGCCAGCGCCTTGCGCACTCCGGCGACGAGGTCCTCCGGGGTCCGGGCGGGGCGGTCGAAGGTGGTGTGCGCGCTGTGCGCCCCGCGCTCGTCGACCCACTGGAAGTCGAAGCCGTCGGCGTGGAGCCCCGTGATCTGGGCGGCGAGGATGCTGTCGACCGGGAGGTAGGTGCGGGTGGCGACCGCCTCGCGGAGCTCTTCTCCGTGGTGGTTGTTGAGGTGGTCCTGGTTGCGGTGGAGCACGCCGTCGTTGAGGTCGAGATCGCGGTCGGTGAAGGTGTCGAGCGGGATCGGGAGCGCCTCCCCGTCGGGGCGGACCAACATGACTCCGGAGACGTCCATGACCACCTCCTCCCACTCCGTCTCGCAGCAGGTGCAGGCGTCGGTACGCAGCCACCTGAGCAGGCCGGTGAGTCGGACCGCCTCGCTGCCGCCGAGAGTCCCCTGCAGGACCAGCACGGCGTGGCTGCCCCGGCGCCCGGCGTACGCAAGGCGCTGCTCGGGTGGGCACAGGAAGGTCGGCCGCCCGCCGTCGTCGGCGAAGCCCTGCATCTCGAGCTCCTCCAACGAGTAGGGGATGCCGTCGATCACCACGCTGCCGCCACGGGGGCAGGACAGGATGCTGCGGGCAATGCTGGCGGTCGAATCCATGACACCTCCGTGTTTAGGTAAGGCTTACCTAAACACGATTGCGGTTGGTCGGGCAAGAGACGCCGCCCACATCGTCAGCTGAGCCCTACCCAATCCCGGTGAGCAACCATCGCCGCCATCTGTCGCTGCCTGGTAGGCCCATAGCTTGCGGACACACCTCTCTGAAAGCAGCTGACCATGGTCACCGAGCACACCGCCGCATTCACCAGGATGCGCGCGATCGTCCAGACCAAGTACGGCGACTCCGGCGCCCTTCACCTCGACCGCGTCGCCGTCCCCGAGATCGCGGACGGCCAGGTTCTCGTACGCACCCACGCCGCCGGACTCGACCGCGGCACCTGGCACATGATGACGGGCAAGCCGTACCTGATGCGGATCGCCGGGATGGGTTTCAAGGGGCCCAAGGACAGGGTGCCGGGTCGTGATCTGGCAGGCATCGTCGAGTCGGTCGGGTCCGCGGTCACGAGGTTCGCGGTCGGCGACGAGGTCTACGGCATCGGCCGTGGTGCCTTCGCCGAGCTAGCGGTCGCCTCCGAGGCCAAGCTCGCCCACAAACCTGCGAGCCTCAGCTTCGAGCAGGCCGCGGTGGTGCCGATCTCTGCCGGCACCGCGCTGCAGGCGCTGACCGACCAGGGTCGTCTCGGGGCCGGACAGTCGGTGCTGGTCATCGGGGCGTCGGGTGGGGTGGGCGGCTATGTCGTCCAACTGGCCAAGAGGCGCTCGACCGCCTCCCGACGATCGACGTGCTCGTCAACAACGTCGGTGGCTACTGGGACACCCGTCAGGTCACCGCCGACGGGATCGAGCGCACCCTCGCCGTCAACCACCTCGCCCCGTTCCTGCTGACGGAGCTGCTGCTGGCCCGGCTGAAGCGGAGTGCCTACGCCCGGGTGGTGACCGTCGCGTCCCAGGCGCACGCCCAGGGCTGGATCGACTTCGACGACATCCAGGGCGAGCGCTCCTACTCCGGGGCTGGTGCCTACAGCCAGTCGAAGCTCGCCAACATCCTGTTCACCCACGAGCTCGCGCGGCGCCAGCCGAGGGTGACCGCCAACGCGGTCCATCCCGGCGTGGTGAGCACCGCGTTCGGGGCCGAGGACCCCGGACGTACGCAACGGCTCCTCGTCCCGCTCCTGCGGCCGTTCATGAAGAGCCCGGCCAAGGGTGCGGCGACCTCGATCTACGCGACCACCGCCCCGGAGCTCGTGGGTGCCACGGGCGGCTACCTCGCCAACAGCAAGGCCCGGCGTTCCGCCCCGCTCAGCTACAACCAGGACCTCGCCTCACGCCTGTGGCGGGTCAGCGAGGATCTCGTCAGAGCGGACTAGCCCTACCTGACCAGACGCTCCCGTCCCGCCACCATCGCCGAGACCACCAGGCCGGCTGCGGCGATCCAGAGCGGGATCATCGCCAGGATCCACGACCCGGTGGCGCCCTGGATCAGCCCGACCAGGAACGGGCCGCAGGCGCCGACGGTGTAGCCGAACAGCTGCATCATCGCCGAGAGCCGGGCAGCGACGTGGTCGTCGGCGCTGCGCAGGACCAGGATCGTGAAGGCGTAGGAGATGCCCATCCCCTGCACGATCCCGCCGGCCACGGACCAGATCAGCCACAGGCCGGGGGCGAGGACGAGTCCGAGGAGCATGGCCAGCCAGACCGCGCCGATCGTGATGCCCAGGACTCTCTGGTCCCGCCCACGGTGGACAAGAGCAGGCACCAGCAGTGTGCCGGGGATGCCCAGCACCTGGAAGAGCGACATCGCCAGCCCGGCATCGGCCAGGCTCAGCCCGGCCGAGTCGCGCAGCAGGGTGGGCATCCAGGCGGTCACCCCGTAGTAGGTCACCGACTGCAGGCCGAGGAAAGCCGTGACGGCCCAGGCCACCGGATTCGTACTCAGCCGCGCGCCCATCCCGCCGGCGCGCGGAACCGCGGTCATCGGTGAGCGGTGCGCCGCGGTCGCGGGCCCGGCGAGCGCCACGACGGCGACCAGCGCCATGAGCGCCCACGCCGCCAGTGCGTGCCGCCAGCCCAGCCAGACGGCCAGCGGCGCGGTCAGTCCGGCCGCGAGCGCGGCCCCGGTCGCCAGGGAGGCGGTCGTGACCCCGGTGATCCGACCGGCGGCGGACCCGAAGTCACGCTTCACCGCGACGGGCATCAAGACGTTGCCGACCGTCATCGCCAGCCCGAGGACCACGGTTGCGGCCAGGAGCAGCCAGACACCGGCGTACGGGCGGACCGCGGTGGCCAGTGCGATGACCAGGCAGCCGACGAGCAGCGCCCGGTAGATCCCCAGCCGGCGACCCAGCCATACCGCGCCGGGTGCGCCGAGTGCGAAGCAGAGGACCGGGAGGCTGGTCAGCAGCCCGGCCGTCGCCGAGGACATGTGCAGGTCGGCGCGGATGTCGGGGAGGACGGGCGAGACCGCGGCGATCGAGCCGCGCAGGTTGAGACCTACGACGAGGATGGCCGCGAGCAGGCCGTACTTGAACCGAGCCACTCAGAATCCGATCGGGAGTCCTGCATAGTTCTCCGCCAGCCCCGCTGCCGCGTGCTGGCTGGAGGTCACCCAGCGTAGCTGGGAGAGCTGGAGCTGGGTGTCGAACGGGTCCTCGGTGGTGTGCAGCATGGTGGTCATCCACCAGGAGAAGTGGGTGCAGCGCCAGACCCGGCGCAGCGCGGTCTCTGAGTAGCCGTCGGCGAGGCGTGGGTCACCCTTGAGGAGCGCGGTGAGCGCGGGCGCGAGCAGTGCGACGTCGGCGATCGCGAGATTGAGGCCCTTGGCTCCGGTGGGCGGGACGATGTGGGCGGCGTCGCCGGCGAGGAAGAGCCGGCCGTGGCGCATCGGCGTGGAGACGTGGGAGCGCATCGGGAGGACGCTGCGGTCGGTGATCTGACCCGGCTGGAGCGTCCAGCCGTTCTGTCCGTGGCCGAGCCGGGCGGCGAGCGCGTCCCAGATCTGGTCGTCGGACCAGCTCGCCGGGTCGGTGCCGTTCGGCACCTGGAGGTAGAACCGGGAGACGCTCTCCGAGCGCATCGAGTGCAGGGCGAAGCCGTCGGGGTGCCAGGCGTAGATCAGCTCGTCGGTCGAGGGCGCGACGTCGGCGAGGATGCCGAACCAGCTGTAGGGATAGGTGCGGTCCCAGCTCTCTCGGGCCGGGATCGCGGCCCGGCTGGGGCCGAAGGAGCCGTCGCAGCCGACGATCGCATCCGCGACGACCGTCCGGGCACGGCCCTCGGAGTCGGTGAAGGTGACCGAGGGGCGGTCGGACTCGATGTCGTGCAGCGCGGTGTCGGTGACCTCGTAGTGGACGACCTGCCCGGCGGCGCGCCGGGCATCGATGAGGTCCTTCTGGATCTCGGTCTGCCCGTAGACGTAGACCGCGCGGCCGACCAGGTCGACGAAGTCGAGGTGGTGGCGCTCCTCGGGCCACTGCAGGTAGATCCCGCGGTGCTTGTCGGCGTCACGAGTCAGCCGGTCGCCGAGTCCGACCTCGGTGAGCAGGTCGACGCTCGACTGCTCCAGGATGCCGGCGCGGATCCGGGCCGCGACGTACTCCTCCGACCGGGTCTCCACCACGACCGAGTCGACCCCGTCGGCCGCGAGGAGATGGCTCAGCAGCATCCCCGCGGGACCGGCGCCGACGATCACGACCTGCGTACGTTCATCTGCCATGGGGTGAGTCAACCTCCGTTCGGGTGGCCACCGCCATCGCCACTTTCCACTGAATGAAAACCCCGGGTACGGATCCCGGTTCGACAGGGGCCGCTGCCCGTCGAGCTGAACCAAATGATGCGGACGGGCTCTTGTGTCCGCACCGGCAGGTCCCTACGGTCGAGGCACACGTTGTGACCCGAGTCACAAACTGAAAAGGAGCGCCTCTGATGCCCGACGTCCTCGCTGACCGCGCCGCCATCGAGTCCCAGATCGGCGACCAGACCATGGTCGACATCCTCGCCAAGGTCGTCGCCGAACGCGGCGCCGAGCCGGCCTTCTCCGACCGGCACACTGCCGACGGCACCGGTTGGCGCACGCTGACCTGGGGCGAGCTGCACCAGCGGGCTCGCGAGCTCGCGGCTGCCTACATCGAGGCTGGTCTGAAGCCGGGGGAGTCGGTCGCGATCATGGCCGCCAACCGCATCGAGCACGTCCTCGCCGACCTGGCCGCGGTGCTCGCCGGCGGGGTCCCGATCAGCATCTACAACACCCTCGCGCCCGACCAGGTCGGCTATGTCGCCGAGCATGCGGACCCACGGATCGTGGTGCTGGAGACCGACGATCACGTCGCCCGCTGGGCGCTCGGGCTGAAGCGGGAGGAGATCGTCCGTGTCGTCACGATCGACGCAACCGTGGCGGACGATCCGCGGGCGATCGCCTGGGACGACTTCGTGTCCTCGGGGGCGGCCGCGCTGGCCGAGGTCGGCGACGAGCTGGACGCTCGAGGCGCGGCGGTGACCCAGGACGACACCGTCACCATGCTCTACACCTCGGGTACGACCGGGCAGCCCAAGGGGGTGGTGCTCACCCACCGCAACATCGTCTTCGAGACGACCTCCTCGCTGGCGACCTCCGGTGTCGAGGAGCCGGGGGTGCTGGTCTCCTACCTGCCGTTCGCGCACATCGCCGAGCGGGTGCTCAGTCTCTACATCCCGCAGTTCAACGGCGGTCACGTCTACCTGATCCAGGACCCCTCGCTGCTGCTCGCCAGCCTCCAGGAGGTGCATCCGACCAGCTTCTTCGGGGTGCCCCGGGTCTGGGAGAAGATCCGCACCGGCGTCACCGCTCTGCTCGCCGCCGAGACCGACGACGCCAAGCGGGAGGCCGTGGAGAAGGCGATGGCGGTCGGGCTGGCCTACGTCGAGTCGCAGCAGACCGGGCAGACGACCTCCGCCGAGCTCCAGGCGCAGTTCGAGCAGGCCGACGCGTCGGTGCTCTCGATCATGCGCGCGCTCCTCGGTCTCGACAAGGTCGAGTGGGCCGCCAGCGCCGCCGCGCCGATGCCCATCGAGGTGGCGAGGTTCTTCGCCGGCCTCGGGCTGAAGATCTACGACGTCTACGGCATGACCGAGACCACCGGGGCGGCCACCGGCAACGGCCCCGACGGCTTCCGGCTCGGCACCGTCGGCCGCGCGCAGCCCGGGATCGAGGTGCGCATCGCCGATGACGGCGAGATCCTGTTCCGCGGTCCGATCATGACCCCTGGCTACGTACGACGGCCGGAGGCCACGGCCGAGCTCTTCGACGCCGACGGCTGGCTGCACACCGGCGACATCGGCTCGCTGGACGAGGACGGGTTCCTGACCGTGGTCGACCGCAAGAAGGAGATGATCATCAACTCTGCGGGCAAGAACATCGCGCCGTCCAACATCGAGAACCTCCTCAAGGAGAGCCCGCTGGTCGGTCACGCCATGGTGGTCGGTGACGCTCGCTCGTACGTCGTCGCCGTGCTCACCCTCGACGGCGAGATCGCTCCGGTGGTCGCTCAGAAGCTCGGGGTCGAGGCCGGCTCGCTCGCCGAGCTCGCCCAGCACCCGGTCATCCGGGGCGCCGTGGCCAAGGCCGTGGACGCCGCCAACGCCCGGCTCTCCCGCCCCGAGCAGGTCAAGGCCTTCGAGCTGCTCGGCGAGGAGTGGACCGCCGAGTCCGAGGAGCTCACCCCGACCCTGAAGCTGAAGCGCCGGGTGGTGAGCAAGAAGTACGCCGACATCATCGACGGGCTGTACGCCGAGGCGCAAGGCTGAGTCGCCCGGGTTGTGAAGCCGAGAGTGGTCTATCGGTCACTCTCGGCTTCACAACGTCGGAGGCCTCCGCAGATCGGACATCGTGTTGGCCCAGCCGCCGTCGCGTCGGATCTGCACGACCGCGATGAGGACCAGGACAGCCGCGGTCGCGAAGTGGATCACCGCGTCGGTGACGTGGTCGGGCATGTGCATGACCCACATGACCTGCGGTGAGATGAGCGCCCAGATCCCGGGAACGGTGCCGGCGACGGCCGCGGCCAGGAGATAGAGCACCGACCAGGAGTTGCGGCGGCACAGGAACAGACCGGGCGCGAACAGCGCGAACCCGGCGACCGCGTGCCAGCCGTTGTAGTCCATCCCCAGCACCTTCTGCGTCGGGGCGTGGTGGCCGACCTCGAAGCTCGGCTCTGCGATGAATCCGGCGATCGCCCACAGGATGTGGACCGTGCAGACCACCAGGACCGCCCACTGGGTGAACGTCCAGCGCGTGCCCGAACGCGTCTCTTGATAGATCGTTCTAGTCATATATTGACCATAGACGTTCCCGTTCACAGGCGCTACCGAAAGTTCAGGCGATGACCAACACGCGTACGCGGATCCTCGATGCCAGCACCGAGCTCTTCCGCAGACAGGGCATGTCCGGCACCGGCCTCAAGCAGATCGCCGAGGTGGCCAAGGCGCCGTTCGGATCGATCTACCACTTCTTCCCCGGTGGCAAGGACGACCTGGCGGGCGAGACGATCCGGCGCGCGGGCGGGGAGTACCGAGACCTGGTCCTGGCCTTCTTCGCCGGTCCCGACGACTTGCTCACCAATGTCGAGACCGCGTTCGCGGCCGCCGCCACGGTGCTGGTGGAGACCGACTATGCCGACGCCTGCCCGATCGCCACCGTCGCGCTCGAGGTCGCGAGCACCAACGAGCCGCTGCGCCAGGCGACCGCCGAGGTGTTCGCCGACTGGATCGAGGCCGGCGGGCGGCATCTCGAGCAGCGGGGAGTTCCGCCCGAGGCCGCCCGCGGCCTGATCATCGGCTTCATCACGAGCCTCGAGGGCGCCTTCGTCCTGGCTCGGTCGCTGCGGTCCACCGAGCCGCTGGAGGCGGCCGGCCACACCGTACGGGCCGCGGTGCGGGAGGCGTTGGGCACCGCGGCCTAGAGGTCAGCGAGCCGTCGGCGCGGAGACGGCGTCCAGGCGGTCCACCTCCTCGTCGGTGAGCCGGAGGGCGCCGGCGGCGATGTTCTCCGCGAGGTGCGCGGGGTCGGCGGTGCCGGGGATGGCGAGCACGTGCGGGCCCTGGTGGAGGGTCCAGGCGAGGCGTACCTGGGCGGGGGTCGCGGAGTGCGCCTCTGCGATGGCCTCGACCACGTGGCGTCCGGTCTCGTCGGGGACGGTTCCAGGGACCGCTCCGGCGACGGCGGCGCCGATGGAGTTGAAGGGCACGAACGCGACCCCGTGCTCGCCGCACAGCCGCAGCAGCGCGTCGTCCTCGCGGCGGGTGGTGAGACCGTACTGGTTCTGTACGCAGGCCACCGGCCCGATCACGAGCGCCTCCGTGAGCTGCTCAGGGCCGATGTTGGAGAGGCCGACATGCTCGACCAGGCCCGCCTCGCGCAGGTCGAGCAGGGCGCCGAAGTGGTCGGCGATGGACCCGGTGCCGCGCTCGCGCCCGACTCCCCAGCGCAGGTTCACCACGTCGAGGTGGTCGAGGCCGAGCTGGCGGATGTTCTCCTCGACCTGGTCGCGCAGGCGCTCGGGACGGGTCTCTGACTCCCAGGCGCCGTCGCGTCCGCGCGGGGTGGGGCCGACCTTGGTCGCGATCACCAGGTCGTCGTCGTACGGCTGGAGGGCGGTCGCGATCAGCTCGTTGGCCGACCGCGTGGGGGTGAAGTAGATCGCCGCGGTGTCGATGTGGTTCACGCCGAGCTCGACAGCGCGGCGGAGCACGGCGATCGCGGCCTCGCGGTCGGGGGCGATCGGGGTGGACAGGTTGCCGATCAGGCGCATCGCACCGAAGCCGATCCGGTTGATCTGCTTCTCGCCGAGCTGCCAGGTGCCGGCGGTGCCGGCGGTGCCGGCGGTGCCGGCGGTGATGTGGTTCGTCGTCATGCTCTCCAGCGTCGCGACCAGCTGCCGCGTACTCACGCCGTTGGCAGGTTGTTGCCGATCGCCGCTCGCGCCTTGGTGGGCGAGGGAGGATCGATGCCATGACGAACACCGTGGGGACGATCCGGACGGGCGGGACCGTCGCCCTCGTTCGCGGCGAGGAGGAGCTGGTGCGGCGCACCTCGCATCTGTTCGCGGTCGCCACCGACATCGCCTGTGCGGCGATCGACCTGCGCACCTGGTCGGCCGCGCGGACCGATGCCGGCATCCGGGCCGCGCTGTGCGGTCGCGACGGCGCCGAGGTGCGGCTGCGGAAGGTCTATCGGCCCAACGTGCTGCTCGACCCGACCTCCGCCGCTCATCTGCGCGAGATCCGCGACACCCGTGGCGCCCAGATCCGGATCACTCCCGACGAGATCAACGAGACGATCCTGATCGACCGCCGGGTGGCGATCCTCGCCGGCGACCGGCGCCTGGGCGAGCGCAGCTTCAGCATCGTCACCCAGCCCGAGGTGGTCCAGGGCGTCACCTCCCTCTTCGATGCGGCGTGGCGTTCGGCGACCTCGGTGGACGCCTACGACGCCCGGATCGCCGAGCTGCGCGACATCGCTCCGCAGGTGCTCGACCTGCTCGGCCGAGGCGTGAAGGACGAGGCCGCGGCGCGCACCCTCGGGCTCGGCGTACGCACCTACCGGCGCCGGGTCGCCGAGCTCATGGAGGCGCTCGGCGCCTCGTCCCGGTTCCAGGCGGGCGTACGCGCCCGGGAGCTCGGGCTCGTCTGACCGTTCCGGTCGACGGTGTCCGGATCCTGATGGCGCCGTCGGGATCTTCGGGGCCGCCCGGTAACGTCGAGAGTGACTTGTTCGGGCGGGTCAGGAGGTCTGCGGTGCGTTGCTTCATCGTCGTCAAGGGGCGCAGCGACGCCGAGCGCTGGGACTGGGTTCTGGCCGGTCCGGAGCTGCGCGCGGCGGGATCGCTGGGTGCGCGCGGGACCGAGGACGCGATCATCGCGGCGCTCGGAGCCGCGTACGACTCGCTGCAGTCGCTCGCACCGGTTCAGGTCGTAGTCGCGCTTCCGTCCAACTCGCGGTTCTGGATTCTGACCGACGAGATCGCGTCCGCGTATCCAGGGGTCGCCGTGGTGCCGTTCGTCGACGAGGACGCGGACATCCGCGCCGAGGCGGTCGAGGCGCTGGCCGTCCATCGCGCCGGCCCGTTGCCACCACTGGTGGTGGCGACCGACGGCTCGGCGCACCGCGGGTACATCGGGTGGGGCTGGCTCGCCGGCGACGGACAGCACGGCTTCGGGCGGCAGATGCCCAACGCCCGGATCCGCGATCCGCAGTCGCTGGTGGTCCTGGCCGAGCTCCAGGCGATCGCCGAGGCGGTGCGAGCGCTGCCTCGGCGCACGCTGACCATCCGGACCGACTCGCGGGTCGCGCTCGCGCTGATCGAGAGCTGGCTCCGGGGCGAGGAGTCCATGCCGAAGGGCTACGACACTGCCCACCGGGCCGAGCTCGCCGGCCTGACCCGGATGCACGACGATCTGTGCCGCGAGTCCGAGCGAGTCTCGTTCGAATGGGTGCGCGGCCATGTCGGCGAGGCACTCAACGAAGGTGCGGACTCGCTCGCGAAGCTCGCCCGGCGTTTCGCCGAGGGGACCTGGGGGCTGACCGCCGAGGAGATCCCCGCGAGGGCGCGGGCGATCGCGGAAACGTTCGCCGTGCCCGTGCCTTCGGGCTCCGCATCTGCGGGGCACATGGCTTCGGGCTCCGCCTCAGCCGGGTAGGTTCGCCTGCTGTGAATGCTCCTGCGGTCACCGTCGCCCCCGACGAGCCTGCGCAGATCCGTGCGCGGCTCGATGCGCTGGGCCTGGACGGCATCTTCGACGTACACACCCATTTCCTGCCCGAGCGGATGCTCGAGAAGGTCTGGTCCTACTTCGACGCGGTCGGTCCGATGACCGGCCGGGCGTGGCCGATCGCCTACCGGCACACCGAGGAGGAGCGGCTCCGCGTGCTGAGGGGCCTCGGCGTAGGTCACTTCTCGGCGCTCACCTATCCGCACAAGCCCCAGATGGCGGCGTGGCTGAACGAGTGGGGTGCGGAGTTCGCTGCCGACAAGCCGGACTGCCTGCAGTCCGCGACGTTCTACCCGGAGCCGGGGGCGGGCGAGTGTGTGCGCGAGGCGGTGGAGGCAGGGGCGCGGATCTTCAAGGCGCACGTCCAGGTCGGTGACTACGACCCCAACTCGCCGCTGCTGGACCCGGTCTGGGAGGTGCTCTCGCAGTCGCGTACGCCGCTGGTGATCCACTCCGGCCACGGGCCCGCGCCGGGGCGTTTCACCGGGCCGGCCGGCATGGAGGCGCTGCTCGAGCGCTATCCGGATCTGGTGCTGATCATCGCCCACATGGGGCTGCCGGACTACTCACGATTCCTCGATCTGGCGGAGAAGTACGACGGGGTGCACCTGGACACGACCATGGCCTTCACCGCCTTCACCGAGGCGATGGCGCCCTTCCCGGCCGAGGAGATGCCACGCCTGAAGGCGCTGGGGGAGCGGGTGCTGTTCGGGAGCGACTTCCCGAACATCCCCTATCCGTATCTGGAGGCGGTCGACGCGGTTCTGGGTCTCGGGCTCGGGGACGAGTGGGCGCGCGGGGTGCTCTACGAGAATGCCGCGCGGCTCTTCCGGCTCTAGCCCGGCTGTGCCTGCTCCAAGAACTTGCGGGCCGCGTCGACAAGCCGGGTGAGCGCGGTCCGCGACTCGTTCCGGCCCTGGTCGAACTCCTCGGAGGTGATCCCGGGCCTCATCGCCTCGATGACCTCGAGCGCCAGGCGACATTGCTTTCGCAGCTCCTGGTCCTCGACCAGCAGCTCGACTCGTAGTCGTGCCGACACGGCCGCCGCGCGTACCTCGTAGTTCTGCCGTCGGAGGGTGTCCTGGTCGTCGCGATCCTCGTTGACGGAGTGCCACCGGTCCATCCGGACACGTCGGTAGGTGGTGAGTGCCTCCGCGTAGACCGCGATCGCGTCGACCCGTTCCTGCCGCCGGCGCTCTACCCCGGCCAGTGCCTGCTGCTGACGAACTGTGCTCCGCTGGATCGCGTACGTCGCCAGAGAGCCGAGGAGGGTGCCGAGCACTGCCACCACACTCGCGAAGATCGCTGTCACCTGCGTAGCCAACCAGGTCGGTGCTCGTCCGTGTGCGCTTTGCCGCAAAGTACGCCGCCCGGAGGACCGGTCAGGCCACGGCGGTCTCCTCGAAGCTGCCGGTGAGGATCTGGACGATGTCGGGGAAACCGAGTGCGAGCCGGTTGAACCGGGGCGACTCCGCGGCGACCACCAGGTGCTTGGCGAGCTCGAGCTCGTCCCGGGCCCACGGGATCAGCCCCGCACGGTCCAGGTTCGCCGAGTTGGCAGCGCCGTGGCCGGAGATCGAGCGGTAGGTGATCACCGGGGTGCCCGAGGCCAGAGCCTCGAGCGAGGTGAAGCCGCCGGCGTTCTGGACGACGCAGTCGCTGGCCGCCATCAGAGCGCGTACGTCGGTGCGCCAGCCGAGGGCCACGACACCGGGGATCCGCTCCAGGCGGCGCTTGAGAAAGGGGTCGGTCGCGCAGAGCACCACCGGGGTCATGTCGCTGTGCGCGAGGATGTCGCGGGCGGTCTGCTCGAGCGCGCCGGCGCCGAGCGAGCCGCCGGTGACCAGCGCCCGCGGGCCGTTCAGCTGGAGGTCCGCCAGGGGGTCGGGGAAGGCGCGCCCCGGCACGTACTCCGCCCCGGCCGGGACCAGCGCCTGGACCACGGACGCGTTGCCGCCGAGCAGTCGGGCCTCGCGGGCGGCGACCTCGTGGATGGCGAGGTTGAGGTCGATGCCCGGGTGGATCCACAGCGCCGGGACCGCGGCGTCGGTGAGGTAGGTGACGGCCGGCGTCGTCAGCTGACCGGTGGTGCGCAGCTCACCGATGACCTGGGAGCAGAACGGGTGGGTGGAGACGACCAGGTCGGCGCCGCGCGTGGCTTCGATGACGGGGCGAGCGGAGAGGCGAAGAAGCTGCGCGAAGGGCCTGTGGAGCGGGCGTCCCGGCATGACCATGCTCATCGTGGTTCCCCAGGAGTCGGGGCTGACCTGGAGCTGCATCTTGTAGCCGAGCTTCAGCCCGCGTCCGAGCCGCCACGGCATCAGATCGACGAAATCGAGGATCTCGACGTCGCACCCGGCCTCTTCGAGTACTCGTGAGATCTCCCGGGAGGCCGAGTTGTGGCCGGCGCCGTAGCTCGCCGAGATGATCGCCACGCGGGGTGCCGAGCCGGGCCGGAGGTGCAGGAGGGGCCCGAGCCGCTCCGAGTCGATGGGCATGCGCCGGATTCTGTAGGCAAGGTGTGACGTCGTGGTGAACGGGACACCCGCCGGCGGCACTCTTCACCATCGGTTCGTCTCGCAGAATCTGCGAGCGTTCTATGGTTCATCCTGTGATCACGGCCCAGGCGTTGCGCGATCGAGCGCGGTCGGCGGTGGCCGAGCTGGGCGGCGGCCCCTTGGCGGTGGCGGTGGTGATGCGCCGGGTCGTTCGGAGCTTCGCGGCAGCGCGGGGACTTCCGCTCACCGATGCTGCTCTCGACTCGGCGGGGCTGCTGTCCGCGCCGAGCGTGGACCGTCCCTCCTTGGATCATCTGGTTTCGGACTATCTGTTCCCGGACGGGACAGCGGTGGACGATCTCGTTCTGGAGGAGATCGGCTACGTCTACGAGGCTCTGCTCGAGGACTCCTCGCGGCGCGACAACGGTGCCCACTACACCCAGCCCGAGCTCGCAGACGAGATCGTCGCGCACACCCTGGCACCGGTCGCCTCCCCGGACGCGACCGTGGTCGACATCGCCGCCGGGAGCGGCGTCTTCCTCCTCGCCTCCGCCCGCTATCTGGCCTCCTCGTGCCAGGTTCCCACGGTCGAGATCGTGACCGGCTGTCTCTACGGTGCCGACATCGACCCGGTCGCGGTCGACATCGCGAAGCTGTCGCTCTGGCTGCTCTGCGAGGACCCCACCCTCCCGCTGACCTTTCTCGACGACCGCATCTTCTGCGGCAACTCGCTGGTGGGGCTCGTCGACCCGGCCGAGCTGCCCGCGAACGTACGCGATCCGAAGGCGTACGCCGACGCCATGATCGCGGTCGCGCTGCCGTTGGGCGGCCGGCCGGGGCGACGGCTCGAAGAGGCGTACGCGGCGCTGAGCAGGGGCCGGCGCAGGCCCGTTCCCGTCGTCCGGCCGATCCACTGGGCGTTGGTCGCTCCTGAGGTGATGGCGCGTGGCGGCTTCGACGCGGTCGTCGGCAACCCGCCCTACCTCGGGGTGAAACGCGTGCGGGACGCGATCGGTCAAGAGCTGCGGGACTATCTCGCCCACACGCTCGCCGGGGGCACCACCAGGCGGGCCGACTACGTCATCTACTTCCTCCTCCGCGCCGCTGCTCTCAGCCGCGGCGAGATCGGGCTGATCACGACCGACTCGGTCAGCGAGGGCGACACGGCGCGGTTCGGCCTCGGCGCCCTCCTGGACCGCGGCTGGCAGGTCGCTCGGGCGGAGCGTTCGGCCCCGTGGCCGACGGCGGGCGTGCGGTTCGCGAAGATCTGGCTCACCATCCGGCCGCTCGACAGCGCCTGGCTCGACGGTCGCCCGGTCTCCGCGATCACCGGCACGCTCGAGGAAGGCCTCTCCCTCCCGGAGCCGGCGCAGCTGGATCTCGAGGTCCCGCTACCGCACGGCTATCAGGGCACGATCGTGCTCGGACGCTCGCTCGTGCTGAGGCCGTCCGAGGCGGAGACCTTCGCTCGCGGCCCGCTCGGGCACGCCGTGCGGCCCTATCTGAGCGGTGAGGACCTGGTGAGGCCGTGTGGCTCGACCGCCTCCCGCTTCGTCGTGGACGTCGGCAAGCTGGGGCTCGAGGAGCTCGCCGAGGACCGTGCGCTCGCGCGTCTCGTACGGTCGAAGGTACGCGCCGAGCGCCGTCGTCACTTCGTGAAGTATCCCCAGCTCAAGGAGCGCTGGTGGGGTTTCCTCAGCCCGGTCGACGAGCTCTATCGCGATGCCGCCGGGCTGTCGCACGTCATCGCGTTCAGCAAGCACAGCAAGCACCTGTGGCCTGTGCTGGTCGGCGCCGACCACGTGTTCTCCAACGGCCTGGTCGTCTACCCGACGCAGGATCCGGCGGCGTACGCGTTCTTGGCCTCCGACCTCCATCGTGTCTGGGCGATGCGCGCCGGCGGCACCATGCTCAACACCGCCTACCGCTACAACCCCTCGCGCCTGCGCGCCACCTACCCGTTCCCCGTCGATCTCGCGCCGCTCCGCCCGGTCGGCAAGGCGCTCCTGGCGGCCCTGGACCGCGTCGGCACCGAGCGCCGGATCGGCATCACCGGCGTACTCAACCTCGTCGGCGACCACCACACCCACGACCTCGCGACCACTGACCTGCGCCAGGCCATCGCCGACGTCAACCACGCGGCCGCCCGCCTGCAGGGCATCGAAGAGTCCCTCGCCACTCCCGATCTGACCCCCACCGGCTTCGGCCTCACCCCGACCCGTCAGCGAGCTCTGATGGCAGCCCTCGTCGACCAGAACCTCACCCTCGCCGAGACGTCACGTACGTCGCCCGAGACGTCACGTACGTCGCCCGAGACGTCACTCCCGTCGCCCGAGACGTCACGTACGTCGGTCGAGACGTCAAGTACGTCGCCCGAGACGTCACCGCGGTGACGTCTCGGCCGACGCGAGTGACGTTTCGGCCGACGGGAGTGACGCCTCGGCTAGACCGGGGTGGCGGGGCCGCCCTCGACAGGAGCGGTGAAGTCGACGGTGCGCTTGGCGTTGGCCAAGGCAGTGACGGTGGCGGTGCCGATGGTGCCCTCGCGGTCGAAGACCTCGGCGGTGCCGACGGAGATGCCCTCGTGGGCGACATGGTCGATGGTGGCGAGGCCGACCTCCATCCCGGCGGGGCGGCGGGCGAGGGCGAGCGAGATGTCGGTGTTGATCCACTCGACGCCGTTGCTGCCCCAGTTGGTGACCATCGAGGTGGCGTCGGCGATGGAGGCCACGGTCTGGAACGGGGTCATCGGCTCGCCGGCGACGGTCGGTACGGCGACCTGCCAGGTGACGTGGCGCCCGGAGTTCTGGTGCTTGCCGAAGTCGTCTGACCAGGGGTTCTCGGAGACGAAGAAGGGCACGTGCGGCTCGGAGGTCGGCGGTGCCACCTCCAGCGGCGGGGGAGCGGCGCGCTCGGTCGACGACCAGACCTCACCGGCGGGGTTCTCGCCGGCGAGCAGGTAGGTGCAGGTCGCCCGGGCAACGACCCGCTCCTCGTCGTCACCAGAGGACTGGACCATCTCGGCGTCGAGCAACGCGATGCGGGGGCCGTTGCGTACGACCCGCGTGCGGATCCGCGTCGGCACCATCCGCGGCGGTCGGAACAGGTCCACGTGATAGCGCGAGGGCACCAGTTCCGAGGCACGTCCGAGCTCCTCGATCTGGTCCTCGAGACCGCGAGCGATCAGGCCGCTGGCGGCCACTCCGTGCATGTGGTCCTCGGCCCACATGCTGCGAGCCATCGGCGTAGGCTCGAAACCGTCATCGGTGCGCCGGAAGAATGCGAGATCCATGCGGACATTCTAGAACGTGTCCTAACTTCGGATTCAGTTGCGAAAACCGGTAAAGAGTAACGGTTCCGTCATCAAAAGCGCTCCAGAACCACGTACCATCGCCACCAAAGCAGCCCCCGATCGAAGAGGACGACGATGAGCACCACGCCTCCCTACCAGGTGACCGACCCCGCAACCGGCGAGGTGATCGAGACCTTCCCGTTCGCCACCGACGCCGAGGTGGAGGAGGCGATGGAGCGGTCCAAGAAGGCGTACGCAGCCTGGCGCTCGACCCCGATCGAGGAGCGTTCCGCGATCGTGAAGCGCGCCGCAGACCTCTTCACCGAGCGCGCCGCGGAGCTCGGGAAGATCATCCGCACCGAGATGGGCAAGAAGGCCTCCTCGGGCGCCGGCGAGGCCGAGTTCTCCGGTGAGATCACCGCCTACTACGCCGACCACGGCCCCGAGCTGCTCGCGGAGACCGACCTGCCCGGCCACGAGGGCAAGGCGGTCATCCAGCGTCTCCCGCTCGGCCCGGTGCTCGGGGTGATGCCGTGGAACTACCCCTACTACCAGGTCGCCCGCTTCGCCGCGCCCAACCTCGTCGCCGGCAACACCGTCATCCTCAAGCACGCCGAGAACTGTCCGCGCTCCTCGGCCGCGATCGCGAAGATCTTCGAGGAGGCCGGCCTTCCCGACGGCGTCTACCAGAACATCTACGCCACCCATGAGCAGATCGCCACGATGATCGCCGACCCGAGGGTCCGGGCGGTCTCCCTGACCGGCTCCGAGCGCGCCGGCACGGCGGTCGCCGAGGCCGCGGGCCGCAACCTGAAGAAGGTCGTCCTCGAGCTCGGCGGCTCCGACCCGTACATCATCCTCGACTCCGACGACATCGACGAGGCCGCCGAGACCGCCTGGGCGACCCGGATGGAGAACGTCGGCCAGGTGTGCAACGGCAACAAGCGGATGATCGTGAACGAAGGCGTCTACGACGACTTCGTCGCGTCCCTCACCAAGCGCGCCGCCGCGATGAAGCCGCTCGAGGGTGAGGACGGCGACGACACCGTCTACTCCCCGCTGGTGGCCCGCAAGGCGGCCGAGGCGCTGCGTGCCCAGATCGAGGACGCGGTCTCCAAGGGGGCAACGCTCCACGCCGGCGGCGAGATCTCCGACGGGCCCGACGCGTTCTTCGCCCCCGCCGTCCTCACCGGGGTCACCCCGCAGATGCGTGCCTACACCGAAGAGCTCTTCGGTCCGGTCGCGGTGGTCTACAAGGTGAGCACGGACGAGGAGGCGGTCGAGCTGGCCAACACGGTGGAGTACGGCCTCGGTGGTGCGGTCTTCTCCACCGACGAGGCCCGCGCGATCGCCGTCGCCCAGCAGCTCGAGGTCGGCATGGCCAACGTCAACACCCCGGCCGGTGAAGGTGCCGACGTCCCCTTCGGCGGCACCAAGCGCTCCGGCTTCGGCCGCGAGCTCGGCCCGCTCGGGATCGACGAGTTCCTCAACAAGCGTCTCTTCTACGTCGAGCGCTGAGCTCACCTCAGCGGGCCTGCTCGGTTGCTCCGGATTCTCTGCGAGAATCCGGAGTGTGGCTGAGAAGGTGTCTTTCGCGAGCATGTCCGGGCCGGTGCTGGCCGGTCTCATCGACCTGCCCGAGGGTGAGGTGCGTGGCTGGGGAGTGTTCAGCCACGGCTTCACCCTCGGTAAGGACTCTCCGGCTGCCGCGCGGATCTGCAAGCAGCTCGCCGCCGAGGGCATCGGGATGCTGCGCTTCGACAACCTCGGACTCGGCGACTCCGAGGGCGACTGGGGCGACGGCTCCTTCACCCACAAGGTCGCCGACACCGTCGAGGCCACCCGGTTCATGGCCGAGCGCGGCACTCCGGCCGAGCTGCTCGTCGGTCACTCCTTCGGCGGCGCGGCGGTCCTGGCCGCGGCCGGGGAGGCCGTCGGTGTCGATGCCGTGGTCACCGTCGGCGCCCCGTTCCAGCCCGCGCACGTCGAGCACAACTACGACGCGGTGCTCTCCAGGGTGCTGGAAGAGGGTCAGTCGCCGTGGATGGCCGGCGGAAAGTCGCTGACCCTCCGCGATCACTTCGTCCACGACGTACGCCGCGCCGACCTGCGCCACAAGATCATGCAGCTCAAGAAGCCGCTCCTGGTCATGCACAGTCCCACCGACAACACGGTGGGCATCGAGAACGCCTCCGACATCTTCAACACCGCCCGCCACCCGCGCTCCTTCGTGGCGCTGGAGGGCTCCGACCATCTCCTCACCCGGAAGGGCCAGGCCAGGCGCGCCGCCCGGATCATCTCGGCCTGGGCGGACCAGTATCTGGTGGACTGACCCGGGGCGCGCGAGTTCTCGCGCGAGTTCTACCGGGCTCTCCCGCACCCTGTCTGACGCCGATGTTTGATCAATTGACAGAAAACGCGGAACGAGACTTCCGCTAACAGGTGTGGGTGGGGTTACACTCGCTGCAAGCGCCCGGCTCGTGGACGTTCGTCGTGGGGACCGAACGAGTCACTGGCCCGGTCGATGAGGCGCCGATCGCGCGTACCCGCTGTTTTGGATGCGGTCGTCAGTCGTCTGCCATCGATCTGCGTGAGCCCTGGGAGGGCGACCGGCCGATGAGGTCGGTATCTGGACATGCCACTCACCCGGTGCGTGGCCCAAGGAGGATTCAGTTGGCTCAGGGAGCCGCTACCCGGCGCAACAACCGGTCCGGCCGTTCGCGAAGCAACGGCAACGCCGGCAAGTCCGGGCAGAACGGTCGCCGCAAGGGCGTCCACAAGGACAACGAGGGCATCATCCCGGTGCTCGCTCAGGTCGTCCGCGAGGTGGAGTCGGCCGTGCAGCGCCGCTCGGCCATGCCCGATGTGCGCACCAAGTTCCAGGTCGTCGCGCTCCTCGCCCGAGACGAGCGCCACCGCGTGCTCGAGGACGAGACCCTCAACGAGGGACGCCGCGCCGAGCAGCTCAAGCGCTTGGACGGGATCGCCACGATCCTCGCCAAGACGGCGACCATGGACTCGCGCCTGTTCGAGCTCCTCGCCGAGGACGCCGAGATCTCCGATGCCGCCGTCGACCTCAAGCACGAGCTGATGGCCCGCGGTGGCGTCGACGTGCCCGAGGACGAGGAGGACGACGAGGACGACACTCCTGTCGTCGCGGTCGCCGACAAGCGTGTGGTCCCGACGAGCGTCATCCAGCGCCAGCTCTCCAACCCGTTCCTGGTGCCCGACTTCACCAACGCTCGCCCGACGGTGCATGCCCGCCGCCTCTCCGGCTGGGAGCTGCTCGGACCGCTGTTCCGAAGCTTCGAGTACGCCGACTCCGGGCCCTCCTGCATGCCGCTGCCCGAGCCGCCCGCCTACGGCCCCGGCCACATCGACGCGCCGGGGACCCGCGAGCTCATGCACCACCAGGCGCAGCTGGTCGCCTCGGCCGCCGAGGGCCACCGTTCCTACCTGCTGGCCGACGAGCCCGGCCTCGGCAAGACCGCTCAGGCCCTGCTCGCCGCCGAGGCGGTCGACGCCTACCCGCTGCTCGTCGTCGTGCCCAACGTCGTCAAGGCCAACTGGGCCCGTGAGGTCGACCTCTGGACGCCGTCAAAGAAGGCGACGGTCGTGCACGGCAACGGTGAGGACATCGACGGCTTCGCCGACATCATCGTGGTCAACTACGAGATCCTCGACCGCCATGTCGGCTGGCTCGGCGAGTTCGGCTTCAAGGGCATGGTCGTCGACGAGGCCCACTTCATCAAGAACAAGTCCTCCCAGCGCTCTCAGCACGTGCTCGCTCTCTCCGAGAAGATCCGGCAGCGGACGGCCAACCCGCTGTTGATGGCGCTGACCGGCACCCCGCTGATCAACGACATCGAGGACTTCCGGGCGATCTGGCAGTTCCTCGGCTGGATCGACCACGTCATGCCGCAGGGCAGTCTGCTCGAGGGGCTCGAGGAGACCGGCCTGACCCCGCAGGACAACAGCTTCTACGGCGCTGCCCGTCGTGTCGTCGTCAACCAGGGCATCGTCCGACGCCGCAAGATCGACGTCGCCAGCGACATCCCGGCCAGGCGCGTGGCCGACCTCCCGGTCGAGCTCGACGACGCCGAGGGCCGCTCGATCCGGGCCGCCGAGGCCGAGCTGGCCAAGCGGATGATGAAGCGGTACGACACCGCCATCGAGACCCGGGTGACCGGCGCCAAGCCGGCCGCCGGCGAGCTCGACCTCGAGCTGATCCGCCGCGTGGCCGCGTGGGAGCGCGAGGACCAGGACGCCTCGACCGGTGAGAACGTCTTCGGCATGATGCGCCGCATCGGCAAGGCGAAGGCCAGCCTGGCCGCCGACTACGCCGCTCAGCTGGCCCGCAACGTCGGCAAGGTCGTCTTCTTCGCCAAGCACATCGAGGTCATGGACACCGCCCAGAAGGTCTTCGAGGAGCGCGGCATCCGCTACTCCACGATCCGCGGTGACCAGACCTCGAAGGCGCGCGAGAAGGCGATCGACGAGTTCATGAACGACCCCGAGGTCGCCGTGATCGTCTGTTCCCTCACCGCCGCCGGCGTCGGCATCAACCTGCAGGCCGCCTCCAACCTGATCCTGGCCGAGCTCTCCTGGACCGACGCCGAGCAGACCCAGGCGATCGACCGCGTCCACCGCATCGGCCAGACCGAGCCGGTCACCGCCTGGCGGATCATCGCGTCACAGACCATCGACACCCGGATCGCCGAGCTGATCGACTCCAAGGCCGGCCTCGCGGCTCGTGCCCTCGACGGCTCCGACGAGGAGGTCACCGACTCCGCCGACATCCAGCTCGAGGCCCTGGTCTCGCTGCTCACCGACGCGCTCCGCAAGCGGGAGTCCGGCCGCCGGAGTCGGCGCACCGCCTGATCCTGGTCCGGCGCTTCACCCGGGCGCCATCTCAGGGAGAATCCTGAGGTGGCGCCTGGGTGCTCCGGCGTAGGCTTGGTCACATGTTCTGGATCATTCTTCTCCTCATCGCGGCGGCTGTCGGCGGATACGTCTTCCGAGTGCCGATCGTCGCCAAGCTGACCGGTCAGCCACGCAGCCGGATCGAGCGTCAGATCGGGCCGAAGAACAAGCGCCTGCCCTGATCCCCACGGGGAATCCTCAGCAGCCCACATGCGTTGAGGCGTACGTGTCCGCCGATCTGGCGTACACGTGACTCCAGACCGGAAAGTGAGACCCCCATGCCTACCGTCGAGCTCGGCGCAGAGAACTTCGAGAGCACCGTCACCGACAACGAGATCGTCCTCGTCGACTTCTGGGCGTCCTGGTGCGGCCCGTGCCGCCAGTTCGGCCCGATCTACGACGCCGCCTCCGCGGAGCACCCCGAGATCGTCTTCGGCAAGGTCGACACCGAGGCCGAGCAGGCGCTCGCCGGTGCCGCCAACATCACCTCGATCCCGACGCTGATGGCGTTCAAGAAGGGCAACCTGGTCTTCTCCCAGCCCGGTGCGCTCCCGGCTCCGGCGTTGAAGCAGGTCATCGACGCAGTCGTCGAGCTCGACGTCGACAAGGCGCTCGCCGAGCAGTCCACGCAGTCCGCGGAGTCCGGCGAGTAAGACCGAGCGACGCTGCCGGACCCACATCAGGTTTGATAGCGCTGTGACCGAAGAAGCCCACGACGAGCTCCTGCGCCTGCGCGGCAGCATCGACAACCTCGACGCCGCCCTTGTCCACCTTCTCGCCGAGCGCTTCAAGTGCACCGAGCAGGTCGGCCGGCTGAAGGCGCGTGCCGGATTCCCGCCGGCCGACCCCAGCCGCGAGGCGGTCCAGATCGAGCGACTCCGCCGGCTCTCCGACGACGCCGGCCTAGACCCCGAGTTCGCCGAAAAGATCCTCAACGTGATCATCGCCGAGGTGATCCGCAACCACCGGCAGTTCGTCGAGGACTGACAGGGTCGGGGTAGTCCGGTAGCGAACTGCCCATTTACCCGTCGGTAATAGGCAGCTCGCTACCGGACTACCCCGAAATGTCAACCGACCACCCGGTCCAGCCAGGCGTTCCAGAACCGGCGGTCGGGGTCGAAGCGGCGGACGAGGTCCTTGAAGTCCTCCCAGCGCGGGAAGTCGGCGCCGGGGGCCGTGGTGGCGAAGAGCTTGCCCCAGTGTGGCCGTGTGCCCGCCGGGAGCCGCTGCTCCAGGTCGGGCAGAAGCTCGCGTACGCCGGTGGGGTCGGCGTTCCAGGTGAAGTGGAGCGCCAGCACGTCGGTGCCGTAGGCGGGGGAGAGCCAGAGATCGTCGGCGGCGACTGCGCGGATCTCGCTCACCTGCAGCAGCGGCCGGATGCGGTCGGCGAGCGACCGGACGGCGTCGAGCGCCTCCTGAGCGCGTTCGAGGGGCACCAGGTATTCGCTCTGCAGCTCGGCCCCGACGCTCGGCTGGAAGTCGAGCCGGAAGTGGGGCAGCCGCTCGTGCCACGGCCCCGGCGCGCCGAGCTGCTCGGTGCAGGGCGCCGGGTCCAGGCCAGGGACGACGTGGCGCGGCCGGCTCGCGAGCACCGTCCCGGGGATCTCCGGAGCCGTCGAGAGCGACTTAGCCCAGACACGGCCGACGGACCCGTCGGGCTCGTCGGACCAACGCGTGAAGATCGACACCGAGTAGACCGCACCAAGGATGTCGGTGAGGTGTTCTCGCAGGTCAGCGTAGGTAAGCCCCTCGTGGACGGTCTGCGCGATCTGGTAGGTCGCTGAGGTCAGCAGCTCGAGGTGCGTCACGATCCCCAGGGCGCCGATGCCGACCACGGCCCCCGCGAAGTCGGGCGAGCCGGCCTCCAGGCGCACCAGCTCGCCCCGCCCGTCGACGATCTCGAGGGCGGTCACGGAGGTGGCCAGCGATCCGTTGCGTACTCCGGACCCGTGGGTGCCGGTGGCGACCGCGCCGGCGACCGAGATGTGGGGGAGCGAGGCGAGGTTGGGCAGCGCCCGGCCACGCTCCTGCAGCCAGGCGGTGAGCTCTCCGTAGCGCATCCCGCCGGGCACCCGGACGATGTCGCCGGCCAGGACCGGTGACTCCTCCAGCCGGTCGAGCGACACCAGCACGCCCGGGGTGTCAGCGAGATCGGTGAAGGAGTGCCGCGACCCCAGTGCGCGCAGCCGGGGCTCGCGCAGCACGAGGTCGCGTACGTCACCCACGGAACGTGGTCGCACGAGCTCGCGCGCGGTGTAGTCATAGCTGCGAGCCCACGTCGATCCGCAGGCCTCGGGGAGGGAAGGCATGCGACGGATCGTAGCGATGACACCGGCTTGTGGTCGGTGGTCTACTGGAGTTCGAGAACGTCGATCTGAGCGAGGGGTAGATGAGCGAGCACGCAGCAGAGGCAGATCTCGAGGAGCAGGCCACCGCCGTCGTGACGGACACCGTCGACGAGGAGGCGCCGCTGGACGCCGAGGAGACCGTCTCCTCGACGCCGGACGACGTCAACGAAGCCGACTACGCCGAGCAGAAGCTCGACGCAGGCAGCCCCGACGACGACTACTGGGCCTAGGCGTTCTGGCCTAGGCGTTCTGGCCTAGGAGTTCTGCGGGAACCCCAGGTTGATCCCGCCGTGCGACGGGTCCAGCCAGCGGGTGGTGACGGCCTTCTCGCGGGTGAAGAAGTCCAGCCCGGCGGGGCCGTACGCCTTCGCGTCCCCGAACAGCGAGGACTTCCAGCCGCCGAAGGAGTGGTAGGCGACAGGCACCGGGATCGGCACGTTCACGCCGACCATCCCGACCTGCACCTCCCGCTGGAAGCGGCGAGCAGCGCCGCCGTCGTTGGTGAAGATGGCGGTGCCGTTGCCGAACTGGCCGGAGTTGATCAGCTCCAGGCCCTCCTCGTAGCCGGAGACGCGGACGACCGAGAGCACCGGGCCGAAGATCTCCTCGGTGTAGACGGCCGACGTCGTGGGCACCCGGTCGACCAGCGTCGGCCCGACCCAGAACCCGTTGGGGTCGCCGTCCACCTCTATGGCGCGGCCGTCGACGACGACCTCCGCACCGTCTGCGGTCGCCACGTCCACGTAGCTCGCCACCTTGTCCCGGTGGGCGGCCGTGATCAGCGGGCCCATGTCGGTCTCCCGGGTGCCGTCCCCGGTCTTGAGAGTGGCCATCCGTGAGGTGATCTTCGAGATCAGGGAGTCGGCCACCGAGTCGACCGCTAGCACCACCGAGATCGCCATGCACCGTTCGCCGGCCGACCCGAAGCCCGCGTTGACCGCCGAGTCGGCGACCAGGTCGAGGTCGGCGTCGGGCAGAACCAGCATGTGGTTCTTGGCGCCTCCGAGGGCCTGGACCCGCTTGCCGGCGGCGGTGCCGCGCTCGTAGACGTAGCGCGCGACCGGGGTGGAGCCGACGAAGGAGATCGAGGCGACGTCGGGGTTGTCGAGGAGGGCGTCGACCGCCTCCTTGTCGCCGTGGACGACGTTGTAGACCCCGTCTGGGAGCCCCGCCTCGGCCCACAGGTCCGCGATCCAGCTCGAGGCGGTCGGGTCCTTCTCCGAGGGCTTGATCACAACCGCGTTGCCCGCCGCGATGGCGATCGGGAAGAACCACATCGGCACCATGGCGGGGAAGTTGAACGGGCTGATGATGCCCACCACGCCGAGCGGCTGCTTGAGGGTGGTCACGTCCACGCCGGAGGAGACCTGCTCGGAGACGGTGCCCTTGAGCAGGTGGGAGAGCCCGCAGGCGAACTCCACGACCTCGAGCCCCCGGGCGATCTCGCCGGCGGCGTCGGAGAGCACCTTGCCGTGCTCGGCGGTCAGGATCTCGGCCAGCTCGCCCTTGCGCGCGTTGAGCAGCTCGCGGAACTTGAAGAGCACCGTCGTACGCCGCGTCAGCGAGGCCTCGCTCCACTCCGCGAACGCCTTCTTGGCGGCCGAGACGGCGGTGTCGACGTCGGCGGCCGCGGCGAAGCGTACGCGCTTCTGGACGGTGCCGAGCGCGGGGTTGTAGATGTCGCCCAGACGGCTGCCGGTGCCGGGGGTGGTGGCCCCGCCGATCCAGTGGTCGAGGATGGGGAGATCGGTCATGTCATGCGTCCTTTGCGGGTTACAGCGAGCCGAGCACGTCGTCGTAGATCGACATCGCCTCGGCGACCTCGTCGGGGGTGACGACGCACGGGGGAACCACGTGGATGCGGTTCTCCATGATGAAAGGGATCAGGTTGCGGTTGATGAGCTCGGACTTGATCCGGCCCATCGCCGCGGCCGGCAGCGGCTCCCGCGTCTCGCGGTCGGCGACGAGCTCGAGCGCCCAGAAGACGCCGGTGCCGCGCACCTCGCCGATCACCGAGTGCTTCTCGGCCAGCGTGGCGAGGCCCGGAGCGATGTGGTCGGTGCCGATGGTCGCGGCGTTGTCCACGATGCCCTCCTCGTTCATCGCCTCGATGGTCGCCACGATCGACGCCATCGCGAGAGGGTGGCCGGAGTAGGTGAGGCCGCCTGGGAAGACCTGGTCGTCGAAGGTCGCTGCGACCGGGTCGGAGATGATCACGCCTCCGGCGGGTACGTAGCCGGAGTTGACCCCCTTGGCGAAGGTGATCAGGTCGGGGACGACGTCGTAGGCGTCCAGGGCGAGCCACTCGCCGGTGCGGCCGAAGCCGGCCATGACCTCGTCGAGGATGAGCATGATCCCGAACTCGTCGGCCAAGGCCCTGACCCCGGGCAGGTAGCCAGGCGGCGGGATCATGATCCCGGCGGTGCCGGGGATGGTCTCGAGCAGGATCGCCGCGATCGAGCCCGGTCCCTCCGCCTCGATGACCCGGCGCAGGTGGTGCAGCGCACGCTCGGCCTCCTGCTCGGGCGTGGTCGCCCAGAAGTCGGAGCGGTAGAGGTAGGGGCCGAAGAAGTGCACGTGGCCATGGGCGTACTCGTTCGGGATCCGCCGCCTGTCACCCGTCGCGACGATCGCCGCGCCGGTGTTGCCATGGTAGGAGCGGTAGGTCGAGAGCACCTTGTCGCGGCCGGTGTGGATGCGGGCCATCCGGATCGCGTTCTCGACCGCATCGGCGCCGGCGTTGGTGAAGAAGACCTTGTTGAAGCCCACCGGAGCGATGTCGGTGATCCGCTCGGCGGCCTCGCCGCGAGCCAGGTTGGCCGTCGTCGGCGCCACCGTGGTCAGTGTCTCGGCCTGCTTCTTGATCGCCTCCACCACCCGGGGGTGCTGGTGGCCGATGTTGGTGTTGACCAGCTGGGAGGAGAAGTCCAGGTACGTACGCCCCGAGTGGTCCCACACCCGCGAGCCCTGCCCGCCGGCGATGACCAGCGGCTTCAGGGAGGCCTGGGCGGACCAGGAGTGGAAGACGTGGGCGCGGTCGAGGTCGTAGGCGCGAGCGTCGAGGGCCGACGCGGTGGGAGCGGGCTCCGTGGTGAGCGCGCTCGTGCTTGTCTCGGTGCTGGTCAAAGCTGTCCCCTGGGGTGCGTGACGAACATGGATCTGACTCCTCACTCTACGCCGGGAGCAGCGAAGACGTCGTCGAACGTTGATGCTGATTACGACGGTATATCAGGGTCGCGCCTACGTTTTCGATACATTAATGCCATTCGGGCAACGAAATCGCGTGTAGTCTCAGATCTTGGCGATCGCCGGCAGGTTGACGCCGGGGATCACCAGCTCGCCGTACGCCGCCAGGGTCTGGTCCATGGCGTCGTGCTGCAGATAGATGGCGAACTGGTCGACGCCGAGGCTCCTGAGCTGCTCGAGCTTGGCGACCTGCTGCTCGACCGAGCCGAGGATGCAGAACCGGTCGACGATCTCGTCGGGCACGAAGTCGGTGTGGGTGTTCCCGGCCTGCCCGTGCTCGTTGTAGTCGTAGCCCTGGCGGTCGGTGATGTAGTCGGTGAGCGCCTGTGGGACCGCACCGCTCCCGTACTTGGCGACGATGTCGGCGACGTGGTTGCCGACCATCCCGCCGAACCAGCGGCACTGTTCCCGAGCGTGCGCGAGCGCCTCGGGCGACCCGTCGGTGACGTACGCAGGCGCGGCCACGCAGAAGGTCAGCGACTCCGGGTCGCGGCCGGCGTCGGTGGCCGCCTTCTTGACCGCCCCGATCATCCACTCGGTGATGTCGGGGTCGGCCAGCTGCAGGATGAACCCGTCGCCGACCTCCCCGGCCGCCTTCAGAGCGAGCGGGCCGTAGGCCGCAATCCACACCTCCAGCTCGGAGCGCTTGGCCCACGGGAATTGCAGCGTGGTGCCGTTGATCTCGACCGGGCGCCGGTTGGCGAGCTCGCGGATCACCCGGGTCGCCTCGCGCATCTCCTTGATCGTCGACGGCTTCCCGTTGAGCACCCGCACCGCCGAGTCGCCGCGACCCATCCCGCACACGGTGCGGTTGCCGTACATCTCGTTCAGGGTCGCGAAGACGGACGCGGTCACCGTCCAGTCGCGCGTCGCCGGGTTGGTGACGAACGGACCGACCTTGATCGTGCGGGTCTCGGCGAGGATCTGGCTGTAGATGACGTACGGCTCCATCCACAGCAGGTGGCTGTCGAACGTCCAGACATGGTCGAAGCCGTACGCCTCGGCCCGCTTCGCCAGGTCGACGACGCGCCAGACGGGCGGGTTGGTCTGGAGGACGACACCGAAGTCCATGCCGTCACACCAGGTACTGGGACAGGTCGCGCTTGAGGTAGCTGCCGTGACCCTTGGTGCCTTTGAACTCCCCGTCGGCCACGACGACGGACCCGCGGGAGAGCACCACGTCGACGTGTCCGTCGATCTCGTAGCCCTGCCAGGCGGAGTGGTCCATGTTCATGTGATGGGTCCTGCCCTCCCCGAGGCCGATGGAGGTGTGTCCGGCTGGGTCGTAGACGACGATGTCTGCGTCCGCGCCCGGCGCGATGACGCCCTTGCGGCCGTAGAGCCCGAACATCCTCGCCGGCGTGGTCGCGATCAGCTCCACCCACCGTTCCAATGCGATCTGACCGGTCACCACACCCTGGTAGAGCAGGTCGACGCGGTGCTCGATCGAGCCGATCCCGTTCGGGATCGCCCGGAAGTCGTCCTTGCCGAGCTCCTTCTGCTCCTTCATGCAGAAGGGGCAGTGATCGGTGGAGACCATCTGCAGGTCGTTGGTGCGCAGGGCCTGCCACATCGCGTCCTGGTGGCCCTCCTCGCGCGAGCGCAGCGGCGTCGAGCAGACCCACTTCGCGCCCTCGAAGTCGCCCCACTCCTCCGACCTCGCGCCGAGCTGGTCCTCGAGGGAGAGGTAGAGATACTGCGGGCAGGTCTCGCCGTAGACGTTCCTGCCCTTGTCCCGGGCGGCGGCGAGCTGCTCGACGGCCTGCTTGGCGCTGACGTGCACCACGTAGAGGGGTGCTCCGGTGACGTCGGCGAGCATGATCGCCCGGTGGGTGGCCTCCTCCTCGAGCTGCCAGGCACGCGCGATGCCGTGGTAGTAGGGGCTCGTCTTCCCGGACTCGGCCAGCTGCGCGGCGAGCACGTCGATCGCCGGCCCGTTCTCGGCGTGCATCATGGTCAGCAGCCCGTGGCCGGTGGCCTTCTGCATCGCCCGCAGCACCTGGGCGTCGTCGGAGTAGAAGACACCCGGATAGGCCATGAACAGCTTGTACGAGGTGATCCCCTCATCGACCAGCGAGTCCATCGCCTTGAGCGCGTCGTCGTCGACCCCGCCGATGATCTGGTGGAACCCGTAGTCGATCGCGCAGTTGCCGGCGGCCAGCTCGTGCCAGTGCGCCAGCCCGTCCTGTACGCGTTCGCCGTAGCGCTGCACCGCGAAGTCGATGATCGTCGTGGTGCCGCCCCAGGCCGCCGCTCTGGTGCCGGTCTCGAAGGTGTCGGACGCGTTGGTCCCGCCGAACGGCAGCTGCATGTGGGTGTGGGCGTCGACGCCACCGGGGATGACGTACTTCCCGGTCGCGTCGATGGTCAGGTCCGCGTTGATCGTGCCGAAGGGGCTGGCACCGGGGGAGATGAGCGCCACGATCTTCTCACCGTCCACCAGCACGTCTGCCTGGGTGCGCCCGGTCGCGGAGACGACCGTGCCGCCAGTGATGAGAGTGGTGCTCATGCGGTGCTCCTATCCGCTGGTCGAGCCGCCGGAGCCGCTAGGCGGAGGCGTGTCGAGACCAACACAGTCGTTCACGGTCGAGGGATGGCGGTGTAGGAGTCGGGCCGTCGGTCGCGGTAGAACTGCCAGTCGTCGCGCATCTCCTGGACCATGTTCATGTCGAGGTCGCGCACCAGCAGCTCCTCCTTCTCGCCCGAGCCGAGCTCGCCCACGTAGTTGCCGCGAGGGTCCACGATCTGCGACATCCCGTAGAAGTCGACCGCCTCGGGGCCGTACTCGTTGTCCTCCAGCCCGACCCGGTTGGGCGCGAGCACGAAGTAGCCGTTGGCGACCGCGGCAGCGGGCTGCTCGACCTCCCACAGCCGGTTGGAGAGTCCGGGCTTGGTGGCGTTGGGGTTGAAGACCATGTGGGCGCCGTTGAGACCGAGCTCGCGCCAGCCCTCGGGGAAGTGGCGGTCGTAGCAGATGTACATCCCCACCTTGCCGACCGCCGACTCGAAGACCGGGTAGCCCAGGTTGCCGGGGCGGAAGTAGAACTTCTCCCAGAACTTCTCCACGTGGGGCAGATGGTTCTTCCGGTACTTGCCGAGGATCGTGCCGTCGGCGTCGACGAGCACGGCGGTGTTGTAGTAGACCCCGACCTCCGCCTCCTCGTAGATCGGCAGCACCATCACCATGCCCAGCTCCTTGGCCAGGCTCGCGAAGCGCTGCACGATCGGCCCGTCGGCCGGCTCTGCGTAGCGGTAGTACTTCTTGTCCTGGGTGATCCCGAAGTAGGGCCCGTAGAAGAGCTCCTGGAAGCACATCACCTGGGCGCCCTGCGCGGCGGCGTCACGCGCGAAGCCCTCGTGCTTGTCCAGCATGGAGACCTTGTCCCCGGTCCAGGTGGTCTGGCTGATTGCGGCTCTGACGATGCTCATGCAAGTACCTCCCCCCAAATAGAAGCACGCCGCTGCGGCCCGTGGGGCCGCAGCGGCATTTTTGCTTGAAACGAGGCGGGGGTTGAAACTCTTCTGCTCTAGGGGGCCGTCGCCGGATGACGTACGACCACGTGCTCCACGGCCTGGGCGAGCTCCTCGCGGAGCTCGGGCGCGAGCTGGGGGCAGTCGAGGGAGAGGAACAGCTCCATCGCCGAGCGGGTCGCGCGAGCACGTTCGCCGGGCGAGCGCTCGGGAAGGGTCGGCGCGATCTCAGCGAGGTGGGCGCTGGTCTCGACCACGGTGTTGCAGTCGTGCGGGGTGAGTGGGGCGCGGGCCTCCCGGCCGGCGCGGACGAGGACGCTGAGAACCTCCACCTTGGCGGCGGTGGTCAGTGACATCGCGCTCCTCGATGAGTCGAACAGATGCGACCCCACACCGTCCGCGTTGTGCGACAACATGTATCTCCTCGGTGGGACGTGTGCCTCCCCCGAGGCACTCTCGTCCACTCCAACGAGCGGGGGAAGGGATCGGTGACGCCCTTGGGTGGTTTGTAACCCACCTGTTGGCCAACCCGTGAGTAGCCTATAGAAACCCCGGTCTCGGTGTTGCAGTTCGGCCCTGCGTTGGGCGACCCGGCACAATTGGGCCATGAGTTCTCCTGGGGGCGTCGGGATCGGCGGCCTGATGGCCGAGACCGAGGCCGATGTCGTACGTCGCCAGGCACTGCGCCGGATGCGCATCGTCGCCACCGGGCTCCTGGTCGTGGCCGCCATCGTCTATCTGCTGACCCTGGGCATGGACGGGTTCTGGGGGTTCGTGAACGCCGGTGCCGAGGCGTCGATGGTCGGCGCGATCGCCGACTGGTTCGCGGTCACCGCGCTGTTCCGCCACCCGCTGGGGCTGCCGGTGCCGCACACCGCGCTGATCCCGAAGCGGAAGGACGAGCTCGGCGCCAGCCTGGAGGAGTTCGTCCAGGACAACTTCCTGCAGGAGGAGACCATCCGCGAGCGGCTCGGTGTCGCGATGCCGTCGCTGAGGCTCGCGCTGTGGCTCTCGGAGGAGGCCAACGCCAAGCGGGTCGTCGACGAGGTCTCCACCGTGGTCGCCGACGGGTTGTCCCGGATCAGCAACCGGCACATCGTCGAGATCATCCAGGACGGGTTCGTACCTCGCCTGCGCGAGGAGCAGATCGCGCCGCTCCTCGGCGGCACGCTGCAGGCGGCCCTGGACGACGGCGTACATCACGGCCTGGTCGACCTGGCGCTGGTCGAGCTGCACGGCTGGCTCGAGGAGAACGAGGAGATCGTCACCGAGGTGCTCGGTGAGCGCGCGCCCTGGTGGACGCCGCAGGTGCTGCGTGAGCCGGTGACCGCCCGCATCCACGTCGAGCTGGTCCGCTGGATCGCCGACATCCGCGACGACCCCGAGCACCGAGCCCGCAAGGCGATCGACGCCATGCTCGCCGACCTCGCCGACAACCTGCAGCACGACCAGGCGACCATGGAGCGTGCCGAGCGGCTCAAGGAGCGCGTGCTCGAGCATCCGGGCGTCATCAACACCGCCATCTCCATCTGGGACGCGCTGCGTCGCGCGCTGACCTCCTCGCTGCGTGACCCCGAAGGCGTCGTTCGCCTCCGCGCCCTGGACGAGGTCATCCGCTACGCCCAGAAGGTCGTCCTCGACGAGGCGCTCCAGCGCCGCTACGACGCGCTCGCGTCCGACGTGGCCGTCTACGTCGTCCAGCGCTACGGCCGCGAGGCGACCACCGTCATCACCCATACGATCCAGCGCTGGGACGGCAAGCAGGCCGCTCGCCGCATCGAGCTCTTCGTCGGCCGGGACCTGCAGTTCATCCGCATCAACGGCACCATCGTCGGCGGGCTCGTCGGCGTCATCATCCACACCGTCGCGGTCCTGATGGAGTGATGGGGGAGGATGGGCACGTGAGCGAGCGACAGCGAGTGAACCGTCAATACAACACGCGACCGCGTCCGTACTCTGGCGCCTGCGCTACGGACGTGGTCGCGTGAGCGAGCATCAGAGCGAACCCTTCGACGTACCCATCTCCGACGAGATCATCAGGCTCGGTCAGTTCCTGAAGCTGGCCAACCTGGTCGAGGCCGGCTCCGAGGCGCGCCCGGCGATCACCGCCGGTCAGGTGAAGGTCAACGGCGAGCCCGAGCTCCGCCGTGGCCGTCAGCTCCGCGTCGGCGACGTCGTGGAGTACGCCGGCCAGTCCGCCCGGGTCTCCGACGAGGCCGACTTCGACGTGCCGTGGTAGGACCCGGCAGAAATAGAGCGAGGCGGTGACCCGGAAGGGTCACCGCCTCGCTGCGTACGAACTGCTTACTTCTCGACCTTCACCAGGTCGCAGAGGAAGACGAGGGTCTCACCGGGCTTGATGACGTTGCCGGCACCGCGGTCGCCGTAGCCCAGGTGGGGCGGGATGACGAGCTGGCGGCGGCCGCCGACCTTCATGCCGAGGATGCCCTGGTCCCAGCCCTGGATGACCTGGCCGATGCCGACGCGGAAGTCGAGCGGCTCGCCACGGTTGTAGGACGCGTCGAACTCCTCGCCGGTGGACAGCGCCACGCCGACGTAGTGCACCGAGACGCGGTCACGCTCGGTGGCCTCCTCGCCGTCACCGATGGTGATGTCCTTGATGACGAGGTCGGTCGGAGGGGTGGGGTCGACGAAGTCGATCTCAGGCTTCTGGGTCATGGGTTCAGTCTACGTATCGAATCTCGCTGGGGCACACCGTCGCGGTCGCGTCGTCCGGCACGAGATAGGTCGGGGTCAGGCCGTCGGCCCGCGCACGGCCGAGGTTCCACTCCAGCCAGTCGCCCTCGCGATCGTCGGTCCCGAGCACACAGCTCCGCAGGTCCGCTGGGAGCTTCTTCAGGGCCGGCACCGCGTCGTCGCTGAGACCGGAGAGGAAGTCGGTGTCGATCTTCCCGGTCTCCTCATAGCGCGAGACGTTGTGCTCGGCGATCCACGCGTCCGGGTTGATGGCGGCGATCCCGAGCAGCGCGACAGCGCCGCTCACCAGGGCGAACCGACCGAGCCAGACCCCGCGACCGATCGCGCCGCCGGCCACCGCGGCGACGAGCCCGGCGACCACCAGCAGACCCAGCCAGGCCTCGAAGACGTCCACGAGCAGACGGAGCTGCGTGAAGCCGTACGCCTCCTGGTAGAGGTGCATCCGATACAGCGCCGACCCGACGACGACCTGGGCCTCGGCGGCGAGCAGCCCGAGCGCGACCCGCAGCCACAGCCGGTCGGCGATGGTCTCCACCGGCGCCTTGCGAGCCGCCGCCCAGATCACCAGCAGAGTCAGTGCGGTCGCGACGGTGAGCTGGCCGAACCCCTGGTGGACGTACTCGGCATACGTCAGCCCCGTCGTCTCGCGCAGGTAGTCCTCGCCGCCGAACACCGCGGTCGCCTGAGCGACCAGGAACGCCGCGAAGACGGCGACCACGACCCCGACCGGAGCCAGCCACTCGTAGCGGTTGGCGACGGGCTGGGACGTACGCTCGCTCTGGTCGATCCGCGGCGGGTTCACGGCCAGGTACGCAGCGCCCAGCACCACCCCGAAGACGAAGACGGTCATGAAGATCCGGGCCGCGAGGGTATCGGGGCGTACGTCCGGCACGAACTGGTCGACCCAGCTGCCCAGCACCGCGTCGGCGGTGGTGAACAGGAGTCCGAAGATCACCAGTCCGAGCAGGGACAGCACCGTGGTGCGGGCGACCGCGGCACCGTGTCCGCGACCGGAGACGCTGGTCAGCGTCCGGCCCAGCCACGGGATCCCGCGCAGCCCGGCCAGCGGCCAGGAGATCCCGGTCAGCATGATCCCCAACAGGGTCTTCGCCTGCGTGGAGGCGCACAGCAGGACAGCGATGGCGGTGATCAGGCACAGCACGACGATCCACTCGGCGTCGCGGACCACCGCGACCGAGGAGAGCATCGCGTACAGCACGTAACAGAGGATCGAGAACCGGCTGCGCCGTTCCTTGCCCGCCATCATCACGACCCCGCCGGCGGCCAGCAGCACGATGACCGTGCCGAGGCCGGCGTTGCGGTCGGGGATCAACAGTCCGCCGAGCAGGCCGGCGACCACGGCACCGATGAAGAGTCCGAACCTTCCGGTCACGCCGGAGTCTGGCCAGTAGGTGCCGAAGATGTCGTCGAGGACCGACGGGGTGACGTAGGCGGCCTTGGGGTCGGCCGACGTCGCGGTCTCGCGAGCGTCGACCGGCTGGGCCGGTTCGGCGGGCTCGGCCGCCGGGGGAGTGGTGGGCATCTGGGTCTCCTCATGGGTGGGGGCAGGACGACTGGCATCGAGCTGATGGGGGATGGCGCGTGCGGGAGGCCGCAGCGGAAGGTCGACGCGGACGCGGGCACCCGCGGTGTCGGGGAGCGGGTCGAGGAAGGCGATGGAGCCGCCGTGCAGGTCGGTGACCCACCGGGCGATGGCGAGCCCGAGCCCGGTCCCACCGCTCTCGGCGGAGGCGCTCAGCGTGCCGAAGGGCTCGAAGACGCGACCCCGGTCGGCGGCCGGAACACCGGGCCCGGAGTCGAGGACCTCGAGGTGGTAGCGCTCGCCGTCCCTACCGGCGCGCACGGTGACCACACCGTCTCGCGGACTGTGCCGGGAGGCGTTGTCGAGCAGGTTGACGACGAGCTGGCTGAGCCGGTCGGGGTCGGCGTCGACGACCAGGTCGGCCGGTGCGTCGACCACGTAGGAGACCGGACGCCCGTTCGCCCGCACCTCCGCGACACAGGCCTCGAGCAGCGGGCGGAGGTCGACCGACGAGGTGCTCAGCGGCGCCTTGCCGGCGTCGACCCGCGCGAGGTCGAGCAGGTCCTCGACCAGCCGGCTCAGGCGCTCGGCCTGGCCGAGCGCGGTCTGGAGGGCGGCCGGCTCGGACCCGACGCCGTCCACGAGGTTCTCCAGCACGACGGTGAGAGCCGCCAGCGGCGTACGCAGCTCGTGGGAGACGTTGGCGACCAGATCTCGGCGCTGGCGGTCGACCGCGCCGAGATCGCTGGCCATCGTGTTGAACGCCCGGCCCAGCTGACCGACCTCGTCGGCTCCGCCGGCCGGCACCGAGACCGTGTAGTCGCCCCGGGCCATCCGCCGGGCCGCGAGGGTCATCTGCCGCAGCGGGGACGTCATCCCGGCCGCCAGCAGCTGGGTGACCGCCAGGGCGATCCCGATCGTGACCGGGATCGAGACCCACGGCGAGACCCCGGCGACCCGCCCGACGGAGGCGACGACCGCCGCGACCAGGGCGCTGGCGGCGACCAGGAGCCCGAGCTTGACCTTGATCGAGGAGACCCGTTCCAGGGGAGTCACTCGCCGGCCTCCAGTGCGTAGCCGACACCGTGCACGGTCCGGACCCGGGCAGACCCGATCTTGGCGCGCAGCCCCTTCACATGGCTGTCGACGGTGCGGGTGCCGGAGGCGTCGTTCCAGCCCCAGACCTCGGCGAGCAGACGTTCGCGAGTGACGACGGCACCGGGGTCGGCGGCCAGGCAGACCAGCAGGTCGAACTCGGTCGGCGTGAGCCTGACCTCGGCTTCGTCGACCCACACCCGCCGTGCGGCCGGATCCATCCGCAGGCCCCCGATCTCGGCCGTACGCCGCGGCGACGCCGCCAGCTCGGCGGCCCGCTCCACCCGCCTCAGGAGGGCGTTCACCCGGGCGACCAGCTCACGGGCCCGGAACGGCTTGGTCAGGTAGTCGTCGGCCCCGACGCCGAGCCCGATCAGCACATCGGCCTCGTCGACCCGGGCGGTGAGCATGAGCACCGGCACCGGGCGAACGGCCTGGATCCGGCGGCACACTTCCAGACCGTCGTAGCCCGGCAGCATCACGTCCAGGACGACCAGGTCGGGCGAGGTCTCCTCGAAGCAGGAGACCGCCCCGGGGCCGTCCCACGCCCGGACGACGTCGTACCCCTCCGCCTCGAGCCGGTCGGAGACGGCCTGGTTGATGATCGGCTCGTCCTCGACGACGAGGACCCGGCGAGCGGTCGTATGTTCTGGCACATGCTCAGGCTAGAAGCCCGAGCCGCCGGAAAGGCTGCAGAAGTTGTGCAGGTCCTGTGAAGAACGGGGCTGTCCCCGCCCTGCCCTACGTCTGGTGGACGTACGCCTCGAGCTGGTCGCGCTCGAAGGCGAGCTGGTCGATGCGGTGCTTGACCAGGTCGCCGATGCTCACGATGCCGACCAGGTCACCGTCGGTGGAGACGACCGGCATGTGCCGGATCCGGCGCTTGGTCATGGTGCCGAGGATGTCGTCGATGGTGGCCTCGGGCGCACAGGTCTCGACCTCGGTGGTCATGATCGAGGAGATCTCGGCGGAGAGCAGCGCGTCGTTCTCGTGGAGGCGACGGACGACGTCGCGCTCCGAGACGATCCCGGCGACGTCAGTGCCGTCGCTGCTGACGACGCAGGCACCGATGCTGTGCTCGGCGAGGACCCCGAGCAGGTCACGCACGGTGGCGGTTGATGCGATCGTGACGACTTCAGCGATCGCCTTCCGAGTGAGTACGTCCGCGATCTTCATGTACCAACGGTAGCGGCTGTGACGTGTGTCACGCCAGGGTCTGTTTGGGAACGCGGCGCCTGGCCGGCGCTTCCGAGTTCTCAAACAGACCCTGGGTCTGGTGGGACGGGTCTACTCGGTTCCCGGACGGCGGAACGCGGTGACCGACCCGGGCTGCGCGGCCGGCCAGTCGGCGTCGTTGCTGCCGTCGGGCAGCCCGCCGAGGAACGAGAGCACCGCCTCGTGCAGATGTCCGTTGGTGGCCAGCGCGTTGCCGCCCCACGGTCCCGGGTCGCCGGCCAGCGAGGTGAACTGGCCACCGGCCTCACGCACGATGATGTCGAGCGCGGCCATGTCGTAGAGCTCGAGCTCCGGCTCGACGGCGATGTCGACCGCACCCTCGGCGACGAGCATGTAGGACCAGAAGTCGGAGTAGGCGCGGGTGCGCCAGCAGCGCCGCATCAGCGCCAGGAAGTCCTCGAGGCGCTCGCGCTCCTCCCAGCCGTGCAGCGAGGAGTAGGACATCGAGGCGTCCTCCAGGCGGCGTACGTCCGAGACCTGGCAGCGGGTCGACTTCATCAGCGACTTGCCGGTGTGGGCGCCCTGGCCCTTCGCCGCCCACCAGCGTCGCCCGAGCTGGGGCGCGGAGACGACCGACATCACGACCTCGTTGTCGACGGCGAGCGCGATCAGGGTCGCCCAGACCGGCACACCACGGACGAAGTTCTTCGTGCCGTCGATCGGGTCGACGATCCAACGGCGGCTGGACGAGCCGGACGAGCCCGACTCCTCCCCGGTGATCGCGTCCCGCGTACGCGCGCGGGAGAGGGTGCGGCGGATCGACTCCTCCACGGCCTTGTCCGCGTCCGAGACGGGGGTCAGGTCGGGCTTGGTCATGACGTGCAGGTCGAGCGCCTTGAACCGCGACGTGGACAGCGAGTCGGCGTCGTCGGCCAGCAGGTGCGCCAGCCGCAGGTCGTCGTTGAAGTCAGGAGTGCTCGCCACGAGGGTTCACTCTAGTGGCTGCGGTCCCTGAGCGTTGCCTCCCCTGGTAATAGGTCAGAGGGCGTACGTCGGCACCGAACGCGCTTCGAGCAGGCGCCGGAACGAGGTGACCCGGTCCGGATCGAGCCGGCCGGCCTCGACCGCGACGTCCAGCCCGCACTCCGGCGCATCGACGGCGTGGGAGCAGCCACGCGGGCAGGCGGTCGTCGCCTCCTCCAGGTCAGGGAAGGAGACGATGAGTCTTTCGGGCTCGACGTGGGCCAGGCCGAACGTACGGATCCCCGGGGTGTCCACGATCCACCCTGTCCCGGGAAGCCGCAGCATCAGCGCCGAGGTGGACGTGTGCCGTCCGCGTCCCGTGACCGCGTTGACGTGCCCCACCTCCCGGCCGGCGTCGGGGACGATGGCGTTGACCAGCGTCGACTTGCCGACGCCGCTGTGGCCGAGCAGCACCGACGTACGCCCGTCGAGCTCGTCCCGCAGCGCGCTCATGTCCCCGCCCCGCTGTGTGACCACCCACGGCACCCCCAGCGACCGATAGATCGAGACCAGCGACTCGGGGTCGGCCAGGTCGGCCTTGGTGATGCACAGCAGCGGGTCGATGCCGGCCTCGTAGGCGGCCACCAGCGCGCGGTCGATGAACCCGGTGCGCGGCTCGGGGTCGGCGATCGCGGTGACGATCACCAGCTGGTCGGCGTTGGCGACCACGACCCGCTCCACCGGGTCGTCGTCATCGGCCGTACGCCGCAGCACGGTCTCCCGCGGCTCGAGCTCGACGATCCGGGCCAGCGCGCCCTCCGCGCCCGAGGTGTCGCCGACGACCTTCACCCGGTCACCCACGACGACGCCCTTGCGGCCCAGCGGGCGGGCCTTGACCGCCCACACCTCGACATCGGGTGCCTCGTCCATGACCAGCGTGAACCGGCCCCGGTCGACCGTGATCACCCGCCCGAGATCGGCGTCGTCATAGCTGGGCCGGTCCTTCGTCCGCGGCCGCGTCCGGCGGCGGGGCCGGTCGTAATGCTCGACGTCCTCGGTGCCGTAGCGGCGCTGTGACTTCGCCATCAGATGCTCAGAAGAGTCCCGCCCAGAAGGGCGCGAAGTCGGTGAAGGTCTTGCTGGTGGTCGTGATGTTCTCGACGAGGACGCCATCGACGGCAGCGCCGATGATCACTCCGGCGTGGGCCATCCGGTGGTCGGCGTAGGTGTGGAACACCCCGCCGTGCAGCGTCGCCGGCCGGATCGTCAGGCCGTCGGGATGCTCGGTGGCGTCGGCTCCGAGCGAGCCCAGCTCTCGGGCCAGGGCGGCCAGCCGGTCGGTCTCGTGGCCACGGATGTGGCCGATGCCGGTCAGGTGCGAGGGCGTCGAGGCGAGCGCGCACAGCGCGGCGACGGCCGGGGTGAGCTCGCCGATGTCGCGCATGTCCAGGTCGATCCCGGTGAGCTGCTCCGGCCCGGTCACGGTGAGCCCGTCGTCGCCCACACGCACCTCGCAGCCCATCAGCGAGAGCACCTCGCGCAGCTGGTCGCCCGGCTGGTCGGTGGCCTGCGGCCAGTCGCGTACGGTCACGGTCCCGCCCGAGACCGCCGCGAGGGCGAGGAACGGCGCCGCGTTGGACAGGTCGGGCTCGATGGTGCGATCCAGTGCCTTGATCGGTCCCGGAGCCACCGTCCACCGGTTGGCGTCACCCCCCGATGACGGAGCGTCGACCGCGACGCCGTGCTCTCGAAGCATCGCGACCGTCATGTCGATGTGGGGCAGCGACGGGACCGGCTTGCCCTCGTGGCGGATGTCGACGCCCCGCTCATACCGCGCCCCCGCCAGCAGAAGCGCGCTGATGAACTGGCTGGATGCCGAGGCGTCGACGACCACGGTCCCACCGGGCACGGCGCCGGTGCCGTGGATCGTGAACGGCAGCCCCTCGCCGTCGATCGAGACCCCGAGGTCGCGAAGCGCGCGCAGCACCTCGCCGACCGGCCGGTTGCGCATGTGCGGGTCGCCGTCGAAGGCGATCGTGCCGGTGGAGAGCGCAGCCACCGGAGGTACGAACCGCATCACCGTCCCCGCGAGACCGCAGTCGACCTCGGCGTCGGCCCCGAACGCCCCGGGCGTCACGACCCAGTCGTCACCCGAGGTGTCCACCTGCGCGCCCAAAGACGTCAGCGCTGCCGCCATCAGCAGCGTGTCGCGGGACCGAAGCGCACGACGTACGACGCCGGGCCCCTCCGCGATCGAGGCCAGCAGCAGCGCCCGGTTGGTGAGCGACTTGCTTCCAGGCAGCGACACCGTCGCCGTCGCCGGTCCGAGCGCTCGGGGCGCCGGCCAGGGGTCCGCGATGTCGGCTGCACGGTCGGTCGTGGAAGTCACGGTGTCAACCTTAGAGGTTCCGCGAGCAGGGGCGGCCGTCGCGAGCGTCGTGAGACGTGTGCTCCCGCAAGGCGCCCGCCTCGATGGCGGTCTGGGTTGTACCGTTGAGAGGCGGCAACACCGCGGGAGTACGCGTATCGCGGCGCGTAGCAGGTCGACCCTGCTCGCGGAACCTCGGTTCCGACCTGCGAAAACCGCAGCGCGTCCGCCGGTGGGAGCCGACGGACGCGCGGTGAGCTGATGTGGGATCAGTCGATCCCGAACGCCTTCAGGAAACCCTTCCAGGTCAGCCCGCCCGTGCGGGCGCCGCGCTCCTCCGCAGGAGGTTCGACATCCGGAGTCCGACCAGGGCTGGCGCTGCTGCTGGGCCTGTCAGAAGGGCCTGAGCCGTTCTCGGGGTCAGCCGAGTCGCTGGGCGGAACAGGCAGCTGGGGCGGGTCGGGCGTGCCGGGCGCCGTCGGCAGCTGTGGCACGTCCGGTGTCGGAGTCGGCGTAGGCAGCTGCGGCACGTCCGGGGTCGGCGTAGGAGTCGGCGTAGGGGTCGGCGTAGGAGTCGGCGTCGGCTCCGGGGCGGTGCCGGAGACGCTGACGCGGTCGTTGCCGGGAGCGGAGTCCGTGTAGCCGACCGCCTGGAGCGTCCCCTCGAACGACCAGTCACCGTCGGGGACGAAGTCGAAGTGGAGCACCTCCTGGCCGTTGTTCGTGCTCGACAGGGTGCACTCGCCCTCGACGACGCCGCCTTGCGGCACGGACGGGACGCTGAGCTGGGAGCAGGCCCACATCGACTGCGGGTTCGAGCGCTCCGGGTAGGGCTGGCCGATGCCGGTCAGCCGGTAGCGGAAGGTCGCGGTGTAGTCGCCTTCGGGGATACCGTCGGCTGCCACCTGGATGTGCTCGTAACCGTCGTAGGTCACGTGGTCCAGGGCGATGCCGGCGTCGTAGGCGAAGGTGATCTCGACCTCGCCGACATCCGTGCCGCCGTGGCCGTCCGAGATCTGGTAGGTGAACGTGTCGCCGGCCCCGGTGTAGCCCTCGTCCATCGTGTAGGCGACCTTGCCGTCGACGATCTCGGCCGTGCCGTGTGCCGGGTCGGTGACCGAGACGAGCTGGAGGGCGTCGCCGTTGTCGTCGGCGTCGTTGGCGAGCACGTCGACGGTCGTCGTGGCCGTCGTGCTCTGATTGCCCATGCCCAGGCCGTTGTTGCCGTCCCCGACGGTGACCTTGGCCGTGGCCGAGTCCTCGACAGCTTCCGGGGCAGCGTTGGGTGTGGTCACGTCCACGCTGCCGGCGACATCGCCACCCTTGCCGTCGGTGAGGATGTACTCGATCGTCTCGGTGCCGCGCCAGCCCTTGGCCGGCTGGTAGGTCACGGTGGTGACGGGCTCGCCGGCCATCCGCAGGCCGCCGAAGATCGCGCCGCTGACGCCGCCGCCCTTTCCGCCGGAGGTCGTGGCGCCGCCCTTGGTGACCGTGCCGCGGGCAGGGGCTGCTAGAGCGGCCTCCTTGACCGAGAGCGGATCGCCGTCGGCGTCACTGGCGCCCTGGGTCAGGTCGATGACCGCCTTGCCGCCCGGAGAGACCTCGACCGTAGGCAGAGGCGCGGTGATCACCGGCGCCTCCTGCGCTGGCACGGGAGTGTCGGCAGGCGGGGCCGCTGGTGGTGCGGCCGGCGGGGCCGCGGGCTGGCCGGCGGGCGGAGCGGCTGCCGGCGGCGGAGCAGCCGGGGGAGCGGCGGGAGGAGCAGGAGCCGGGTCGGCGGCAGCAGGCGCCTGCGCGGCTGGCTCGTCGGCGGCCGGTTGCTTCGGGGCCGGGTCACCACCGGTGAGCGCGAACCCGGCGACCACGGCCGCAGCGGCCGCGACACCGGCGCCACCCGCGACCGTACGTCCCACAGGGTCGCCCAGCACCCAGTCCTTGACTCGACCGAAGAAGAGCAGCGCGCCGCCCTTGGCGGCGACGCCACTGCCGACGGCGAGGTAGCCCGCGCCGGCTGCGCCGAGCAGGGCAGGTGCGAGCCAAGCGCCCATACCGGAGTTGACCTCGGTGAGCTCGAGGTAGATCGCGGTGCAGGGGCGGCAGTCCTGGAGGTGTTCGTCGACCTTCTTCGAGTCACGCTTGGACAAGCCGTTGCGGATGTAGGCGCCCAGGTTGGCTCGCGTCGTGGCGCAGGCCTCCTCGCCGGCATCCTGCGCGTGCATCGAGATGAAGGCCTGCTTGAGACCCTCGCGAGCACGGTAGGCGAGCGCGGAGACCGAGTTGGCCGACATTCCGAGCAGGGGCGCGATCTCGGCCGGCTTCTGGCCTTCGACCTCGGTGTGCCACAGCACCTGCTGCCAACGCTCGGGGAGCTGCTGGAACGCCTTTGCGGCCGCCTGGTTGTCGAAGCCCGACACCGCGGTGTCCTCGAAGGGCACGCCCGGGTCGAACGGCGTCAGGTCGTCGGTCGTGGTGAGCTTGGAGGCGGCGCGGATCTTGTCCACGTGGAGCCGCCGCAACGACGTCAGCAGGTAGGCGCGGAACGCCAGGTCCGGGCCGCCGCCCCTCTGCAGCACGTTGAGCACCTTGGCGAAAGCCTCGGAGACGAGGTCGTCGACGTCGCCCGCCGACACCAGCTGGCGGGCGAGGCGGCGCGCAGACTCGACATGGCGCTCGAACAGCAGCCCGTACGCATCCAGATCACCCCCACGGACAGCGGTGATCAGCTCGGCGTCGCCAGGGGCGTCGAGGGTCTGTAGAGAGGTGGGGGTCGTTTCGCTCACGGCACCAGAGACGTTCGAAGTATGGAGGTATGACGCGGGTTGCGCCAACGGGAGACATGCGTTGTGCTAACGACAGCGGTAGCCCGCACGTCACGCCCCCTCCCCGGGATCTGACAACAACTTTCGAGAAACCCAGAAAGACGGGCCTCTATCGCGTCATGCTTGCCGATTTCGTGCGTCAAGTCCATGTGAGCGCGAGCTGGACCGGCGTGCCCACCACTGTATCCATGACCCTTCGGCATCGGACGAGAAGCGACAACAACGCCAGGAAACATCAGGAAAGGGGTGAGTTGTGCGGCTGTTCTCCCGAGATCGGCGTCCGCGTGCCTCCACCCCGACTGAGACCACAGAGCTCTCCGAGCAGCAGCGCGCGTTGCTCCCGGAGCGGTTCGAGGCTGTCGCAGAGGCGCTGGCCGAGCGGAGCAGCTACGTCGCCGAGGCCTGCTGGGTGGTCGGCCATGACCTCGCGGAGACCGGTGTGTCGCTCGGCGAGAGCCTCGAGGACCTCCGGATGACGACCCAGACCGTCGAGAACCGTGACCCGGCCTTCGTCGAGGTGCACGCTCTCTCGGTCGCCTGGAGCGAGGCGACGCTCGGCTACCTGCACACCATCTCCTGTGCCGACCCGCTCACCGGCCTCTCCACCCTCGCGCACGTACGTGACCGGATATCGGAGCTCTATCGCGACGCCAAGGCGTGCAGCCACGCGCTGGTCGTCACCGACGCCCACCTCCCGGGCGCTCCCGGTCAGAAGACCGACAGCATCGCCACCGCGCGCCGGATGTCGCTGCTGGGCCAGACCGCCCGCACGGTCTTCGCGGGCGCGGCCGCCGTCGGACAGGTCGGTCACAGCCGGATGGTCGTGGTCGCACCGCGTGACGAGACGCTGGTCAAACGGCTCGGGCTCCTCAAGCGGATGGTCGAGCACAGCGCCGACCGGATCTGGATCGAGGGGCTTCCCGAGAACGACCAGTCGGCCGGCTTCCTGCTCGACGAGCTCGCCCGCGGAGCATGAGCCCATCGGCGGATCTGGGCTGAGCAATACCCCCTGACGCCACACTCACCCGGGGCTATGGTGAACGTATGTGCGGTCGTTACGCGTCCAGCCGCCAGCCCGACGAGCTGGCGGAGGAGTTCGAGATCGATGAGCTGCGTCTGCAGGAGCCGCTCACGGAGAGCTACAACGTCGCGCCGACCGACGATGTCTACGCCGTCCTCGAGCGGCCGCCGCGTGAGGACGACGCGCCCAGCGAGCGCCAGCTCCGCTCCGTACGTTGGGGGCTGGTCCCGTCCTGGGCCAAGGACGTCAAGATCGGCAACCGGATGATCAACGCCCGGATGGAGACGGTCGCCGAGAAGCCCGCCTATCGCCGGGCCTTCGCCAAGCGCCGCTGCCTGCTGCCGGCCGACGGCTACTTCGAGTGGTACGCCACCGAGGCCAAGGACGCGAAAGGGCTGAGTGGAAAAGGACGGGCGCGCAAGCAGCCCTACTTCATCACCCCGAAGGACGGGAAAGTGCTGGCGATGGCCGGGCTCTACGAGCTGTGGCCCGACCCCGCCAAGGCCGAGGACGACCCCGGCAGGTGGCTGTGGAGCTGCACCGTGATCACCACCGAGGCGGAGGACTCCTTGGGGCGGATCCATGACCGGATGCCGCTCATGGTCGAGCGTGAACGCTGGGACCAGTGGCTCGACCCGACCCGCCCGGGCGACGTGGAGCTGCTGACCCCGGCGGCGCCCGGCCGTCTGGAGGCCTTCCCGGTCTCGACACTGGTGAGCAACGTACGCAACGACGGCCGCGAGCTCATCGAGCCGCTACCGATCGAGGAAGCCTGGGGATGACATGGGTGGAACCACGACGCAGATGATCGACACGCCCTACGGGGAAGGGCGGCTGTACACCCGCCGGGCGCGGCGACCACAGGCGACCCTGCTGCTCTCCCACGGCGCGGGCAACGGCATCGACACCCACGACCTGATGGCGCTCAACGACGCGCTGCCGGGGCAGGGGATCACCGTGGTCCGTTTCGAGCAGCCCTGGCGCGTCAAGGGGAAGCCGGTGGCCACGCCGCCCAAGTCCCTCGACGCTGCGCTGACCCTGGCCGCCAACTGGATGCGGGTGCGTACGCCGCTGGTGGTCGGCGGGCGCTCCGCCGGCGCCCGCTCGGCGGTCCGCACGGCTCGGGCTTTCGGTGCGGCCGGGGCGCTCTGCCTGGCCTTCCCGCTGCACCCGGTGAGCAAGCCCCAGATCTCTCGTGCCCACGAGCTGCTGGAGGCGAAGGTGCCGACGCTTGTGCTTCAGGGCACCCGCGACAGGTTCGGCAGACCCGAGGAGTTCCCCGAGAGCGTCGAGGTCACCCCGATCCCCGGCGCCGACCACTCTCTCGTCGTCGGGAAGCGCGGCCCGCTCAGCCAGGCCGAGGCCGACGCGATCCTGGTCGAGTCCACCCTGGAGTGGTTGGTCCGCGAGGTCATCGCCTAGCTGGGAATGTTTGGCGACCGTCGCGGCGTTCCCACGACATGACGATCCTCCTCGAACGCCCTACGGCGAACGTGTCGCCGATGAGCGCCCCGATGCTCACCGGCGTACCCTGGGACGTGATGAGCGACAACAACGATGAAGTCGTCGACCTGGCTACGGAGACTCCCGAGGAGCGCGCGCTGCGCTTCGAGCGGGATGCGCTGCCCTTCCTCGACCAGCTCTACTCGGCGGCGATGCGGATGACCCGCAACCCGTCCGACGCGGAAGACCTGGTGCAGGAGACGTTCGCGAAGGCGTACTCCTCCTTCCATCAGTTCAGGCCCGGCACCAACCTCAAGGCCTGGCTCTACCGCATCCTCACCAACACCTTCATCAACACCTACCGCAAGAAGCAGCGCCAGCCGCAGCAGTCGATGTCCGAGGACGTCGAGGACTGGCAGCTGGCCCGGGCCGAGTCACACACCTCGACCGGTCTGAAGTCCGCGGAGATGGAGGCGCTCGAGCACCTGCCCGACTCTCAGGTGAAGGACGCGCTGCAGCGCCTCCCGGAGGAGTTCCGGCTCGCTGTCTACCTCGCCGACGTCGAGGGATTCGCCTACAAGGAGATCGCCGAGATCATGGAAACCCCGATCGGCACCGTGATGTCGCGGCTTCACCGCGGCCGGCGCCAGCTGCGCGATCTTCTCTCCGACTACGTACGCACCAACGACCTCACCGGCGCTCGTGGAGGTGCGTCATGAGTGCCCACGAACACGACGCCTCACCGAGCGACTGCGCCGACTTCCTCGAGCAGATCGTCTTCCTGATCGACAACGAGCTCGCCGCGGCCGACGCCGACCAGGTCAAGCTGCACCTGCAGAGCTGCAACCCCTGCCTGGAGACCTACGATCAGCAGCGCATCGTCAAGGCGGTCGTCGCGCGCTCGTGCTCCGAGGTCGCCCCGGGAGACCTGCGCGCGAAGATCATGGTCCAGATCCAGGAGCTTCGCACCAGGTCCTGACGAGGCCCCAGAACGAGGCCCCAGAACAAGGGCCCAGACGCGACGAGAGCCCCAGCCGATCGGCTGGGGCTCTCACGTCATTTCAACAGCTCAGCTGTTGGGGCGCTTGCCGTGGTTCGCGCCCTTCTTGCGGCGCGCGCGGCGCTTGCGGCCAGTCTTGCCCATGATGATCTCCTCCATTGGGGTACGTGACCCCGAGGGGCCTCGGGACAGTCTCTCAAACCCGGCGCTGAGACGTGAAATTCGCCCCTGTCCGCCGGTCGGCGGTTCAGCCGAGGTATGCCCGGTTGGACCGCTTCAGGGCCGCGACGACGACCAGCAGCAGGTCGCCACGGATCTGCGGGGGGTCGTGGCTGAGCGCGAGCTGAAGGTAGAGGGCCCGGAGGAACGCCTCGGCGTTCCCGGTGAGCAGGAACGGGTCCCGGTCGGGGGTCTCCGGGGTGGCGGTGGCGACGGTGACGATCCGGTTGATCCACGGCTCCATGATGTTGAGCGGGACCAGGTTGCGGCGCAGCACGGCCATCGTGGCCGACGCCAGCCGGTCGGGCTCACCGTGGGCGTAGATCGTGTCGCCGCGGGCGAGCACCCGGTCGGCGACGACGTCGAGGATCACCGTCAGCTCCGGCTTGCCGAGGTGCTCGGAGGCGGCCAGGATGCCGAGGGCGTCGGCGCCCCGCGCGACCGCGTGTGCCCAACCGCGCTCGGGGACGAAGGCCCGCAGGTCGCGCTCGCGCAGCAGCCAGGTGGCGATCCGGTCGCCCCACTCCAGCACCTTCTCCGCGCGCACCAGCGAGCGCGCGTTGTCGCGGGCGATGCACTCGGCCAGGGCCTCGACCGAGGAGGCCCGGCGGAAGACGCCGTTGTTGCCGGAGTCACCGAGGCCGACTACGAGACCGGCGGCCATCCCGTCGCCCAGGCCGGCGAGCAGGTCGTCGTAGACACCGCGCTGGATCCACGTCGACAGGGCAGGAACGGCCAGTCCGCTGCGTACGTCCGGGTCGGGGTCGCCGAGCATCCGGGTGAGCTCGATGGTGAGGTCACCGAGCGGCCGGTCCGTGGGTACAGCGAGACCGGTCGAGTGAACCTCCCGCCAGTACGCCTCCGACATGGGGGACATCCTGCCAAACCCGCCCACGCGTGGACATCCGACCCGCGCAATGCGCATACCTTGGTCTACATCTACGCTGTCGCCGTGCCCACTCTGAGTGAGCTTGCCCAGCACCACACCGACCTCGACGGCGATGACGTCGGGTGGCTTCAGCTGCTCATGGCCGACTGGCAGATCCTGGCAGATCTCTCCTTCGCCGACCTGGTGCTGTGGTTGCCCGACAAGTCCGGCAACGGCTTCTGGGCGGCCGGTCAGATGCGTCCTACGACCGGTCCGACGGCCTACGTCGACGACATCGTCGGCATGTTCGTGCCGAAGGGACGCCACGCCACCCTCGACGACGCCGTCGACGTCGGCCGGCTGGTGCGCGAGGGCGACCCGGAGTGGCGCGACGATCTCCCGGTGCGGGTCGAGACCATCCCGGTACGCCGCGCCGGCCGGATCATCGCGGTGCTGAGTCGCAACACCAACCTGCTCGGCGTCCGCACTCCCTCCAAGCTCGAGCTCTCCTACCTGCAGACGGCCAACGACCTGACCCAGATGGTCGCGAACGGCTTCTTCCCCGCGATCGGCCAGCGCAGCGACCACACCGACACCCCTCGGGTGGGGGACGGGTTCGTCCGCGTGGATGCCGGCGGCGTCGTCGACTACGCCAGCCCCAACGCGCTCTCGGTCTTCCGCAGGCTGGGCCTCTCCGGCGATCTCGCCGGCCAGTCCCTCGCCGGGATGACCCGCGCTCTGGTGCCACCGCGCAAGCGCCCCGACGAGGAGACGCTGAGCGCGGTGCTCGGCGGACGGGCGCACCGCGACACCGAGATCGACACCGGCGTCATGGCGATCATCATGCGCTCGATCCCGCTTCGGCCGCGCGGCGAGGCGATCGGTGCGCTGGTGCTGCTGCGCGACGTCACCGACCTGCGCCGGCGCGATCGTGAGCTCGTCACCAAGGACGCCACGATCCGCGAGATCCACCACCGAGTGAAGAACAACCTACAAACCGTGGCCGCGCTGCTGCGGATGCAGTCGCGCCGCGTCGACTCCGGGGTGGCACAGGACGCACTGAACGAGGCCGTACGCCGGGTCGGATCGATCGCGCTGGTCCACGAGATCCTCTCCCAGCAGGCTGTCGAGGAGACCGTCGAGTTCGACGAGATCGCCGACCGGCTCGCTTCCATGGTCGGAGAGGTCACCTCGGTCGGCGTGGCGGTGCGGGTGCGCCGTGAGGGCTCGTTCGGGTCGCTGCCGTCGGAAGTGGCCACGCCGATGGCGATGATCGTCACCGAGCTGTTGCAGAACGCAGTCGAGCACGGCTACCGCGGCAGCGGTCCAGGTGACCCCGAGACGGGCAAGATCATGATGTCCGTACGACAGCAACCCGCCGGGCATCTCCAGGTGACGATCGAGGACGATGGTCACGGACTGCCCGACGGGTTCAGTCTCGACACATCGACAAACTTGGGGTTGTCGATCGTGAAGACTCTCGTCGAAGGCGAGCTCGGTGGCCGACTCTCGTTGGGGCCCCGGCCTGATGGTCACGGGGCGAGAGCTGCGGTCGAGCTGCCGTTGGAGCTCTAGGTGGATCTCTAGGGGGTTGATGGCCTCTAGGGGTTGGTCAGACGGCGGTGCGGACACGGGAACGGGCGTTGCGGCGCTTCAGCGCACGACGCTCGTCCTCGCTCAATCCACCCCACACGCCGTGGTCCTGACCGGCCTCAAGAGCCCACTGAAGACACTGCTCCCGGACGTCGCAACGCCGGCAGACCTGCTTGGCTTCCTCGATCTGGAGGATAGCCGGGCCGGTGTTTCCAATGGGGAAGAACAGTTCCGGGTCTTCATCGAGACAAGCCGAACGGTGGCGCCAATCCATGGCTGGGTAGACCCTCTTTCTGACATAGGATGGGCAAGGCCTTGGTGGTTCGAGACCCTGCGAGTGGGCACGTGGCGGGGATGTGTGAATGTCTTCACGTGCGTGCTGTTCCTACAGTTCCAAGAAATGGACGCCGAAACAACCCCTAACCAGTGTCTGCTTCGTCACCGGACCGTAACACTCCGTCTTCCTGATGCTAGACAATTCGGTAACGCGGTGAGTTACCCAAAAATGCCGTGGTGTATGCTTCCGCGAATTCCCCGAGTCTGGGACAGCGTTCTAGGCTGCTGAGGTGACCGCCCCGCATCGCCCCTGGACCCTTCTACTGGCCGTGTTCGCCGCAGGCCTCGAGACTGCCGCGCTGCTGCTGTGGGGAGCGCTGGAGTTCGTACGCATCCCAGAGGCCTCCTCGCTCACGACCGCCGTCGCGGGCGGGCTGTTCTTCCTGCTGTGCGCGGCCGGCATCGGTTGGTGCGCGTACAAGATCTGGCGCCTGGAGTCGTGGTCGAGGGCGCCCCTGGTGCTCGTCCAGCTGATCGTGCTCGGCCTGGCCTGGAACCTGCGCGAGGACCTCGCGATCACGGGCGGACTGGTGCTGGTCGCGGCGATCGCGCTCGTGGGCATCTTCGCCCCGCCGAGCATCGCCGCGCTCGAAGAGCAGTAGCGGCTAGTCCTCCTCCAGCGCCTTACGGAGCTGGACGAGCGAGCGGTTGAGCAGCCGCGAGACCTGCATCTGGGACACGCCGATCTCGGCGGCGATCTCGGTCTGGGTCTTGTTGCGGAAGAACTTCAGCATCAGCACCTGCTTCTCGTGTGCGGAGAGGCTGTCGAGCACCGGCTTGATCGACTCCCGAACCTCGACGTCGTCCAGGCGCAGGTCGTGGGCGGTCAGCGAGTCGAGCATCGGCGCGGTCTCCTCGCTCTCGGCGTCGAGCGACAGCGCTGCGTACGCGTTGCTGGACTCCAGGCCCTCGACGACGGTCTCGAGGCTCACGCCGAGCCGGGCGGCGAGGTCGCGGGCGGTGGGGGAGCGGCCGAGCTCCTGGGAGAGCTCTGCGGTGGCCTCGCGGAGGTTCTGCTGGAGGTCGCGAAGGCGACGGGGGACGCTGACGGCCCAGCGGCTGTCGCGGAAGTAGCGCTTGATCTCCCCGAGGATGGTCGGCACCGCGTAGGTGGAGAACTCCACGTCGCGGGAGAGGTCGTAGCGGTCGACCGCGTTGAGGAGGCCGACCACGCCGACCTGGACGAGGTCTTCGTGCGGCTCGCCGCGTCCGAAGAACTGGGAGGCGCAGTACTCCACCAGCGCCATGTTGAGGTGGACGAGCTCATCGCGCGCAGCGGTCCGCTCCGCGTCGGTCAGGCCGGGTCCGGCAAGGGCCGTGAAGAGCTCGCGGGAGCGGGCGCGGGCTCCATCCACCTCGCTGGCGCTCCGGGACCTCGACGACCGAATCGTCTCCTGCGCCATGTCAGCGCGCGGCTCCAAGCGGGGTCGCTCCGGCGACCAGGGAGATCCTGAGCTGATCACCGTCGGGGGTGGCGGTGACCTCCCTGGCGAGCGTGGTGAGCACCTGCCAGGCGAAGCTCTCCTCGTCGATCTCGGCTTCGGCGTCGCAGGTCGTGGTCACGGTGACCCCGACGGTGTCTGTGCCGATGTCGAAGACGATGTCCAGATCGGCGGCCTCCGCGGCACACTCCAGACAGATCGCCGCCGCCTCGCTGACGGCCATCCGCAGGTCCTCGATGTCCTCGAGGGTGAAGTCGAGGCGCGCGGCGAGCGCGGCGGTCGTCGTACGCAGCACGGAGACGTAAGCACCTTCTGCGGGAAGGCGCAGCTCGACCTGGGGCATCTGGGTTGTCAGTCCTTCTGATGGGCGTCGCGATGATTATGCAACGAGATCGGTCGCGGTGACCCCTGAACGCACCGCAGCCGCTCCGGGATCGGAGCGGCTGCGGCGTACGGTCTGAGATCTTGCGAAGACTCAGGCCTTCTTGGTCGCCCAGAAGATCTCGGCGATCTCGTCGATCTTGGCGAGGAGCTTGTCGGCTACCTCGAGGTCGAGGGTGCCCTTGGTGCCGGAGGCGCCGGCGAGCTTGGTGGCCTCGTTGACGAGGGTGTGGAGCTGGGGGTACTTCTCGAAGTGCGGGGGCTTGAAGTAGTCGGTCCACAGCACCCACAGGTGGTGCTTGACGAGCTCGGAGCGCTGTTCCTTGATGAGCACGGCGCGGGTGCGGAAGTCGGGGTCGTCGCTGTCCAGGGCTTTGGCGATGACTGCCTTGACGGACTCGGCCTCGATGCGGGCCTGGGCGGGGTCGTAGACGCCGCAGGGCAGGTCGCAGTGGGCCGAGACCTCGATGGTGGGAGCGAAAAGTCGCGCGAACATGCGGGTCCTCTCAAAGAGTGTTCATGTGTCCTACTGATTGCGACACTACTCCGCATGGATGACATCGCGACCAGGGCACCCCGACACGCCTGGGGGATGGCGAAGGTCGTCGGGGACTCGATGGTGCCGACGCTGCAGGCAGGGGACCGGTTGTTGGTCTCCTACCGACGTACGCCGGAGCCTGGGTCTGTGGTCGTCGCCCGGCTCGCCGACGGCGCGGTCGTGGTGAAGCGCGCGGTGGAGCGGCGTACGACCGCGTCCGGCCGTCCCGGGTGGTGGCTGCTCTCGGACAACCCGGCCGCCCCGGGGGTGATCGACTCCCGTCATCGCGGGCCCGTGGTGGACGCCGACGTGATCGCTGTGGTCGTGGGCCGACTCTGGCCGCGCCCGCGCATCCTGAGGTGAATCTCTGGACGAGGGCTCCAGATGAGGGCTTGGTCACCTTGTAGGAAACATCAACCGCTTCCTCCGGTAGCCTGTGGGAAACTGCCATCCGGGCACCACATCCCTGTAGATGGCGCCATGCGCGGCTCCACCCCTCGGCTCGCGTTCGAACGCCCGACGTCCCGAGTCCGTAGTTTCTGGAGGCCCCCAATGACCGAGTCCACCCTGTCCACCGAACCCACCGCGACCACCGTGCCCACCGCCTACGACGGCGACCCGGTGTTCGAGCTCCACCGTGGCGGCAAGATGGCGATCGCGGCGACCGCATCGGTCTCCGACAAGGCATCGCTGTCGATGGCCTATACCCCCGGCGTCGCGCGAGTCTGCACCGCGATCGCCGAGCAGCCGGAGCTCGCCCGCACCTTCACCTGGGTGCCCAACACCGTCGCGGTCGTCACCGACGGCACCGCGGTGCTCGGACTGGGTGACATCGGCCCGGCCGCCGCGATGCCGGTCATGGAGGGCAAGGCGGTGCTGTTCAAGGAGTTCGGCGGCGTCGACTCGATCCCGATCTGCCTGGACACCACCGACGTCGACGAGATCGTCGAGACCGTCATCCGGATGGCGCCGAGCTTCGGTGGCATCAACCTCGAGGACATCTCCGCGCCGCGCTGCTTCGAGATCGAGGACCGCCTCAAGGAGGCGCTCGACATCCCGGTCTTCCACGACGACCAGCACGGCACCGCCGTGGTCACCCTGGCTGCGCTGATGAACGCGCTGAAGCTGACCGGCCGCACCCCGGAGTCGACCCGCGTGGTCATCTCGGGCGCCGGCGCCGCGGGCGTGGCGGTCGCCAAGATCCTGCTCGAGTTCGGCATCAAGGACCTCGCCCTGCTCGACCGCAAGGGCGTCATCTCCTCCACCCGCTCCGATCTGACCGCCTCCAAGAAGGCGATCGCCGAGGTGACCGCGGACATCACCGGCCGCTCGGGCTCGCTGGCTGAGGTGCTCGACGGTGCCGACGTCTACGTCGGCCTCTCCGGCGGCACCGTCCCCGAGGAGTTCGTCGCGACCATGGCCGAGCAGGCGATCGTCTTCGCGATGGCCAACCCGAACCCGGAGATCCACCCCGACGTGGCGCACAAGTACGCCAGCATCGTCGCCACCGGTCGCTCGGACTTCCCCAACCAGATCAACAACGTGCTCGCCTTCCCCGGCATCTTCCGGGGTGCGATCGACGTCCACGCCTCCTCGATCACCGAGGGGATGAAGCTCGCCGCGGCCCAGGCCCTGGCGGCGCTGGTCGAGGACGAGCTGTCGGAGGTCAAGATCATCCCCGAGCCGTTCGACCCGCGGGTCGGCCCCGCCGTGGCCGCTGCCGTCGCCGCCGCTGCCCGGATCGACGGGGTCGCTCGGGCCTGAGCGTCCCGCCATCTGCGTACCTCGATCGGGCAACCGTCCGAGTCGGTAGGGTCGGAGGCATGTTCGCTGCGTACGCCGAGAAGTTCTCATCCGACGACCCGATCTCCGGCCTGGTGCTGGGCGAGCGGCCCGACCCGGTGGCACCGGACGGGTGGACGACCGTCACCGTCAAGGCGGCCTCGCTCAACCACCACGACCTGTGGTCACTGCAGGGGGTCGGGCTCAAGGCCGAGTCGCTGCCGATGATCCTCGGCTGCGACGCGGCCGGGCTCGACGAGGACGGCAACGAGGTCGTCGTGCACTCGGTGATCTCCTCGCCCGACTGGACCGGCGACGAGACCCTCGACCCGAAGCGGTCGCTGCTCTCCGAGCGCCACCAGGGCACCTTCGCCGAGAAGGTCGTAGTGCCGCGGCGCAACGTGGTGGCGAAGCCCGACGGCATGTCCTTCGAGGAGGCGGCCTGCCTGCCGACGGCGTGGCTGACGGCCTACCGGATGCTGTTCACCCAGGGCGGGCTCAAGGCGGGCGACTCGGTGCTGGTGCAGGGCGCCGGCGGGGGAGTGGCGACCGCGGCGATCACGCTCGCGCGGGCGGCCGGTCTGAAGGTCTACGCCACCTCGCGCGACGAGGCGAAGCAGAAACGTGCCCTCGAGCTCGGCGCCCACGAGGCGCTGGCGTCGGGTGAGCGGCTGCCGGTCAAGGTGGACGCGGTGATCGAGACCGTCGGGCGGGCGACCTGGAAGCACTCGGTCCGCTCGCTGCGACCGGGAGGGGCGATCATCATCAGCGGCACCACGTCGGGGGCCGACCTCGACGACGCGCTGCTGACCAACATCTTCTTCCTGCAGCTGAAGGTGATCGGCTCGACGATGGGCACCCGCAACGATCTGGCGAGCCTGGTCTCCCTTCTCGAGGCGACCGGCACCCGCCCGCTGATCGACCGCACCATGCCGCTGACCGAGGCCAAGGCCGGCTTCGAGGCGATGCACGCCGGTGATCTCTTCGGGAAGGTCGTCTTCACGCTGTAAGGCAGAGCGTCGTGACCTAGCGCGATGTGACGCAGCACGATGTGACGCAGCACGATGTGACGTACGGAATATCGTTCGACTCACCCCGGTTGTGCAAGGGACCATTGAGTGTCACTGCCTGGGGGCTCGCAAAGTTTCTTGTGGCGTGATGTCGAAATCGGCCCCACCCGTTCGATGTATCTATGAGAGCGGGCGGCAACGGGCCCCTGCGTACGACCCGAGGACCTCGTCATGACTGCTGCCGTCACAACATCGCACCGTCCCTTGGACGGTGAGAAGCGGCGTACTCCTGCCGTCATCAACTTGCTCGTGCTGGCCACCTTCGTGGTGATCCTCAACGAGACGATCATGCTCAACGCGATCCCGAACCTGATGAACAGCTTCGGGGTCACCGAGCATGCCGCCCAGTGGGTCTCGACCGCGTTCATGCTGACCATGGCGTCGGTGATCCCGGTGACCGGCTGGTTCCTGCAGCGGGTGACGACCCGGACGGCGTACGCCACGGCGATGGGCATCTTCATCGCCGGCACCCTGATCTCGGCGATCGCCCCGGTCTTCAGCATCCTGCTCGCCGGCCGGGTCATCCAGGCGGCCGGCACCGCGGTGATGATGCCGCTGCTGATGACCACGCTGATGACGGTCGTCGACGAGAGCGACCGGGGCCGGGTGATGGGCAACGTCACCATGGCGATCTCGGTCGCGCCGGCGCTGGGGCCGACGATCTCCGGGCTGATCCTGGGTTTCGGCTCGTGGCGGCTGCTCTTCCTGCTGGTCCTGCCGATCGCCATCGGCGTGGCCTGGTCCGGGCTGCGCCGCCTGGAGAACGTCGGTGAGACCTCGAAGACGAGCGTGGACTGGGCATCGGTGGTCATCGCCGCGCTCGGGTTCGGATCGCTCGTCTACGGACTCAGCCGGTTCGCCGAGGGTGAGGTCGGGCGTCCGGTGATCATCGTCGCCTTCGGCGCGGTGCTGATCATCGGCTTCGTGCTTCGCCAGCTGAGGCTGCAGCGAGTCGGCTCGCCGCTGCTCGACCTGCGCGCCTTCCTGCACCCGACCTTCACCAAGTCGCTGGTCCTGATGGCGATCGCGTTCCTGGCGATGATGGGCTCGATGATCCTGCTGCCGCTCTACCTGCAGACCGTGCGTGGGCTCACCCCGCTCTACACCGGCCTGCTGGTCATGCCGGGCGGTCTCGCGATGGGCCTCCTCGGGCCGACCGTCGGGCGGATCTTCGACGCGCGCGGTGGTCGCGTGCTCGTCATCCCGGGCTCCGTCGGCATCGTGGCCGCTCTCGCCGGGCTCTCGCAGATCTCGCTCACCACGCCCTACTGGCTCATCCTGGTGCTGCACCTGATCCTGATGGTCAGCCTGGCCGCGGCCTTCACCCCGGTCTTCACCCTCGGCCTCGGGTCGCTGCCGTCCCACCTCTACTCCCACGGCTCCTCGATCCTGGGCACGCTCCAGCAGGTCGCGGCCGCCTTCGGCACAGCCCTGGCGGTGACCGTGATGTCGGTACGCAGCGACCAGGTCATCGACGAGGTCGGTGCTGTCGCTGCCCAGGTCAGCGGCCTGCAGGCCGCGTTCATGGTCAGCGCCGCGCTCGCAGTGATCGTGGTCGTGATGGCCGTCATGCTGCCTGCTCGGGCCGAGTCGCCCGAGGAGCCCGTCGAGGAGCCTGGGGCCGATCTCGACGCCGAGCTCGCCGAGCTGTGCGAGCACGGACGCGAGGCGGCCGCCTGCGGTTGCTGAGGCCTACCCCTCGGACTGCCACTGATAGACCCCGATCAGCAGCATCCGCAGTTGGGTCCGCACGGTGGCGACGATCTGCCTCTCCTGCTCGGGGCGGCTGGTGGAGAGGATCTGCTCGGCGGTCGCGACCAGGACCGTGACGAACAGCGACGAGAGCACGTGCAGGTCCTTCGCGGTCCACGTGGCCGTGCCGGTCATCAGCGCCAGGTCGGTGGCGAGCTCGCGTTCGCAGAGCTCGATCTCGCGCTGGATGGCCTCGCGCACCGAGCGCGGCCCGGCGACGCGCTCACGCGCGATGAACCCGAAGTGGTTGCGGCGCCGGTGGACGTGGTCGACGAGCGCGTCGATCGAGCCGTCGACGATGTCCTTGTCGGCCTGAGCGTTGCGGCGTACGTCACGAAACAGGTCTCGCAGCGAGTCGAAGGACTCCTCGACCAGCGCGAGCCCGAGCGACTCGATGGAGTCGAAGTGGCGGTAGAACGCCGTCGGCACGATCCCGACCTGCTTGGCGACCTGGCGCAGGGAGAGCGCGGTCAGGGAGCTGTCGGAGCACAGCTCCAGCGTCGCGTCCAGGATCGCTCGCCGGGTCCGGAGCTTGCGCTCCGCACGGCTCTCCGGCTCCGCACCTGTCTCGATCACCAGACCATCCTAGGGGCAGCGACCGGCGGGATGTCAGGTGCACACCTGTACACCGTGATTTGGACCACGCGGGCGGTGTCTTGACGCGTGCGGCAATGACCAGCCATGGTTGTCGGTGTACAGATGTTCACTGAAAGGCGAAACACATGGCACTCGACCTCGGCGGCCGGATCCTCCGCTCCCGCACGGTTGCGGCGCTCGCCTCCCCGCATGGCATCGACCGCTACCTCACCCAGATCAACCCGATGCTGGCAGCACACGAGGTGCGTGCTCGCATCACCGACATCCACCCGGAGGTCAGCGCGCCTGGCGCGCCCCGGGTGGCGACCGTGACTCTCCAGCCCACCTCGACCTGGCGCGGACACCGCGCCGGCCAGCACGTCAGCGTCGGCATCGACACGGGGGAGGGGCGGCGTACCACCCGCGTCTTCACCGTCTCCAACACCGAGAGCAAGCCTGGCGAGCCGCTCACCATCACGGTGCGTGCCCACGAGGACGAGCACGCGACCCCCTACAGCATCTCCAAGTTCCTGACCGAGCGGGCCACGGTCGGGACCCTGGTGCACCTGTCCCAGGCCGAGGGCGACTTCGTCCTTCCCGACCGTGTGCCCGAGCACATCCTCCTGATCTCGGGCGGCTCCGGCATCACTCCGGTGATGTCGATGCTGCGCTCGCTGCAGCGGCGTACGCACCGGGGCAAGGTCACCTTCCTGCACTGGGCGCCCAGCGCCGACCGCCAGATCTTCGCCGACGAGCTCGATGAGATCCGTCGCCAGGGTCACGGCGTCGACCTGCACATCCTCCACACCGCCGATGGGGCGCCCTACCTCTCCCCGGCGCTGCTGGAGAAGCTCGTCCCGGGCTACCGCGAGGTGCCGACGTGGGCCTGCGGTCCGGCGTCGCTCATCGAAGCGGCCCAGGCTGCGTACGACGGGACCGAGTCGCTCCGTGTGGAGTACTTCAAGCCGCCCAGGACCGCCGGTGTCGCCGGCGGCGAGATGGCGTTCGCGCGCACCGGTAAGTCCGTCGCCAACGACGGCGCGACGATCCTCGACCAGGCCGAGGCCGCGGGGCTGACCCCCGAGTCCGGCTGCCGGATGGGGATCTGCTTCTCCTGCACGACCAACAAGAGCTCCGGACGGGTCCGCAACGTCCTGACCGGCGAGACCTCCGAGCTCCCTGACGAACAGATCCGGATCTGCGTGAGCACGCCCGAGGGCGACTGCTCCGTGGACCTCTGACGATTCCCTCGAGGAGATATCCATGACCACTGTTGAGAACACCGGAAACCGCCGACTGAGCCCCGAGGAGCTGGATGCGTTCGGCGCCGAGATGGAGGCCATCCGCCAGCGGATCGTCGCCGACCTGGGCGAGAAGGACTCGGCGTACATCTACGACATCGTCAAGAAGCAGCGCGCCTTCGAGCTCGCCGGCCGCGCGCTCTTCTATCTGCCCGTGGTCGGGTGGGTCCCGGCGGTCGCCTGCCTGTCGATCTCCAAGATCCTCGACAACATGGAGATCGGGCACAACGTCATGCACGGCCAGTACGACTGGATGGGCGACCCCCACCTCAACTCGCGCATGTTCGACTGGGACACGATGGCCCCGGCCGAGAACTGGAAGTACGGCCACAACTACATGCACCACACGTTCACGAACATCGTGGGCAAGGACCGCGACGTGGGCTACGGCGTCCTCCGGATGGACGAGGACCAGAAGTGGCACCCGTACTACCTCGGCAACCCGCTGTACGCCTTCCTGCTGATGACGTTCTTCGAGTGGGGCGTGGCGATGCACGACCTCGAGGTCGACGAGCTCGTCGCCGGCCGCCGGACGTGGGCCGAGAACAAGGAGATCGGCGCCCGGATCTGGCGCAAGGTGAAGAAGCAGACGATGAAGGACTACGTCCTCTTCCCGCTGCTCACCGGTCCGCTCGCACCGCTCACCTTCGCGGGGAACTTCACCGCCAACATCATCCGCAACGTATGGACGTTCAACATCATCTTCTGCGGGCACTTCCCGGCCGGTGTCGCCACCTTCTCGCAGGAGGAGTGCGAGGACGAGACCCAGGGCCACTGGTACTACCGCCAGCTGCTCGGCTCCGCCAACATCACCGGAAGCCGCACCTTCCACATCATGTCCGGCAACCTGTCCCACCAGATCGAGCACCACCTCTTCCCCGATCTCCCCGCGCGTCGCTACCCGGAGATCGCCGAGGAGGTCCGTGAGATCTGCGAGCGCTACGGCCTCTCCTACAACACCGGCCCGCTGCACCAGCAGCTGCTCGGCGTCTTCAAGAAGATCTGCAAGTTCGCCCTCCCCGACCGCAAGAAGCCCGCTGCTGCTGAGGTGCGGAGCGCCCCTGCGCTCGAGGGGGTCGCAGCATGACGCCTGACCAGCCACAATGGGTTGTCATGGAGCCAGAGCTGAGCAAGAACGAGATCCGTAAGGATGTCGCGCAGAGCGCCGTCGAGGTCACCGCCACCACGGTCGGCCAGGTCACCATGATCATCACCGGCGCGGTGAAGGATGTAGCGGTCGCGGTCGGCGGCCTCGCCACCGAGCTCTTCGAGCTCCGCGCCGCAGCCAAGCGAGCCGAGAAAGACCTCCCCGAGTAGTCAGTTTCTGACGCCCAGAGGTCACTTTCTGGCAGCGAGAAGTCGAAATTCGAGGCCGAGAAGTCAGGAAACTGACTTCTCGGCCTCAGTTTTCGACGCTTCGGCGTCAGAAAGTGACGCTTCGGCGATCAGTCTTCGGGGTCGTCTAGGCGGGCGAGCCAGGTGGCGAACCGCTCGACGGCGGTCTCGTGCTCGGGGTGTACGTCGACGAAGGCCTGGAGCTGCTCGGCGAGCCAGGCGAGGGTGACCTCCTCGTCGCCCCGACGGGTGACGAGCTCCTCGATGCCGCGGTCGGTGAAGTACATGGGCTCAGTCTTTCATTCTGCGTTCGTCGGTGAGTCGGAGGCCGGGCCGCCGGAGAGGCCGCGTACGACCATGCCGAGGGTGGCGTTGATGAGCCCGTCGCGATCGGGTGCGGGTACGTGGCGATAGGGCCCGTCGACGAAAAGGACCGAGAGGCCGTGGACCGCGGCCCAGGCGGCCGTCTCGGCATTGAGGCGGAGCTCGGCTGCCAACCAGCCGGCCTCGACCAGGTCGTCGAGAGCGGTGGTGAGGAAAGCGTACGGCGGGGCCTCGGCGAGGATCTGGGAGAGCTCGCCGGGCGGATGGATCTCGCCCGTGGCGGGAGGGCAGAAGGCGGTGCGGAACAGTCCTGGCTGGGCGAGCGCGAAGAGGACATACCCTCGCCCGGCCGCGGCTAGACGCTGCACCGCGGCCTCGGCCGGGTCGGACGCGGGTATTTCGGCGCTGAGGAGCTCGAGGATCGTCGCGGTCAGTCGTTCCATCGCCTCGTGCTTGGCCGCGTGAAGCAGGTCGGACTGGTTAGCGAAGTGGCGGTATGTGGCGGTTGGGGTGACCCCCACCGCGCGGGCCGTCGCGCGGATCGTCACCGCGTCCGGGCCGCCCTGCTCGGCAAGGGTCGCGGCCGCATCGACCAGCGCGTTGCGGAGGTCGCCGTGGTGGTAGGGCCGGGAGCCCTCGTCCGAGCTTGCTGAGGAGTTCACGGAATTCATGTTGACACCTGCCCACATCGAAGGGAAAGTTAACACCTGCAAAGTTTACGCCTGCACACATTCCTCTGGAGGACTCATGTTCCACCGACTCGGCACCTTCGTGGTGCGAAATCCGCGCCGGGTCCTGGTGATCGGCCTGGTCGCCCTCCTCGGCGCGATCTATCTGGCCACCTCGGCCTTCGGCAAGCTCGACGACGCCGGCTTCGACGACCCCGCCTCGGAGAGCAGCCGCGCCGCCGTCGCGTTCGAGGAGGGATTCGGCAACGACGCCGGATTCCTCCTGACCGTCAGCGCCGACGAAGGCACCGTGACCCAGGGTGCAGCCGCGAAAGACGCCCAGGCGCTCGTCGACCGCCTCCGCGCCGACGACGAGCTCACGGACGTGGTCTCCTATCTCGACGCGCCCGCCCGAGGCGTGGTCTCCGAGGACGGTGCTCACGGTCTGATCTCCGTCGGCGCGAAGGACCCCGAAGACATCGACGCCGCGGCAGTGATCGACCGCTATTCCGATGCTGGAGCCACCGAGGACACCACGACCGTCCACGTCGGCGGCCAGCTCGCCACCTTCGAGGAGATCAGCAGTCAGCTCGGCGGCGATCTAGCCCTCGCCGAAGCCATCGCGATCCCGCTGATGATCGCTCTGCTCATGCTGGCCTTCGGCAACATCGTCGCTGCCTTCGTCACCCTCGGTGTCGGCGGCTTCGCGATCGCCGGCACCTTCGCGGAGCTCTCCGTGCTCGGCTCGTTCACCGACGTCTCGGTCTACGCTCTCAACGTCACGACCGGCCTCGGACTCGGCCTCGCCGTCGACTACGGCCTCCTGATGGTGGCTCGGGTCCGCGAGGAACGAGCGGCTGGGGCAGCACACGCCGAAGCGGTCGTACGCGCGGTGGAGACAGCAGGTCGGACCATCGTCTTCAGCGCCTCAACGGTCGCGGTCTCGCTGGCCTCGCTGCTGATCTTCCCCCTCTACTTCCTGCGCTCCTCGGCGTACGCCGGCATCGGGGTCATGGTGATCACGGCCGTCGTCGCGGTGGTGATGCTCCCGGCCACGATCGCGCTGCTCGGTGACCGGATCGATGCGCTCCGGATCCCGGGCGTGCGCGGACTGCGCGGTGGTCCGGCCCCGTTCTGGACCCGCCTGGCCAGGTTCGTCACCAACCGCCCCTGGGTCGCGCTACCCGTGGTCGCCGTCCTGCTCGCGATGGCCGCGCCGTTGGCGGGGATCCAGTTCGGCACTCCCGACGACCGGGTGCTCCCGACGACGGCCGACAGCCGCCAGGCAGGGGACCTGCTCCGCGAGGAGTTCGACGGTGACAGCACCAGCCCCGTCACGGTGGTGACCACCTCGACCGTCGCGGACGATGAGCTCGGCACGTACGCCGCCGACCTCTCCCGTGTCGACGACGTCGACCGCGTCGACACCCGCCTGGGGACGTACGCCGATGGCACCCTCGTCTCGACGACGCCGGTCCTGCCTTCTGGCGACGGCGCGGACCAGCTCGCCGTCGTCAACCAGCTCGACCGTCAGTCCGAGGAAGCCCGTGACCTGGTCCGTGACGTCCGCGACGTCCGGTCGCCGGAAGGCACGGAGACCTTCGTCGGCGGCGGCGCCGCGGACCTGCTGGACTCCCTGGACGCGATCGGTGCCAAGCTCCCGTACGCCGCCTGCGGGCTCGCGATCGCAATGGTGGTGATCCTGTTCCTCTTCACCGGCAGTCTGATCCAGCCGTTGCGGGCGCTGGTGCTCAACATCCTCGGCCTCGGCGCGACCATCGGCGCGACGGTGGCGATCTTCCAGGAGGGCCTGGGTGCCGATGCCCTCGGGTTCACCGCAATGCCGTTGAACGTCTCGATGGTCGTGCTGCTGCTGGTCATCGCGTTCGGACTGTCGATGGACTACGAGGTCTTCGTGCTCGGCCGGATCACCGAGATGCGACGGCGTGGCCTGGGCAATGTCGAGGCGGTCGTGCAGGGGCTGGCCCGCACCGGCCGGATCGTCACCACGGCCGCGGCCCTGATCGCGACCAGCTTCTTCGCGTTCCTGGTCAGCGACATCAGCTTCATGAAGTTCTTCGGGCTCGGCGTCGGTCTGGCGATCCTCATCGACGCGTTCCTCATCCGCGGGATCCTTTTGCCCGCGGCCATGCGGATGCTCGGCGAGGCGGCCTGGTGGGCGCCACGACCGCTGCGGCGCCTGCATCGCAAGGTCGGTCTGAGTGAGGAGCCGGTGAAGGAGCCGATCCCGGTCCCCGTCTAGTTCAGGACGTACGAAGGCCCCCCCGGTGCGAGCACCGAGGGGCCTTGCGTGGAGCGGATCAGGCGAAGGCGCGCTCGATGAGCTCCTTCTGCTCGACCGTGTGCCGCTTGATGGTGCCGACGGCGGTGGTGGAGGAAGCCGGGCGGGTGATCGGCTCGACCTCACGGCCCAGCTCGGGAACCACGTTGAGGTAGTAGCTCGGCCACGGGCCCTGGTTGTAGGGCTCGTCCTGAACCCACTTGACCTTGGCGTTCGGGTACTTCGCGAGCTCGGTCGCGAGCTCCTCGGTCGGCCACGGGTAGAGCTGCTCGACGCGGACGATCGCGACGTCCTCACGCTCCCGCTTCCTACGCTCCACGACGAGGTCCCAGGTCAGACGGCCGGAGACCACCAGCACTGTGCTGACCTTCGAGGGGTTGGCCTCGGTGTCGGCGATGACCGGCTGGAACGAACCCGAGGTGAAGTCGGCCGGCTGTGAGGCGGCGTCCTTGCGACGCAGCATCGACTTCGGCGTGAAGACGATCAGCGGGCGGTGCTCCTCGCCGAGAGTGTGGGTGCGCAGCAGGTGGAAGTAGGACGCCGGAGAGGAGGGCTGAGCCACGACCATCGCCTCGTCGGCGCACAGCGTGAGGAACCGCTCGATGCGAGCCGAGGAGTGGTCGGCGCCCTGACCCTCGTAGCCGTGCGGCAGCAGCAGCACGACGCCGGAGTCCTGGCCCCACTTGGTCTTGCCGGCCGAGATGTACTCGTCGATGACCGACTGGGCACCGTTGACGAAGTCGCCGAACTGCGCCTCCCAGAGGACGAGCGCCTCCGGGCGGGCCACCGAGTAGCCGTACTCGAACCCGAGTGCGGCGTACTCCGAGAGCAGCGAGTCGTAGACGTAGAACTTCGCCTGCTCCTCGGTCAGGTTGTTCAGCGGCGTCCACTCGTCGGCGTTCTTGCGGTCGATCATGGTCGCGAAGCGCTGCACGAAGGTGCCGCGACGCGAGTCCTGACCGGCCAGACGCACCGGGCGGCCGTCGAGCAGCAGAGAACCGAAGGCGAGCGTCTCGCCGGTGGCCCAGTCGATGCCACCGTCGGAGATCTGGGTCGCGCGACGCTGCAGCTGCGGCATCACCTTCGGGTGGACCGTGAAGCCCTCCGGCGGGGTGACGTACGCATCCGCGATCCGCTTCAGCACGTCCTGGGTGATCGCGGTGACGGTCTCGCCGGCAGGCTTCTCGGGGTAGTCCGGGACGGTCTCCCAGGCCTGCGGCATCTTGTCGGCCTCGCGCACCTCGGTGAAGACCTGCTCCAGGCGAGCCTGGTAGGCGGCCAGGACCTGCTCGGCCTCCTCGATCGTGATGTCACCACGACCGATCAGCGACTCGGTGTAGAGCTTGCGGACCGAGCGCTTCTGCTCGATCAGGTCGTACATCATCGGCTGGGTGAACGACGGGTCGTCGCCCTCGTTGTGCCCGCGGCGGCGGTAGCAGATGAGGTCGATGACGACGTCCTTGTTGAACGCCTGGCGGTATTCGAACGCGAGCCGCGCGACTCGCACGCAGGCCTCGGGGTCGTCGCCGTTGACGTGGAAGATCGGCGCCTGGACCATCCGCGCGACGTCGGTGGCGTACAGCGAGGAGCGCGAGGAGCCCGGCGAGGTGGTGAAGCCGACCTGGTTGTTGATGACCAGGTGGACCGTGCCACCGGTGCGGTAGCCACGCAGCTGGGACAGGTTGAGCGTCTCCGCGACCACACCCTGGCCGGCGAAGGCGGCGTCACCGTGAACCAGCAGCGGCAGCACGGGGAAGACGGGACCCTGGTCGAGCACGTCCTGCTTGGCGCGGGCGATGCCCTCCAGGACCGGGTCGACGGTCTCGAGGTGGGACGGGTTGGCGGCGACGGAGACCTTGATCTTGTCGCCCAGGTCGGAGACGAACTCGCCCTCGGCGCCGAGGTGGTACTTCACGTCGCCGGAGCCCTGGACCGTGCGCGGGTCGATGTTGCCCTCGAACTCGCGGAAGATCTGGTTGTAGGACTTGCCGACGATGTTGGCGAGCACGTTGAGGCGACCGCGGTGGGCCATCCCGATCGTGACCTCGTCCAGACCGGCCTCGGCAGCGGCCTCGCAGACCTCGTCGATGACCGGGATCGCGGTCTCGCTGCCCTCGAGGGAGAACCGCTTCTGACCGACGAACTTCGTCTGCAGGAAGGTCTCGAAGGCCTCGGCCTCGTTGAGCTTCGACAGGATCCGGAGCTGCTCCTGGCGCGGGGTCTTGTCGTAGGGCCGCTCCACGCGGTCCTGGATCCACCGGCGCTGCTCGGGGTCCTGGATGTGCATGTACTCGATGCCGGTGGTGCGGACGTAGGAGTCACGCAGCACGCCGAGGATCTCGCGCAGCTTCATGAACGGCTTGCGGCCGCCGGCGAAGGAGCCGACCGGGAACTCGCGGTCGAGGTCCCACAGCGTCAGCCCGTGCGACTCGATCTGCAGGTCGGGGTGCGAACGCTGCTTGTACTCCAGCGGGTCGGTGTCGGCCATCATGTGACCACGCACGCGGTGGGCGTGGATGATCTCGCCGACCTTGACCTGCTTGGAGATCTGGTCGTCGTGGGTGGTGTCGATGTCCTGGTTCCAGCGGATCGGCTCGTAGGGGATCCGCAGCGACGCGAAGATCTCGTCGTAGAACTCGTTCTCACCGAGCAGGAGCTTGTGGACTGTGGCCAGGAACTCGCCCGACTGCGCGCCCTGGATGACCCGGTGGTCGTACGTCGAGGTCATCGTCATGATCCGCGAGACCGCGTTCTGGGCGAGCTTCGAGGGGGAGGCGCCCTGGAACTCGGGCGGGTAGTCCATCGAGCCCACGCCGATGATCGCGGCCTGGCCCTGCATCAGCCGCGGCACCGAGTTGTTGGTGCCGATGCCACCGACGTTGGTCAGGCTGACCGTGGTGCCGGAGTAGTCGGCCATGGACAGCTTGTTGTCCTTGGCCTTGCGGACGATGTCCTCGTACGCCGTCCAGAAGCCGGCGAAGTCCATCAGCTCGCAGCCCTTGATGGAGGGCGCGACCAGCTGACGGGTGCCGTCCTTCTTCTGCTGGTCGATGGCCAGACCGAGGTTGATGTGCGGCGGAGTCACCTGGGTCGGCTTGCCGTCGATCTCGGCGTAGGTGTTGTTCATCGCCGGCATCACCTTGATCGCCTTGATGATGGCGTAGCCGATGAGGTGGGTGAAGGAGACCTTGCCACCGCGAGCGCGCTTGAGGTGGTTGTTGATGACGGTGCGGTTGTCCCATAGCAGCTTGACCGGCATGTTGCGCACGGAGGTCGCGGTCGGCACCGAGAGCGACACGTCCATGTTCTTGGCGGTGGCGGCCGGGATGCCGCGCAGCGTGGTGTAGGTCGGCTCGTCGGTGACCGCGACGGCGGTCGGCTTCGGGGCGTCCTTGGGAGTGGGCTTCGCGGTGCCCGTGGCCGGCTCCGCTGCCTGGGAGGCCGGGCGCGGCTTGGCCTTGGGAGCCGGAGCCGCCTTCGCCACCGGCGCCTCGGTCGAGGCGGGGGTGGTCGGCGCGGGCGCGTTGGCGGGAGCGTCGGCCGGCGCGGTCGGGACCGGAGACTTGGCAGCGGGCGTGGCCGGGGCCGAGGCACCGTTCTGCGACGCGCCTGGCTGTCCGTTTGTTTCGAAGAACTTCACCCACACGGGGTCAACACTGCTGGGATCCTTCGTGTACTGGTCGTACATCTCCTCGACCAGCCACTCGTTGGCGCCGAATTCCGCTGGGATGTCGGCAGTGTTGGGGGACGGGGTGCCTGAGGACACGGCTTGATTCGCCTCTTCCGAATTTTCGCACTGTAAGAAATGGGTTGCCCACGGGCAAGGCTATCCCCCCGAACACGCAAATGCCCGATGCAGGCTCCACCTGTGGACAGGATGTAATCCGTCACACATCTTGCGTTACCTGCTGGGCGGAGTTGCAACCCGGGTCCTTGTGCGTACAGTGGCCCGGTCCGAGAGCACGTCGACGAGGCGGATCCCCCACATGACGAGCAGCAGCACAAGGCGCAGTCGGTCGACCGGTCGGCGCGTCGCGACGGCACTCACGGCGGCCTTCCTGAGTGGCACGGTGGCGCTCGCCGGATGCGGTGGTGAGCCCGACGAGCCCGCCGCTTCGTCGTCTGCGTCGCCGCCGCCACCGCCCAAGGTGAAGTCGGCCGCCAAGCTCATCCACGTGCAGGGCAAGTTCCCCAAGAGCCGGCACCAGGCGGTTGCCGCCAACGTCTCCGCTGTCGTCGACAGCTGGCTGCAGGCCGCGTACGTCGGGGGTGACTTCCCGCGCGCGACCTCGACCTACGGCAACGTCTTCCCGGGATTCTCCAAGGGCGCGGTCGCCCAGGCGGGCAAGCAGATGAGCCTGATGAGCAGCGCCACGATCGCTCCCCACATCGACAGCGTCGAGGTAGTCTCCAGCGACGTCCACGTCGACCTGCTGGCCAACAACAACTACCCGGTCGGCGCGGTCGCGCGGGTGCGGCTGGTCTACGACACGACCGGCGAGCGCGAGTCGCGCCAGATCGTCCGCGGCAGCCTCGACATGGTGCCGACCAAGAGCTCCTGGGCCGTCTTCGGCTTCAACATCACTCGCGAGGAGACGGCGGCCACGCAGCCGTCCCCGTCGCCCAGCCTGTCCGCGACCACCAAGTCGGGAGAGAAGCCGTGAACCCTCTGACGAAGCTCGTACGCCGCCGTCTCCTGACCACGCTGGCGCTCGGCCTGGTGCTCGCGACGACCGCCTTCCTGGTGCCCGACGCCCAGGTCGCCGAGCCGCGTGCGGAACTGATCGCGACCAAGTGGGCCAAGGGCCTCGACGTCGCCCAGCACACCCGCAAGGGCGGCACCATCTGGGTCCTCGCCGTCGGCTCGGACGCCCGCCCCGGCCAGAAGGTCACCCGCAGCCGCGGCGACGCGCTGCACCTGATCGGCTTCAACCCGTCCTCGGGCCATGCGACCGACATCAGCATCCCGCGCGACTCCTACGTCAACATCCCCGGTCATGGCCGCTCCAAGATCAACGAGGCGCTGACCCTGGGTGGCCCGAAGCTGATGGGCCGGGCCGTCGGCAACCTGGTCGGCGTGCAGCCGCAGTACGTCTTCGTCACCTCCTTCTCCGGCATGAGCGACCTGGTGATCGGGATCGGCGGGGTCGACGTCGACAACCCGCGCGCCTTCAGCGACCCCTACGTCGCGCGCTACGGCTTCAAGAAGGGCCGGATCCACATCAGCGGCCCGCACTCGGTCGACTTCGCACGGGCCCGCAAGACCCTGCCCGGCGGCGACTTCGACCGCTCGGCCAACCAGTCCCGGGTCATCCGCGGCATCCACCGCAAGATCGTCGCCCGTCAGAACGAGACCGGCTTCATGGCCAAGGGTGTCTCGCTGGTGATGAAGAAGATGCACACCACCGGCCTCTCCGGCCGGGACCTCTACCAGCTGGCCCACGCCGTCGCCGCGATCAACCCGAGCAAGGTCCGCACCTGCGTCCTTCCCGGCGGGATCGGCAACGCCGGCGCCGCCAGCGTGGTCTTCCCCAACGTCGGAGCAGCCCGCGCGATGGGCAACGACGCGCGCAACGACGGCCGGCTCAACCGCGGCTGCCGCGGTTAGCTCCTAGCCCTCACGAAGTCGCGCACCAGCGGCGCGACCCGCTCGGGATGGTCGGCGACCACCCAGTGGGAGCCCTCGATCTCGTGGACCGTCAGGTCTGCGACGTACGGCTTCGGGGCCTCGGCCGCCAGGGCGCGGCTGACGTAGGCGTCGCCGATCGGGGCGATGACCTGGACCGGGACGGTCACCGGACGCGGCCGCGGGCGGGTCATCCGGGCGATCGCGTTGGCTCGGTAGAGCTCGAGGCCGTTGATCCGGTCGGAGCGGGTGCGGTCGAGGGCCGAGCCACCGACGATCCGGTCGAGAAGGCCCGAACGCCAGGCGAGCTCGGGAAGCAGCGGCGCCTGGAAGAACCCGATGTAGGTCGACCCGGCACCCTGCCTGAGGCGCGCGAGCACTCCACGGACGGTTCTGCCGGGCGTACGCAGCCAGGCCCCGGTCTGGTCGAGGCTCGGTCCGGAGATCGATGTGAACGACGCGATCCGTTCGGACGGTACGTTTCCGGCGACCGCCTCCCAGGTCTGGGTCGAGCCCCAGTCGTGGGCGAGCAGGTGCACCGGCGCGGCCGGGCTGACCGTGTCGATGACGGCCTGCAGGTCGGCGTTGAGCTGCTCGACCAGGTAGCCCTCGCGCGTGGCCGGTGCCTGCGAGCTGCCGTGGCCGCGCACGTCGTACGTCACGATCCGCAGGTCGCCGCCCAAGATCCGGACCAGCGGGAGCCACACGCTGGAGTTGTCGGGGTAGCCGTGGACGCAGACCAGTGTCGGGCGGGTGTCGCCGGGAGAGCCGAAGTCGGTGACCGCCAGTCGGAGCCCGTCGGTGGTCGTCACGTGAAGGGTGCTCACGGACCGAGGCTAGTCGGACGAAGTTCACCCCCACGTGACACGATTCGGGCATGGACATCAGCTATCCGGTCACGATCGCCGCGGCTCGCACCTGGTTCAAGCTCGGCGACATCAAGATCAACATGACCGGCGTGGAGCACATCCCGGAGTCGGGCGGTGCCCTGCTGGCGGTCAACCACCTCTCCTTCGTCGACTACGTCATGGCCGGGTTCCCCGGGGCCGAGCGTGGTCGGCTGACCCGCTTCATCGCCAAGAAGGAGGTCTTCGACCACCCCGTCGGAGGCCCGGTGATGCGCTCGTTCCATCACATCCCGATCGACCGCAGCTACGGCGCGGCCGGGATGCAGAAGGCCGTCGACTACCTCCAGAACGGTGAGGTCGTCGGGATCTTCCCCGAGGCCACGATCTCGCGCTCATTCCTGATCAAGGACCTCAAGACCGGCACCGTGCGCATCGCCGCCGAGGCCGGTGTCCCGCTGATCCCCGTCGTGCTGTGGGGCACCCAGCGGATCATGACCAAGGGTCAGAAGGTCGACCTGTCGCGTCACAAGACGGTCGGCATCGAGATCGGCCCGCCGCTGCCGGTGACCGGTGAGGACCCGGCCGCCGAGACCGCGGCGCTCAAGGCGCAGATGGAGGGCATGCTCGACCGGCTGATCAAGGCGCACCCCGCCGAGGAGCAGCCTCCGGGCTCGTGGTGGCTGCCGAAGGCGTACGGCGGCTCGGCCCCCACGCTCGAGGAGGCCGAGGCGATGTACGCCGAGGAGCGCAGGCTCCGCGCCCAGCGGAAGGCCGCGAAGCGGAAGTCCTAGCTGGCTGGCTAGGTCGGGGCGCCGACCTTGTCCGGGAAGAGGCCGCGCTCGGCGGCGGTCATCGCGGTGATGGCGACATCGAGGAACTCCTCGATGACGTCGTCGTAGTTGTGGATATTGCCTGGTCGGGGATCCTGCCCGGTGGCTCCGATGAGTGTGGCGATGGCCTCGCCGGCCTCTTCGCTCACCTTCGCAACTCTCCCCCAGAGAACGGCTTCCGCGTCGCGATCGCCCTGGGACTCATCGAGCCACCGGGACAGATACGCGAGCAGAGCCGGCGTAGCGTCGGTCATGCGGTCGGAGTCTAGGGCGCTCCCGGTAATTCGGTCGAGCCTTAGGTTTAGGGGCTACTCGGCAGGTTGGTAGACGCCGAGCCGATTCCCGGACGGGTCGGTGAAGATGAAGCGACGCCCGCCGGGGTAGTCGTAGGGCCCCTCGGCGACGGTGCCGCCGGCCTTCTCGACAGCCGCCACCGCGGCATCCAGGTCGGCCGTCCGGATCAGCGGGAGCGGGGCGACCGGGGTCTCGGAGGCGTACATCCCGCCGTTCTCGTCCTTGCCGTCCGGGCCGACGATGCCGGCGTACATGCCGCCGTAGTCGTTGAAGGACCAGCCGAAGGCGGACTCGTAGAACGTGCGCGAGGCCGGGAGGTCGGTGACCGCGAGCTCGAGGTAGTCGATGTGGAGTGCATTCATGTTCCGCGACGCTACCTGCGACCACCGACACCCGGACTCAACCGAAGTCGACCTCGAAGCCCTCGCCGCGGAACGACGCGATCTTGGTGGCGTCGCGGAGGTAGGCGAGCGGGCCGTCGGGGTCGAAGTTCCAGCTGCCGCGTGCGGGCAGGAGCTTGGCCCGACCGCTCATGGTGAGCCAGGCGGTGTCAGGGTGCTCCTCGATCCCGGGCTGCTCCACGTTGCCCTGCATCGGGACCCGGGGAGCGATCCGGGTGACGTCGCTGAACCGGGCCGTTGCGATCGGGCCCTCGTCGTGGCTCGCCTCCCAGGTGTGGGTCGACAGCGGCCCCTTGGTGGACGACCCTCCGCTGAACTTGGCCAGCCCCTTCGGGATCGCCCACAACGTACGGCCGCCGGCGACGGAGTCGGGGGAGTCCACCCAGATGTCGACCACGCTCACCGCCTTCTTCCCGTTGGACGCGGTGATCACCCGGGCGGAGAGGAGCTCGTGGTAGGTCAGCGGGCTGGGTGCGGTGTAGTCGACCAGGGCGACGGCGTAGATGCCCTTCGGGTGCCGCTCGTCGACATGGTGTCCGAGCCGGTAGACCGAGAGCCACATCGATCCGTGCATGTGCCATGGGGCTGGGGGATAGCTGGTCACGTACGACTCCCGAATTCTGTTGTCGATCCATGTCGAGATGGTGATGCTCTGCTCGACGCGTTGGTGAGTGGCGATGGTCGCCACGCTTGCACAAGGAGACCAGAGATGACCGACCAGGTGAAGGGCCCCGCCTCCTACTTCCCGTCCATCGAGAAGAAGTACGGCCGTCCGATCGCTGAGTGGAAGCAGATCATCCGCGACCACGGGAGCAGCAAGCACATGGAGCTCGTGGCCCACCTGAAGAGCGAGTACGCCCTCGGCCACGGTCACGCCAACGCCCTCGTCGCGCACACGATCGCCGAGGGCTTGTGAGCACGGACCGGAACCGTTGCGCGTGTGACGATCGAGGTGCCTCAACTGCCTCAGGTTCAACGGTTCCGGTCCGTCGCCAACCCAGTGACGCCTTTGGGAAACCCGATGGCAGGCCGCGTACGTCGCCTGGGACGCTGTTGTCATGACGACCTGGTTCACCTCCGACCTGCACTTCGGGCACGCGCGGCTGCTGGAGCTCTCGGCGGGTCGCGGGGCGGCGTTCGCTTCCGTGGAGGAGATGAACGAGACGCTGGTCGACAACTGGAACTCGGTCGTCGGCGGTGAGGATGTGGTGTGGGTCCTGGGTGACTTCGACATGCACGGGAAGGACGCCTCGCTCGCACTCGTGTCACGACTGAACGGGACGAAGGTGCTGGTCAGCGGCAACCATGACGCATGCTGGGCCGGCGTGCGGGACGGGTGGAAGAAGCGATCGAGCTACCTCGAGGCTGGCTTCGCGGCGGTGATGGACTTCGCGGTCACGAAGCTGCCGCCGCTGGGGCCGGAAGCGTCGGCGACGAGAGTGCTGCTTTCCCATTTTCCCTACGCCGGGGACTCGCACGACGAGGACCGCTACGAGCAGTTCCGTCTCCGTGATGAGGGCATTCCGCTGCTGCACGGACACGTCCACGAGGCGTTCCGTGAGCGGCGTACCGCCAAGGGCACCTGGGGCATCAACGTCGGAGTCGACCACTGGGACTATCGCCCGGTCTCGGGCGAGACCCTCGCCCTCCATCTCGACGAGCTGAGGCGCACTGCTGGTTGACTTCGCCCATGCGCGACGGGCCATCGTGCTGGTCGCGCTGTCGTCGTGATCGTCCGCGCCGGCGAGGTGAGCGTGGCCGTCGCCGCGACCCTCGCCGTCATGGCGGTGCTCGCTGTCGAGCCGATCCTCGACAGGCGCGGGAAATGAGAGAGACCGCTGGTCACCCAGCGGTCTCGTCTGTGCCCCCGGCAGGAATCGAACCTGCGGCCTACGGTACCGGAAACCGGCGCTCTATCCCCTGAGCTACGGAGGCATTGCACCGCCTGAGCGATGCAGATGGAACCCTACAGGCTGGGACGGATAACGGTGAAACCGACTGGCGCTTATACGCTGGACCTCGTGACTCCTGAGCAGCTTTCCACCGCGGTCGTCGATGTCCTCACCGCGCTCGTCGATGAGGGTGCGATCGCCCTTCCCGACGGCGTACCGAGCACTGTCACGGTGGAGCGACCCCGGCAGAAGGGGCACGGCGACTATGCCACCAACGTCGCGCTGCAGCTGGCCAAGAAGGCCGGCATGAACCCGCGTGCGCTGGGGGAGCAGGTCGCCGAGAGGCTGAAGGCCACCGACGGGATCGCCGACGTCGAGATCGCCGGACCGGGTTTCCTGAACATCTCCGTGGAGGCCGGTGCCCAGGGCAAGGTGGCGGGTGAGATCGTCGCTGCCGGCGCCGCCTACGGCAACAACGAGGCCTTCGCGGGACACAACATCAACCTGGAGTTCGTCTCCGCCAACCCGACCGGCCCGCTGCACCTCGGTGGTGTCCGCTGGGCCGCGGTGGGCGACGCGCTGGGCCGCGTCCTCGAGGCGAGCGGCGCCGAGGTCACCCGGGAGTACTACTTCAACGACCACGGCGGCCAGATCGACCGCTTCGCGCGCTCTCTCCTGGCCTGGGCGCAGGGCAAGCCGGTGCCGGAGGACGGCTACGGCGGGGCGTACATCGAGGAGATCGCCAAGCAGGTCATCGCCAAGGAGCCGGGCGCGCTCGACGGCGACGACCCGCAGGAGGTCTTCCGCGCGGTCGGCGTCGACCTGATGTTCGCCGAGATCAGGCAGAGCCTGCACGACTTCAACGTCGACTTCGACGTCTACTTCCACGAGGACAATCTGCACAAGTCCGGTGCCGTGGACCGCGCCATCGCGAAGCTCAAGGAGCTCGGCAACGTCTACGAGAAGGACGGCGCGATCTGGCTCGCGACCGAGAAGTTCGGTGACGACAAGGACCGCGTCGTGATCAAGGCCGACGGCAACGGGGCCTACTTCTCCGGCGACCTCGCCTACTACCTCGACAAGCGCGAGCGCGGCTTCGACCGCTGCTTCATCATGCTCGGCGCCGACCACCACGGCTACGTCGGCCGGATGATGGCGATGTGCGCCGCCTTCGGCGACACCCCCCACGAGAACCTCGAGATCCTGATCGGCCAGATGGTCAACCTCCTCAAGGACGGCCAGCCGATGCGGATGTCGAAGCGCGCCGGCACTGTGGTCACCATCGACGACATCGTCGAGGCGATCGGTGTGGATGCGGCCCGCTACGCGCTGGCCCGCTACTCCAGCGACTCCAACATCGACATCGACCTGGACCTGTGGGCCAAGGCCGACAGCGCCAACCCGGTCTACTATGTGCAGTACGTCCACGCGCGCACCTGCCGGATGATGGCCAACGCCGCCGACCTCGGCATGCAGATCGACCTGGACACCTTCGACCCCTCGCTGCTCATCCACGAGCGGGAGGGCGAGCTCCTGCGCGCTCTCGCCGAGCTGCCCCGCGTGGTCGCCACCGCCGCCGAGCTGCGGGAGCCCCACCGGGTCGCCCGCTACCTGGAGGACACCGCCGGGATCTTCCACCGCTGGTACGACGATGACGAGTGCCGGATGCTGCCCAAGGGCGACGAGCCGGTCGCCCCCGTCAACCTGGCTCGCCTGGCGCTCGTCTCGGCTGCCCGCACCGTCTTCGCCAACGGCCTCGGGCTGCTCGGGGTCTCCGCTCCGGAGCGGATGTGAGCGCGCACGCATCGCCGGGTTCTTTCACCGGCACCTCCCCGGTGTGGCTGAAGACCCCGGACGACGTCAACGCCCTCGTGCCCGCGCTGTGGTCGGCGACGGCCGAGAAGACCGACGGTGTCCTCACCGTCGGTGGTGTCGCGGTGCCCGACCTGGTCGCGAACATCAACACCCCTGCGTACGTCCTGGACGAGGCCGACTTCCGCGAGCGTGCCCGTGCGTTCCGTGACGCCTTCACCGGCTACGACGTCTACTACGCAGGCAAGGCGTTCCTCTGCACCGAGGTGGCGCGCTGGGTGGCGCAGGAGGGGCTCTGCCTCGACGTGTGCTCCGACGGCGAGCTCTCGGTCGCGCTGCGCGCCGAGGTGGACCCGGCGAAGATCGGCTACCACGGCAACAACAAGGCGCCGATGGAGCTGCGCCGGGCGATCGTCGCCGGCGTCGGACGGATCATCGTCGACTCCTTCGCCGAGGTCGAGCGGGTCGCCGCGATCGCCGCCGAGACCGGTGTGACCGCCCGCGTGATGGTGCGGGTGACCGCCGGGGTCGAGGCCCACACCCACGAATACATCGCCACCGCCCACGAGGACCAGAAGTTCGGCTTCTCGATCTCCTCCGGCGACGCCTTCGAGGCCGTACGCCGCCTCCTGGCCGCCCCGAACGTCGAGCTGCGTGGGCTGCACTCCCACATCGGCTCCCAGATCTTCGACTCCTCCGGCTTCGAGGTCGCCGCCCGGCGAGTGCTGGCGTTGCAGGCTCGGATCCGCGACGAGCTCGGCACCGAGCTGCCCGAGATGGATCTCGGTGGTGGCTTCGGCATCGCCTACACCACCCAGGACGACCCCTCCACGCCCAAGGCGCTCGCCGAGGAGCTGACCGCGATCGTCGAGCACGAGTGCCGTGGCTTCGGCCTGGCCGTGCCGCACCTCTCGATCGAGCCGGGCCGGGCCATCGTCGGGCCCTCGATGTGCACCGTCTACACCGTCGGCACGGTCAAGGAGGTCGCCCTCGACGGCGGCGTCACCCGGACCTATGTCAGCGTCGACGGCGGGATGAGCGACAACATCCGCACGGCCCTGTACGACGCCGACTACTCCGCCACCCTCGCCGGCCGGTCCTCGAACGCCGGGCCCGTCCTGGGTCGCGTCGTCGGCAAGCACTGCGAAGCCGGCGACATCGTGGTCAAGCACGAGTTCCTGCCCGGGGACATCGCTCCCGGAGACCTGATCGCAGTGCCGGGCACCGGCGCCTACGGGCGTTCCATGGCCTCCAACTACAACCACGCGCTTCGGCCCCCGGTCGTCGCGGTCCGCGACGGGGAGTCCCGCGTCATCGTCCGGCGTGAGACCGAGGCCGACCTGTTCGCCACCGACATGGGCTAGCCCCAGCCGAGACGTCAGTTACGTCGGCCGAGGCGTCAGTTGCGTCGGCCGAATGGGCACGCCGATGCCCATTCGACCGACCGGGGTGACGCTTCGAGCGACCGGGGTGACGCTTCGGCCGACGGGGGTGACGGCTCAGTCCGATCGAAGCGCGCGCAGGACCGCGCGCCCACGCGGTGAGAGGCGATAGCCGACCGGGAGGGACTCGGTGAGACCGAGCTCTTTGAGACGGCGGATGTCGGTCTTGAACGGCTTCTTCTCGCGTCCGATCGAGGCCGCGATGGTCTCGGCGAGCTCCCCGGGGCGGGCCTCGATGAGCTCGAGATGCTCCCGCGTCCATGGCCCCCGACGACTGCGCCGGTCCATGTCGGCCAGCTTCGCGACCAGCGCGGCGGTCTCCTTCTTGCCCGGGCGCTTGGCGCGCAGCGCGATCCGCTCGTCGTCGCCGGCGTAACGCACCTCGATCCGGTAGACCTCCCCGTCCTTTCGGGACAGGAAAGCCAGCAGGTCTGGGAGCGTCGTACCTGCCCGGCTGGCGTCCTCGTCGGTGAGCGCACCACAGGTCACCGGGGACACTGCGACGAACTCGACCACACCTATCCGAGTGCGCTGGCGACCGCCGGCGACATGCATCGGACGCTTCCAGCGGCGGAAGGCGAGATCGATATCGCCGGAGTGGATGCGTTCGAGGTCGGCGTTGGGGAACAGCACCCACCTATCAAACCTCGTAATCAAGAAATTCGGTTTCGCCTTCCCGAAATCCTGTGGTGCAGGCCCCTACGATGGAGCGCATGCCGAGGGGCGCCTACTCAGATGGAGCCGCGGCGCCGTCGCAGGCGCCGCGAGCCTCTGTCGCCCGCATGACGAAGGAGCGGCGCGACAGCGTGACCCGCGCCGCGCAGACGTTCGGCTGGTCGGTGGTGACCGGCAAGGCCGCGGCGCAGCGGCCGGTTCGGTGGGAGGTGCTGGGGACCGACGTACGCGCCGAGCGCTGCGACCTCGTCGTCGACGGCTCCTGCGACGGGATCCTGGTCGAGTACTGGCACGGCAAGGCGTCCCCGGGGAAAGGTTCCTGGCGCCCGGCGCGCTGGGTGGTGGTGCGGGTCCCCGCGCACCTGCCCAAGACAGCCGCGATGATCGGGCTCTCGCCAGGCTCCGGCAACACCGGCACCGGCCGGGTGCCCACGCCGATCTTCTTCCCGCCGGAGTTCCGCGCCAAGACCAGCGTGACCACTCCCGACGGGGCCGTCATCGCAGCGGACGAGGAGCACGCCCGGTCGCTGTCCCGGTTCGCCAGCCACGTCGTCGACGAGCGGCTGTGGGTGGTGGCCCGCAACGACGCCATCACGGTCACCACCGACGTGGAGCCGGACGCGGAGGAGCTGCTCCGGCGCGTACGCCTCGCTCGTGACGTCGCTGCTGTGCTCCGGCCGATCCCGGAACTCGCCTGAGGTCTTCCGGAAAGACCTTGACCTCAAGTCAACTTGAGCATGTTGACTCTCCGTATGAGAGCGATCAGACAGCACGAGTTCGGCGGCCCGGAGGTCCTGCGCATCGAGGAGGTGCCCGACCCGACACCGGGACCGGGCCAGGTACGCATCAGGGTGGAGGCCGCCGGCGTCCACCGTCTCGACACCTCGATCAGAGCGGCCGACCTGCCGCCGACGATGCCGCGCCCGGAGCTTCCGATGACGCCCGGTCGTGAGGTGGCCGGGGTCGTCGACGAGATCGGTGAGGGCGTCGACGAGGCCTGGCAGGGCGCGAAGGTCGTCGCCCATCTGGGCGTGGGGAGCAGCGGCGGCTACGCCGAGCTCGCCGTCGCCGACGAGAAGCAGCTCTATCTCCGCCCCGACGGCCTGGAGCCGGCCGACGCCGTGGCCGCGATCGGCACCGGCCGCACCTCGGCCGCTGTGCTCGAGGACGCCCAGATCACCCCCGACGACGTCGTCGTGGTCACCTCGGCGGCCGGTGGCATGGGTGCGATCCTGCTCCAGGGCATCCGCAACGCGGGCGCTCGTGCGGTGGGGCTCGCGGGCTCGGACGCCAAGCTCGAGATCGCCCGCGGGTTCGGTGCGCAGACGGTCGTCGATTACCGCAAAGACGGTTGGCTGGAGCGGCTTCGCGCCGAGGAGCCCCGGATCACGGTCCTCCTCGATGGGCTCGGGGGTGACGTACCAAGGCAGGTCTATGCCCACCTGGAGGCCGAGGGCCGGATGGTCCGGTTCTCCGGCGACCAGGACGGCTACGAGGGCGGCGCCAAGATCATCGACATCCTCGGCCCGCGGGTCCTGGGCCGGATCAAGGAGTTCGAGCGGGCCTCGCTCGAGGCCGCCGCGGACGGCACCCGCAAGCCGTACGTCGGCTCCGCCTTCCCCCTCGCCGCCGCGGCCGCGGCCCATCGGGCGCTGGAGGCTCGCGAGACCACCGGCAAGGTCGTGCTCCTGGCCTGAACCGAAGCGGGCGGAGGTGTCCGCGCCTAGAGCGGAAGTCGGACCCGGGAGCCTGTCCCGGATACCCTTGGCGCGTGAGCAGCAACAAGACGACCACGCACGCCGTCGAGCCCCTGGGCGTCGCCGTCCTCGGCTGCGGTGTGGTGGGGTCCCAGGTGGTCCGGCTCCTGCTCGAGGGCGATGCGGATCTCGCCGCCAGAGTGGGTGCCCCGTTGGAGATCAGAGGCGTGGCCGTACGCCGCCTCGACGCTCCCCGCGACGTCGAGGTGCCCGCGGAGCTGCTCACCACCGACGCGCAGGGCCTGGTCAGCCGCGACGACGTCGACCTCGTGATCGAGGTGATCGGCGGCATCGAGCCGGCCCGCGGCCTCATCCTCCAGGCCCTGGAGAGCGGCGCCAGCGTCGTCACCGCCAACAAGGCGCTCCTCGCCGAGGACGGCCCGACGCTCTACGAGGCCGCCGAGAAGGCCGGCACCGACCTCTACTACGAGGCCGCGGTGGCCGGTGCGATCCCGATCCTCCGCCCCCTGCGCGACTCGCTCGTCGGCGACCACGTCACCAAGGTGATGGGCATCGTCAACGGCACCACCAACTACATCCTCGACAAGATGGACACCTACGGCGCCGGCTTCGAGGAGGCTCTCGTCGAAGCCCAGGAGCTGGGCTATGCCGAGGCCGACCCGACCGCCGACGTCGAGGGGTTCGACGCCGCCGCCAAGGCCGCCATCCTGGCCTCGCTCGCGTTCCACACCCGGGTGACCGCCAGCGACGTCTACCGCGAGGGCATCACCGAGGTGACCGCCGGTGACGTCGCCTCCGCCAAGGCCATGGGGAGCGTCGTCAAGCTGCTCGCGATCGCCGAGCTCGACGACGACGACGTCTCGGTCCGCGTCCACCCGGTGATGATCCCGCGCAGCCACGCGCTGGCGACCGTACGCGGCGCCTACAACGCCGTCTTCGTCGAGTCCGCCTCGGCGGGTGACCTGATGTTCTACGGCCAGGGCGCGGGCGGGGAGCCCACCGCGAGCGCCGTCCTCGGTGACCTGGTCACGATCGCGCGCAACAAGGTCCTCGGCACCCGCAGCTTCGGCGAGTCCTCCTACGCCGCCCGCGCGGTGCGTCCGATGGGGGAGACCGTCACCCGCTACCACGTCAGCCTCGACGTGGCCGACAAGGCCGGCGTGCTCGCCGCCGTCGCGACCGCCTTCTCCGAGCACGGCGTCTCGATCAAGGCCGTCCGCCAAGAAGGACGCGGCGAGGACGCTCAGCTCGTCGTCGTGTCCCACGAAGCCCCCGATGCCGCGCTCGCGGCGACCGTGCAGCACCTGCGCGAGATGGAGTACGTCCGCGACGTCGCCTCGGTGATGCGCGTAGAAGGAGCAGTCTGATGACTACGAGCCAATGGCGCGGCGTGATCGAGGAGTATCGCAACCTCCTCGACATCCCCCAGGACACCCCGGCGGTGACGCTCGGCGAGGGCGGCACCCCGCTGGTCCACTCCGAGTGGCTCTCCAGCGCCACCAAGGGTGAGGTGTGGCTGAAGGTCGAGGGTCAGAACCCGACCGGCTCCTTCAAGGACCGCGGCATGACCGCGGCCATCTCCGTCGCCGTCCACGAGGGCGCGAAGGCCGTCGTGTGCGCCTCGACCGGCAACACCAGCGCCTCGATGGCCGCCTACGCCGCCAAGGCCGGGATAACCCCGGTCGTGCTCGTCCCCAACGGCAAGATCAGTGCCGCCAAGATGGCCCAGGCGCTGGTCCACGGCGCCGAGGTGGTCAAGGTACGCGGCAACTTCGACGACTGCCTCAAGCTCTCCCGCGCGCTCGCCGACAACTATCCGGTCGCGCTGGTCAACTCCGTCAACCCGATCCGGCTCGAAGGCCAGAAGACGGCGGCCTTCGAGGTGGTCGACCGCCTCGGCGACGCTCCCGACTACCACCTGATGCCGATCGGCAACGCCGGCAACCTTTCCGCCTACTGGCTCGGCTACGAGCAGTACGCAGCGGCCGGCCACGCCACCAAGACCCCGGTCATGCGCGCCTTCCAGGCCGAGGGTGCGGCGCCGCTCGTGCTCGGCCACCCGGTCGAGCATCCCGAGACGAAGGCGACCGCGATCCGGATCGGCAACCCGGCCTCGTGGCAGCTCGCCGAGGCCGCGGCCACCAAGTCCGGTGGCCGGTTCCGCGCGCTCACCGACGAGCAGATCCTCTCCGCCCAGTCCCAGCTCGCCCGCAATGACGGCGTCTTCGTCGAGCCCGCCTCGGCGGCGGGTGTCGCGGGTCTGCTCGCCGACCTCGAGGCGGGGGAGACCTACGCCGGAGCCACCACGGTCATCACCGTCACCGGTCACGGGCTCAAGGACACCGCCACCGCGCTGGAGTTCTTCGGTGAGCTGACCGAGATCGTCATCGACGCCGACCTCGAGGCCGCGGCGGCCGCAGCCGGGCTCGCGTAGCAGCAACGATGACCTTCGTAGAAGGCCCGGTGACCGTCACCGTCCCGGCCACCTCCGCCAACCTCGGTCCCGGCTACGACTCGCTGGGGCTGGCGCTCGACCTGCGTGACGAGCTCACCGGCGAGGTGTTCTCGACAGACGCGGTCGCCGGCGGCCTGGAGGTCACCGTCGAGGGTGCGGGCGAGGGCACGGTCCCGCTCGACGAGTCCCACCTCGTCGTACGCTCCATGCGGGCCGCCTTCGAGATCATCGGCAAGCAGCCGGCCGGACTGAAGCTGCACTGCCGCAACCAGATCCCGCATGCCCGCGGGATGGGTTCGTCCTCGGCCGCGATCGTCGGCGGCCTGGTGCTGGCGCGGGCCCTGGTCGCCGGGGGAGAGCTGATCCTCGACGACGAGACGCTCTTCCAGACGGCTGCCGAGATCGAGGGTCACCCCGACAACGTCGCGCCCGCCTTCTACGGAGGTTTCACGATCGCGGGTGAGGACGATGCCCTGCCAACAGGCTCCAGAAGGCACTGTTTTGCGGTTCGCACCGCCGTGGACCCGAGGGTCAGCGTCGTCGTCTTCGTCCCCCCGACCGGTGTCGAGACCAAGACCGCCCGCGGGCTGCTGCCCAAGACGGTCCCGCACTCGGATGCGGCGGCCGACGCGGGTCGTACGGCCCTCCTGGTCGCGGCGCTGAGCGACGCGCCGGAGCACCTGCACCGCGCCACCCGAGACTTCCTCCACCAGGAGTATCGCCGACCCGCCATGCCGGAGTCGCTGGCCTTGGTCGACGAGCTGCGCGCCGACGGCGTCGCGGCCATCGTCTCCGGCGCCGGACCGACGGTCCTGGCCTTCAGCAACGGCGTGGAGTCGGCCGAGACGACCAAGCTCGCCGCCCGCTGTCCGGCGGGTTGGAGCTGCCATGCGCTGAGCGTCGACATGGACGGCGTACGCATCCTCTGAACTGCCGTCCGGGCCCGTGCTGTCATGGGTGCTGTGCGTGTTAGCCTGGATGCACATCTGGCCGTTCAGGCCTTCAGGATGTGATCCCCCTTTCGTGCCGTGCCACTTCGTTTGGCGCGCGTCGGCCCGTCAGGGGTTCTGACAAACGAGCCGTCGGTGTTGTACGCCGATCGGCGATACGTGGGAAAGGACTCACGTGACTGAGACCATGGAATCCACCGCTCCGGAGCCGAACGCCCCGAAGAAGCGTGGTGGCCTTGGCGGAATGCTCCTCGCCGACCTCAAGGCGATGGCCAACGGGATGGGCATCGCCGGAGCGAACTCGATGAAGAAGGCCCAGCTGATCGACGCGATCAAGGCTGCCCAGGGCAACCGTGCGCAGTCGGCGCCGGCGCAGAAGGCTGAGAAGCCTGCCGTCGAGAAGCCTGCCGTCGAGAAGCCTGCGGCAGAGAAGCCTTCCGAGAAGACCGCCGAGAAGCCTGCTGCCGAGAAGCCTGCTGCCGAGAAGCCGGCGGCGAATACCGCAGAGAAGACCACAGAGAAGCCTGTCGAGAAGCCGGCGGAGAAGCCGGCCGAGAAGGCCGAGAAGCCCGCGGAGAAGTCCGCCGAGGCCGCCGACGCCGGCAACGAGGGCGGCCAGCGCCCACGCCGCCAGCGCAACCAGAGCCAGAACAAGAGTGGCGGCCAGGGTGCCCAGGGCGGCCAGGGTGGCCAGCCCGCCGGCGGCGGTCAGCCCGCCGGCGGCGGTCAGCCCGCCGGCGGTGGCCAGGGCAAGGGCCCGGCCAGGTCCGGCCAGCCTGCGGCCGAGAGGAAGAACGAGGAAGCCCAGAAGGAGAAGCCGGCCGAGCAGGTCGACGACTCCGGCGATGACGACGGCGAGGGCGGCAGCCGCCGCAACCGCCGGCGTCGTGGTCGTGACCGCGAGCGCAACCGCCCGGGCCGTGGCGAGCCGGACACGACCGTCCTCGAGGACGACGTGCTGGTGCCCGCCGCAGGCATCCTGGACGTACTCGACAACTACGCCTTCGTCCGCACCTCCGGTTACCTCCCCGGACCCGACGACGTCTACCTCTCCCTGTCGCTGGTCAAGCGCCTCGGCCTGCGCCGTGGCGATGCGATCGTCGGTCAGGTGCGCCAGCCCCGCGAGGGTGAGCGCAAGGAGAAGTACAACCCGATGGTGCGCATCGACTCGGTCAACGGTGCCGACCCCGAGGTCGCCAGGCACCGCGTCGAGTTCGACAAGCTCGCCCCGGTCCACCCCGACCAGCGGCTGCGCCTCGAGGGTGGCCCCGACCCGGTCACCGGCCGGATCGTCGACCTGGTCTCCCCGATCGGAAAGGGCCAGCGCGGCCTGATCTCTGCTCCGTCGAAGGCCGGCAAGACCACCGTCCTGCAGGCGATCGCCGGCGCGATCACCGCCAACAACCCCGAGTGCCACCTGATGGTCGTGCTCGTCGACGAGCGCCCCGAAGAGGTCACCGACTTCGAGCGGAGCGTCAAGGGCGAGGTCATCGCCTCCACCTTCGACCGGCAGCCGGCCGACCACACCGTGGTGGCCGAGCTGGCCATCGAGCGGGCCAAGCGTCTGGTCGAGCTCGGTCACGACGTCGTCGTCCTGCTCGACGGGCTGACCCGGCTCGGCAAGGCCTACAACCTCTCGGTCCCGGCCTCGGGCCGGATCCTCGGTGGCGGCGTCGACTCGGCGGCGCTCTACCCGACGAAGCGGTTCTTCGGTGCGGCTCGCAACGTGGAGGACGGCGGCTCGCTGACCATCCTCGCCACCGCTGCGGTCGAGACCGGCTCCAAGACCGACGAGATCATCTTCGACGCGTTCAAGGACACCGCCAACTCCGAGCTGCGACTGAGCGAGGAGTACGCGGAGGCCGGGATCTTCCCTGCCGTCGATGTGAACGCCTCCGGCACCCGTCGCGACGACCTGCTCTTCACCGGCGGCGAGGGCGACGCGGTGCGCAAGCTGCGCGCTTCCCTGGCCACGCTGGAGGGTGCGAAGGCCGCCTCGGTCCTGGTCGACAAGGTGTCCGGTTCGGCCACCAACATGGTGCTGCTCAGCGGGGTCGCCAAGAGCTGAGACGACCGTAGCGAGGCCGAGCGGCGAGCTTGCTCGTCCGCTCGCGCCGAGCGAGGGAGTGACCGCGCGAAGCGCGGACGCGAGGTGCGTCTGGGGCCGTCGGGAATTATTCGCGGCCCCAGACGTTCACATACACTGAATCCTCGGTGCCGGTTCACGTCCCGCAACCTGCGGCGGCGACCCGGGGCCCCATGTCTTGAGAGGAACCTCATGAAGCCCGAGATCCACCCGACTTACGTCGACACCCAGGTCACCTGCACCTGTGGCAACTCGTTCACCACCCGCAGCACCGTGAACGGGGGCGCCATCCGCGCCGACGTGTGCTCCAACTGCCACCCGTTCTACACGGGCAAGCAGAAGATCCTCGACACCGGCGGTCGCGTGGCTCGCTTCGAGGCTCGCTTCGGCAAGCGCAGCAAGTAGCTGCTTCCCAGCGCCGGCCCCTGCATTCGCGGGTGGCCGGCGCTGGCGTATTTCAGCGACCACACGGTTTGAACACCCACTCCCGGGCGGAGATGTCCCGCCGGAGCGAAGCGGAGGCGCAAGACAATGCAGTTTGATGCGGTCGAAGGGCTCATCGAGGAGCACGTAGGGCTGGAGAAGCGGCTCGCCGAGCCCGAGACCCACGCCGACGCGCGCCTGGCGAAGAAGCTCAACCAGAGGTACGCCGAGCTGAGCTCGATCATCGCCGCTTACCACTCCTGGCAGCAGCTCGGGGACGACCTCGAGGCCGCCCGTGAGCTGGCGGGAGAGGACCCCTCGTTCGCCGAGGAGGCCGAGGCGCTGGTGCCCCAGCGAGAGGTCGCCGAGGAGCGGCTGCGTCGGCTGCTCGTGCCCCGCGACCCGACCGACGACAAGGACGCCATCCTCGAGGTGAAGTCGGGGGAGGGTGGCGAGGAGTCGGCCCTGTTCGCCGGCGACCTGCTGCGGATGTACTCCCGCTACGCCGAGCGCCAGGGCTGGAAGCTCGAGTTCCTCGATGCCAACGAGTCCGACCTCGGCGGCTACAAGTCGGTCACCGTCGCGGTGAAGGCGAAGGGCAACTCTGAGCCCGGCCGCGCCCCTTACGCGCTGCTCAAGTTCGAGGGTGGCGTGCACCGTGTCCAGCGAGTCCCGGTCACCGAGTCGCAGGGCCGGGTGCACACCTCGGCCGCTGGTGTCCTCGTGGTTCCCGAGGCCGAGCCCATCGATGTCGAGATCAACGACAACGACCTCCGCATCGACGTCTATCGCTCTTCGGGCCCAGGCGGCCAGTCGGTCAACACCACCGACTCCGCGGTCCGGATCACCCACGTCCCCACCGGCATCGTCGTCTCGATGCAGAACGAGAAGTCGCAGCTGCAGAACAAGGAGCAGGCGATGCGCGTGCTGCGCTCGCGCCTGCTCCAGGCCGCCCAGGACGCCGCCGACGCGGAAGCATCTGACGTCCGCCGCTCCCAGGTGCGCACCGTCGACCGCTCCGAGCGGATCCGCACCTACAACTACCCCGAGAACCGCATCTCCGACCACCGCACCGGCTACAAGTCCTACAACCTGGACCAGGTCCTGGACGGCGACCTGGAGCCGGTGATCGGAAGCGCGGTAGACGCCGACCTGGCTGCCCGCCTGGCCGGCCTGGAGTCCTGACCCGCCGAGGCGTCGATTTCTGGCGTCGACACGTCAGTTTGTGAGACCGAGAGGTCAGTTTTACGGTGCCAAGGCCTGCTTGGCGCTCAGAGACTGACCTCTCGCCGTCAGATATCGACTCTTCGGCGTCAGAAGCTGACTTCTCGCGGAAATGTCGAAGGTCGCAGCCATCTCATGGCTGCGACCTTCGACCTCAGAGTCGGTGCCTGATCAGGCGTCGACCTTCTTCTTGAAGCCCGCGATGAAGCCGGCGGCCTCGGCCGACTCCTCGGAGTCGAAGTAGACGGCCGCCTTCGTGCGGCTGTAGTAGGGGCTCGCCGTCGTGTGGTACTTCTTCCCGCTGCTGCCCTTGATGTCGTACGCGGCATCCGAGCTGGTTCCGTCCGCAGCAGGCAGCACGGCGCCGGCGTAGGGAGCACCGTCGGTCGCGGCGGGCGCCTCGGCGACCGGGACGACTTCCGGCTCGGTGTCGACGGGAGCGGTCGTGGCCTCCTCGGCCTCGGACGCCTCGGTGTCGGCGGCAGCGGCCGCGACGACGCTCTCGGCCTCCGCGACGACCGCAGCGGTGTCGGCGTCGGCGTCCGCAGCCTTCTCGGTCTCAGCCGCCTCGGCGGGGTCGGCGGCAGCGGCGACGGGGGTACTGGTGGCCTCGGGGCTCGAGTGATCCGTCTCCGCTCGGTCTCCGGTCTTGGCGTCCTTGCGGATCGGCCGTCCGAAGAAGAACCAGATCAGGGTGGCGAGGACGAGGATGAGTGCAAGCAGCAATGGCCACTTCATGGGGTGATGTTTCCTTCCAGGGGGATCTCGGGTGCGATGGTGGGGCAGCACAGTGCCCGACGAGGGGTGCGGCCATTCCCGCGTGCCCCGCCATGACCCGAAGAACTGTTGAAGCGCCCGAACGTTACCCTCGGCCGGGTACAGCATGACTAACACATTTCAGGAGCAGTTGCCCATGACCGCCCCGCGCGCACTTCTGGCAAGTGCCCGAAAGCAGCTTGAAGAGGCCGGCGTCGACAGCCCGGACGTCGATGCGGCCATCCTGCTGGCCCACGTCCTCGACATCGATCGCAACCGTCTCTTCCTCGTCGACGACGTCGCGGAGCATCAGGAGAAGGCCTACGCGAGCCTGCTCGCCCGCCGTGCGGGACGCGAGCCGGTGCAGCACCTGACCGGGGTGGCGTACTTCCGGCACGTCGACCTCGCTGTCGGGCCCGGTGTCTTCGTGCCTCGGCCGGAGACGGAGCTGCTCGCCGGGTGGGCGATCGACCGGGCCGCCCACATCGACCGGCCCGTCATCGTCGACCTCTGCACCGGATCAGGCGCGATCGCGAAGAGCATCGCCGACGAGGTCCCGGGCGCCGAGGTGCACGCGGTCGAGCTCTCCGAGGATGCCTACCCCTGGGCCGTACGCAACCTGACCGGCACCGGTGTGGACCTGCGACAGGGCGACATGGCCGACGCGTTCACCGATCTGGACGGCACCGTCGACGTGCTCGTCTGCAATCCGCCGTACATCCCTCTCGAGGCCTGGGAGTCCGTCGCCACGGAGGCGCGCGACCACGACCCCGAGCTCGCCCTCTTCTCCGGCCAGGACGGCCTCGACGCGATCCGCGTGCTGGAACTACGGGCCGCCGAGCTGCTCAAGCCCGGGGGAGTGGTCGGCTTCGAGCACGCCGACGAGCAGGGTCTGGACGGCGCCGGCGGCGGCGCCCCAGCCGTCTTCAGCAGCACGGGAAGGTGGCACGACGTCCGCGATCATCGCGATCTGGCAGGGCGTCCGCGCTTCACGACCGCGCAACTGGCAACATGAGCACTGTGACTGAGCGCTACCCGATCGCGACCGAGGACGAGCAGACCGAGGCGATCGATGCTGCTGTGACCGCCCTTCAGGCAGGCGAGCTCGTGATCGTGCCGACCGACACGGTCTACGGCATCGCCGCCGACGCGTTCGACAAGGGCGCGGTGGCTGGTCTGCTCGCCGCCAAGGGGCGAGGCCGCGCGATGCCGCCGCCCGTGCTGATCTCCAACGTAGCCACCCTCGACGCCCTCGCGACGAGGATCCCCGAGTGGGCGCGCACCCTCGTCGAGGAGCTGTGGCCCGGTGCGCTGACGATCGTGCTCCACCAGCAGCCGTCGCTGCAGTGGGACCTGGGCGAGGCCCGCCAGACCGTGGCCGTACGCATCCCCGACTCCGACATCCTGCGGCGGATCATCGACCGGGTCGGCCCGCTCGCGACCAGCTCGGCCAACCGCACCACGAAGCCCGCAGCCACCAACGCCGACCAGGCCGAGGAGATGCTGGGCAAGATGGTCAAGGCCATCCTCGACGGCGGCGAATCGCCTGTCGGAGAGGCGTCCACGATCGTCTCCGCCACCGGGGACGAGCCGAAGATCCTTCGCGAGGGCGCGATCAGCATCGATCGGATCAACGAGATCCTCGCCGAGCACGACGTCGCCATCCGTCGTCCGGGCGATCCGGATCCCGCCGCCGAGACCGAGAGCGACACCCCCGCCACGCCCGCCACGGACGCCGACACAGAAGCCTGATGCGCGCCTACGTCCTCCTCTTCCTGGTCGCCGCAGTGGTGACCTACCTGCTCACCGTCGTCGCCCGCGAGTTCGCGATGCGCACGGGGGCCGTCGCGAAGGTCCGCGACCGAGACGTACACGCCGTTCCGATCCCCTACATGGGCGGCGTCGCGATGCTGGGCGGCCTGGTCGCGGCCTACCTGGTCGCCCGCGAGCTGCCGTTCCTGGCCGATGCGCCGGACTTCGTGCTCGAAGACACCGGCGTGGTGATCCTCGCCGGTGCGCTGATCTGCGTGGTCGGTGTCGTCGACGACATCTTCGAGCTCGACGCCCTCACCAAGCTGGGCGGCCAGGTGCTGGCCACCGCGATCCTGGTGGGCTTCAACCTGCAGTACAGCCTGATCACGTTCCCCGACGGCACCCAGTTCTCGATCGACCCCGCCCAAGGTGCTCTGCTCACCGGGCTCGTCGTGATCACCGTGGTCAACGCGGTCAACTTCATCGACGGCCTCGACGGTCTGGCCGCGGGTGTCGTCGGTATCGGCGCGCTGGCGCTGTTCCTGTTCTGTTACCAGTTCACTCGGATCAACGACATCGGCCGCGCCTCGACAGCGGCTCTCCTGACAGTCGCCCTCGCCGGGGCCTGCGTCGGCTTCCTCATCCACAACTGGCATCCCGCTCGGCTGTTCATGGGCGACAGCGGCTCGATGCTGATCGGTCTGATCCTCGCCGCCAGCGCGGTCACCCTCTCGGGCTCCTACAGCGCCGGCGGTCTGAACGTGAACGCCTTCGACGCCTCCACCGCGCTCTTGGTCACCTTCCTGCCTCTGCTGCTCCCACTGACGATCCTGGTGGTGCCGCTCGTCGACCTCGTGCTGGCCGTCGTACGCCGCACCCGCGCCGGCCGGTCCCCCTTCGCTGCCGACAAGAAGCACCTCCACCACCGCCTCCTGGAGATCGGCCACTCCCAGCGTCGTGCCGTGCTGATCATGTGGCTCTGGGCCGGTCTGATGTCCTTCGGATCGGTCTTCGTGACCCTCTACCGCGGCCCGGTCGTCATCACGGGCGTCGTCGTCGCCACCGCCCTCATCGTGCTGCTCACCTTCGTCCTCCCCAAGATCCGCGGCGAGCGCACCGACAAGCTCCTCGAGGTCCCCGAGGAGCTCACGCCGTTGGGCGAGCAGGTAGGCGATCAGCGGATCTAGCGGGGCTGTCGCCGAGTGCCCTTGCCTCGTTTGTTTGCTTCGGGGCAAACTAGTCACGATCGGTCAATTGACCGGTACTTCGGATGGACTGGGGTCTCGGGTGGAGGAATTCATTGCTCGGCCGGCTGCGATTCGCGGTGCGGCGGCGGCTCTTGAACAGCTTGGTGGGATGGGTAAATACGTTACCAATATCGCCGCGACTGACGTGTCTGTTACTTCGAATAGCGATGTTCTTGTCGATGCATCTCGCGAATTTGAACGGGTGCAGACAGCCCTATTGGATGCATACGGCCCAACTGGCCCCTACGGGGTCATGATGGAGGGTGCTGCGCAAGCCATGCGTTCGATCGCGAAAGAGTATGAAACGGTCGACGCTGCTTCGGCGGCGCGACTTGACTCCCTGCTGCCAGAGCTTGGCGGCGTACCCAGTTACTTCAGTTTCGACAGTCCAGGTGTCGACGAGTCGTCTTACGCAGAGATCGGAAACGATATCGAGTCAGTGGCACTCGATCAGTACGACGATTTCATGAAGATCAGCAAGACGGTCAATCACATAATCGACTGCAAGTGGGTCGGGGATATTCTCGAGACGGTCGGGATCCCGAATGAAATTGCGAAGGTGGAGGCCAAGCTGGGGGCTGAGTGGGACCAGGTGGGCACCTCGGTTGCCGCCGTTGATCAGTGCCGTACGTGTATGCGGTCGTTTGCGGAAGACCTGACTGGCATGTGGGCCGGTCTCGAGGGGAACTGGCAAGGACGTGCTGCGGCTTCTGCGTACGACCATTTCAACGCCGTCGCGAGGGTTCTCAAAGATCACGCCAACGGCTTGGGTGCGCTCACGCAGCGGATCATTGCCGAGATGCATGCGGTGAAGTCGTCCGTGGATACGATGAACGACCTATTGGAGCAACTTATTCAGGAGCTTCCTGGTCCGCAGAGCTTTAGTGAACTCTTCTCCAGTGCGATCGAGGATGGACTTACTGAGCCATTCAAGAAGTTGCTTCAAAGAGTCAAGATGTTCAAGGCCGCGTTCGATGTCGCATTGACATTGGCATTTGGCGTGAATGCGCTGTTCGCGCAGTTGTGTAGATTCAACGAAGGTGTGGATTTCCCTCCGGTTCCTAGTTGGGACGCTCCAGACGTCAATGGAGGGTCGCGATGAATATCGGATCCTTCCGCCAGATGGTTGATGCTGTGTCGGCCTCGGCCACAGATGCTCGGGTCCAGCAACTTGTGAGTCGATATGACGACGGGGCGGCGTCCGAGAGCAGACTGGTGGAGGACCCCGACTTTATCGAGGCGCTCACGCGTTGTTATGAATCAGTCGTCCTCGACGCTCGTCGCCGCGGGGTCGACGGGCCAGCCGTGCTTGGACGCCTCTATGACAGTCAGGATGTCTGAGTAACGACGGAGTTCCATGCGAGGGCCAAGCTCCTGAAGCTGCCGGGAGGGACGCTAGACCGAACACGGCCGCGGACACGTCGAGGTCCTCAGTCAGGCAAACGCACAGATGCCAACTACCCAACACGAGAAGCTGCTGTGCCGCTGCGCTGGCGCAGGCGCGTCCCGCTCGCGGACCGGTCTCGGGATCAGGCGCCAGGCACGGGCGGGTGCGTCGAGACTCGATCGAGCTCGCGATCACTCCGTCGCTTGCGCCGGCCGATCGGTCTTGTCTCGACGCGCTTCTGGACTCCAGCCTTATGCGAGGAGGGGTCTTGGGGGCCCTGAATGGCCCGCGCATCGGCGTCATTGAAGCGGCGACCGCGCCCCCGTGCGCCGCGTCGAGGGCATGGATCGATCAATTAGGGACTCCAAACACGCTTGTGATAACTTTCACGAGCGTTCGGGATGCGCTCCTGAACACGTGAAATGCCCCCAGAGAGAACGGCCGCCAACGATGACGACCGCAACGAGCAAGAGCAAGGTACTGCGCGGTTCTGCCGCGGTGTCCGCCGTCGCTGTGCTCGCGGCCCTCACGGTAGGCTTCCTGGTTGCCGGGGCCAACGGTCTGACAGGTGCCGCGATCGGTTCGATCGCCACCCTCGTTGTGTTGGCGACCGGCTCCTGGGGCCTGTTCTGGGTCGCGGCCAAGTCGCCGGCTCTCTCGTTGCCCGCTGCCGTTGGCGTCTTCACGGTGTCGGGCATGATTCTCTTCGTCGTGCTGCTGGTTGTGTCGCAGACCGGAGGAGACGCTGTCGTACGTCCGGCAGCCTTCTCGGTAATGGCGCTGACAGTCGCATGGACGACCACGTTTGCGGTCCTGGTGCGACGTGAGCGGATCCCGCTCTTCGACCTGCCCGGGGCAGACTCGTGACCCGCCAGTAGTGCCTGATATCGTCCGGGCCGTCGGGGGCCGCCGCCGGGATGATGCCCGAGCCTTTGGGGCTCGCCACCCAGAATCGTAAGTTCGAACAAACAGGAGACAGCGTGAAGTCGCTTGCCGCCACCGTTATGGCGTCGGAGTCGGGGCCTCATATCCCGGGGCCCGCGGACTTCTTTCCCCCGCCGATCGTCGGGTCCGGCGACTGGGCCCTGACCAAGGTGAGCCTCTTGGTCCTGCTGTCCGTCTTGATCGCCTTCGGCTTCTTCTACGCCGCCTCTCGCAAGTCAGCCGTGGTTCCGAGCCGGCTGCAGTTCGCCGGTGAGTACGTCTACGGGATGGTTCGCAACTCCATCGCTCGAGACATCATCGGGTCGAAGGACTACATGAGGTTCGTGCCGTACCTCTTCACGGTCTTCGTCTTCATCCTCATCAACAACTTCTACGGGATCATCCCGTTCATCCAGTTCCCCACGATGTCGCACATCGGTTACACGGCGGCCCTGGCGGCCATCACCTGGCTGATCTACAACATCGTCGGCATCGCGAAGCACGGTTTCGTCGGCTACCTCAAGCTCCAGACGGTGCCCGGCGGTGTCAGCGGCCCGATCCTGCTCATGATGGTTCCGCTGGAGTTTCTCTCCAACATCATCGTGCGCCCGTTCACGCTGGCCATCCGTCTCTTCGCGACCATGTTCGCCGGTCACCTGCTGGTGGCGCTGTTCTCCATCGGTGGCGCCTGGCTGATCCTGCACTACTCTCCGGCATGGCAGGGCGTCACGGCCGGTCTCTTCTCCTTCCTGCTCGGCATCTTGGTGTCTTTCCTGGACATGCTGATCATGTTCCTGCAGGCCTATGTCTTCACCCTGCTCTCGGCGATGTACATCGCCGGTGCAGTCGCGGACGAGCACTGATCCACAGCTCGTTCCACCAGCCAAACCCAACGATGTTCAACAACTGACGCAAGGCGCGTCACAACCGAAAGGAAGTCCACAATGGACGGCTCCGCAGACATGATCGGCCTCGGCCTCTCCGCGATCGGCCCGGGCGTCGGTGTCGGTCTGATCTTCGCCGCGTACGTCGCCGGTGTCGCTCGCCAGCCGGAGGCCCAGAGCCGCCTGCAGGCCATCGCGATCCTTGGCTTCGCGCTTTGTGAGCAGTTCTTCATCATCTCCCTCGCCCTCGCCTTCGTGCTCTGACGTAGGGAACTACTGAAGGTTCCGACATGATCCTTACCCAGGTAACCGCTGCGGAGACCGAGATCAACCCGTTGGTCCCGCACGTCCCGGAGATCATCCTCGGTTTCATCGTCATCGCCATCCTCTTCGTGGGAGTTGCGAAGTTCATCGTTCCGAACTTCGAGAAGGCGTACGCCGATCGAACCGCGGCGATCGAAGGCGGCATCGAGAACGCCAACGCCAAGCAGGCAGAGGCGGATGCCAAGCTCGCTCAGCTGGAGGCCCAGCTGGCCGACGCTCGTCACGAGTCTGCCCGCATCCGCGAGCAGGCTCGCGAGGAGGGCGCTGCGATCAAGACCGAGATGCGCCTCGAGGCGCAGGCCGAGGCTGAGCGCATCATCACCGCCGGCAAGGCGCAGATCGAAGCCGAGCGTCAGGCGGCTTCTACGTCGCTGCGTACCGAGGTCGGTTCGCTGGCCACCGGTCTCGCCGGTCGTATCGTCGGCGAGTCCCTCGACGACGACGCGCGTTCCAGCCGTGTGGTCGAGCGGTTCCTCGCTGACCTCGAGGCAGGAGTTCACTGATGGACTTCCGTGGAGCGTCGGCCGACGCAGTTGCCGCCCTGACCGAGGAGCTGAAGACCGCTGTGTCCGCCTCTCCTGAGGCGGCAGCCAAGGCGGCCGACTCCCTCTTCGAGGTCTCCCAGACCTTCCGCGCCGAAGCAGCTCTGCGCCGCTACGTCACCGACGCGTCGGTGCCGAAGGAGGCCAAGACCGGCCTCGTCGGTGAGCTGTTCGGCGGGAAGGTCGACGCGACGGCCCTCGGCGTGCTCGAGTCGGCGGTCAAGCACCGCTGGACGCGCGCCGGCGACCTGAGCGACGCGGTCGAGCGACTGAGCGAGATCGCGGCGGTCCGCAGTGCCGGCGGCGAGGCCACTCGCCTCGCTGACGAGCTCTTCGCGGTCCAGCGGGCCGTGCAGGAGACGCCTGAGCTGCGCGACGCGCTCTCCGACCCGGCCCGTACGACCGAGGACAAGGCCGCGCTGGTCGACACGCTGCTCGGGGGCAAGGCGCTTCCGGCGACCGTGACCCTGACGAAGCAGGCGCTGGCGGGCACCTACCGCACCGCATCGGCCGCTCTCGGTGAATACCAGAAGGTCGCGGCATCCGTCGCAGGCGAGGGCACCGCGGTCGTCCGCGTTGCGGCCCCGCTCTCGGAGGCCGAGACCACCCGTCTGGCGACAGCACTGGCGAGGAAGTACGGCCGCGAGATCCACCTCAACGTGGTCGTCGACCCGGCTGTCGTCGGTGGCATCAAGGTATCGATCGGTGACGACGTCATCGACGGCACCGTCTCGAGTCGCCTCGAAGGGGCGCAGCGAGCCCTGGCCGGCTGATCCGGCACCGCGGCCGACCTCAACTGGCCGTACGACCCCTGTGTGACACAGACTGACTTGTAAGAACTGAGAGAGAAGGCACAGATGACGGAGCTCTCCATCCGTCCCGACGAGATCCGGGACGCACTGGCAAAGTACGTCGCGGACTACAAGCCGGAGGCGGCGAAGACCGAGGAGGTCGGCACCGTCGCTTCGACCGCGGACGGCATCGCCCGCGTGTCGGGTCTGCCCTCGGCCATGACCAACGAGCTCCTCGAGTTCGAGGACGGCACCCTTGGTCTGGCCCTGAACCTGGACACCCGCGAGATCGGTGTCGTCGTCCTGGGTGACTTCGACAAGATCGAGGAGGGCCAGGCGGTCCGACGTACGGGCGAGGTTCTCTCGGTCCCCGTCGGTGACGGCTACCTCGGCCGCGTCGTGGACCCGCTCGGCAACGCGATCGACGGCCTCGGCGACATCGAGACGGTCGGCCGCCGTGCCCTGGAGCTCCAGGCTCCCGGCGTGATGGCCCGCAAGTCGGTGCACGAGCCGCTCGCCACCGGCATCAAGGCGATCGACGCGATGACCCCGATCGGCCGTGGCCAGCGTCAGCTGATCATCGGTGACCGCTCGACCGGTAAGACCACGGTCGCGATCGACACGATCATCAACCAGAAGCAGAACTGGGAGTCGGGCGACCCCGACAAGCAGGTCCGCTGCATCTACGTAGCCATCGGCCAGAAGGGCTCGACCATCGCCTCCGTGCGTGGCGCCCTCGAGGAGTCCGGCGCGCTGGAGTACACCACGATCGTCGCGGCTCCGGCCTCCGACTCCGCCGGCTTCAAGTACCTCGCCCCCTACACCGGCTCGGCCATCGGCCAGCACTGGATGTACGAGGGCAAGCACGTCCTGATCGTCTTCGACGACCTGACGAAGCAGGCCGAGGCCTACCGCGCCGTGTCGCTGCTGCTGCGCCGCCCGCCGGGCCGTGAGGCCTACCCGGGTGACGTCTTCTACCTGCACTCCCGGCTGCTGGAGCGTTGCGCGAAGCTCTCCGACGAGATGGGCAAGGGCTCGATGACCGGTCTGCCGATCATCGAGACCAAGGCCAACGACGTCTCGGCGTTCATCCCGACCAACGTCATCTCCATCACCGACGGTCAGATCTTCCTGCAGTCCGACCTGTTCGCGGCCAACCAGCGCCCGGCGATCGACGTCGGTGTCTCGGTCTCCCGCGTCGGTAGCGCCGCGATGACCAAGGCGCTCAAGGGCGTCACCGGCTCGCTCAAGGTCGAGCTCGCGCAGTACCGCGCGATGGAGGCCTTCGCGATGTTCGCCTCCGACCTGGACGCGGCCTCGAAGCAGCAGCTGGCCCGCGGTCAGCGGCTGATGGCGCTGCTCAAGCAGCCGGCCTACTCGCCCTACCCGATCGACGAGATGACCGTCTCGCTGTGGCTGGGCACCTCCGGTAGCCTGGACATCGTCCCGGTCGCGGACGTGCTCAAGTTCGAGCGGGAGTTCCTGGACTACCTGCGTCGCTCCCACGACGGCATCCTCGCCGGCATCCGTGAGTCGCTGAAGTTCGAGGACTCCACCGAGTCCGAGCTGAAGAAGGCGTACGACTCGTTCCTCGACCAGTTCGAGACCTCGGAGGGCCACTCGATCAAGCCGGGTTCCGCCAAGGCGGAGGCTCTGGCTGACGAGGACGTCGAGCAGGAGCAGATCGTCAAGCAGAAGCGGGGCTGACCCATGGCCGTGTCAGTGCGTGAACTCCGCGCGCGGATCAAGTCGACGGAGTCGATGAAGAAGATCACGCGTGCCATGGAGCTCATCGCTGCGTCCCGGATCATCAAGGCGCAGCAGCGGGCCAATGCGGCCGCGCCGTACGCCCGTGAGCTCACCCGCGCCGTCTCGGCGGTGGCGACCTACTCCAACCAGGACCACCCGCTGACCACCGAGCCGGAGTCGCCCACCCGCGCCGCCGTGCTGGTGGTCACCAGCGACCGTGGTCTGGCCGGCTCCTACTCCTCGAGCGTGCTCAAGGAGGCCGAGGGCCTGGTCGAGAAGCTCAAGGCCGAGGGCAAGGAGGTCGATCTCTACGTCACCGGACGCAAGGCGGAGGCCTTCTACAAGTTCCGTGGCCGCACCGTGGCGCAGGCCTGGACCGGCTTCTCGGACCGCCCGGAGTTCGACGCGGCCAAGGAGATCGGCGAGAAGCTGATCGAGGTCTTCGTCGAGGGTGCCGAGGCTGAGGACGCAGTGGCTCCCGGCGTCGACGAGGTCCACGTGGTCTACACGCGGTTCATCACCATGATGACGCAGAAGCCCACCGCCGTACGTCTCCTGCCTCTGGAGGTCGTGGAGGGCACCGAGGCTCCGGCCGAGGGCGATGTCCTGCCGCTCTACGAGTTCGAGCCGTCGGCCGAGGCCGTGCTCGACTCGCTCCTCCCGCAGTACGTCGTGAGCCGGATCTGGTTCGCGCTGCTGCAGGCCGCCGCCTCCGAGCTGGCCCAGCGTCAGAAGGCGATGAAGTCGGCCACCGACAACGCCGACGAGCTCATCAAGAAGTTCACCCGGGTCGCCAACCAGGCTCGCCAGGCCGGCATCACCCAGGAGATCAGCGAGATCGTCGGTGGCGTGAACGCGCTCGCCGACGCCCAGGCTGCGAACGACTGAGAACCCACAGAAGGACTGACTAGAAAATGACCGCACAGGTTGACGAGAAGACCACGACGGGCCGCATCGCCCGCGTGATCGGCCCGGTCGTCGACGTGGAGTTCCCCGTCGACGCCATGCCGGATATCTACAACAAGCTCGAGGTCGATGTCACCATCAGCGGTGAGACGACCACCCTGCCGCTCGAGGTTGCCCAGCACATCGGTGACGGCATGGTCCGCGCGATCTCGCTGAAGCCGACCGACGGCGTCGTACGCGGCTCCGCGGTGCGCGACACCGGCGGACCGATCACGGTTCCGGTGGGTGACGTCACCCTCGGCCACGTGTTCAACGCCACCGGTGACATCCTCGACGTCGACCCGGCCACGGTCGAGGTCAAGGAGCGTTGGGGCATCCACCGCAAGGCTCCCGCCTTCGACCAGCTGGAGTCCAAGACCCAGATGTTCGAGACGGGCATCAAGGTCATCGACCTCCTCACCCCGTACGTGACCGGTGGAAAGATCGGCCTCTTCGGTGGTGCGGGCGTCGGCAAGACCGTCCTCATCCAGGAGATGATCGCCCGAGTCGCCAAGAACCACGGCGGTGTCTCCGTGTTCGCCGGTGTCGGCGAGCGCACCCGTGAGGGCAACGACCTCATCCACGAGATGCAGGAGGCCGGCGTCTACGACAAGGTCGCCCTGACCTTCGGCCAGATGGACGAGCCGCCGGGCACGCGTCTTCGCGTGGCCCTCTCGGCGCTGACGATGGCGGAGTACTTCCGCGACGTCCAGGGCCAGGACGTGCTGCTGTTCATCGACAACATCTTCCGCTTCACGCAGGCGGGCTCCGAGGTCTCGACCCTGCTGGGCCGGATGCCTTCGGCCGTGGGCTACCAGCCCAACCTCGCCGACGAGATGGGTCAGCTCCAGGAGCGGATCACCTCGACGCGTGGTCACTCGATCACCTCGATGCAGGCGATCTACGTGCCGGCCGACGACTACACCGACCCGGCGCCGGCGACCACGTTCGCGCACCTGGACGCCACGACCGAGCTCTCCCGTGAGATCGCGTCGCTCGGTATCTACCCGGCCGTGGACCCGCTGACCTCGACGTCGCGAATCCTGGACCCGCAGTACATCGGTCAGGACCACTACGACTGCGCCGTCCGTGTCAAGCAGATCCTCCAGCGCAACAAGGAGCTGCAGGACATCATCGCAATCCTGGGTGTCGACGAGCTCTCCGAGGAAGACAAGATCATCGTCTCCCGCGCTCGCCGGATCCAGCGGTTCCTGTCGCAGAACACCTACGTCGCCAAGCAGTTCACCGGCATCGAGGGTTCGACGGTTCCGGTCAAGGACACCATCGAGGCGTTCAACAAGATCGCCGAGGGTGAGTACGACCACGTCGCCGAGCAGGCGTTCTTCATGTGCGGTGGCCTCGACGACGTCGAGGCGAAGTGGGCCGAGATCCAGAAGAGCCTCTGATGACGGACGCACTTCAGGTGGAGCTCGTCGCTGCAGACCGTGTGGTCTGGAGCGGCGGGGCCACCATGGTCATCGCCCGAACGGTCGACGGTGATGTCGGCGTCCTGCGCGGTCACGCGCCGGTGCTGTCGGCTCTCACCGACGCGGTCGTGGAGATCACTCCTGAGGAGGGCACCGAGGTCATCGCGACCGTCGATGGTGGCTTCCTCTCGGTGGCCAACGACCGCGTCTCGATCCTGTCCGAGCACGTGCTGCTGGCCCACGAGATCGACCTGAGCAAGGCTGAGGTCGAGCTCGAGGAGGCCCGCCGTCTGCTCGGCACCAGCAACGACGCCGAGAAGCGCATCCGTCGTGCCGAGGCACGCATCCGCGCTGTCGAGAAAGCCTCATAGGGAAAGAGGGGCGATACCCGGATGGCATGGTGGGAGCTGCTCTTGGCCGTTGTGGCCGCATCGCTTCTGCTTGTCCTTGCCTATGGCATCGGGATCGCCGTACGCCGCCGTCTGCTCGAACGCAACGGCGGCGTCTTCGAACTGAGCCACCGCGTCCGGGACACCAAGCCCGGGCGCGGTTGGATCATCGGTATCGGCCGCTACTCCGGCGATGCGCAGCTGGAGTGGTTTCGGATCTTCTCGCTCTCGCCCAAGCCCAAACGGGTCTGGCGCCGGGTCGAGCTCAGCTACGTCTCCAGCCGTTCCCCTGAGGGGATCGAGGAGCTGGTTCTCTACCCCGAGAGCCTGATCGTGACCTGCGAGGTCAAGGGCGAGCTGATCGACCTCTCGATGGACCAGCAGACCCTCATCGGGTTCCAGGCCTGGCTCGAGTCGCGCCCGATCCGGTCCAACTGGACCGTCTTCTGAGCTTCTCGATACGACCGGCTCCGGCATGACGCCGGGGTCGGTCGTTCGCTTTTCGGGGGCTTCCCTGATTGTCCGGCAACCGTCCTGGGCGGATGGTTGAGGTATGTCCTCAACCGCTCCCATTCCCACGCCGCCCACCCCGCCCACCCTGACCGCTCAGACCGACGAGCTCCGCTGCACCGACGCCGACCGCGACCGCGTGATCGACGTGCTCAAGTCCGCCTACGCCGACGGCCGGCTCGACCAGGCCGAGTTCGACGTCCGGTTCGACCTGACCATGAAGGCGAAGACGTACGCCGCCCTCGAGCCGATCACCCGTGACCTGGTCGCGCAGCCCGCTGCCGTCGCTCCGGGGCCCGCGAAGCCCGCCCGTGACCTGCTGCCGCCGCCGACCACCGAGGAGAGGCTCCTGGGAGCGCTCGCCCAGGCCACGACCTTGGTGCCGATCGTCGTCGGCCCTGCGATCATCTACTACACCGTCGGCAAGCGCTCCGAGTTCGTCAAGCACCACGCCGCCGGCGCCCTCAACCTGCAGCTGACCCTGCTCGCCGTCACGATCGTGACCTTCGGGCTCGGTGGCGCGCTCTACGGGATCGCCTGGGTCCTGGCGACCGCCTTCGCCGTCGTCGCGCTCGCCGGCGCCCCGCTGCGCCAACCGTGGGTCCTGCCGATCTTCGGCCGCGGCGGCCCTTACGAGAAGCGCGACTGAGACCCGCCCCAGGAGGCGTTCGGTGGCCCACTAGCCTTTGCCCGTGACGCCTCTTTCCCGTGCCCAAGCCGGATCGGTGGTGGCGTTCGCCACCAACGGGCTGCTGTCCGCGACCTTCATCTCCCGGATCCCTGCGCTGCGCGACAGCCTCGGTCTGAGCAACTCGGCCGTCGGCCTGATGTTGCTGGCGATGGGCATCGGATCGGTCGCTGCGCTGCCGTTCGCCGGCGGGCTGGTGATGCACTGGGGCGCCGCCCGGCTCGTACGCCGCTGCGCGGTCCTCTGCGCCGCCGCCCTGTGCCTGGTGGCGGTCTCCGGCAGCTGGCTCGGACAGGCTTGGCTGGTGGCGCTGTTCCTGGTGGCGTACGGCGTCGGCTACGGGGTCTGGGACGTCGCCATGAACGTCGAGGGGGCCGCGGTCGAGCGGCTGGGCGGCAAGACGCTGATGCCGCAGCTGCACGCGATGTGGAGCGTAGGCACCGTGCTCGGTGGCGTGCTGGGCATCGCCCTGGTGGGTACGTTGCCGACCGTGTGGCACATCGCCGGGGTCGCCGGCGTCGCACTGGCGGCCTGCTGGTGGGGGACCGCCGGGTTCCTCCCGGCCGAGGTTCCGCCGGAGGGACACTCTCCGCGGCGCGAGCTGCTCGCCGCCTGGCGCTCGCCCCACACTCTGCTGCTCGGCCTGATGGTGCTCGCCTTCGCCGCGGCCGAGGGGAGCGCGAACGACTGGGTCGCGCTGGCGATGATCGACGGCTACGACGTCAGCCACCGGGTCGGGGTGGCGTGCTACGCGGCGTTCGTCCTCTGCATGAGCGTCGCCCGTTTCGCAGGTGCGAAGGTGATCGACAGGGTCGGCCGGCAGCCGGTGCTGATCACCTCGGCGGCTCTCGCAGGCGCCGGAATCGTGCTGACGGTCTTCGCCGGCTCCTTCGGGTTCGCCCTCGTTGGGATCGTCCTGTGGGGCCTCGGCGCCGCCCTCGGCTTCCCGCTCGGGATCAGCATCGCCGCCGACGACGAGACTCGGGCAGCCGCTCGCGTCTCGGTCGTCTCCACGCTGGCGTACGGAGCCTTCCTGGGCTTCCCGCCGATCCTTGGGGCGGTGGGAGACCAGATCGGCACCCTGCGGTCCCTCTTGGTCGTCGCTGTCCTCATGCTCCCCGCTGCGGCGTTGGCGGCGACGGTGGCGCGACGGCGGAACGTGTAACACGCTGTGTAACTCGTTGTGTAACACGCTGTTCGTAGGACTATCCGGTCGTTCTAAAGGGCGAGTAGTCCTACGAACGACGTGTTACACGGGATCACACCGGGACCGCCGGCCCCGCCCCGCCACAGATCAGTCGAACAGCGCGCGGATGTCGTCGGCGCCGATGGTGGCGCCCATCGCGCCCTCGCCGTCGACGACCTTGGCGAAGAGCTCGGCCTTGCGCTCCTTGAGCTCCATGACCTTCTCCTCGATCGTGCCCGTCGAGACCAGCCGGTAGACCATGACGTGCTGGGTCTGGCCGATGCGGTGGGCGCGGTCGACGGCCTGGGCCTCGGCTGCGGGGTTCCACCAGGGGTCGAGCACGAAGACGTAGTCGGCCTCGGTCAGAGTCAGGCCGACGCCACCCGCCTTGAGGGAGATCAGGAAGACCGGGGCGTCACCCTCGCGGAAGCTCTCGATCACCGCCCCGCGGTCGCGCGTCGAGCCGTCGAGGTAGGCGGTGTCGATGCCGGCCTCGGCGAGCCGGGTGCGGGCCCGGCCGAGGAACGAGGTGAACTGGCTGAAGACGAGCGCCTTGTGGCCCTCGGCGGCGAGCTCCTCGATGTGGTCGACGAGCGTCTCGAGCTTGGCGGAGCCGACGTCGTTGTCCTCGGGATCGACCAGGCCGGGGTCGAGCGAGAGCTGCCGCAGCCTGGTCAGCGCGCTGAGGATCGCGACCCGGTTGTCGTTGAAGTCGTCGAGCAGATGCAGGATCCGCTGCCGTTCCTTGGCCAGGTGGGCGTCGTAGATCTTGCGGTGGACGGGGTTGAGGTCGACGCCGAGCACCTGCTCCTGCTTGGGCGGCAGGTCGTCGGCGACCAGCTCCTTCGTACGCCGCAGCAGGAACGGGCGCAGCCGGGTCCGGAACCGGCGCAGCGCGTCGTCGTCGCCCGACTTCTCCACAGGAGAGACCACCGTGTCGCGGAACATCCGCGGGCTGGGGTAGAGGCCCGGCGCGGTGATCGAGAGCAGCGCCCACAGCTCCATCAGCCGGTTCTCGAAGGGCGTGCCCGTCACCGCGAGGCGCCAGCGGGCGTCGATGCGGCGGGCCGCTGCGTACGTCTTGGACTGGTGGTTCTTGACCTGCTGCGCCTCGTCGAGGACGAGACCGGACCACGGCCGCCCGGCGAAGGCGTCCTGCTCGAGCCGGAGGATGGCGTAGGTGGTGACCACGACGTCGGCGTCCTCGCGGGCCTCGGCCACGGAGTCGACCCGCCTGCTCACCGTGCTGACCCGAAGGCCGGGGGTGTGGCGGCGGGCCTCCTGCACCCAGGCCGGTACGACGCTGGTCGGCGCCACCACGAGGTAGGGGGCGCGCTCGCCCGGCTGAGCGTGCACGGCGTGGGAGATCGTGGCCAGCACCTGAAGCGTCTTGCCGAGGCCCATGTCGTCGGCGAGGATCCCACCGAGACCCTGCTCGTGGAGGAACGCCAGCCAGTGGAAACCGTCGAGCTGGTAGTGGCGCAGCTCGGTCGCCACGCCGATGGGCTCCGGCCGCGGGATCTCGCGCAGGTCGCGAAGTGCCTGGGCGCGCTGGACCCACTCGGCGGCCTGCTGGTCGACCACGCCCAGCTCGGCGAGCTCGGCCCAGACGCCGAGATCGTGCTTGCCGACGGCGATCCCCTCACCGGTGCGCTCGTGGAGCTGACCGGCGGCCTCGACGACGTTGCGGAGCCGGTCCAGCTCGGGACGGTCGGTGGTGAGGTAGGTGCCGCTGGGGAGGATGAGGTGGTCGTCGCCGCGGGTCAGCGCCCCGAGCACGTCGGGCAGGGGGACGGCCTCGCCGCCGATGCGGATGACCACCTGCAGGTCGAGCCAGTCCTGGCCGCCCACGGCAGCACCGTCGGGCGAGGTGATCTCGAAGGAGATCTCCGGGTCCTCGTCGGTCTCGCGGAAGTCGGGCCGCTGCACCTCGGTGACCTCGACGCCCTCGACCTCACGCAGCGCCGGGAGGTCGTGGATGGCGAGCGCGAGCGCGTCGCCGTCCCGCACCTCCTGCTTGCGGAGCAGCTCGGCGGAGACGCGGCCGCGAAGCGAGGCCTCCTCGGCAGGGTCGCGGACCAGGCCGAGGTCCTCGCGGGAGTCCACGGGGTAGTGGCGTACGCCGTAGGCCCACGTCCAGCCGAGCGTGGCGTGGGTCGAGCTGCGCCAGGTGACCGTCAGGCTCAGCCGCGGTGCGGGCGGATCCGGGATGTCGAGGGAGTCGTCGGACGAGCGCAGCGGAACCAGCCGGGCCAGCGGGCCCAGCAGGGCGCTCAAAGTGCCGATCTCGCGCTCGGGGACGGTCAGCGGCTCCCGGGCGGTCACCAGCCGATGTGCGTGCGTCGAGAGCGGCCCGGACAGCTCGCCGAGGTGGAGCACTCCGGCATCGAGCACACCCACCGAACGGGTCGGGCGGCCGATCGGGAGCACCGTGGGTCCGGCGTAGACGCGGTCGCCGTGGGCCAGGCCGAAGCGGAGGACGGCCTCGCCGTCCTCGCGATGCAGCTCTCCGGCGAGCGAGAGCGGCTCGTCGAAGACCACCACCCCGCGCACGTTCTCGCCGGGCAGCACGGTCACCCCACCACGGATCGCATCGCGGAGCAGCGAGATCGCGTGCTCACCGAAGTCGGCGAGGCTGAGCGAGGAGCCGCGAGCGTAGAGCAGCCGGTCCGGCCGCAGCTGGCGGGCCAGCTCCTGCAGGGGGAGCAGCTGGTTGCGCGGGAAGTCCTTGCCGGGCTGGGCGTTGGGGATGCTGGACCAGTCGGCGCCGGTCTTCGCCCAGCGGTCGCGGTTGCCCATGCGCATCGGCCGGAGCTCGACGCTGGGGGAGCCCCCCACGGCCGCCCGCGGGCTGTGCACGTCGATCTCGAGCGCCAGCGCGGGCAGGTCGTCCTCGGGCTTGTTGTCCTCGGCGAGCTGGCCCAGCAGCGTACGCAGCTCCGTCTCCCACGTCGGGCCCGGCGCGGTCGCCTTCCTGGGGGAGTCGGCGAGGACCATGGCCAGGGCGACCCCGTGCTTGCAGCTGTTGTGCACGGGGCAGCTGCACTGGCTCGTCAGCCTGGCGACGCCGTTCCTGGACTCCAGGTTGAGGGTCACGCGGTAGGGGGCTGGGCTGCTGCCGCTGACCTCGGCCGCTGCTCGCAGTGCGCTGCTGCCGATCTCCGTGATCCGCGGCTCACCGACCCGGCCCTCGGTGGCGTAGGCCCGGCCACGCTCGATGGTCTGAGGGTCGAAGGTCTCGCGGAGTAGGTCGTTCGTGAGAGCTTCGAGCAAGGGCACCCGATCTATTCTTCCAGCATGAGGCCGGTTCTGCGACTTCGCGGACGCTTGTGATGACCTGCGCCTCGCTCGCTGCGGTGGCACTGGTCTAGACGGGTCGGGCGTCTCGACGGCGTTTCGACGCACTCATCGGCGTGACTGGCTATGCGGCCGTCCCAGGCGCTGGGCAACTGGATCCGAACCGATCGGGGCGACTTCGCCACGCAAAAGTAAAACCACCTCGATCCGAGCGGGGGGATCCGGACCGAGGTGGCGATGAATACTTTCGGCCAAGTTGACGAGGAATGCAAGTCGAAGCGCCATGGCGGGAATATGACGTGTCGTATATCTGCCATGATGTCGGTCGTTGGTTCCCCCACGGAAAGGCATCTCGGATGCTCGATGCGCTCGGTCTCGACAATCTCGAGGAGACGGTCTACCGCCAGCTGGTCGGTGCGCCGTCGGCCAATCTCGAGGAGCTGGCCGATGCTGCCGACCTGGACGCCTACGCGGTCTCCGCGGTGCTGGCTGCGCTCGAGGGGAAGGGTCTGGTCGCCCGGGCGTCGGCGGGCCAGGACCGCTACGTCGCCTCTCCGCCGGCAGTGGCGCTCGGGGCGCTGCTCGTCCAGCGTCAGGACGAGCTGCGCCGTGCCCAGGTCGAGATGACCGAGCTCGCCGGTCTCTATCGCGGCTCGGTCGCTCGCCGGGACGTGGCGGATGTCGTCGACGTCGTGCACGGCACCGAGGCGATCGCCCAGCGGTTCGCCCAGCTGCAGTACTCGGCGAGGAAGTGCATCCAGGCGCTGCAGAAGCCGCAGGCCGCCGTCGTCACCCGCGAGGACGCCGACGAGGCCGAGCGCGCCGCCATCGAACGCGGGGTCAGGCACGACATCGTGCTCGAGCGTTCCGTCTTCGACACACCCGGCATCTACGAGACGATCGACTCCGGGCTCGAGATCGGGATCGAGCTGCGGGTGGTGCCGACGGTGCCGCTGCGCGCCTTCATCGTCGACCGGGAGATCGCGCTGATCCCGCTGATGCAGGGTGAGTCGGCGACGGGCGGGAACAACACGGTCCAGGACGCGCTGCTGCTCCATCCGAGTGGTCTGCTCGACGCGATCATCGCTCTCTTCGACCTGATCTGGGCCTCGGCGCCGAAGCTGGTCGCGACGCCGGAGGGCACCGTCGAGACGGCCGCCGACCGGCTCGAGCCTCTCGACACCAAGGTCCTCTCGCTGCTGCTCGCGGGCCTGACGGATGCCTCGATCGGTGCGCAGCTCGGGCTGTCGCTGCGTACGGTCCAGCGCCGGGTGCGCCAGATGATGGACCGCGCGCAGGTCGACACCCGTCTCCAGCTCGGCTACGAGGCGGGGCGCCGCGGCTGGCTGTGAGCGGCCGGCTGTGAGCGACTAGCGCTCCCCGCCCGGCACCCACAGGACGTCGCCCTGCTCGCGGTTCGCGTGCCGGGCGAGGATGAAGAGCAGGTCGCTGAGCCGGTTGAGGTAGGTGAGGGCGAGCTTGTTCATGGTCTCGCCGTGGACCTCGTACGCAGCCCAGGCGGCTCGTTCCGCGCGGCGCACGACGGTGCGGGCGACGTGCAGGTGGGCCGCGGCCACGGTGCCGCCGGAGAGGATGAACGAGCGGAGCTTCTCGAGGGGCTCGTTGTACTCGTCGCACCAGGCCTCGAGCCGGTCGACGTAGGCCTGCTCGACGCGGAGCGGGGGGTACTCGGGGTCGGCCACCACCGGGGTCGAGAGGTCGGCGCCGACGTCGAAGAGATCGTTCTGGACGGTCGTCAGCGCCTTCACGACGTCTTCGTCGATCCCGCCGTGGGCGAGGGCGACGCCGATCGCCGCGCCGGCCTCATCGGTGGTCGCGTACGCCTCCAGCCGCAGGTCGGTCTTGGCGGTCAGGCTCATGTCGCCGAGCCGGGTCTCACCGGCGTCGCCGGTGCGGGTGTAGATGCGCGTCAGGTTGACCATGCGCTGAGCCTATTCGCAGGGGCCGTATCTCGGGGAACAAGGTCAAATGACAGAAAATAGGTACGGAAGTGACGAATGAGGCTTGTGAGGTGCAACCAACGGCTGCGGCCAGGCGTCATATTGGCGAGAGGGAGCGCCGTGTGATGCGTAGAGCTTCTGTGTAGGGCAACCCATTTCCCGGGGATGGAGGCAGGCATGGAGATCGTGATCGACGGGCCGACGCTGGTGCTGAGCGGAGATTTCGACGTACGCAGCACCTGGATGGCGCGCAGCGTCATCTACGACCATCTCGACTCGGTGGAGGGTGACGTCGTGCTCGACGTCTCCGGTGTGAACAGTGCTGATGTGACGGCGCTGAAGCTGCTCGCCGTCGCGACGAGGCAGGCCCATGCAGGGGGTCGGCGGCTCATCCTTCACGGCTGCACCCCCGCGGTGCGGCGGATGCTCCACCTGTCCAGGCTCTACCGCGTCCTCGAGGTGGAGAACTCACCGCTCATCGCCTAGTGGGTAAAGGAACGCCGGTGAGTGACATCTTCCACACCGGAGTCGGTTACTGATCGGTAACCGAAGGGCTAGCATGCCTCTTATGACGGACACCACGCACTCCGAGCAGAGCCGCCCGGCGAAGGATCGCTCCTGGCTGATGCGCACGTACGCCGGCCACTCGACCGCCGAGGCGTCCAACGAGCTCTATCGCAACAACCTCGCCAAGGGTCAGACGGGCCTCTCGGTGGCCTTCGACCTGCCGACCCAGACCGGCTACGACCCCGACAGCGTCCTCGCTCGCGGCGAGGTCGGCAAGGTGGGCGTGCCGATCATGCACATGGGGGAGATGCGCAAGCTCTTCGACCAGATCCCCCTCACCGAGATGAACACCTCGATGACGATCAACGCGACCGCCATGTGGATGCTCGCGATGTACCAGGTCGCCGCCGAGGAGCAGAACCCCGGGATGGACCCTGCCGCGGTCGCCGCCAAGCTGGCCGGCACCACCCAGAACGACATCATCAAGGAGTACCTCTCCCGGGGGACGTACGTCTTTCCGCCGGAGCACTCCCTGCGGCTGATCAGCGACATGATCGCCTACACGGTCCACCAGATCCCGAAGTGGAACCCGATCAACATCTGCAGCTACCACCTGCAGGAGGCCGGCGCGACGCCGGTGCAGGAGATCGCCTACGCGATGTGCACCGCCATCTCGGTGCTCGATGCGGTCAAGGCCTCCGGCCAGGTCTCGGAGGAGGACTTCGGCAAGGTCGTCGGCCGGATCTCGTTCTTCGTCAACGCCGGCGTGCGGTTCGTCGAGGAGATGTGCAAGATGCGCGCCTTCGTCGAGCTGTGGGACGACATCACCCGTGAGCGCTACGGGGTCGAGGACCCGAAGATGCGCCGGTTCCGCTACGGCGTCCAGGTCAACTCGCTCGGCCTGACCGAGGCCCAGCCGGAGAACAACGTCCAGCGCATCGTGCTGGAGATGCTCGCCGTGACGCTGTCCAAGAACGCCCGAGCTCGCGCGGTGCAGCTGCCGGCCTGGAACGAGGCGCTCGGACTGCCGCGTCCGTGGGACCAGCAGTGGTCCCTGCGCCTGCAGCAGGTGCTGGCCTACGAGTCCGACCTGCTGGAGTACGGCGACCTCTTCGACGGCTCGCCGGTCGTCGAGGCCAAGGTCGCCGAGCTCGTCGCCGGGGCCAAGGAGGAGATCGACCGGGTCCAGGCCATGGGCGGCGCGATCGCCGCGGTCGACACCGGCTACATGAAGTCCGAGCTGGTCTCCTCGCACGCGCGTCGGCGAGGGGCCATCGAGGCGGGCGACGAGATCATCGTCGGCGTCAACAAGTTCACCACCACCGAGCCGTCCCCGCTGACTGCCGACCTCGACGCCGCCATCATGGTCGCGGACCCGCGTGCCGAGGAGGCCGCCAAGGCCTCCCTCGAGGCGTGGAAGGCCGAGCGCGACGAGACCGCCGTGACCGAGGCGCTGGCGGCGCTGGCCGCCGCCGCGAAGACCGACGCCAACCTGATGGAGGCCACCTTGGCCGCTGCCCGCGCGGGCGCGACCACGGGGGAGTGGGCCGGCACCCTGCGCGAGGTGTTCGGCGAGTTCCGGGCCCCCACCGGTGTCTCCGGTGCCGTCGGCGCCGCGGAGGCCGGTGCCGAGCTCTCGGTCGTACGCGACCGGGTGAAGGCCACCGGCGACGAGCTCGGCGTCAAGCTGCGCATGCTCGTCGGCAAGCCCGGCCTGGACGGTCACTCCAACGGTGCCGAGCAGGTCGCGGTCCGCGCCCGCGATGCCGGTTTCGAGGTCATCTACCAGGGCATCCGGCTCACCCCGGAGCAGATCGTCGCCGCGGCGGTAGCCGAGGACGTACACGTGGTCGGCCTCTCCATCCTCTCCGGGTCGCACATGTCCCTGGTGCCGTCGGTGGTCGAGGGCCTGCGCGATGCGGGTCTCGGTGACGTCCCGGTCATCGTCGGCGGCATCGTGCCCGAGTCCGACGCCCGCACCCTGATCGAGTCGGGGGTCGCGGCCGTCTACACGCCCAAGGACTTCAGCCTCACCGAGATCATGGCCGACATCGTCGAGGTCATCCGCAAGGCAAACGACCTCACCTGAGCCGAGGATCGACACGTCTCCCGGAAATTCTCGGGAGATGTGTCGATCCGACGCGCTCCCGTTCGTGGAATGGGCAGAGGGAGGCGAACGGCGCCTCCCGCCACGTAACGGGAGATCGAGATGTCCACCATCACCACCGCCCAGCAGGTCACCACCCCCTCCGTGCGCGTCGCTCGCAAGACTCTCTGGCTCCATGGCCTCGGTGCCACGGTTGCCGCGAGCGCAGTCGTCACCGCTCTCGCGGCGGTCTCCTCGGCGGCCGGAGTGAGCTTCGAGACCGACGGAAGCCCGATCCCGATCCTCGGCTTCGCCCAGCTGACCGCCGTCTTCTCGCTCATCGGGGTCGCAATGGCTGCGGTGATGGCCCGGGTGGCCCGCCGGCCGCGGCGTACGTTCGTGGTCACCACCGTCGTGCTCACCGTCGTCTCGCTCGTCCCCGACGTCACCTTCGGCTTCGATGCTGCCAGTGCGATCGTGCTGATGCTCCTGCACGTCGTCGCGGCGGCCATCGTCATCCCGGTGCTGGCTCGCCGCCTCGCTCGGTGACCGGCCCAGATCGCTACCGCGCATGCGGGTGGCAACACTCGTCTCCGGGCGACGGACGCGGCATCGACGTACGGCGTTCAACGCCGGTTCAGCGGATGCTCCTAGTCTCACGCCCATGCCGAAGCCTGCTCACCTTCTAGCCAGCGGTGTCGCGCTGGCCGCCGTCGTCGCCGTCGTCCCCGGGATCGCACGCGCTGAGGTGCCCGCCGACGCCTGGACCGACCAGATCCGATGGTCCTCGACGTCTCTCGCGGACGGGGTGACGCTGCGTACGGGTGTGCTCGAGGACGCCGACAGCACGCCCTTCTGGACGGTCACGGTCCAGCACCCGGTGACCAGCTCGATCACCGGTCGCCCCGCCGGTGCCGGCGTGGGGCCGCGCGCGTGGGCGCAGGAGACCGCGGACCGGCTGCGTGCGGCGGGCTACGAGCCGCGGCTCGACGACATCGCCTGGCCGGACTACTCCGACACCCCCAGCGGGCTGCAGGGCGTGCGTGTGCGGACCGGGGAGTACGCAACGCAGGCTGAGGCGGGGGCGGCGGTGACGGCGCTCAAGGCGCACGGCTTCACCACCGCGGTCGCCTCCTGGACCGGCTACGACGTCGACACCCCGGCCGATGCCGAGCAGTTCCACGTCGCGGTGATCGACCAGCGTTCCTTTGACGGCGAGGTCTACGGCACCCACCACGGTGTGGTCGCTCAGCGCCAGAGGCTGTCGGACGTGAGCGGGGAGCTGGGTGCGACGGTGGCGGTCAACGGCGGGTTCTTCATCACCGCGGACGCGGACGGCTACCAAGGTGCTCCGGCAGGGATCGCGGCCTACGACGGACGGCTCGAGGCGATGGACGCCGGCTCGCGGACCGGCATCGTGCTCGGCGACGGGCCCGCGCGGATCACTCGCCTGACGGCGAAGGTCGACGTGCGCAGCGGTCGATCGGTACGTTCGGTCAACGGGATCAACCGCAAGCCCGGAGTGATCCGCAACTGCGGCCGTCCAGGGGCCGTGCCCGTCATCGAGCCTCGCCAGGACGTGACCTGCCGGACCGACTCGGAGATCGTCCTCTTCACGCCCCGGCTCGGTGCCGAGCTGCCGACCGGCGAGGGCACCCAGGTCACGCTCGACGCCGCCGACGTCGTCATCGCAGTAGGCCCACGGGGAGGCACGGTGCCCGACGGTGGCAGCGTCGTCCAAGGCATCGGCGCTGCCGGTGAGTGGCTCGCCGCTCATGCTCGTGTCGGGCGCTCGCTGCGCGTGGCCGAGTCGGTCCGCGACGCGGACGGCCGGCGCGTACCGCTGACACCGGACACCTCGATCGTGAGCGCCGCGCCCAACCTGGTCACCGACGGCCGCACCGACATCGACGCTGCCGCCGAGGGCGTCATCGACCCGGCCGACCTGTCGTTCAACTACGCGTGGGCCGAGACGCGGCAGCCACGCACGATGGCGGGCATCGACCGCCGCGGCCGGCTCCTGCTCGTGACCGTCGACGGTCGCCAGCCCGGTGTCTCCGAAGGCCTCACGCTCGAGGAGGAGGCCGACCTGATGAAGAGCCTGGGCGCGGAGGATGCGATGAACCTCGACGGTGGCGGCTCGACTGCCATGGCGAGCGGTGGCACCCTGCTCAACCGCACCTCCGACGCCGCCGGCGAGCGAGCCGACGGGGACTTCATCGTGGCGGTGCCGACAGAGTAAGGCTCACCTAACTCTGCTGTTACCCTTCGAGCGTGGGCAAGAAGAGGAAGCCTCCCAAGACGGAGTGCTGCGTGTCGAAGTCGCGCTGCAAGCGGTGCCCGATCCGCATGCTCAAGGAAGGCACTCTGCCCGAGGGGATGACGGTCAAGAAGCGACGCCTGGTGACCCTCGACGGCAAGCCCGTCAAGAAGAAGCACCTCGCGGCCTAGGACCGAATCCCTTTACCGGGAAAAGCCGCCGCCAAGTTGCACCCGAGGTGGTAGGAATTGCCTTGCAAGGTTTTACCTACTCGTGCAAGGACGTTACCGATGCCTCTCGCCACCCGTCGCTCTGTCCTGTCCGGTGCCGTCACAGGCGCTGCGGCGCTGAGTGCGGCCGGCTACGCCGCCACCCCTGCCCATGGTGCGAGCAGCGTGGGCAAGTCCGACACCGTCCGGCTGACCGTGCTCGGCACCACCGACCTGCACGGCAACGTCTTCAACTGGGACTACTACAAAAACGCCGCGTTCTCCAACAGCGCCGGCAACGAGATCGGCGTCGCCAAGGTCAAGACGCTGATCGACGCCGTCCGTGAGGAGCGCCGCGGCGAGCCGATCCTGACGATCGACGCCGGCGACACCATCCAGGGCACCCCGCTGGCCTACTACTACGCGCGGATCGACCCGATCACCAAGGGCGCGGTCCACCCGATGGCGCGGGCGATGAACCTGGTCGGCTACGACGCCGCCGCGCTCGGAAACCACGAGTTCAACTACGGCATCGACACGATCCGGAAGTTCGAGGAGCAGGTGAACTTCCCGATGCTCGGCGCCAACGCCGTCGACCCGACGACCAAGCTGCCGGTGTTCCCGCCCTACATCATCAAGGACTACGACCTCGGCCGCGGCCGGCGCCTGCGGGTCGGTGTGCTCGGTCTGACCAACCCGGGCATCGCGATCTGGGACAAGGCTATCGTCGAGGGCAAGATGGAGTTCCCGGGCCTGGTCGAGCAGGCCAAGATCTACGTCCCCGAGCTCAAGAAGGCCGGCTGCGACCTGGTCATCATCAGTGCCCACTCCGGCGCCGACACCTCCAGCTCCTACGGCGACGAGCTGCCCCCGGAGAACGCTGCCACCCTGGTCGCCGAGCAGGTGCCGGACGTCGACGCGATCCTGGTCGGCCACGCCCACCGGGAGATCACCGAGCGCTTCGTCACCAACACCGAGACCGGCAGGCAGGTGCTGCTCACCGAGCCGCTCTACTGGGGCATGCGTGTCTCGGTGATGGACCTGGTCGTACGCCGCGAGAAGGGTCACGGCCGGCCGCGCTGGGTCCTGCATTCGGCGACCTCGCAGACGCTCAACTCCAACACCGTCGACGCCGACCCGGACGTCTCGGCCGCGGTGCAGGAGCAGCACGACGTCGTGGTCTCCTACGTCAACTCCGTCGTCGGCAGCTCGGCCGTGGAGATGCTGGCGGCGCGGGCGGTCGTCGAGGACGTACCCATCATCGACTTCGTGAGCTTCGTCCAGGCCGACGCGGTCAAGACGGCGTTGACCGGGGACGACGCGGCTCTGCCGGTGCTCTCGATCGCGGCCCCGTTCAGCCGCGCCGCGGCCTTCCCCGCGGGCGAGGTGACCGTACGCGACGTGGCCGGTCTCTACATCTACGACAACACCCTGATGGCGGTGCGCATCACCGGCGCCCAGCTCAAGGAGTATCTCGAGTTCACCGCGCGCTACTTCAAGCAGGTCAGCGGCACCGGCCCGTTCCCGATCGCGGATGTGACCAACGCGCCGACCGACACCGCACCCAACGGCACGCCCGACTACAACTTCGACACCATCGCCGGGCTGGACGCGGCGCTGACCTACGACATCGACATCTCGATGCCGGTCGGCTCGCGGATCACCGACCTCGCCTACGGCGGCGTCGCAGTCACCGACGCCCAGGAGTTCGTGCTCGCGGTCAACAACTACCGCCAGTCCGGCGGCGGGGGTTTCCCGCACGTCACCGACGCCACCGTGGTCTACAACCAGCAGGTCGAGATCCGTCAGCTTCTCATCGACTGGGTCACCGCCAACCAGGTCATCGACCCCGCGGCCTTCGCCTCGGTCGACTGGCGCCTGGTCTCGGGTGGCGAGCCGATCACCGTCAACTCCTGAGCGGCGGTCGGCTCATCCTGATGGCGTCAGGATGAGCCGACTCCGACGGATCAGCGTGGGTTGATCCAGTTGAGCAGCTGGCTCATCGAGATCAGCAGGTCGTCGAGGCGACGCTCCATGCTGTCCAGGCGTGCGTTGATGTTGTCCAGCGAGGCATCGGTGCGCTCCGCCCGCGCCTTGATCGCATGGAACTCTGCCGTGTGCATCTGCTGCATGGTCAGGAGATCGATCATGATCGCCTCCACGTCGCTCACGGACAGGCGGCCCCCAACGCCATGCCCCGAGTAATTGATGGACATGGTGTGAATCTTGTCACGCTATTTCACGCGAAACGTGGGGAATCATGTGTCCTCGACGTGAACTTGCCTGGACGTGCACCAACTGTTGCTCAGAAGAGTCTCTCGGTCGGGTCGTCGAGGCCGCGGAGCGCGTTGTAGTCGACGACAGCGCAGGTGATGCCGCGGTCCTCGGCGAGCACGCGCGCCTGCGGTTTGATCGCCTGGGCTGCGAAGATGCCTCGCACCGGGGCCAGCAGCGGGTCCCGGTTGAGCAGCTCCAGGTAGCGGGTCAGCTGCTCGACGCCGTCGATCTCGCCGCGCCGCTTGATCTCCACGGCGACCGACTTCCCATCGGCGTCGCGGCACATCAGGTCGACAGGCCCGATCGGGGTGGGGTACTCGCGGCGGACGAGGATCAAGCCCTCGCCCAGAGTCGACGGGTGGTCGGCGAGGAGCTCTTGAAGGTGCTTCTCGACGCCGTCCTTCTGCAGGCCGGGGTCGATGCCGAGGTCGTGGGACGTCTCGTGGTGGATCTCGTCGATCAGGATGCGCAGGGTGTCGTCCGTCTTGGAGGTCACCGTCCATTCGATGCGGCCGTCGTCGGCCTTGCCCTCCGAGAGGGTGCAGGGCGGCGACATCCAGTTGAGGGGCTTGTAGGAGCCCCCGTCGGAGTGGACCAGCACCGATCCGTCGGCCTTGAGCATCAACACCCTGGTGGCCATCGGGAGGTGGGCGGTGAGCCGCCCCGCGTAGTCGACCTGGCAGGTGGCAACGACGAGTCTCACCGGGAGAACGTATCGCATCGCCTTGTGTGAGCAGCGTCACGCCACCGGGGGTTACTCATGGGTAATAAATTTGGCAGTCTTCCTTCGCATGACGGTTTCGACCCAGGGTTCCATCCACGACGTGCTCGTGCTGCCCTATCTCAACCACGCCATCCGCATGCTCGAGTCGGGCTACGCCACCGCCACGGACATCGACAACGCCATGTGCTTCGGCTGCGGCTACCCCCAGGGACCGCTGGCCACGGTCGACGAGATCGGCGCCTCCGCCGTACGCGACGCGCTGCTCGCCCGCTTCGAGGAGACCGGCGACAACCTGCACAAGCCCGCCGACCTGCTCACCAAGATCGCCGGCGAGACCGGGACGTTCGCCGCGGTGGCCGGGGACCACCTACGCGCCCCGGAGCTGCGCCGCACGATCGAGAAGATCGGCGTGGTCGGCACCGGCACGATGGCTTCGGGCATCGTCCAGGTCTTCGCCCAGGCCGGGTACGACGTCGTCTTCGTCGGCCGCTCCCAGGAGAAGCTCGACGCGGTCGTCGCCGGTATCACCAAGGCGCTCGACAAAGCCATCGCGAAGGGCCGCTCGGACGAGGAGACCAAGGCCGCGGTGCTCGGTCGCCTCACCGGCAGCACCTCGCGCGAGGACCTCGGCGAGGCCGACCTGATCGTCGAGGGCATCGCCGAGGACCTGGAGGTCAAGACGGAGCTCTTCAAGGATCTCGACCGGATCGCCAAGGCCGGCGCCATCCTGGCCACGACGACCAGCTCGATGCCGATCATCGAGCTCGCCAAGGTCACCGGGCGCCCCGGTGACGTCATCGGTATGCACTTCTTCAACCCCGCGCCGGTCATGAAGCTCGTCGAGGTGGTCACCACCGAGCTCACCTCGCCCGAGGTCGACGAGACCGTGCGCGCCCTGTCCGCGGCCGTCAAGAAGGTCCCGGTCTCCTGCGGCGACCGGTCCGGCTTCATCGTCAACGCGCTGCTGTTCCCCTACCTCAACGATGCCGTCAAGCTGCACGAGTCGGGCGTCGCGATGGCTGAGATCGACACCGCGGTCAAGGAGACCGCAGCCTTCCCGATGGGCCCCTTCGAGCTCCTCGACGTCGTCGGCAACGACGTCTCCCTGGCCATCCAGACCGAGCTCCGCAACGAGTTCGGCGAGCCCGGCTTCGAGCCCGCCGCTCTCCTGGTCGAGAAGGTCCGGGAAGGCAAGCTCGGCCGCAAGACCGGCGAGGGCTTCCACACCTACTGATCCCGCCCCTGCCGAGGCGTCACCCACGCCGGCCGAGACGTCACTTACGCGAATCGAGACGGCACTTCGGTGCCGTCTCGATTCGGGCGAGTGACGCCTCGGCCAGCGGGAGTGACGCTTCGGCGATTCAGGGTCGGGGATAGCCGCGGCGTACGGCACGTTCCAGGATGCCCAGGGTGGCCCGGATCGACTTCTGGTCGATGACCGGGAAGATCGGCTTCCACTCGGGGAGGGCAGTGGACCAGTCGCAATAGGAGGTGACGCGGGTGTCCCCGGAGTCGAGCCGCTCGAGCTCGTAGCCGAAGCGGTGGCCGATCGGCGGCTTGATGGTGCCCTCGATGGTCCACTCGATCGATCGGTCGGGCTCGAGGCCGGTGATGATCACGGTGACGTCGTACTTGCCCAACGGGTAGTCGCCGAGGGCCTCGCGGTCCATGTGGACGACGAAGCGGTCGCCGACGGCGGCTGCCGGCGATCCTTCCGCGGACTGGAGCATGCCGGCGGCATCGATGGCGACGTGGCCGTCGGGGTCGGTGAGGACGGCGAAGATGGCGGTGGGGGAGGCAGGGATGATCCGCTCGGCGTCGATGCGCTCGCTGGTCTGGGTCTCGTCGGTCACGAAGACGGAATCTAGCGGCATCCCGGCGTGCCCCCGATCACGCCATGGCAGGATGCGGGCCATGAGTGAGCGCACGATCGAGACAGTCGGAATCGTCGGCCTGGGCACCATGGGTGCCGGGATCGCGGAGGTGTTCGCCCGCAACGGGTTCACCGTCGTCGGGGTGGAGCGGGACGAGGAGGGGCTCGAGCGCGGCAAGGAGCACCTGGCCCACTCGACGGGGCGCGCGGTCAAGCGCGGCAAGCTCAGCCAGGAGGAGCAGGAGGCGCTGCTCGGGCGGATCTCGTTCGCCACCGACGCGACGGCGCTCAAGGACGTCGACATGGTGGTCGAGGCGGTCGTGGAGTCGCTGGAGCTGAAGAAGTCGATCCTGGCCACCCTCGACGACATCGTGGCTCCTGAGACGATCCTGGCGACGAACACCTCGTCGCTGTCGGTGACCGAGATCTCGGCCGCGTCCAAGCACCCGGGGCGCGTCGTCGGGGTGCACTTCTTCAACCCCGCTCCGGTGCAGAAGTTCGTCGAGATCGTACGCACGGTGGTCACCGAGCCCGACGTGCTCGAGGACGCCCGCGAGGTCGTCGGCAAGCTCGGCAAGTCGCCGGTGGTCTGCGGCGACCGGGCCGGGTTCATCGCCAACGCGCTGCTCTTCGGCTACCTGAACCACGCGGTCTCGATGTTCGAGGGCCACTACGCCACCCGCGAGGACATCGACACCGCGATGCGGCTGGGCTGCGGCTACCCGATGGGGCCGCTGGCGCTGCTGGACCTGATCGGGCTCGACACCTCCTACGAGATCCTCGACACGATGTACCGCCAGGGTCGCGACCGGCTGCACGCTCCCGCGCCGATCCTCAAGCAGATGGTCACCGCCGGGATGCTCGGGCGGAAGTCGGGCCGCGGCTTCTACACCTACGAGGGCGCCGACTCGCCGATCGTGGTCCCGGACGCCCTCACTCCGAGCGCTGACGCGACCCACGAGCTGCGCCGTCCGATCGCGAAGGTCGGCGTCGTCGGCACCGGGACGATGGCATCGGGGATCGTCGAGGTCTTCGCGAAGGGCGGCTACGACGTGACGTACGTCGGGCGCAGCCCGGACAAGGTCGACGCCGTCGCAGCGCGGATCACCAAGAGTCTCGACAAGGCGATCGGACGGGGCAAGCTGGAGGAGTCGGCGAAGCCGGAGATCCTCGGTCGGCTGACCGGCACGACCTCGTTGGACGACCTGGCCGACGTCGACATCGTCGTGGAGGCCATCGCCGAGGACCTGGCCATCAAGACCACGCTCTTCGAGAACCTCGATGACATCTGCAAGCGTGGCGCGATCCTGGCGACGACGACCTCGAGCCTGCCGGTCATCGAGCTGGCGAAGGTGACCAAGCGGCCGGCGGACGTCGTCGGGATGCACTTCTTCAACCCGGCGCCGGTCATGAAGCTGGTCGAGGTCGTCTCCACCGTCACCACCTCCGAAGAGGTCGCCGAGACCGTCCGGGCGCTGTGCGCGAACGTCGGCAAGTCGCCGGTCTCGTGCGGGGACCGGGCCGGCTTCATCGTCAACGCCCTGCTCTTCCCCTACCTCAACGACGCGGTCAAGATGCTCGAGGCCCACTACGCGACCGCCGACGACATCGACACCGCGATGAAGCTCGGCTGTGCGCTGCCGATGGGACCCTTCGAGCTGCTCGACGTGGTCGGCAACGACGTCTCCCTGGCCATCGAGCGTGAGCTCTACCTGGAGTTCCGTGAGCCGGGCTTCGCCCCCGCGCCGCTGCTGGAGCACCTGGTCACCGCGGGCTACCTCGGCCGCAAGACCGGCAAGGGCTTCCGCGACTACTCCTGACGCGATCGGGACGGGCCCGACCACCGTGGCGCTACGCTGATTGACGTGGGACTTCTGATCGCACTTCTCATCGTCGTCGCGGTGATCGGGACCGTGGTAGTGACCAACAAGCGCTCGCAGGCGCGGGCGCTGGAAAAACAGCGCGCGGATCTGGAGCCGGTCAAGCAGCTCGCCTTCGAGGACGTCACCGCCTTCGGCGAGGAGCTGCAGGGGCTCGACCTCGACATGGCAGGCAAGGAGCTCGACGAGGGCGCCAACGCCGACTACCAGCGTGCCCTGGACGAGTACGAGACGGCCAAGCGCTCCGTCGACAAGATGACCGTTCCCGAAGACGTCAAGCAGATCACCACGATCGTCGAGGACGGCCGCTATGCGGTCGCGTGCGTCAAGGCGCGCGTCGCCGGCGAGCCGCTGCCGAAGCGTCGTCCGCCGTGCTTCTTCGACCCTCGCCACGGCCTCTCGGTCGAGGACGTGGAATGGGCGCCGCCGGGCGGCACCGCCCGTGACGTACCCGCCTGCGCGCTCGACGCCGAGCGGGTCAAGGCCGGCGCGGAGCCGGACACCCGCAAGGTGATGGTCGGCAACCAGCGCGTGCCCTACTGGCAGGGTGGCCCGGCCTACCGGCCCTACGCTGCCGGCTACTTCGGTGCCTTCTCGCCGATGGACTGGATGTTCGCCGGGCTGATGTTCAGCGCGTTCGGCGGCTTCGACGCCTTCGGTGAGATCGGTGAGGGCATGGGTGACGCGATCGGCGGGATCGGGGAGGGCATGGGCGACATGTTCGGCGGGATCGGCGACGGCATCGGTGACATGTTCGACGGCTTCGACTTCTAGCGACGTACGCTTCCCCGGTGCCATCACTTCATACGCTCGAGCTCGGCGAGACCGGTAGCCGCGTCGTCTTCCTGCACGGACTCTTCGGCCAGGGACGCAACTGGAACACGCTGGGCAAGCAGCTGGCCGACAAGCACCGAGTCACGCTCGTGGACCTTCCCCACCATGGCAGGTCGCCGCAGCCGGACACCTTCGACTACCTCGAGGTGACCGCGGCCGTCGCCGAGCTGCTCTCGGCCGAGGAGCCCGCCACCGTGGTCGGCCACTCGATGGGCGGCAAGGTGGCGATGCTGCTCGCGATCACCCGCCCCGAGCTGGTCGCGAAGCTCGTCGTGGCCGACATGTCCCCGGTCGTCTACGAGCGCGTCGGTGGCTTCAAGACCTACGTCGACGCGATGCAGAGTCTCGACCTGGACAGCATCTCCCGGCGCGAGGAGGCCGACGCCGGGATGCAGGAGGCGGTGCCCGATCAGACGGTCCGCGGATTCCTGCTGCAGAACCTGCGCCGTGACGGGGACAGCTGGCGCTGGGCGATGAACCTGCCCGTCCTCGGCCGCGATCTCGACCAGGTCGGCGCCTGGCCGGCCGAGGAGCTGAAGGCGTACGAGGCGTACGACGGTCCGGTGCTCTGGGTGGCCGGGGAACGGTCGAACTACGTCACCGACGAGTACGCGCCGGCGATGAAGGCGTGGTTCCCGCGCTACCGCAAGGTGACGATCAAGGGCGCCGGCCACTGGGTCCACTCCGAGAAGCCGGAGACCTTCCTGGCGGCTCTTCGTCAGTTCCTCGGCGACTGATCTCTCTGGTACCTGACGATGGTCGGGCCGTAGGAGCTGCGCGCCTCATGCTGCGAGGCCGTAGTCGAGGAGTACGTCGCGCAGCACGAACTCGGCCCGGGACAGTGGCGGCGCGTCTGGTTGCCAGGTGTCGGGTGGTGGGTGGTGGGCTGACGTAGGTGTGCCCGGTGGGTGTGATGGTGATGATGCTGCCGTCGGGTCCGGGTCTGGCTTGCCAGCCGAGGGCTTCCTTGGCTTGGTTGCATCTTTCGCACAAGCCTTGGAGGTTCGCGGCCTTGGTGTGGCCTCCGTCTGCGTGGCGTTGGGCGTGGTCGATGTTGCGGATGGGTGCGTCGCAGCCGTTGGTGCGGCAGATCCCGCCGTCGCGGGTGGTGATGAACTCGGCCAGGCCGTCGGGGGCTTTGCGGGAGCGGGACTCCATCGCGACCAGCTGCCCGGTAGGGTCTGTGAACAGCCTGCGGATAAAGACCTCCGCGTCGGCGAGTGCTTCGCGGGCCCAGGTCGCGGGGACGGGGCCGTAGCCCTCGACCATCGCGGGCTGGTCGGTGTCGTTGGTGAGGGCGTCGGCTGTCATGACGATCTTGACCTCGATCCGAGGCTTCGCGTCGACGCCGTCACGCCCGGTGACGCGGTCGACCAGGGTGTCGGCCATGACCTGCCCACGCGACCGCTCATCACCGGCCGCCTGGGCAGCCTTGGCTGCCTGGTCCAGGGCCGCGTAGACGGTGACGCCGTCCTTGACCGGCAACAATGCGCCGAGCCAGGTCATCGTGTCGGGAGCCGGCCGGACGCTGACCCGGCGGTCCTTCTCCGCATTGGCGGCACGAGCCACGACAGACTCCTGGTCCAGAGCAATCGCAAGCTTCTTGGCCGCGTTCTCGAGCTGTCGCAGGCCCATCGTCACCACTGCAGGCGGTTCACCATCGGGGCCGAGAGCACAGAGCTGGTAGTCAATGACTCGGCGGTCCTCCACCGAGAGACAGGCGGTCTCGCGGGCGAGGATGGTGGCCTGCCACTGCGAGAACAGGCCTGCTTTCATCAACCGGAACGTGTGCGGCATCTCGACGATGAGGATCTTCGCCAAGCCCAGGAGCTTGGCACCCTTGGCCGGTGAGACTCGCCTCGCCAACGCCACCTGCGAGGCCACGCCTTCCCCCAGTTTCCGGGCACGGATCCCGGCCTCGGCCTGCCGGGCGCGGGTGGCCTCGTCGAGGCGTACGGCTGCCTCTGTTTGAACGGCCTCAGCGACGCATTTGATCTCTTCGAGCCGGCCGATCCAGTCGACCAGCTCACCCTCGGACGCACCCAGGGGCGGCCCGGCGAGGAGCTGGTCGACGGTCTCGTTCATACGCCTCATTATATGTGAAACAGCACCAGGATGCTACCTGTTTGTGCTGGTCAGACCCGATTTAAGCAGTCCGTGAACAAGTAACCTGGACCCCGCGCCACACCCTCGCCGCCGCCCCGATAATGGCGAAATCTTTCTCGATCAGGTGCCGAGTCAAGGATGGCCGAAGGCCACCGCGAAGCGGCGGGCGAAGCCCGTCCTTGACGCGGCGGCTGATCGAGAAACACTCGAAGAAGGGTCGGCGGCGAACCTGAAGACGAAGAAACAGTCGCTAAGCGAGGTTTCCCCGACCAGAACCGTGTTGGTCTCGACACGCCTCCGCCTAGCGGCTCCGGCGGCTCGACCAGCGGAAGGCAGGTCTCGACCAGCGGAACACAACGGCTCGACCAGCGGGGACACAACGCTCGACCAGCGGGGACGCAACGCTCGACCAGCGTGAAGGCAGCGGCTCGACCACCGGACGAGGTCACGGTTCGATGAGGCCCGCACGGATGGCGTACCGAGTCACCTGAGTCCGGTCCCGCAGCCCGAGCTTGGCGAGGATGTTCTCGCGGTGCCGCTCGACGGTCTTGTAGGAGATCGTCAGCTCGCGCGCGATCTCGCGAGTGGAGTGGCCCTCGGCGATGAGCTTGAGCACCTCGTCCTCGCGTTCGGTCAGCACGGTCCGCGGGAGGCTCTCGCCGCGGTTGAGGCGGTCGAGGTAGTCACGGACCAGCGCGCTCATCGCCCCGGGATAGACGAAGGCTCGCCCCTGGATGGCGGTGCGACAAGCCTTGACCAGGTCCTCGTCGGCGACCGACTTGAGAACGTAGCCGCTCGCGCCGACCTTGAGCGCCTCGAAGAAGTACTGCTCGTTGTCGTGCATCGAGAGCATCAGCATCTTCGGGGGCGTACGCATCCGAGCGATGGTGCGCGCGGCCTGCAGGCCGGTCATCCGAGGCATCGCGACGTCCAGGATCACCAGGTCGGCCCGGACATCGCGGAGGGCGGCGACCGCCTCCGCGCCGTCGGCCGCCTCCGCGACGACCTCGAGGTCCGGCTCGGCGTCGAGGATGAGGCGGACCCCGCGGCGTACGAGGGTGTGGTCGTCGGCCAGCAGGATCCGGATCTTCGGGGGCGTCGGGGTCACAGCGGCACCTCGAGACGGACGGTGGTGCCCTGGCCGGGGGCGCTGGCCACGCTCAGGTCGGCACCGACGAGAAGGGCGCGCTCCCGCATGCCGCTGATCCCGGCGCCGGGCACCAGGTCGGCGCTGCCGCGGCCGTCGTCGGTGACGGTGAGGACCACCTTGTCGCCGACCTTGCCGAGGGAGAGGTCGGCGGTGGCAGCGTGGGCGTGTCGTACGACGTTGGTGAGCGCCTCCTGAGCGACCCGGTAGATCACGAGCTCGCGGTCCTGGGGGAGGTCGGGAAGTCCGGGCGCGATCGTGCGCCGTACGGTGGTGCGGCCGCGGGCGCCGACGTCGGTGGCCAGCGAGGCGAGGGCGGCGTGCAGGCCGAGGTCCTCGAGCACGCCGGGACGTAGCTGCCGGGCCACGCGGCGTACGTCGTCGATGCCGGTCCGGGCCGACTCACGGACGGCGGCGAACTCCTCGCGAACCGATTCCGGCACCTGCCGCTCCAGCCCCTTGAGCCCCAGGAGTACGACGGTGAGCGACTGCCCGACCTCGTCGTGGAGCTCTTGGGCGATCCGGTGCCGCTCGGCCTCCTGGGCGGCGAGCGCCTTGGCGTTGCTGGTGCTCCGCTCGGTCTCCAGTCGCTCGAGCATCGCGTTGTAGCTGGCGACCAGCCGGGCGCCGGCGCCCTTGCCCTGGGTGGACAGGCGCTGGTCGGGGGAGAGGTGGTCCACCGAGTCCATCGTGCGGATAACCCGGTCGATCGGTGCCAGGCTGCGCAGCAGCAGGAGGGCGTTGAGGGTCGCCATCACGACCAGCCCCACCGCCAGCACCAGCGCCTCCGAGGCCAGGACCCGCTCCGAGACCCGGGCCGGGGACAGCGCCAGGACCAGGGTCCCGACGCAGAACACCGCCCAGTTCGTCAGGCAGACCCGCCAGTAGAGGGGTAGATGACTCATGCAGCAACCCTGACATGCTCTCTGGCCAGGGCTTATGGGTGGCAGCACCCATTCGGATCGGGCGTGCGGTCGCGGAGAGTCGATGGCATGGAGCTCAACACATGATCGTGTACGCAGCAATCGCGATCTTCATCGTCACCTACGGTCTCATCGCCACCGAGCGTGTCCACCGCGTCGCCGCAGCCCTGGGCGGTGTCGCGGCGATGGTGGCGATCGGGATCATCAGTGCCGAGTCCGCCTTCTACAGTCACGAGACCGGGGTCGACTGGGACGTCATCTTCCTGCTCTTCGGGATGATGGTGATCGTCGGCGTCCTGAAGCAGACGGGCCTGTTCGAGTTCCTTGCGCTATGGGCGGTCAAGCACTCCGGCGGCCGCCCGGCGCGTCTGGCGACGCTGCTGATCCTCGTCACCGCGGCGCTCTCGCCCATCCTTGACAACGTGACCACGGTGCTGCTGGTCACGCCGGTGACGTTGTCGGTCTGCGAGCGGCTGGGACTGAACCCGATGCCGTACCTGATCTCGCTCATCCTGGCCGCGAACGTCGGCGGCACCTCGACCCTGATCGCCGACCCGCCCAACATCATCGTGGCCAGCCGGGCGAACCTGACCTTCGACGACTTCCTGATCCACTCGCTGCCGCTGTGCCTGATCCTGCTGGTCGTGCTGATCGGTCTGGTCCGGGTGCTCTTCCGCCGCGACTTCCGTGGCCAGGTCGACCTGGACGGCCTGATCGAGCCGCCCGCCTCGGCGATCCCGGACCGTGGGCTGCTCTACCGATGCCTGGCCGTCCTGGCCCTGGTGATGCTCGCCTTCGGCCTGCACACCGAGCTCCACCTGGACCCGTCGCTGGTCGCCATGCTCGGCGCCGGCGCGATGGTCGTCGTCTCGCAGACACCGACCGAGGCCTTCCTGGAGGAGGTCGAGTGGTCGACGCTCGCCTTCTTCATGGCTCTGTTCGTGCTGGTCGGAGGCCTGGTCGAGGTCGGTGTGATCGGGTCGCTGGGAACGTACGCCGCCGACCTGATGGGCGACAACGAGCTCGCCGGGGTGACCGGGCTGATGATCGGCTCGGCGGTCGTGGGTGGCTTCGTCGACAACATCCCCTACACCGCGGCGATGGTGCCGATCGTGGAGGAGATGGTCGCCGCGACGCCGTCCTCGGGCGCCGACAGTCCGCTGTGGTGGGCCCTGGTCTTCGGCGCCGACCTCGGCGGCAACACCACCGCCGTCGCCGCCGGCGCCAACGTGGTCGTGCTCGGCCTCGCTGCCAAGTCCGGCCACCCGATCAGCTTCTGGAAGTTCACGCGGTACGGCATCGTGGTGACGATCGTGACGCTGGCCGTCGCCTGGGTCTACGTCGCCCTCCGCTACTTCGCGCTCGCCTAGGGCTCGACCAGGAACTAGGCGGCGCTCCGCGCCGCCACGGCACGCACTCGGCGGCGTTGCCCCGCCTCGAAAGACCCCGGTATGACTTCGGCGGGGCGCCTTGCCGAGTACGCGCCCTGGCGACGCGACGCATCCGCCTACTTCCTCGCCGAGCCCTGACGCTCCCGATAGGCCGCGACCGCGTTGCGGTTGGTGCACGTCTGTGAGCAGTAGCGTTTCGAGCGATTGCGGGACAGATCGACGACCACTCCCTCACAGCCCTCGTCGGCGCAGATCGAGAGCCGGGACAGCTCGTCGGTGCGAATGACGTCGACCATGGCCATCGCGGTCTCGACGATGATCCGCTCGGCATAGGGCCGGTCCTCGGCGGAGGCATGGATGTGCCAGTCGGTCTCGTCGTGGCGGACCAGCTGTGGAGTGGTGCCGTAGTCGGAGAGAAGCTTGTTGACGAGGTGCACCGCCTCGTCGCGGTCGGCGAGAAGGAGCTCGCGCATCACGGGTCGGATGCGGCGGACGTCCTCGAGCTCGGCTCGCGTGCGGTCGTGGCGTCCGGTGTAGCCCCAGCGCTGGTAGAAGGCATCGAGCTGGGCGACCTCCGTCAGGTCGTCGGAGCTGCTGCCGTCGGTGTTCACGAGGTCGACAACGGCCTGGAGACCCATATCGGTGTCATAAGTGAAAACCATGTTGACACATTACCGCGACGATGGGATTGTCATGTGTCATGACGACGTTGACCAATGACGAAGCGGTGCCGCAGAGCACGAAGACGCCGCTGGTGGCTGCCGGGCTCCTCCTGGCGGTCGTCTCGGCGGTCACGTTCAGCCTCTCCGGCCCGCTCGGGCGCGGCCTCTTCGACACCGGCTGGACGACGGGAGGCGTGCTGATCTTCCGTGTCGGCATCGGTGCCGTCGTGCTCGCCCCCTTCGCGGTGCGCGCGCTCTCCGGCCGGTGGCGGAGCGTCGCGGCGAGCTGGCGGCTCGTGGTGGCGTACGCGCTGCTTGCGATCGTGGTGCCGCAGTTCGCGTTCTTCTCGGCGGTGCAGTGGATGGCCGTCGGGCCGGCACTGCTGATGGAGTACATGGGGGTCGTGCTCGTCGTCGCGTGGATGTGGCTGCGACACGGGGAGCGGCCCTCGCGGCTGACGATGGTGGGCGCTCTGATCGCGATCGCCGGGCTCGTGCTCGTCCTCGATCTGGTCAGCGGCGCGAACGTCCACCCGGTCGGGATCCTGTGGGCTGCAGGGGCGGCCGTCGGCCTGGCCGGCTACTTCGTCCTCAACGCCCACTCCAGCACCACGCTGCCGCCGCTCGCGCTGGCCTGGCTCGGCCTGACGGGTGCGACGATCCTGCTGGCGCTGCTCTGCCTGATCGGGGCCATCCCGTTCGCGATCGAGACGTCGCCCGTGGTCATGGCGGGCCTCGAGGTGGCCTGGTGGGTGCCGCTGATCGGCCTCGGTGTGCTGACCTGCTCGGTCGCGTACGCCACCGGCATCGCCGCCACCCGAAACCTGGGCTCGCGGCTCTCCTCGTTCGTCGGGCTTCTCGAGGTCGTCTCGGCCGTCGTCTTCGCCTGGCTGCTGCTCGGCGAGGCCCCGGGGCTCATTCAGCTCATCGGTGGGCTGGTGGTGCTGGCCGGCATCATCGCGGTCCAGCAGGGCGAGCAGTCGACGACTGCCTCCTGAGACGGCGAAGCGCCGCACGCATCGGCTGCGTGCGGCGCTTCCCAGGGTCTGGCTACCTCTGGTCCTGAGCCCTGACGTAGACCTCGCGGACCAGCATCAGGATGGCGGCCGCGGTCGGGATCGCCAGCAGCGCGCCGACGACACCGAGGAGCGAGGCGCCGACGAGCGCCGCGATCACGATGACGACCCCGGGGACGTCGACGGAGCGAGACATCACCCGTGGGTAGATGACGTAGTTCTCGAACTGCTGGTAGGCGATGTAGAAGATCACCGCGATGATGCCCGTCTTCAGGTCGGTCGTCGCGAAGGTGATCGAGCAGACGATGATCGCGCCGATGGTGGCCCCGATCATCGGGATCACGTCGGTGATCATGACGACGAAGGCGAGAGCGACTGCGTACTCGCCCATCCCGACGGCGAAGAGCAGCACCAGCGTGGACAGGCCGGCGCACAGCGCGACGATGAAGGCGCCGGAGACATAGCCCCCGATGCCCTCGAAGACCCGGTCGCCCAGCTTGCTGACCCGGTCGCGGCGCGAGGCCGGGGCGAGGCGGTAGAGGGCGTTCTTCGTCTGGTCGTAGGCGGCGATGAAGTAGAGCGTCAAGACGATGACGATGAAGCCCGTGACGAGCACGTTGATCACCGCCAGGCCCACGCCCAGCGCCCCGCCGAAGGCACTGCTGACGAAGTCGCCGCTGGCGACGTAGTCCTGCACCTTGTCGAGGATCCGGTATTCGTCGTTGAGCTGCTGGATGCGCTGGTTGCGCTGGAGCTCCTCGATCCAGTCGGGCACGTTGGCCGAGATCTTGGCGATCTGGTCGCTGATCACCGGCACGAGCGCCACGAAGAAAAGGGCAAGCGCACCCAGGACGCCGAGGATGACCGTCAGGACCGCCCACGGCCGGGGGAAGCCGCGCCTCTGGAGGAACACCACCATCGGGTTGATCCCCGCGGCGATGAAGAGCGAGACCACCACCTGGAGGATCACGCTCCCCATCGTGGTGAAGAGGTTCGACGCCGCGTAGGCAGTCAGCAGACCGAAGCCGAGAAGCAGCCCGAAGAGGTAGGGAGACCTCCGGTCGAACGGCGGTCCGGGCTTGCCGTACCGCTTGTCCCGTTCGCTCTCCTCTGGCTCCGGTTCCGGCTCGTCGGCGGTGATCGCGGACCCGCTGTCGACCGTCGAGTCGTCGCTGGGGCCGGTCTCGGCAGACGTCGTCTCCGGACCGTCCCCTGGACGGTCGGCAGCGGCGGCGTTCACCTCTCGGACTTAGCTGTCTCGGGCTCGCGGATCGCGGTCTTCTCGGACGGCTCGTCGTAGTCGTCGTAGTCGTCACCGAGGCCATCCTCGGAGTCGACCACGGTGACGCTCTCCTCGACCTGGTCGACGAGCTCGCCGTCGACGATGTCCTCCTCCTCGGTGATCGGCTTGGGAGCCTCGAGCTCGGCCGGGTCCTCGGTCTTGCCGAACCCGGAGACCAGGTCGGTGAGCGAGGAGAGCTGAGCGGCGATCGCGTCGCGGCGCTTGGTGAGGCGGTCGACCTCGGCCTTGATGATCGCGTGACCCTTCTCGGCCTCGACGGTCGCGGTGGAGGCGAGGTGGTCGGCCTCGGCGCGAGCCTTGGACAGGATCGCCTCGGCGTCGCGGCGGGCGCGGGCGATGATTCCCTCGGACTCCTTGGCCAGCTCGGCGCGCTGGTCGGCGACGTGCTGGGCGGCGATCCGGGCCCGCTCCTCGGCGTCGGCGGCGCGGGTCTCGCCCTCGGTGACGATGCGAGTGGTCTCGGCCATCGCCTGGTCGTGGTGGTCGGCGGCCTCGCGGGCGAGACGCTCGCGCTCGACGGCGAGCATCCGCCGGGCCTCCTGGACCTCGCGGTCCGCGCCGGCCCGGGCCTTCTCGACCTCGCGCTGGGTCGACGTACGCAGCTGGGTGACCTCCTGCTGGACGGCGAGCCGGATCTGGTCGGCCTCGCGCTTGGCGGCGGCGAGCAGCTCCTCGCTCTCGGCCTGCACCATCTTGCGGGCCTGCTGGACCTCGGACGTCACCTTCTCGCGGTGGTCGTCGATCTCCTTGTAGTGAGTCGTACGCAGCGACTCGATGTCACGCTGGGCGGACGCCTTGGCTGCGGCGGCCTCGCGCTGGGCGGCCTCGCGGATGACCGCGGCCTCCTTCTCGGCGGCCTCCTTGACGGCTGCGGCCTCTTCCTCGGCCAGTCGGAGCATCGCGCTTGCGCGACCACCGAGGGAGGCGTAGGACGGGGCCTCGTTGCCTTGCGCGGCCGTGGCCTTCAGGTCGTTGACCTGGCGCTCGAGCTCGGCGATGCGTCGCTGCGCGTTGCGCAGGGCCGACTGACCCTGGCCGTTGGCCTGAAGCAGCTGCTGGACCCGGGCGTTGACCGTCCCGGGGTCGTATCCGCCACGTCGCACGACCGGGAAGGCTGGGAGTGAGCCTGGCGCCGGTGGTGGTGAGTTGTGGCCGGAGCTGGGCGACCCGGACGCGCCGGGGACCCGGGGGAGGACCTGTGTCTCGGTCGAGTCCTGCTCGGGGTTCTTCCGAGGCTCTGAAGCCTCGTTGAAGATGGACAGTCCCTCATTCGTCATTTGTGGCGGATTCCTCACACTGTAGGTCTTCTACGAGCTGCCTCTGCTCCCAAAGGGCAAGACTACGGCCGGTCGCCTCTCACGCAAGAGGAGACCGGCCGTGAATCGAGTCTCAAACGAGATCTATTTACCCAGACTGCGAGTCTCAGATTCCGCGGAAGAGGTTGATCTTGTCGATGTGAGCCGCACGCTTCTCCTCATCGAGGACGCCGAGACCCTCCTCGGGGGACAGGCAGAGCACGCCGACCTTGCCCTGGTGCTTGTTGTGGTGCACGTCGAGCGAGGCCTGGCCGACATCCTCGAGGGTGTAGGTCCGCGACAGCGTCGGGTGGATCTTGCCCTGCGCGATGAGGCGGTTGGCCTCCCACGACTCGCGGTAGTTGGCGAAGTGGCTGGAGATGATCCGCTTGAGGTTCATCCACAGGTAGCGGTTGTCGTACTCGTGCATGTAACCCGAGGTCGACGCGCAGGTGGTGATGGTGCCGCCCTTGCGGGTCACGTACACGCTCGCGCCGAAGGTCTCGCGGCCCGGGTGCTCGAAGACGATGTCGATGTCCTCGCCGCCGGTGAGATCGCGGATCGCCTTGCCGAGGCGCTTCCACTCCTTCGGGTTCTGCTGGGTGCCCTCCTCGTTCCAGAACTTGAAGTCCATCTCGGAGCGGTTGATGACCATCTCGGCGCCCATGTTGCGCACGATCTTGGCCTTCTCCTCGTTGGAGACGACACAGACCGGGTTGGCGCCGCCGTTGAGGGCGTACTGCGTCGCGAAGCCGCCGAGACCGCCGGAGGCGCCCCAGATCAGGACGTTGTCGCCCTGCTTCATGTTGCCACCGTTGACGGAGACGAGCTGGCGGTAGGCGGTGCAGTTGACCAGGCCGGGGGAGGCGGCCTCCTCCCAGGTGAGGTGCTCGGGCTTGGGCATGAGCTGGTTGGCCTTGACCATCGCGACGTCGGCGAGGCCGCCGAAGTTGGTCTCGAAGCCCCAGATGCGCTGCGAGGGATCCATCATCGTGTCGTTGTGGCCGTCGGGGGCCTCGAGCTCGACCGAGAGGCAGTGGGCGACGACGCGGTCGCCCGGCTTCCACTTGGTCACGCCGGCACCCACGGCCAGCACGACGCCGGACAGGTCGGAGCCGACGACGTGGTAGTCGAGGTTGTGGCGGGCGCCGAGCTCGGACTCCTTGCCGTAGCGCTCCAGGAACCCGAAGGTCGAGACCGGCTCGAAGATCGAGGTCCACACGGTGTTGTAGTTGATCGCCGAGGCCATCACCGCGACGAAGGCCTCGCCCGGACCGAGCTGGGGGAGAGCGACGTCCTCGACGTGGAGGGACTTGCGCGGGTCCTTCTCCTTGGTCGCGACGCCCTCGAACATGTCGACCTCGTCCTTGTGGACGGTTGCGGCACGGTAGTGGCTGGGGATCTCGAGGTTCGCGAACTCCTCGCCGGGCGTGTCGCCGGCGAGGATCGCGTCGAGGATGTTCTGCATGGTGGTCGGCTCCTGCGTCGTCGTAGGGGTCGCGGTTGACTCTATTCGCTGGACATTACTGGTGAGTAACCGTCTTGACCAGCCTCATGTGACACATGACTCTTGGAACGTTCATGTGCCCTGGTGGGCTCTTGTCCGGTGATGGGTCCGGTGATGGGTCCGGTGATGGGTCCGGTGATGGGTCCGGTGAGCGGGCTCAGTGGCCGGGCTGGGCGGCCGGCTCGACGAGCTCGACCAGGACGCCGCCGGCGTCCTTGGGGTGGATGAAGTTGATCCGCGAGTCGGCGGTGCCGCGTCGCGGTGCGTCGTAGAGAAGGCGTACGCCGCGCTCCTTCAGGATCGCGGAGACCTGCTCGACGTCGGTGACCCGGTAGGCGAGCTGCTGCATGCCGGGGCCGTTGCGGTCGAGGAACTTGGCGATGGTGCTCTTCTCGTTGAGCGGGGCGAGCAGCTGGAGCTTGTTGTCGGATTCGCCGATCGCGATCATCGCCTCCTCGACGCCCTGCTCCTCGTTGGTCTCGCGGTGGGCGAGCTTCATGCCGAAGGTCTTCTCGTAGAAGTCGATCGCCGCGTCCAGATCGGCGACGGCGAGACCGACGTGGTCGATCTGGGTGAACAGGTGCGATGGGATCTCCACGGATGTCATGGGCCTACTCTCCTTGAGGTCGGGGTCAACGGGCACAATGTGTGATGACAGCCACACCAGGCTGCGCTCAACACTCTTCCCACTGAGGTTACTAATTAGTAACCTCAAGGCAGATCAGCACCACCCAACATTCTTGGAGGACCCATGTCCAACGTCATCGTCGCCGGGGCGCGTACGCCGATCGGCCGCCTGCTCGGCGGGCTCAAGAGCTTGTCCGCGGCCGATCTGGGCGGCGTCGCCATCAAGGGCGCCCTCGAGAAGGCGGGCGTCTCGCCGGATCAGGTCGACTACCTGATCATGGGTCAGGTCATCCAGGCCGGTGCCGGCCAGAACCCGGCGCGCGCCGCGGGCATCGCCGGCGGGCTGCCGATGAACGTGCCCTCGATCACCATCAACAAGGTCTGCCTCTCCGGCCTCAACACCATCGCCACCGCCGACCAGCTGATCCGCGCCGGCGAGGCGGAGATCATCGTCGCCGGCGGCATGGAGTCGATGACCAACGCGCCGCACCTGCTGCCGAAGTCGCGCGAGGGTTTCAAGTACGGCGACACGACGCTGGTTGACTCGATGGCCTACGACGCGCTCTACGACCAGGCCACCCAGCAGGCGATGGGCGGGCTGACCGAGCAGATCAACTCCGAGGGTGTGAAGCTCACCCGCGAGGAGCAGGACGCCTTCGCCGCCACGTCGCACCAGCGTGCCGCCGCCGCTCAGAAGAACGGCGTCTTCGACGATGAGATCGTCCCGGTGTCGATTCCGCAGCGCAAGGGCGACCCGATCGTCGTCAGCGCCGACGAGGGCGTACGCGGCGACACCACCGCCGAGTCCCTCGGCAAGCTCCGCCCGGCGTTCTCCAAGGAGGGCACCATCACCGCCGGCTCCGCCTCGCAGATCTCCGACGGTGCTGCCGCCGTCGTGGTGATGTCGAAGGCCAAGGCTGAGGAGCTCGGTCTGGAGTGGCTGTGCGAGATCGGCGCCCACGGCATGGTCGCCGGCCCCGACTCGAGCCTGCAGCTGCAGCCGGCCAACGCGACCGCCAAGGCGCTCGAGAAGGAGGGCATCACCGCCGCCGACCTCGACCTGGTGGAGTTCAACGAGGCGTTCGCCGCGGTCGGCATCGAGTCGACCAAGAAGCTCGACCTCGACCCCGATAAGGTCAACGTCAACGGTGGCGCCATCGCGCTCGGCCACCCGGTCGGCATGTCCGGCACCCGCGTCGTGCTGCACCTCGCCCTCGAGCTCAAGCGCCGCGGTGGCGGCACCGGTGCCGCCGCGCTGTGTGGCGGTGGCGGTCAGGGCGACGCCCTGATCGTGCGTGTGCCCAAGGCCTGAGCCATCGCTGATGTGAGCGACCTGGTCGCGCGCGCCCGGGGCGGTGAGCCCCGGGCGGTCGCGCGGCTGGTGTCGTACGTCGAGAACGCTCCCGTCGGTGGCGGAGAGCGGCTCCGCGAGGTGATGGCCGCGCTCGCGCCGCACGGCGGGCACGCCCACATCGTGGGGCTCACCGGTGCGCCCGGGGTCGGGAAGTCGACCACCACCTCCGCGCTGGTCCGCGAGCTGCGCTCCGCGGGCCGCACCGTTGCGGTGCTGGCGGTCGACCCGTCCTCGCCGTTCTCCGGCGGCGCGCTGCTGGGGGACCGGATCCGGATGACCGACCACGCCACCGACCCGGGTGTCTTCATCCGATCGATGGCCTCCCGGGGCCATCTCGGTGGGCTGGCCTGGTCGGCCCCGCAGGCCCTGCGAGTGCTCGATGCTGCTGGTTTCGACGTGGTGCTGGTCGAGACCGTCGGCGTCGGTCAGTCCGAGGTCGAGATCGCCGGGCTCGCCGACACCACCGTGGTGCTGGTCGCGCCCGGGATGGGTGACGGCATCCAGGCCGCGAAGGCCGGCATCCTGGAGATCGGCGACCTCTACGTCGTCAACAAGGCCGACCGGGACGGCGCGACCAAGGTCCAGCGCGACCTGCGCGGGATGCTGCGCCTGGCCGACCGTCCGGCGGAGTCCTGGGCCCCGCCCGTCCTAGCCGCGGTCGCGCAGTCCGGCAAGGGCATGGCCGAGGTCGTCGCCGCGCTGGACGAGCACCGCGACTGGCTGCGGTCCAGCGGGACGCTCGAGGCGCGGCGCACCCGTCGAGCCCGTGCCGAGGTCGAGGCCATCGCCGTCGAGACCCTCCGCGCGAGATGGACCACCGTAGGCGAGATGGACGACCTGGACGCCCTGGCGGCCGAGGTGGTCAAAGGCGAGCGGGACCCGTACGCCGCAGCCGACACCCTCCTAGCCGAGAAGTCAGTTCCCGACGCCGAGTAGTCAGTTCTTGGCGCCGAGGGGTCAGTTCCCGACAGCGAGTGCGCAGGGCGTACGTCGAGGATCGACCTCTCGTCGTCAAGAACTGCCGTCTCGGCGTCGAGAACTGACCTTTCGCGCTCAGAAACCGACTTCTCGGGGGAGGATGTCCCGACGTACGGCTCGTTCTGTCGACTCTCGCGCCTCGGGATCACTATCGTTGGGACCGTGAACCTCTTCGGTGTCGACATCTCCAAGCACCTTCTGCGTGACGAAGGTGAGGTCGTCGTCGACGAGGTGACCCATCACTGGGTCTCCTACATCAGGTCGGTGCTGGAGGTGATCCTCGGGCTGGCGCTGATGATCGTGGCGGCGACGATCAACATGAACGTCGCCTGGATCATCGTGCTGCTCGCCTTCGGGCTGGTCGGGCACGCGTTCTGGCGGGCGCTGGTGGTCAGCCGGGACCGGTTCGTGGTCACCAACATGCGCATCTTCCGCGTCCACGGTGTGCTCTCGAGCGAGCTGGCGACGATGCCGCTGGCGCGAGTCCTCGACATCACCGTGAAGCAGTCGTTCACCGGCCAGATCCTCAACTACGGCCACTTCGTCTTCGAGTCGGCCGCCCAGGAGCAGGGGCTCAACAACATCTACTTCGTCGGCCGGCCGAACGAGCGAGACCTGACCATCCAGCGCGTCGTCCAGCGTGCCGGACTGCGCGGCAGTGTCTGATAACCAGCGTCGGGTGACTGCCCCGCTGGCGCCTGCTCATAGGATTGACGCATGACGCAGCAGCCGTTCTCCCGCCCCGGAGCCGTCGACCTCTCCGGACTCGCCAGCACCACTCCCGCACAGGACGCCTCGTTCGGCGGTCCGGCCGATGCGGCTCCCGCCCAGGGGCGCAGCGTCGGCTCCTATACCGTCGAGGTCGACGAGCAGCTCTTCCAGTCGGTTCTCGAGGCTTCGATGACCGCTCCGGTCGTCCTGGTCTTCTACTCGGCCTCCCGTGCCCCCGAGAGCGTCACCTATGCGGGCGACGTCTCGGCGGTCGTGGAGGAGTACGACGGCCGGTTCCTCGTCGGCCTGGTCGACATCGACAAGAACCCGCAGATCGCGCAGGCGCTGCAGGTGCCCCAGGTGCCGCTGCTCTACATCCTGCTCGACGGCCGACCGGTCACCCAGCCGATCCTGGGTGCGCTCAACCTCGAGGAGCTGCGTACGGTCTTCCAGCAGCTCGGGCAGCAGCTCACCACCCAGGGGATCGGCGGGCGGCACAAGCCCAACGCCCTCGGTGGCGCCGCGGCGACCGAGGAGGGCGCCGAGCCGGCGATGGACCCGCGCTACGCCCCCGCGCAGGACGCGCTGGAGCGCGGAGACATCGACGCGGCGGTGGTCGAGTACGAGAAGCTGATCGCCTCCAACCCCGCTGACTCCGAGGCTGTCGCCGGACTGGCGATGGCCAAGGTCCTGCAGCGTACGCAGGGCGTCGACCTCAACGCGGCCCGTGCGGCGGCAGCGGCCGCGCCCGACGACGTCGACGCGCAGACCCTGGTCGCCGACCTGGACCTGCTCGGCGGCCACGTCGAGGACGCCTTCATCCGGCTGATCGAGCTGGTGCGGCGTACGTCCGAGGACGAGCGCAACCAGGCGCGCGAGCACCTGCTGGGCCTCTTCGCCGCCGTCGGCAACGACGACGAGCGAGTGCTCAAGGGTCGTCAGTCGCTGGCTTCCGCGCTGTTCTGAGCCGGCGTGGCCGGCTGAGCGGCCAAGGCCGAGAGCACCGCGGTGACCGCCGGAGAGGCGGCCATCGTGCGCCGGTGCAACGCGAGGATCTCGCGGGTGGGGACCGGGTCGACGACACGTACGGCGACCAGGTCCTCGCCCAGCACTGCCCGTCCGAGGCGGGGGACGAGCGCGATCCCGAGGCCGGCTCGTACCAACGCCAGGTGGCTGTCGAACTCCATCGAGACGTGCGCGATCCGGGGCAGGTGACCGGTCCCGGCGTACATCCGGTTCAGCCACTGCCGGCAGATCGTGCCCTCGGGCGTCGCGATCCAGTCCTCGGCGACGAGGTCGTGCGGCGTCACTTTGGCGAGCTGGGCCAGCGGATGGTCGCGATGGGCGATCACGTCGGCGATGTCGCGGTGGAGCTCGGTGGTGACGAGATGGTCCGGGATGGAGAGAGGTACGTCGCCCCAGGAGTGCACCACGCCGATCTCGCTGTGGCCGGTGGCGACCAGCCCGACGGTGTCCCACGGCTCCCGCTCGGAGAGGGTGAGGACGAGCTCGGGGTGCGCGGTGCGGAGCGCGCCGGCGACCGGCGCGATCAGCCCGCGCATCGCGGTCGAGAAGGCGGTCAGTCGCAGCCGGCCGGCCACGGTCGTGGCCTGCTCGTGCAGCCCTGACTCCAGCGACTCCATGTCGGCGAGCAGCCGCGACCCCTCCTCGACCAGATGCCGCCCGGCATGGGTGAGCGTCACGCCGCGCCCGATCCGCTCCAAGAGCGGCACGCCCACCTGCCGCTCGAGCCGCTTGACCTGCTGGGACACGGCACTGGGGGTGAAGCCGAGGGCCTCGGCGGCCGCGACCACCGACCCGTGGGTGTCGACGGCGCGGAGGGCGACCACGGCGGCAAGATCGATCATGAAGCCATGCTACGTCGTCGGATGAAGAATCATTCGCTGGTGCTTCATGATCGTTGCCTTCATCCTGGTGGAGTGAATCGTCGTGACTCGTTGCTCGCCGTCCTCGTCGCCGTGCTGTGGGGTTTCAACTTCGTCGTCATCGACTGGGGCCTCGAGGAGCGCGACGGGCAGTCGGTGCCGCCGCTGTTGCTGCTCGCCGTGCGCTTCGTCCTGGTCGCGTTCCCGGCGGTCTTCCTGCTGCCGCGTCCGAAGGCGCCGTGGCGGGTGATCGCCGCGGTGGGGGTCTTCATGAGCCTGGGCCAGTTCGGCCTGCTCTACACCAGCATGGCCGCCGGGATGCCGCCCGGCCTTGCCGGGCTCGTACTCCAGGCGCAGGTCGTGCTCACCATCGTCATCGCGGCCGGCGTGCTGCGCGAGCGGCCGAGCCGGCTGCAGACGGTCGGGGTCCTCGCCGGCGCCCTCGGGCTGGTCGTCGTGGCGTTGGGCCGGGGTGGGCACGTGCCTGTCGTGGCGCTCCTGCTGTGCCTGCTCGCCGCGCTGTCCTGGGCGATCGGCAACGTGATCTCCCGCGCGGCCAAGGTCTCCGGTGGGCTCTCGCTGACGGTCTGGTCCGCGCTGGTCGTGCCGCTCCCGCTGCTGGCGCTCTCGCTGGTGATCGACGGGCCCGGCGGCGTACGTGAGGGGGTGGCGGCGTTCGGCTGGGAGGCACTCGTCTCGACGGGCTACACCGTGGTGCTCGCCTCGTTCGTCGGCTACGGGATCTTCAACTCGCTGCTGGCGAAGCATCCGGCGTCGTCGGTGGTCCCGTGGATCCTGCTGGTGCCCCCGGTTGCGATCGGCTCCGCGTGGCTGCTGCTCGGGGAGGTGCCGAGCGGCGGCGAGCTCGCCGGTGGTGCGCTCCTGGTGCTCGGCGCGCTCGTTGCGCAGGGAGTGCTACGCCCGCCCCGACTCGGTGTAGCCGCGGCCGCCCCGCAGCGCGGCGAGAGCGGCCTCGACCCGGCGGGCGGTGAAGTCGGCGGCCCGGTCGCGGACCTCGTCGAGGGTGCAGAACGCCACTGAGCGGATCTCGCGCGGCTGGAGGGTGGCCTGCTCGATGATCGAGGAAGGACGGATGCCGCCGTCGAAGACGAGGCAGATGGCGTCGTCCCAGCCGCCCCAGGGCGGCAGCCAGTCGGTGAGGAGCAGGTCGCCGGCGGGGATCAGGAGGGCGAGCTCCTCCTCGATCTCGCGGGTGGTCGCCAGCTTCGGCGACTCGCCGACCTCCACGATCCCGCCGGGCAGGTCCCAGTCCTTCTTGTAGGTCAGCTGGCACATCAGGACCCGGTCCTCGGGGTCGCGCACCAGCATCTGCCCGATCGCGCGCTTGCGCGGAAGGAACGAGTTGAGCAGCGCCCGGAAGCCCTCGGGGGCCTCCACCGGCGCATCGCTCGCCACCCGGGCGTAGATCATCCGGTCCTCGCCGCCCGACACACCCCGGAGCAGGCCCTCACGGTGGAGACCCGACCAGGTCGCGGTGCGCTGTTCAGCAGGGTCGACCGGGTCGATCAGCGCCTCCACCCGATGGTGGGTGAGCAGCGCGGCGGCCACCTCGCGGCGTACGACATCGACGGACTCGCCCGCGGCCCACTCGATCCGGGCAACGCCCTCCGCCACCGTCGTCGTCTCTGGCTCGCTCACGCGACCACCTCCGTAGCGCAAGCGCCAGAGTACGGACATGGTCGCGTGAGTTTTTGTTGGGTCCCTCGCTGGCGCTCGCTCACGCGACCACCCTAGCGAGCCGTGTTGTCACAGCCTGACGGTTGTCGGTGTCTGGATGGGGACGAGATGCTCGACCCAGAAAGAGGAGGGCGACGATGCCCAGTACGTTCAGGATCCCGAAGGCAGATCTGACCGGTCTCTACGGCGCCGTGGTGCGGCGGGTGAGCAGGAAGATGTACGGCGAGGTCCCCGACGTCGGCTACGTCCTGTTCCACCACAAGCCGGTGCTGCGCGCGGTGATGGGGTTCGAGACGAGAGCGGGGAAGTGGAAGGCGCTCGACCCGACGTACAAGTCGCTGGCCGAGATGGCCGCGGCGAGCACGATCGGGTGCAGCTGGTGCCTGGACTTCGGCTACTACCTCGCCGGCAACGAGAACCTCGATCTCGAGAAGATCAGCCAGGTACAGGTGTGGCGGACCTCCGACGTCTTCGACGAGACCGAGAGGAAGGTCATCGAGTACGCCGAGGCGATGACGACCACGCCGATGACGGTCACCGACGAGATGGTCGCCGCCCTGCTGGCCGAGCTGGGCGCCGAGGCGATGGTGGAGCTGACCCAGATGATCGCGCTGGAGAACATGCGATCGCGGTTCAACTCCGCCGCTGGGCTGCAGAGCCAGGGCTACTCCGACGTCTGCGAGATCCCGCTGGCGCCCGCGCCGGTAGGGTCGCAGGCATGAGCGAGCGCAAGCGAGCGACGATCGGCCTCAGGCCGCTGGGTCCGTATTCTTTGCTCTGCACTACGGAGCCGGCGGCATGATCGAGTCCGACGGGGCGAGCGACGACGCCGCGACGGAGGCCTTCGTCGCCCACCGCAACCTGCTCTTCACGGTGGCCTACGAGATGCTCGGTTCGGCCGCCGACGCCGAGGACGTGCTCCAGGAGACGTGGTTGCGCTGGGCCGATGTCCCGCTGGAGGAGGTGCGCGACCAGCGCGCCTACCTGGTGCGGATCACCACCCGGCTCGCCCTCAACCGCATCCGGACGCTGTCGCGCCGCAAGGAGACGTACGTCGGTCCGTGGCTGCCGGAGCCGCTGTTGACCGCCCCCGACGTCGCCGAGGACGCCGAGCTCGCCGACTCGCTCTCGACCGCCGTACTGCTGGTCCTGGAGACCCTCTCGCCGACCGAGCGGGCGGTCTTCGTCCTTCGCGAGGTCTTCGCGCTGGGCTACGACGAGATCGCCGCGGCGGTCGACAAGTCGCCGGCCGCGGTGCGGCAGATCGCTCATCGGGCCCGCGACCACGTCGCCGAGCGGCGGCCGCGCGAGGCGGTCTCGGCCACCGAGGCGCGTCGCGCCCTGGAGCGGTTCCGCGACGCCGCGACCGGTGGCGACCTGCAGTCGCTGCTGGACGTGCTCGCACCCGATGTCGTGCTCTTCTCCGACGGGGGCGGTGTGGTGCAGGCCGCCCGCAACCCGATCCACGGCGCCGACAAGGTGCTGCGGTTCTTCACGGGGCTGGCGACGAAGTACGGCATCCCCAGGTTCGAGCTGACCAGTGTGAACAGATCGCCGGGGATGCTGGTCTACTTCGGCGAGGAGGTCGACGGCGTCGTCACCCTGCACGTCGAGGACGGTATGGTCACCGGGCTCTACTACGTCCGCAATCCGGCCAAGCTCGGCGGCGTCGCGGGAGAGGTCCATCTGGAACGCTGACCCCGGTGCCGACACGGTGCGTGCACGAGCGTGACGGACGTACGTGCTGGGGAGGTGTGGGAGTGGAGCAGCGGGTCGAGGCTCGGCAGCTGCGTGCGGTGCTGGTCTCGCTCTGCGTGACCGTCACGGTGGCGTACGGCGTCCTCTACTACGCCTTCACCGTCCTGCAGCCGCGGATCATCGACTCCACCGGCTGGTCGGCGGCCGCGATCACCGCCGCGTTCTCCGCCGGCACGCTTCTCGGAGCCGTGGCGGGCATCCCCGTCGGACGGGTCATCCAGCGCTACGGGCCGCGGTGGGTGATGGCTGGGGCCAGCCTGCTGGGGACTGTCGCGCTGCTCGTGGTCGCTGCTGCGCCTTCGTACTGGATCTTCGCGCTGGGCTGGCTGCTGGTCGGGCTCTCGACCGCCGGCACCTTCTATCCGCCGGCCTTCGCGGCGCTGACGCACTGGTTCGGTACGCGGCGGGTGGATGCGATCACGACGCTCACCCTCGCGGGCGGGTTCGCCTCGACGATCTTCGCGCCGCTCACCGACGCGCTGGCGGGCTGGGTGGAGTGGCGGTGGACGTACGTGATCCTGGCCGGTGTCTTCGTCGTGCTGACGTTCGTCCCGAGCGTCGTGGTGCTCGATCTCGGCTGGAAGCCGACGGCTTCTGGCGACGATCGACCGGTGCGGGACCGGGAGGTGCTGCGGAGCCGTCGGTTCGTACTGCTCACGCTCGCGGGCACGCTGGTCACGATGGCCGTGTTCGCCTCGATCGTCCACCTGGTGCCGTTCCTCGTCGAGCATGGGCTGAGCCCGACCACCGCCGCCTGGGCGCTCGGACTCAGTGGCGCCGGCCAGGTCGCGGGGCGGGCGTTCTACCCGCTGCTGGCGCGACGCTTCGGCGTCCGGGCCCGGATGCTCGGGGGAGTGCTCTGGTTCTCGGCCTCGGTGGCGCTGCTTCCGTTGCTGCCTGTGGTCGGCTGGGTGATGATCTTCGTCGCGATCCTCACCGGGACCGCCCGCGGGCTCTACACGCTCATCTCCGCGACCGTCGTCAGCGACGTGTGGGGTCCGGAGAGGTACGCCGCGCTCAACGGGGTCTACTCCGCGCCGGCGGGGGTCGCGGGTGCGCTCGCTCCGGCTGTCGGGGCTGGGATCGCTGTTGTGATGGGTGGGTACGACGGGCTCTTCTGGGTGCTTGCTGGGACTGCGCTTGTTGCTGCTGGGATTGCTGGGGTTGCGTTGGCGTCGTTCGATCGGGGGTGAGGGGCGGCGTTGCTGGTCGAGCCGTTGGAGCGGCTTGGTGGGGGCGTGTCGAGATCCCATCCTTGCTGGTCGAGAGCCCGGCCTCCGCTGGTCGAGACCCCGACCTCCGCTGGTCGAGACCCCGACCTCCGCTGGTCGAGCCGCCGGAGCCGCTAGGCGGAGGCGTGTCGAGACCAACACGGTTCCCTGCCGGATCGTCCCACCCAAAGGCCGGACAGGGCCGCCGACCCGACTTCGAGGGTCTTCTCGACGAACCCCGGAGTCAAGGACGGCCTACGGCCGCCGGCTTCGCCGGCCGCTTCGCGGTCCTGGACACCGGGATCCGTCGAGAGAAGATTTGGCTGGCTATCGGGGCGGCGGCCCGGGTGTGGCGCAGCGAAGTCTCGCTTCGGAACGGTGCTGTTCGTGGGGTGGGAGGGTGGCCCTTCGGGCCACTTACCATCCACAAGTATGAGGTCGTTCGCTCACCGCGAAAACAAGGCTTGACCTGCTAATATAAGTAGAATAGAACGGTCGAAACGAGTAGAATCAGACCCATCACGACACGCCTCTACACGCCGGAGAGGAGGGCGGCCGCGATGAGTCTCGAACCCGAGATCAACCACTGGGGCACCAACCCTGTGGACCCGATCGACGCAGAGCTCGCTGCCCTGGAGTCCTCCCTCGACAACCTTCTCGCCAGGGACCCGGCCTACTGGCGCACCAGCCAAAAGAAAGACCGGCTGAAGCGCCTGGAGATCATCCAGGCCAAACAGGCCGCGCTGAAGCTCCGGATCCTCGCTGCTGCCGGTGACATCGCCGAAGAGACCGGCGCGAAAGACGTCTCGGGGTGGATGCTGACCGAGTTGCTGGTCGACAAGAAGATCGGCCGTGCTGAGGTGAAATTCGCCGCGGCGCTCGCGAAGTATGAGCTCGCTGCCGCCGGCCTCGCTGAGGGCGTGGTGTCCCAGGACAAGGCGAGGGTGATCACCAAGGCCCTCGAGGCGGTCGAGGCCGACCCGACTGCCAGTCGCGAGGATCTGGCCTACGCGGAGAAGCTGTTGGTCGATTACGCCACCCGGCTGACCGCTGACGACCTCAAGAACATCGGGAAGCGGATCCTGGTCGAGGTCGACCCCGAACGGTTCGAGGCCGCCGAAGCCAAAGCCCTGCAGCGCGAGGAAGAACAAGCCCAGCGGCGCACCTTCTTTCAATCCCGCGCCAACGGCGACGGGACGGTCGATATCCACGCCCGGGTCTCCTACGCGGTCGGGATGAGGCTGCGCACCCTCTTGGACTCCCTGGCCCAGCCGAGGAAGCTCTCTGTCGAGGACCGGGGCCGTAAGGCCCCCCTATGACCGGCTGCTGGGCCAGGCCTTCGCCCGGGTCGTCGAGACCTACGACGTCGACCAGCTCCCCCGCCATGGTGGCCACGCGACCACGGTCTTCATCACCATGAACGTCGAAGACCTCCGCAACGACCTCGGCACCGCGGCGTTGGGGTTCGACGGCGACAAGATCACCGCCGCCGAGGCCCGCCGGATGGCCTGCAACGCCGACCTCATCCCCGTCGTCCTCGGCACAGACTCCGAGATCTTCGACTTCGGCCGAACCACCCGCCTCGCGCCCCCAGTCCAACACCGAGCACTCCGGCTACGGGACAAGTGCTGCCAGGCCGAAGACTGCGATGCCCCCGCGGCCTGGACCGAGGCCCATCATCTGAAACCCTGGTCTCAAGGCGGGCTTACGAATCTGGCCAACATGGTCTTGTTGTGTTCCAGCGATCATCGCCGGATCCACGACCCGAACTACGACTATGAACGCCTACCGGATGGACGGATCCGGTTCACCCGACGCGATCAGGACGTGCTCGATGTGCGCGCGTGACGGGATCGCGGGGTGGTCAACGCTGTCCGTCTCATCCGGTCTGCCGAGGTCAGTGATGTGGGCGGTCGTTCGCGATGCGTACGGTGACCATGACGTTCCCAGCACCCTGATGGGAGTCACGGTCGTGGGCTATGACGATCAGCTGGTCGAGATCGAGGCTGTCGCTGCGGCGATCGACTGATCCCCGCGCCGGGGACAGGATCCGGCGGAGCGGGGAGTCTCGCCCGACCGTCTCCACGGCTACAGCCTCGGCCCGGCCAAGACCGCAGAGTCTCGGTGCCCCGCGGCTGGCGGGACACCGAGACCCTCGGATCACTGGGCTCGGATCACTTTCCGAAGACCTGCAGCTCGGCGGCGTGAACGATGGTGCCGCGGTCGGAGCCGGTCTTGCAGTCGGTGGTGGTGAGGGGGTCGGCGTCCTGCTCGCCGGCGTAGCCCTCGTAGCCCGTGCACTGGTTCTCCAGTGCCACCAGACGTACCGCGGCCGCGGCGGTGTCGGGGACGTCGAAGGTACGCAGGTTGAGGTTGGGTGCGACTGGCCTCGGGCGCTTGCCGGGGAAGGCGTCGTCGCTCGAGGTGTAGAAGCGCTTCCAGGTCGCGCCGCTGGTGCCACAGGCCGAGACGCAGGCCTCGAGCGCGAACTTCCGCAGGGCGGTGAAACGGGAGCCTGAGTCGGCGTCCGTCTCGGTGGCGGGGGAGAGGTAGGCGCTCACGTTCACCCTGGTGACGGTGTGAGTTCCGCCGGCCAGGTCGATGGCGACCGACGGCGTGGTCGCGTCCACGTTGCCCTCGGTCACGCCGCCCCAGTTGGTGCTCTCGGTGCCGTCGAGCAACGCGTCCGGGTTGCGCGAGCCCTCGGTCGAGGCGATCACCGTGGCCCCCTTGGCGGCCGCGGCGAGGTTGGTGCTCCCCGCGAACGAGACCGTCTTGCTCGTCTCCGAGGGGGAGATGGTGACGGTCTTGCGCTGGGCGCCTCCGGTCTTGGCGACGTAGAGGAACTCGTACGTCCCAGGGACGAAGTGGGCGACCGACCCCATCGCGGTGTCGACCAGTGTGTCGGCGATGGGCGTGGCCCGAGCCTCGAACCGGCCGACGTACACCTTGCCGGGTGTGCCGGCGGGCGCGCTGAAGGTGACCTTGGTGTTGCGCGAGGCCGGCGAGGCGAAGCTCGGGGTCGGCTCGTGGTCGTCGGCGGTCGTGGTGGCGTACTGACCCATGCCGCGGCGCGCGAACGCGTCAGCGATCACCTGCCGGTTGGCGCCGCCGAAACGCATCTGGTCGGCGGCCAGGAACGCGTCGCGGGCATCCAGCATCGACGTCGCACCCTGCTGGAGCAGGAACGAGTCGAAGACCAGCTGGATCCAGCGGCGGTTGCCGGGGCAGTGGTCGGGCGCCAGCGGCGAGGCCGACGTGGTGCCAACCGAACAGCGCCGCTGCAGGGCCTTGTCGGCGTAGGGGTGGGTGGCGTTGTACTTGTCGACCAGCGCCTGCCGCACCGACCACATCGTGCCGTTCCAGATCTCGCCGTCGGCGTGGACCTCGGGTCCGGTGGAGTCGAACCCGTAGTCGGAGAAGTTGAGGGGGTTCTTGTCGATCGCGAAGTCGCGGATGGCGACGTCGGTGTTGCCGGTGGCGTAGGCGCCGACGGCCCACGGGCTGCCGCCGTTGTCGAGGTCGTGGGCAAACATGTTCTCGCCTGCGGCCAGGTCGCTCCAGGACTCGCCCATCGCGCCGCCCTGCTCCGAGGTGAGCCCGTCGTCGGGGCCGCCGACCATCCGGTTCGAGATGGCGTGGGTGTATTCGTGGCCCACGATCCCGAAGTCCAGCGAGCCGTCGGTGCAGGGTGCGTAGAACGCGCCGGCGGCGGGCTGGAAGAGGTATTGGTTGGTGACGCCCGGCACGCCGTCCATCAGGGTCAGCTGGTTGGCGTTGTTGCGGCCGGTCAGCAGCCCGCTCTGCTCGATGACCTGCGAGTCGAGCGCAGCGGCCTGCGCGTTGCCGACCTCGGCGTCGAGCCCACGTCCGCCACGGCCGAGGTTGTCGGTCTGCAGGTTGTAGTTCTCCTCGGTGAAGCCGAGGAAGTAGGACCAGTCGTGCATCCGGTTGTGGCTGGCGAACAGGTTGCCGACCACGTAGTTCACGTCGTTGCCGCCGGGGACCAGGGTCGTGGGCGAGCACTTGGAGTTGTTCCAGGCGTCGGTGAACTTGCCCGTGTAGTCGCGCACCGGCGAGACCGGCGCCTGCTCGAGCCCACCAGCGGCGAGCGGCGAGAGCCAGCCTTCGTGGGTGTTGGCGTTGTTGCCGATGGTCGTCAGCGACGGCACCCCGACGGTCGTGTTCAGCAGCGTGTCCCACGGGCCGGCGTTGGCCAGGCTCTTCAGCTCCGGGCCGGTGCAGTCGGCGACCTTGGTCCAGCAGGCGATCACGTCGTTGGTGGGGACCGCGTCGCCGCCGGTCGAGGCGATGTCCGGGATGCCGGGGAAGTAGGACCAGCCTGGGTTGCTGCCCGGCAGCTCACCGGTTTCCGCGCCGGCATCGGAGGACGCGACGGTGACGGTGTAGCTGCCGACGAGGAGCGAGTCGTCGAAGGGACAGACCTGGACGGAGTACGTCCCGGGGTCGATCTTGTCGGCGGTGTAGGTCGCGGCCTCAGGGTTGAAGAGCAGGTCACCCTCGACGAGCAGCTTTCCGTCGGGGGCGAAGAGCTTCACGGTGAAGTCGTCGGTCGGCAGCCCGACGGCGACCGCGGCCAGGGTGCGGGTCTTGTCGTCGGCGATCTCGAAGGGGTGCTTGGGCCCGCAGGCGTCGAGCGCGGTGCCGGTGAACGGTCCCTCGACCTCGTTCTCGTGGTCGACGTTGTCGTGACGCAGGAGCACCTCACCCGTGACCGCATCGACCAGCACCGTCTGCCCCAGCAGGGTCGCGGCGGCGGAGTCGACGACGGTGGCCTGGAAGACGGGGCGTACGCCCTCGCCGGGGACCGGGAAGGCCCGCAGCCGCACCAGCTGATCGGTCGCCAGGCCGGGAACCGTCAGCTTCGTCCAGTCGGTTGGCTTCGCTGCCGCGGTGGTGACGATCTCGCCGACCTTCGAGCCGGTGATCGGGCGTCCGGCCGAGGCCGCTGCCTTCAACCACGCCTCGGTCGGGGTGAGCTCCGCCTTCGCCGGGGTGCCGGTCACCTTCGACAGGGAGGAGGAGACGTAGGCGATGTTGCCGTCGGCGACCCCGACGGTGACCAGGCCTTCGGTGGCGGCGGACAGGCTGCCGTACGTCTGGCGGAAGAGCACCGCATGGCCACCTCCGGCGGCCAGCTTCTGGTCGCTGACCAGCTCCAGGTCGTCCAGCTGAGCCGCGGAGAGCCCGAAGACCGCCGCGTTGTCGTCGATGAAGTCTCGGGCGGCGGTCACCGGGTCCGAGGAGCTGACCGGGGCCAGCACGCCGTCGGCCGTGATCAGCGAGGTCGGAGTCCCATGATCGTTCCAGCGGATGTCGACCGCGTCCAGAGCCTCGGCAGCGGACTTCTGGGTCGAGGTGGGCAGTACGCGGTCGCGTACGTCCAGGCCTGCATCGGCCTCGTGACCGAGCAGCCCGCCTGAGCGAGCTGCGTCGGACCTGGTGTTGGCAGTGTCATCCGTAGTGGAGAGCGCGGCACCCGAGACCGGCGTCGCCAGCACGAACGCGCCGAGGGCGATGCTCAGCGCTGCACCGAGGCCTACGCGAGCGCGACTGGAACGAATTTCGGTCATATGTGGCCAACGTCACTTTACTGAAATTGGTTACGCCGCACATGTAACGCCTGTGCAACGGATAGGGGCGCGACGCCGGGAAGCCACCAGATAGTGTTCCGGACACATGTAACCGCCTTCACAGACGGACCTGACAGACAAGCCTCACAGACAAGGGAGCATCACCATGGGTGACTTCGTCAACCTCAGCGTCGAGGACGGTGTAGGCACGATCCGGCTCGACCGGCCCAAGATGAACGCGATCAGCTTCCAGGTGCAGGACGAGCTGCTCGAGGTCGCGATCCAGGCGGCGGGCGACGACGACGTACGCGCGGTGGTCGTCTATGGCGGGGAGAGGCTGTTCGCCGCCGGTAACGACGTCAAGGAGATGGCCGGCCTCTCCTATTCCGAGATGGCCAAGCGGGTCGCGGGTGTGCAGGCCGCGGTGACGGCGGTCGCGGAGATCCCCAAGCCGGTGGTGGCCGCGGTGACCGGCTATGCGCTGGGCGGGGGCTGCGAGCTGGCGCTCGCGGCCGACCTCCGGATCGCCGCCGATGACGCCACCTTCGGTCAGCCGGAGGTGCTGCTGGGCATCATCCCCGGTGCCGGGGGCACCCAGCGGCTGGCCCGACTGGTCGGGCCGTCCAAGGCCAAGGATCTGATCTTCTCGGGGCGCTTCGTCAAGGCAGACGAGGCGCTTGCTATCGGCTTGGCCGACCGGCTGGTGCCGGCGGCCTCGGTATACGAGGAGGCGCTCGCGTGGGCGAGCCAGTTCAAGACGGCGGCCCCGTACGCTCTGGCGGCGGCGAAGACGGCGATCGACAAGGGGCTCGGGGTGGACCTCGCCACCGGGCTGGCCATCGAGCAGCAGCAGTTCGCCGGCGTGTTCGCGACGCAGGACTCCCAGATCGGGATGGGATCGTTTCTCGAGAACGGTCCGGGCAAAGCCAACTTCGAAGGGAAGTGACTCTCGTGTCCGACACCAAGACCTCCTCCGGTCCGGGCGTGGTGAAGACCATCCGGTCCTACGCCTCCAGGGCGATCTGGGTGATCGCACTGATCGCCGCTCTGGCGCTGGCGATCGGCGCCCTGCTGATCGCGCTCGACGCCAACCAGAGCAACACGCTCGTCGCCTTCGTGCTCGACGCGGCAGACGTGGCCGATCTCGGCCTGTTCTCGCGTGAGAACGGCATCAAGCAGTTCGGCGGTGAGGACGCAGCCACCAAGAACGCGCTCTTCAACTGGGGCATCGGTGCGCTGGCCTGGCTGATCGTCGGCCGGATCGTGGCTGGTTTCATCCGGCCCTGACCCCATGTGACATTCTCAACTCGAAGGCACCTGTCGTCCTATGTGACTGACCGGTAACATCGCTGGCGAACTACGACCATTCAGGAGGGGCCGGCAAGGCCGCACCATCATGAACATTGTTGTGCTTGTGAAGTACGTACCGGACGCGACCGCGGACCGGCAGTTCGAGGACGACTTCACCGTCGACCGCGTGAACGTCGATGGTCTGCTCTCCGAGCTCGATGAGTACGCGGTCGAGCAGTCGTTGCAGATCAAGGAGAAGCGCGACGGTGAGGAGATCACCGTCACCGCGCTGACCGTGGGCCCCCAGGCCGCCGAGGCTGCTGTGCGCAAGGCGCTGCAGATGGGCGCCGACAAGGGTGTCCACGTCGTCGACGACGCGATCGCCGGCTCCGACTCCATCGCCACCTCGCTGGTGCTGGCCAAGGCGATCGAGAAGCTCGGTCCGGTCGACCTGGTGGTCGGCGGCCTGGCCTCGACCGACGCCAGCATGAGCGTCGTCCCGGCGATGCTCGCCGAGCGTCTGGGTCTGCCGCAGGTCACGCTGGCCTCGGTCGTCGAGACCCAGGGCGACCAGATCCGCATCAAGCGTGACGGCGATGTCGCCACCGAGGTCATCGGCGGCACGCTGCCGCTGGTCCTCTCGGTGACCGACCAGTCGGGCGAGGCCCGCTACCCGTCGTTCAAGGGGATCATGGCGGCCAAGAAGAAGCCGCTGGAGACCTGGTCGCTGGCCGACCTCGGCGTCGACGCCGGTCAGGTGGGGCTCGGTGCCGCGTACACCGCGGTCGAGGAGACGGCGGCCCGCCCGCCGCGTACCGCCGGTGAGATCGTCACCGACGAGGACGGCTCGGGCGCCAAGGCGCTGGCCGAGTTCCTCGCGTCCAAGAAGTTCATCTGAGGCCGAGAAAGGATTCTGAATCATGGCTGAAGTTCTCGTTCTCATCGACCACGTAGGTGGTCAGGTCAAGAAGCCGACCTACGAGCTGCTCACCCTGGCCGCCAAGCTCGGCGAGCCGTCCGCGGTCTACATCGGTGACGCCGGCGGCGCCGCTGGTGCCGCGGAGGCCGTCAAGGGCTACGGCGCCGAGAAGGTCTACGTCATCGACGACGCCCAGATCAAGGGCTACCTGGTGGCGCCGAAGGCCGAAGCGCTCGCGCAGCTGGCCGGTTCCGCCTCCCCGGCCGCGATCCTGCTGCCCTCCTCCGCGGAGAACAAGGAGGTCGCCGGACGTCTGGCGATCAAGCTCGACTCCGGTCTGATCACCGACGCCGTCGACCTCGACGAGTCCGGTGTGGCGACCCAGTCGGTCTTCGCCGGCAACTTCACGGTCAAGGGCAAGGTCACCAAGGGCACCCCGATCATCACGGTCAAGCCCAACTCGGCCGCTCCGGTCGAGAAGGCCGGCGCCGCCGCGGTCACCCCGTTCGAGGTGACCATCTCCGACGCCGCCAAGACCGCCCAGATCGTGGCCTCCCAGCCGCGTAAGGCCTCGGGTCGCCCCGAGCTCACCGAGGCCGCGATCGTGGTCTCCGGTGGTCGTGGCACCGGCGGCGACTTCTCCGCCGTCGAGGGTCTCGCCGACGCGCTCGGTGCCGCCGTCGGCGCCTCGCGTGCCGCGGTCGACTCCGGCTGGATGCCGCACACCTTCCAGGTCGGCCAGACCGGCAAGACCGTCTCCCCGCAGCTCTACGTGGCCAACGGGATCTCCGGTGCGATCCAGCACCGTGCCGGCATGCAGACCTCGAAGACCATCGTCGCGGTCAACAAGGACGAGGAGGCCCCGATCTTCGAGCTCGTAGACTTCGGCGTGGTGGGCGACCTGCACACCGTCCTCCCGGCCGTCACCGACGCGGTGAAGGCCGCCAAGGGCTGACGAGTCGACCCGTTCGACCCGGGACGTACGTCCTGAAAACCCGCCTCCGAGCCCCCGCTCGGAGGCGGGTTCCTTTCTGTTTGGTGTCGGGTTCGGCGAATTGTCGCGCGGGCCATACGTCGCTGGGTATAGTCCGGGCCCATGTGGGTCAATTTGCTGAGGTCGAAGACGACCCGAAAGATATCGATCGCCTCGGCTGTGGCGGGATGTGTCGCGGCGCTGGTCATGGCGACGATGTCGGTGGTCTCGACACCAGCGACAGCGGCGCCCTGGTCGCCGCCCGCGGGCCCGTTCTTCAACAATCCGACAGGCAGCTCGGCGCAGCGCAACGCCGTCGTCAGCCGGATCAACACCAGCATCCGGCACTCGGTGCGTGGCTCCTACATCCGGTTCGTCACCTACAACCTGGACCGCGCCGACACCGTCGACCATCTGATCGCCGCCCACAAGCGTGGTGTTCACGTGCAGATCCTGGTCAACCGGAAGATGTGGAGCAGCGGCGAGAAGAAGCTGGCCGCGCGCCTCGGCACCAAGCGCCACCGGCCGAGCTTCATCTACGGATGCGCCGGTGCCTGCCGTGGATACGACAAGGGCAACCTGCACATCAAGATCCACTCGTTCACCCAGGTCGGCTCCAAGCGCAACATCATGATCAACAGCTCCGGCAACCTCGGTGGCGGCGCGGCCGGCTCCCAGTGGAACGACGCCCAGACGATCTACGCCGGCGACAGCCTGTGGCGGACCTGGCTGCGGATGTTCAACGAGCTCAAGGCCGACCGGAAGGCCTCGCCGCGCTACGTCTCGTGGTCCGGTGGCGGGACCTCTGTCGGGTTCCAGCGCACCCGCCCCGGGGCGACCAGCGACGAGGTCTACGCCCGCGGCACCGGCGACCGGGTGATCGACCGGCTGCGCCAGGTCGGTTGCCGCGCGCCCAGCGGCTACGGCACCAAGGGCAAGACGATCCTGCGGATCCACATGTACGCGTGGTACAGCCGCCGTGGCGAGCGCATCGCCGACGAGGTCGTCCGGCTGAAGAAGCGCGGCTGCGTGGTCCGGGTGATCGGCTCGGTGACCAGTGACATCGTCTACCGCAAGCTCAAGCGCGTCGGCATCCCGGTGCGCGACGCTGCCTGGGACTGGGGCCAGAAGAAGTCCACGAGCGGTGACGCCATCGTCTATGGCTCGCGCTGCTACTCCCACTACAAGTGGATGAGCGTCAACGGCGCCTTCGCGGGCCGGGGCACGAACAGCGTCTGGACCGGTTCGGAGAACTGGTCGCCGCCGTCGTTCAGCAACGACGAGGTCACCTTCCGGTTCACCTCGAAGAGCTACTACAACGCCTACACCGACCGGTTCAACAGGATGTGGAACAGCTCGAACGCGACCCACAAGGTCTACAGCCAGCCGAAGCGTCGGCCCTGCGCCTGACCGGTTAGCCTCCAAGGGTGAGCTTCGGTGAACTCGATGGAGGCATCCGGCCGCTCGACGGCGGCTGGTCGGGAGAGACGTTCCTGGCGGAGGCCGGTGGTGAGCGGTCGGTCGTGCGGGTCTTCGCCGACCCGCGCCATCCCCCGCAGGCCGCGGAGATCCAAGAGGCCCTGCACCGTCTGGTGCGGGGCCTCCTCCCGGTCCCGAAGGTCTTGGAGGTACGCCGCGCCGACCCCGACGTGGGCACGCCCGCGCTGCTGGTGACCGAGTTCGTCGAAGGCGTACGCGGCGACCTGCTGGTTCCTGACCTGGACGAGGAGCAGCAGCGCAGGCTCGGACGCGGACTCGGGGAGATCGCGGCGACCCTCGCCGGGATGCCGTTCCTGACTGCCGGGACCTTCGCCGACAAGGAGCTGCGGGTCGAGGCGCACGCGTTGGACCTGACCGACTGGGTCGAGTCGTATGCGGATCGACTCGACTGGTCACCTGACGTCCTGGAGGGTCTGCGCGACGCGGCCGCCGACGCCCAGCTCCTGCTCGACACGGTCGCCAGGGTGAGCCTGGTGCACAGCGACCTCAACCCGAAGAACCTCATCCTCGATCCGGAGACGCTGAGCGTGCGTGCGGTCGTCGACTGGGAGTTCGCCCATGCCGGATCCCCGTACGCCGATCTCGGCAATCTGCTGCGGTTCGACCGGCAGGAGGCTTACGTCGCGGGAGTGCTGGAGGGCTACGTCTCGGCGCGCGGTGGCAGCACCATGGACGCCCTCGACCTGGCGCGCTCCGCGGACCTGGTCGCGCTGGTGGAGCTCGGCGCGCGGCGTACCGACAACCCGGTCGCCGCGCGGGCGCACGACCTCCTGCTCGAGATCGCGCGATCCGGTGATGTCCACATCGCCCCAGAGGGCTCGGTTCGCGGCTAGGATTCGGAGCGCGCCGGACGGTGCCGGCGCAGCCTGGGGGATGGTTGTGGGAGCGAGTGAGCTCGACGGGGCGCGAGGCCCCGCCGGAGGTTGGTGGCGCGGCTGGACGCCCTGGATCTCGGCGCTGGTGCTGTCGGCGCTCTTCGCCGGTGCGATGTCGGGGATCGCGTTCGTCAGGAGGTCCCACCAGCCACCGGTTGACTATCCGGCGATGACCGAGTCGGAGCCCGCGGCGAGCGCATCGGCCGCGGCGAGTCCGGCCGGGAAGCAGGAACGGCTCGAGGTCTCGCCACGAGCCCGACCGGTGGGCGAGCCCGACGAGTCGAAGCCGGCGAAGCCGCCGCGGAAGCCGAGGCCCTCCGCATCGGCGAGCGGTGAGCCGATGGCGACGGCAAAACCCTCCGAGCGCCCCCGCGGTCCGCTCGAGGGGCTGGGCGCGCTGTTGGGGCTGGGCGGCGAGGACTGACCCTGCCCGTGCGGTCCGCACGGCGAAAGGGTGGTGGCTGCGTACGGCCGACGGCATAGGGTTTCCATCATGAGCGAGCGTCAGCGAGCGGCAACGGGCCTCAGGCCGCCGGTTCCGTATTCTTCGATCTGCCCTACGGAGGCGGCGGCATGAGCGCAGAGGCAGTGATCCGTGAGGTGGCGGCGAAGGCACGAGCGGCGAGCTACGAGCTCGCGGTCGCGCCGCGCAGCGTGAAGGACGCGGCGCTGCACGCGATGGCCGATGCCCTGCTCGACCGGGCCGACGAGGTGCTGGCGGCCAATGCGGCCGACGTGGCCCGTGCCGAGGCGTCCGGCAGCCCGGCCAACATCGTCGACCGCCTCACCCTGACCCAGGAGCGCCTCGACGGCATCGCCACCGCGCTCCGCGACCTCGCCGCACTGCCGGATCCGGTCGGAGATGTCGTCCGCGGCAGCACCCTCGCCAACGGCCTCGAGCTGCGCCAGGTGCGAGTCCCCTTCGGTGTCGTCGGGATGATCTACGAGGCACGCCCCAACGTCACCGTGGACGCGGCCGGGATCTGCCTCAAGTCCGGCAACGCGGCGCTGCTGCGTGGTTCCTCCAACATCGCGGCCAGCAACGTGGCGATCGTCGCCGTGCTCCGCGACGCCGTGGTCTCCGTCGGCCTCCCGGCCGACGTGATCCAGGTCGTGCCCGGGGAGGGCCACGACTCGGTCAAGGCCCTGATGCGTGCCCGTGGGCTGGCCGACGTGCTCATCCCGCGCGGTGGCGCCGGCCTGATCCGCAGCGTCGTCGAGGAGTCCACCGTGCCGGTCATCGAGACCGGGGTGGGCAACGTGCACGTCTATGTCGACAAGGCCGCCGATCTCGACAAGGCGCTCGCGATCGTCATCAACTCCAAGACCCAGCGCACCAGCGTGTGCAACTCCGCCGAGTCGCTGCTCGTGCACGCCGACATCGCCGAGGAGTTCCTGCCCAAGGTGATCCCCGCGCTCCAGGAGCGTGGCGTTCAGATCCACGGAGACGAGGCCTTCCAGGCCTATGACCTGGTCGAGCCGGTCACCGACGAGGACTACGCGGCCGAGTTCCTGGAGCTGAAGATCAGTGCCGCCGTCGTACCTTCCCTCGATGCTGCCGTCCAGCACATCCGACGCTGGTCGAGCGGTCACACCGAGGCGATCGTCACCGACGATCTGGGCGCCGCCCGGCGGTTCACCGCCGCGGTCGACTCCGCGGCGGTCATGGTCAACGCCTCGACACGGTTCACCGACGGCGGCGAGTTCGGCTTCGGTGCGGAGATCGGGATCTCGACCCAGAAGCTGCACGCTCGGGGCCCGATGGGCCTGCCCGAGATGACCTCGACGAAGTACATCGTCACCGGCGAGGGACACGTACGCTAGTCCGAAGCGGCTACACGAGCGGTCACAAGGTAATCTGTGCGTCATGTCGAACTCCGTTCTGTCGAGCATCATCACCTCCGCTGAGCACGGGGCCGAGCACGGCACCTCTGGCATCGAGTGGGTCATCGGTGGCCTGACCCTGGCCATCCTGGCCTTCGCGCTGATGGCTCTGGTCTGGTTCGCCGGTGGCCGTGAGCACTCCTGAGCGCTGATCAGATGGGCAGCGGGGGAGCGCCCGAGCCAGGTCTGGAAGGCCTGCCCGGCAAGCGCCGTGTCGGGGTGATGGGCGGCACCTTCGATCCCATCCATCACGGCCACCTGGTGGCCGCCTCCGAGGTGCAGTCGTTCTTCGACCTCGACGAGGTCGTCTTCGTGCCCACCGGCGACCCGTGGCAGAAGGCCGACCGGGACGTCTCCCCGGCCGAGCACCGCTACCTGATGACGGTCATCGCGACCGCCGCCAACCCGCGCTTCACCGTCAGCCGGGTCGACATCGAACGCGCCGGTCGGACCTTCACCATCGACACGCTGCGCGATCTCGCCAAGGTGCTGCCCGAGGCCGATCTCTACTTCATCACCGGGGCCGACGCGCTCGCCGAGATCTTCACCTGGCGCGACACCGACGAGCTCTTCGAGCTCGCTCAGTTCGTGGGGTGCACACGCCCTGGCTACACGATGGATCCCGAGGTCATCTCGAAGATCCCCGCGGACCGCATCACCATGCTCGAGATCCCGGCACTGGCGATCTCCTCGTCCGACTGCCGCGAGCGGCGTCACCGGGGCGAGCCGGTCTGGTATCTCGTCCCCGACGGCGTGGTGCAGTACATCGGCAAGCACGACCTCTACCGACCCAAGACACCCCACCTCAAGACTTCCCATTACAAGGATGGCCCATGACCGCGACCGAGCACGCTCTCGAGCTCACCATCACGGCCGCCCGCGCGGCCTCGGAGAAGAAGGCCGGACACATCCTCGCCTTCGACGTCAGCGACCAGCTGGCGATCACCGACACCTTCCTGCTGGCCTCCGCCCCCAACGAGCGGCAGGTGCAGTCGATCGTCGACGAGGTCGAGCTCAAGCTTCGCGACCTCGGCTCGAAGCCGCTGCGGCGCGAGGGTCACAAGGAGGGGCGCTGGGTGCTGCTCGACTACGGCGAGATCGTCGTGCACGTCCAGCACGAGGAAGAGCGCCAGTTCTACGCCCTCGAGCGACTCTGGCGCGACTGCCCCGCCATCTCGCTGCCCGCCGACGTCCTCTCCGAGGACTGAGGGTCCGGTGAGCGGGGCCACTTCGTTCAGACCCGCCGGGCATCTGGAGCCCCGTCGTCTCATCCTGCTCCGCCACGGCGTCACCGGCTGGAACGCCGACGGTCGCTACCAGGGCCAGACCGACATCGAGCTGGCCGAGACCGGCCATCAGCAGGCCAAGGCCGCCGCTCGTACGCTCGCGACGACGTACGCCGTGACCCGACTCGTCTCCTCCGACCTGATGCGGGCGCGCCAGACCGCGGGCTACGTCGCCGAGGAGACCGGTCGGGAGGCTGCGTACGACCCTCGTTTGCGTGAGGTCTGCGCGGGGGAGGCCGAGGGGATGAACCGGGCCCAGATCCACGAGCGCTTCGGTGAGATGCCGGCCAGCTGGGAGCCCTACGGCGGGGAGTCGTGGCCCACCGTGGCGGCGCGCTTCAGTGCCGCGCTCCACGACGTGGCCGAGACCGTCGAGCCCGGCGAGACCGTCGTGGTCGTCGCCCACGGCGGCGCCATCCGCCAGGGTCTGGCCGCGTTCCTCGGCTGGGATCCGTCCGTCGTCACCACCCTCGCCCCGCTGACGAACTGCGCCTGGATCGAGCTCACCGCCCGAGAGTCCACTCATGGACTCATCCCGTCAGCGCCATGGCGACTCGCGACGTACGGAATGGGGACCCCGATTTCGTGATCGAGAAGCGATTCCGCTAATGTTCTTCTCGTTGCCCGGGGTGATCGACCGGGACAACGCCACGGGGGTGTGGCGCAGCTGGTAGCGCATCTGCATGGCATGCAGAGGGTCAGGGGTTCGAGTCCCCTCACCTCCACCAAAACACCTGGTCACAGGCCATGTTCGAGTCCTAGCAATAGGAGCCGAACATGGCCTGTAGCCATTTAGTGGCCATAAAGTCGGGAGCGTACGCTGCCCGCGGATCGAGTCTCAGCGCGTGTCTCGACACGTCTCGATCCGCTCTGGTTGGGCTCGCGCACCTGACTGGCATGAACACTCACGCCAACACCACCTCCATCGCTGCCGCGACCGTCCAGACGAGCCCGGTCGAGACGACGACCGGCTCGATCGAGCCGGTCCTGACGCTGACCCAGATCGCCGAGCACCTCGGCGTCTCCGTCCAGGCGCTCTACGACCTGCGCAACAAGGGCCGCGGCCCGCGCGGGTTCAAGGTCGGCCGATGCCTGCACTTCCGGGTCAGCGAGGTCGACGCCTGGCTGCGGCAGCTGGAGTCCGAGGACTCCAACCCGGCCGCCGCCGACTCTGCGTCAGCATCCGCCGCTGCACCGCCGGCACTCTCGCCCGTCCTGCGGGCGGTTGAGGTGCCGCCCGAGTCTGCTGGCGGCGCGACGTCGCGGCGGGGACCAGCGGACGATCCGGTCCCGGGCTCGTCGACGGATGACCAGCCGAGCCAAGAGCTCGCCGGCGATCAGTGGGCGCTGCTGCTCGACCTGCCCTATCCCGAGGGGCGCGGTGGGTCGGGGAGGCGGTCGTGATGGGCTTCGGGCGTCCGCGGACACCGATCGGAACGTTCGGGCGGATCCACACCAAGCCGATGGGCACGGGCCGATTCCGCGCCCGCACCCGGGTCCGCGATCTCGACGGCCAGCTGCGCCGCGTGGTCGCTACCGGTGACTCCACTCGCGCGGCCGAGGCCGAGCTCAAGCTCCGTATCGCCAACCGGACCGGCTATGGGGCCGGCGGACTGCTGTCGGCCTCCAGCCCGTTCCCGGATCTGTGCGAGCTGTGGCTGGCCGACCTGGAGCTGCGCGACATCGTGGACAACACCAAGGACAACTACCGCGACGACCTGCGCCTGCATGTGCGCCCGTTCTTCGAGAACTACACCCTCGGAGAGATCACCACCGGCCGAGTCGAGTTCTTCCTCAAGTCCGAACGGACGGTCTCCTACTCCCGCGCCAAGCACTCCCGTACGTTGCTCAATCAGCTCTTCGGGTTCGCGCTGCGCCATGACGCGATCAGCCGCAACCCGGTCGACGGCACTTCACCGTTGACCAAGCCGAAGAGCCAGATCCAGGCGCTGACCCTGGAGCAGGTCCAGGCGCTGCGCGCGGCCGCGGCCCGGTGGCGTACCGGCCCTGAGGTGAAGGGGCCCAAGCCTGACGACCAGGTCAAGGATCTCCTCGAGGTGCTGCTCGGCACCTCGATGCGCCCTGGCGAGGCGCTCGCGCTGCGGCCGGTCGACATCACCGAGACGAGACGCGGCATGGTCGCCCACGTCTGCGGCACGATCACCACGGTGAAGGGCAAGGGCACCTTCCGGCAGGACCACCCCAAGACCCATGCGTCATTCCGGGACCTGCCGGTGCCCGACTTCGCAGCCGAGGTGCTCCGGAACCGGCTGATGTACATGACTCCCGCCCAGGCCGAGGTCACGATCTTCCGTACGCGCACCAACAAGCCGCTGCGGCTGCACAATGTGCGGCGTACCTTCCGCGAGTTCAAGATCCTCGCCGGTCTGGAGGACACCGAGATCTCGCCGCGCTGGTATCGCCGCACCGGCGCCACCGTCCTCGCCCGCGGTCTCGGGGTCGACGTCGCCGCGACCCACCTCGGCCACACCTCCAAGGCGATCACCGAGGGCTACTACATCGAGCCCGACCAGAGCATCGACTTCGGCACCGCCAGCCTCCTCGAGCGCTCGCTGCGTCCGCAGGATCCCGACGGCACCCTGCTGGCTCAGCCCGGATCGGCCTACGAGGACGACATCCTCGACGAGATCGACGGCCCCGACGACGAGGACGAAGCCGCTGCCGGCGGCAGCGACGCAGCCTGACCAGGTCTCGGGCTGCCCTGGCGCCGTGCCGACGCCCGGGCTGGGGTGACGGTTGTCGACGAACGCTGACGGTCATGAACGGGCCTGGATCTGATCGTTGACAAACCTGTCGAGGAGGCGCATCGTCGAAGGTATGTTCGATCTCCGCGTGGCTCCGGTCCGTGGGTCACGCACGTCTGTGTGGGCCTCGACGGCAACGGTGAAGCGGGATCCGGTGGTGTTGATTCAACACGACCGCACGGTGACGGGAACTGACCTGCACCGTGGCGATGTCGGGCGAAGCTTCGATGCTGATGATTCATCAGCACCGGGGGAGACCCTGGCGGTGATGAATCATCCCCACCGCAGGCGCCGCCGCATTCCGGAGGCGGAGACGGTTCCGGTGACTCAACGGAACCTTGGAGGAAATGCACGGTGCCGATGAGTCATCGGCACCGTGAGCGAATTTTCTGAGGAGATGGCGGTTCCGATGGTCCATCGGAACCGCCACCGCGCTCGACGCGGGTCAGTGACGTGACCTGCCCGCCAGCCGCTGGGCCCGCATGAACCGGCGTACGTCGCCGACCGTGCTCATCACCCGCCGCCCCATCCGGAACGTCTTCGGCCCGGTGTGCTGCTGACGCCACCAGCGCAGCGTGTTCGGCGAGACCTTCAAGATCTCCGCGACCTCGATGAGTGTCAGCAACTCGTCCTCGTCGCGCTCGGAGAACCCAACCTGGTCGATCCTCATGACTTCCTCCTGCCCGTCGGTATCGGCCGCTCGCCACGGCAAGGTTCGTCTTGGCTCGTTGACGGCAACCGTTGGTTTCAACAGGTAGGTGTGCGGGTGGCGCCAAACGGGCTCGGCTCGGCGACGACATGTACATCCTGCGTGGCGCCGGCCACGACGCCGCCTGACCGCCAGCCCTCGCACAGTCACAGGCCGAGACCCCGATCCGGCTCGGACGACGGCGCGGTCCTTGCGATCAGCGGGTCAGGCAGACTGTGTACCGATACGCGGCGGCGTTCCTGTCGCGGCTCCCGGCGGATGCCGATATAGCGCGGGGCGCCGTTCGGACCGTACCGATCGATGTCCTCGGCCGCGCGCAAGGCAGCGTGCCCCGGGCCGAGGTCAGCCCGGTCGCGGCTGAAGATCTCGACCCACTGGTGCCGGGCATCGTCGAGGTCGTCGGCGACCAGATGCGCGATGTTGCGGCGTCGTCCACGGGTCATCCCGACATACGCCGCCGCGGCGTTGATGCGCTCGCCGATGAGGAGGTGGGCTTCGTCGACGGTCTCGCCTTGGGCGCCGTGGATGGTACTGGCGTAGGCGAGTTCGACGTGCTCGGCCACGTAGCTGGAGGGGAGACGTCGCCTCCCGGGAGTGCCTTTGACTCGGAGCCCGCCGTCGATGCTGACCTGAGTGACGGTCCAGGTGTCGCGGTTGACCACATCCAGGTCCGGGTCGTTGCGGCGGGTGGTGATCCGGTCCCCGACGCCGATCCGATCCCCGGCGTCGGTCACCACCGACCGCATGACGGTTGCCTCTGGTGCCGTGTGTGTCGTGGCCCGATGGTGTCGTACCTCGGCGTTCAGCGCGGTGACCTGGTCGCGGGTGTCCGCGGTGATCAGCGGCGGCCGATCCGCGGCCCCGAGCGAGGCCAGTGCCTGGAGACGTTCGGCCTCGCTGGGATGGATGATGATCTCGCCTCGGGCGAGGAGCCGGTCGAAGACGTCCTCGGTGTCGCGACCCTCGCGTAGTTTCAGGGTCAGGTCGGCGTAGTCGGGATCGGTGAAGCGGTGCAGCACGTCGAGGGTCAGGTGAGTGCCTTCGTCGGTCCAACGGGTGGCCAGGTCGAGGACGCCACCGCGGCCGACGGCGGGGAGCTGGTGTCGGTCACCGACGAACGCGACCCGGGCGCCCGCCTCGTCGGCGATGATCAAGAGCGCGAGGGCGAGGTCTTGGTCGAGCATCCCGGCCTCGTCGACGACCAGCAGGTCACCGGGCCGCAGCCGAGCTCGTCGGTTCACCGGGCCGGCGTCCTGGGGCTGGTTGGGTCGGATGCGTCCCCACTGGCCGTCGTGGTCCCAGCGGAACCCGTGCTGGTAGGCCAGCCACGCGGCGGAGGATGCGGCGCCGCCGACTTCGCGGGCGGCGACCTTGGCTGCCTTCTTGGTCGGGGTTACCACGATCATCCGCGTACGTTGGCGCAGCAGCGCGGCTGCCGCGGTGGCGAGGGTCTTGGTCTTGCCCGCCCCAGCGGCGCCCTCGATCACCAGCAGCCGGGCCTCTCCAAGCATCGCTTTGACCACCTTCCGTTGCGCTCGATCAAGGTCTGGGACCTTGCCGAGAAGACCCGGGACGGGATCAGCCTCGGCACGGAGGGCGAGGCGGGCGTTGAGGTCGGCCTCGACCTCGAGGACCCGCTGGGAGGTGAGCGCACGTACGTGCTCGGGCACATCGTTGCGGTCCAGCAGCGGCACGCACTGACGGATCGCCCGGGCGGTTAGGTCCTCGGCGACCTCGCGGTGGATCGCTGATTCGGTGACGATGCCAGTCTCGGCAATCAGTTGCTCGGCGCCGCCACGAATATCTGCGGAGTTCCACGCCGATGCCTTCATCCCGAGACGGTCCAGGATGAGACCAGCGGCGAGATCCCGGTCGAGCCGCCCGATCGCGGTCACCGGCAGCCGCGCCGGCCCCTCGGGAGCCCGGTGGCCAAGCGCGTGGAGTTCTTCGATCCAATGCCGGGCAATCTCAGCCCCGTCGGTCGGCGGGACCTTGTCGGGCCGGGCATCCGCCCATGCCCGTCGATCCCAGACTTGCCGGAGTCGGGGTCCGGGTTCCTCGCCCGGGTGCTCCCGGCGCCATCGCGCCGCGTACCGGTCCATGTTGGAGCGGATCTGCTCGGCTCGTGCGGAGAACTCACCAACGTATTCGCGGAGTTCGGTGATCTCTCCGGAGACTAGGTCCATCGTGTACCCGTGCGCAGCCAGCACGCGACGGAACTCGAGGTCGGCCATCACGGCTGCGTGCCCGATCCCGTTGATCGCTGCAATAGCGTCCCGTGTCCCGACGGTGTGCAGGCCCCGCCACCGGCCCTGCGCGTAGACGCGGGCGTTGATCTGCAGATGCAGATGCCGGTGCGGGTCACCGGCCCGGGAGGTGTAGTGCCGGATCACCGCCGCCTCGATCTCCTCGACCGGCACCTGGACCTGCCGGTCCCGTGGCCCCACCCGGGTGGTGGAGTGCTGGGCGACCCAGCCGATGATCTCCCGGGCGGCCCGGTCTTGAGCGTGGTCATAGGCGGCGCCGATCTCGGGATGGAGAGCGGCGGCCAGTGACCAAGTCTTGGGGCCGTTGACGATGACCTCGACGAACCGGACCGGTGGCCGTTTCCCGCCGTCCTTGAGCAGCCGGCCCTTCGCCAGCCCGGTGTCGACGTCGTAGCCGGCGACCCACCGCTCATAGGTATTGCCGTCCATCGGCCCGCGAGCAACGACACCACTCGAGGTGCCGGCGAAGCGCTCGGCCAGGCAGGCGCCGTCGGTCAGGTAGTAGTCATCTGCACGGGAGTGGTCCTTCTCCAAGTAGCTCCTGGCAGCTCCCGCCGCACTGCTGTAGAACTTCACCCCGCCATGCACCACGTACCCCCTTGCTCCCCTGCATGGGGTACTCAAGAAGGCGGCCGTCGATGTCCGTCGACAACCGTCACGTACCCTCAAAATGCAGGTCGGCCGCCCGAAGGCGGCCGTGTTGCTCCCTACCTTCGTAGCATGCGTGTCAGTGAATGATGGCGGTGCCGCACCTAGCGGTGGTTGGATCCATCAACGTTCGTCACCTGGCTCCTAGCATGCGTGTCCCCGTGGCTTTGTTCGGGTGGCTTTGTTCGGGTTCTGCCGGTGGCGGATGTTGATGGACCGGTCGGCATGACTTGATAGGAGCGTGGCGTCGCCCCAACTGAGAAGTGTCTACCGACCGGCCCAGCCGTCAGTCACTCTCTTGGTGAAGGAGGCAGCCTCCATGGTTGTCATTGGTGCCGATGTCCACAAGTGGAACCACACGTTTGTCGCCGTCGATGAAGTCGGCCGCGAGCTCGGGAGCAAGACCGTTGCCGCAACCACAGCGGGCCACCAGGCCGCGATCGCGTGGGCTCGGGAGCAGTTCAGCCAGGATCGGCGGTGGGCGATCGAGGACTGCCGCCACCTGTCGACTCGGTTGGAACGAGACTTGCTGGGGGCGGGCCAGGCAGTGGTGCGTGTGCCGCCCTACATGATGGCCGAGCAGCGTCGTACGGCACGAACGGTCGGCAAGTCGGACCCCATCGACGCGCTTGCGGTTGCTCGTGCCGCGATGCGTGACCCCGATCTTCCCGTCGCGACCCACGATGAGACCTCCCGCGAGCTGAAGCTGCTCACCGATCGTCGCGATGACCTGCTGCAACAGCGCATCGCGACCAGCAACCGTCTGCTGTGGAGACTGCACGAGATCGACCCAGACCTCGCGCCCCCGAAAGCGTCGCTGGACCGTCAGGTCAAGCAACGTGAGCTCGCCGCACGCCTGGCCGACATCCCTGGGATCGTTGCCGAGCTGGCCCGCGAGGAGCTGGCCGACATCGTGGAACTCACCCGCAAGATCAACGAGCTCAAGCGGCGCATCAGCCCGCTCGTCGAGGCGGTCGCGCCCTCGTTGTTGGCTCTGCCCGGAGTTGGCCCGTTGAGCGCTGCCAAGATCGTCGGGGAGACTGCCGGCATCGCCCGGTTCAAGTCCGAGGCCGCCTTTGCCCGACATGGCGGCATCGCCCCGATCCCGGTCTGGTCGGGCAACAGCGCCGGCCGGGTCCGGCTGACCAGATCCGGGAACCGGCAGCTCAACGCCGCCATCCATCGCGTCGCGATCACCCAGCTGCGGATCCCGGGACCGGGCAAGACCTACTACGCGAAGAAGAAGGCCGAAGGGAAGTCGAATCCCGAGGCTCTGCGCTGTCTGAAACGCCAGCTAGCCCGCATCGTCTACAGGAGACTCCTCGCCGACCAGACAACCATGAAAGACACCCAAACCGCCTGCACGCATGCTACCGAGGTCCGTGCCGCGGCCTAGTTGACATAGGAGCCAAGCCGACGGTTGGGATGTGTGTCGTGGGTGGTCAAGGTGGGTTTCTGGGAAGCCGTTGCCAGCCGTCGACAGCCGTCGAGGCCATAGAGCTGGCATCTCGACTGCTGTCGTCAGCCGGAGCTCTCAAGCCCTTCGAGAGTTCCATGGTGCGGGTTCTGGACGTTGTGACCGATGACCGCGCCCTACGTGGATCGTGCCACCGTCTTCTCCTTCAACGGGCTGGCTGAAGGGCTTGCCGTACTGGCGGCTTGACGGCTTCCGCACGGTAACGCGCGTCGCCGTGCGTCCCTACAGCGAAGTCGCCTGTTGGGCGGCGGGGTTGCCCGTGGCGGGTCGGTGAGGGCACAGGCCGGTCATCGCCCCATTCGGGCCGCTGCGCCCAGCCTTTCGGTGGACGGCGGCGTCGACGCCTGACCCTTGACTTTCGGCCGACGTCGCGCGGCGTCGGTCCAACAGAGTCTCGTGAGGGTCGCGAGCGATATAGGTCGAGAAGACGATCCCGGACCACATGAACGCCCGAGCGGCGACGGCGAGCGGCCAGGGCGCGGGTTTGATGTCGTGTGCCCTGCGCACGTGTGGCGAGAGGAACGTCGTGATGAGTGCCCTGCCGAACGGTCGAAGAGGACGCGGGAACCATGTGCAGGCGAAGTTCTCGATGGCCGAGATGGTCGACTCGTGCCCCGCCGCGTGGACGGGCCATGGGCGTTCCTGGTAGCTCTCGACCAGCTCGACCATGGCGTCGAAGTCTGTTGGGAATCCGCTGAGGTCGCTGGCCTTCTCGCCGGTGGTGCCGAGGGTGAAGTGGTCGGCCAGTTGGGACCAGAATATCCAGGCCGCGCGTTTCTGCTTGGCCGTGAAGCCCGGGAGCCGCAGTTGCAGTGCAGCGGTGTGGAAGAGGGTCGCGTTGAGGCAGAGGATGTAGATGTAGTCGTCGGACTGGGCGAACCCCTCGGGATAGGTACGCGCGAAGTGGGCGTGGTACTTGTTGACTGTGTCGACCGACGCAATGGTCACGGCATCGCTGGGCCCGTGTTCGAACCACATCATGAGGTGGTCGACGGAGTCGTCGCGGCGGCGATTCGGCTCTGTGTTGTAGGTCCCTTTGCCTTCGCGCCACACGGAGTCGATGACCGCTGGCGCGATGCCCGCGGCGGGAGTGCCTACCGCGTAGAACCAGGCCAGCTGGAGGTCGTTGACCCGATAGAGGGTGCTGAGGCGGACGATCTCCGCGTAGTCGGTCTCGGGGTTCAGTTCGCTCATCCGATGGTCGATCCACTTGCGTCGGCGGCGATTCGCACCACGGCTGGCGGCTGGCTTCGTCATCTGTCGTCCCTTCCTGAGGCAGACGAGGTCTGGATGTGTTGGCGGTGTCGGAGGTGATGGTGAGTCCGAGGTGACAACGGGTCTGGGGCTTCGGGCCCAGGATGGGTTGAGCGCCTGAACGTTGCGATGGTCTGTCCGGGGCACAGCTGCGAGCGACCGAGCTCTGCCCCGGACGTTTGGGGCCACCGTCAGTCGAAGCGGTAGACCGACTTCAGTGCCTGGTACGCGGCGAGGCCCTCTGGTCCGAACTCCCTGCCGATACCACTGGCCTTGACGCCACCGAACGGCCCCTGGGGGTCGGGAAGGTAGCCGTTGATGCCGATGGTGCCGGTCTGGACGGCGTTCGCGACGGTTGTCGCCCGCTCCGGATCGGTGGACCACACGCTGCCGCCCAGGCCGTAGTCGGAGTCGTTGGCGATCGCGATGGCCTCCGCGTCGTTGCCGTAGGGGATGACCGAGAGCACGGGTCCGAAGATCTCCTCCCGGGCGACCGCGGCGTTGTTGTCGAGGTCGGCGAACAGGGTCGGGCGGACGAACCATCCGCGGTCCAGACCGTCGGGCCGCCCGGTGCCACCGACGACCACGCGGGCGCCGTCGGCAGCTCCGCGCTCGATGTAGCCGTGTACCCGGTCGCGCTGAACGCTGCTGGCCATCGGGCCGATGAGCGTGGACTCGTCGAGGCTGTCGCCGACTAGGGCTCCGCTCATGAGAGCAGCGAACGCGTCGACGACCTCCTCGTACCGGTTTCGGGGTGCCAGCACGCGGGTGCCGAGGAAGCACACCTGTCCGTTGTTGGCCAAGGTCGCGGCGAACAGCGACTGCCCGACCTTCGCCAGATCGAGGTCGGCGTCGTCGAGGACGATCGCTGCGGACTTGCCGCCGAGCTCGAGGGAAACCGGCCGGAGCAGGCTTGCGCATGCCTGAGCGACGGCGCGGCCGCCGGCGGTCGAGCCGGTGAAGGCGACCTTGTCGATGCCGGGGTGGGAGACCAGGTAGGCCCCCAGTTCACGTCCGCCGGGAATGATGCTGATGACGCCCTCGGGAACGCCCGCCGCGACAGCGGCGTCCGCGAGCAGGTAGGCGTCCAGGACCGTTTCCGGGGACGGCTTGATCACGATGGTGCAGCCAGCCGCGAGGCCTGGGCCTACCTTGGTGGCGGTCAAGGTCTGGGGCACGTTCCACGGGATGATCGCGGCGACGACACCGATGGGGCTGCGGCGGACGGTGACGGTGCTGGCCAGGATCCCGTCGCGCACTTCTTCGACCTGCTGCTTGCGGATCAGGTCGGCGTAATAGCGGAAGAGCAGCGGGGGGAAGCTCTCGAGCTGACGTGCGATGGCGATCGGCATGCCGTTCTGGGCCGAGACGGCGGCGTAGATCTGTTCGGCGCGCTTCTCGTACTCCTCCGCGAGGCGGTCTAGGACCTCAGCACGCCGTGCCGGGTCCCAGGTCGACCAGCCGTTGGGGTCATCGAAAGCGCGGCGAGCCGAGGCCACGGCAGCGTCCACATCGGTCGTCGAGGCCTCCGGGACCGACCCGATGATCTCTTCGGTCGATGCAGACCGGACGGTGATGCGGTTGTTGGTGGCCGGGGCGGTCCAGCCGCCGCCGATGAGGAGCTGAGTGTGATCTGTGGTCATGTCGGTCTTCCTTGGCAGTGGTGTGTGGTGATGTTGGCGAGGTTGAGCGGTTGGTGTGACCTGAGAGCCTGCGTCCGGTTGAGTGCCGTGCCTGCAGCGGGAGATGCGCCGGTCGGCGCTAGGAGGCGCCTACCTCTCTCAGGGTGCGGTCCGCCTCGTCCACCGCTGTGGTGGCGGAGGTCTCGCCCTGAGCAGATGCCGAGGTGTCGACGGCATGGACAGGGCACGCGGAGATATCGGCGTGAGCGCGCGTCTTCTTCTCCCGCCACGTGAGCGGGCGCACGCGGCCCGTCTCCTCTTTGCGCTGCCGGTGGATCTCCGGGAGGGAGAGCTCAGGGTCCGGCGCGATCTTCTCGCTCATGACGAGGCCGAACTTGAACCCGGCTCGGACCAGGCGTTGGATGATCGGGTTCGGTCGCTTGATTCCGTGAGCAGCGAACACGAAGTCCGGGTAGAGCGAGGTGACCATCTGCTTGGCGAGCGGGTGCAGGAGTGTTGGGAAGTACCGCTCCGCGAAGGGACGCAGGACGACGTCGGCGACCTGTGCCCCCATCGGGTTGGATGGCCAGTTCTCGTTCTCGTACCAGTCCATGTAGGCATTGATGCCGGCGAAGTCAGCCGGAAAGCCCTCCAGGGGCTTGTTCTCTTCGCCGCCGGCGTTCTCGAACAGAGCCGCCATTCGGGACCAGAACTCCCAGGACGCGACCTGCAGGCGCTCATCGAATCCTTTCATCCCGATGCTGAGCCGGAGGCGATGCATCATCGCGGCCTCGTAGCACAGGGTGTAGACGTAGTCCTCGTTGAACGTGAAGCGCCCCGGGTACTGCCGCGCCCAGTAGCTGTGGAGGTTGTTGAGCGACTTCACCGAGCGCTGGGTCGCTGGGTCATCGGGGCCCTTCTCCCACCACACGAGCATGTGACGCGAGGTGTCGTCCATGCGCTTGTTCGGGTCGGTGTAGATCTTGCCCGTCCCGTCGCGGAGAACCGCCTGTGCCCCGCGCAGCGGAGCGATGAACCGGGGGAAGGTGATGGCGTATACCCAGTCCAGCAGGAAGTCGTTGACGTAGTAGATACTCGACAACGCCCAGATCCTGGCGTAGTCGGTACGCGGATCGAGGCTCGCCATCTCGTCGGCGATCCACTTGCGCGGCTTGGTTCTCTTCCCCATCGCGGACTCCTTGCATGCTTGGGCTTAGGTTTGCGAACGTTCTTCGAGCGACCCATCACGGGTCGACGACGGTGCTTCGAGGTCGTTCAGCGCTGCCGGACGGCGGTGACCTCGGCGGGTGGCTTCGGACCCCGGTTTGCCCCGAGGGTGGGGCACTTGACGGCGTCCTGGGCGCTCACCGTGGCCTCGAGGCGGCCGATGCTGGTGATCTCAACGGCGATGCTGTCGCCGTCACCGACTTGGCCGACCCCTGCCGGAGTTCCGGTCGTGACGATGTCGCCGGCGTTCAGGGTCATGACAGAGCTGACGTACTCGAGGAGAGCCGGGACTCCCCAGATCAGGTCCGAGATGTCGGCATCCTGACGCAGCTCGCCGTTGACCCAGGTCTGCAGACGGAGGTCGGAAAGGGAGCCGACCTCGTCCGGGGTGACCAGGTAGGGGCCGACGGGGCTGAACGTGTCGAAGGACTTGCGGGTGGAACGGTCCTCGCCGCCACGCATGGTCATGTCGAGAAGGCAGGTGTATCCGGCGATGTAGGAGGCGGCGTCGTCAGCGGAGATGTTGCGGGCCGTTCTTCCGATGACGAATGCGAGCTCACCTTCTTGGTCGAAACGTCGGTCGACGTACGGCAGTTTGACCGTCTGACCTGTCGCGATCACCGAAGACGGCGCCTTGAGGAACACCCCGAGCGCATCGATGTGGGCGTCCTCGTTCATCTCGGCCTTGTGGTCGAAGTAGTTGACCGGAGCAGCGACGACCTTGGTCGGATCGGTGACGACCGGCAGCAGCTCGACTTCACTCACAGGGAACCCCGGCAGGCCGAGGAGGTCGTCGGCTGCTCCCGGCAGGTTCCCGTCGTGCTCGAGCAGGAGTCGACGGAGGGCGCTCAGGCCCGAGGTATCGCCCGGCAGGCGGGTGCCGAGGTCCATGACACGGTCACCGACAAGGGCGCCGACGGACTCGTTGCCGGCTCGGGTGCGGAAGCTGAGGTACTTCATGTTCGTCCTTCTGGGTCGATCGGTGGAGGGCGGTTCGTCGTGTTTGGGATCGCCGGGCGCTAGGAGGCCGCGACCGCTGCCGCGCGACTTGGAGGGCTCTCCAGCAGGGTGGAGTCGCGTTCGGCGTAGAGCCAGTCGAGGTCGTCGTAGTCGTCGGCGTCGCGCATGCGGAACACTCGATTGCGCAGCGCGAGAAGGGTGGGGTCCTCGGTGTGCCAGAGGGCGCCCCACGGCCGGGCCACGGTCTGGCACTGGGATGCCACGGGCCGGCGGACCTGTTCGTAACTCTTGAACGCGAGCGTGTGGTCGTGGGGGTGCTGCTGGAGGGCAGCGCCGAGCTCGAGGGCGTCTTCGAGGGCTTGGCAGGCGCCTTGGCCGAGGTATTGAAGCATCGCGTGAGCGGCGTCGCCGATCAGGACTGAGCGATCTGTGCTCCAGTTCGCTAGCGGAGCTCGGTCGCATACGGGCCAGCCGCGGGAGGTGTCGATGAGGGCCACGGACCTCTTGACCTCATCGCATGCGCGCGTGAAGGCTGCCTCGAGCTCGTCTTGGTCACCGACAGGCTCGGTGCGGCCCGCCGGCCGCTCGTAGACGGCGACCTGGTTGTACATCGTGCCGCTGCGCACCGGGTATTGCATGAGGTGCATCCCGGGCCCGATCCACAGCAGCACCTCGTCGCTGGAAACTTCTCCAGGTACGTCCTCGATCGAGATCGCCCCGCGGTAGGCGACATGACCACTGAAAGTCGGGTCGCTGTCATCGATCAGGTGCCGTACCCGCGAGCGAATGCCATCCGCACCAACCAGCAGGTTCGCGCGGTAGGTCTCCCCGTCGGCGAATTCGACCTCAGCCGCGTCAGACGTCTCCCGTGCAGCGATGACGGTGCGATTGTTCTCCAGCACGATCCTCGGCTCGGCGTGGCACGCTGCCAGGAGAGCATCGAGGACGTCGCGTCGGTGCGCGACGACGTAGGGGTAGCCGTAGCGTTGCCGGAAGGTCTCGCCGAAGTCGAGCACGGTAAGGGTTGACCCGTCGACAGCGTCTCGGAACACCCCGCGCGACGGGAAGACTGCTGACTGGGCTACCGCGTCGTACACGCCCAGCCGGTCGAAGGCGCGCATGGCGTTGGGTCCGAGCTGGAGACCCGCGCCGATCTCGCCGAACTCGGGTGCCTGCTCGACGAGGCGAACCTGTCGCCCGGCGCGCGCGGCCGAGAGGGCGGTTGCGAGTCCTCCAATACCTCCTCCGACGACCAGGATGTCGGCCGCCGGGATCGAGAGTCCCTTACTCATCTCAGGCTACCTTCCGGCGGAAGAGCCCGAGCGCTTCGAGAACGGGCGCGTCGCTGGTCGTGAAGATGTCGAGGGTGCTGGTCGCTTCCAACTGGTGCTCGCACCAGGAAGGCACGACAAAGACGTCCCCCGGGGCCAGCGACAGCTCCTGTCCGCCGAGCTGAACGGTTCCGGTGCCATCAAGTACTGCGCACACGCGAGTTCCGGTTTGCTGGTCGGTCGCGGTCGTGTGCCCTCCGACAACGCGACGCATTTCGCACCGCAACGTGGGCATGACATCTCGGTCGCGGGTGGGGTCGCGGTATCGCAACTCAGCCTGTTGGCCGTCACCGAACTCCAGGAGCGAGTTCAAGGTGGCGTCGGTCTCAGCCCAGCGGTACACAGTCAGCGGCGAGTGCGGGCGATCGTGGACAGCAGCACTCACCCCGGTAGGAACGAGGCCCGGTCCCTGGCCGAAACGTCGCTCCGCCGCCGACCGTGGCGAGACGGACTGGTCGGCTTCCTCGGACGGTCCCTCCTCGAAGAACACCGCGTCCAGCGCGGCGACCATCGGTAGGTCCAGGACATCGAGCCACATCATCGGAGCGCTGCTCGGGTTGTGGTGCTCGTGGTAGACCCAGGACGGGGTCAGAATGAGGTCACCGCGGCTCATGGCAACAGGATCACCATCAAGCAACGTGTACACACCATCTCCGTCGAGCACGAAGCGAAGCGCCCCGGGAGTGTGCCGATGCGCCGGTGCGACCTCGGCGGCCTGGAGGAACTGCACCGCCGCCCACAGGGTGCCCGAGATGAAGGGCGCTCCACCTAGGCCGGGATTGCTCATGGCCAGGACCCGACGGTCCCCGCCGCGGTCGATGGGTACGAGTTCGCCGGCACGCGCAGCTAGTTTCTGCAGGTTATCGGCGCTCCAGCGGTATGGGACGGCCTTGACGACCGGGGTGGGTGTCAGTAGACCACTCATCTCCCAGAGAGGCTGAAGGTGGGCCTGCTCGATGTCGCCGTAGTAGGCATCGAGGTCGGGTTCGGCGGCGCGATAACGCAACTGCTTCCTCGCTTTCGGTGTAGGTGCCCAGCATCCCGATGTGGCGGACATCACGGACAATAGTACGTGTACGGACTATATGCAATGAGTTGCCGGAATTCCAACGCTGCCGGTCGACGCGACTGATACGAGGCGGACGCGGAGGCCGACGCGCTCTCCGCTCGCTCGCTCGGACTAGCTCGGGTTGTTGGTAAGCGAAGCTTGCGGCGCGATGTCCGGCGTTGCATCAGACGGACCGGCGGTGGAGGTCGCGGCTTTCAACGCTGCGGTTGGCGTATCGACGCTGGCAACCAGACGCATCCACGCGATGAAGCGATCCTGGTCGCCGGGGGCGAGAGGGCCCAGGACATGGCGCTGAACGTCGCGGACAGGCTCCCGCAGGAGCCGGACCGCCGTTGTCGCTGGTGCGGTCACTCGAACTGGCCGGCTACGGCGATCCTTGGCGTTCTCGACCGGCTCCAACCACCCCTTGTCGATGAGTCGGCCGACGATCTCGCGCGTACTTGAAGAGTCCAACGAGGCCCAGCTACCGATCTCCGCTTGGGTGGCCACGCCTGCGGCGAGCACCGCGGCCAGGACGGCGTACTGCGGGCCGGTGACGTCACGGACCTGCGCGTTCCAGTACGCGGTGTGGAGCTGCTGTGCCCGTCGGATGAGGTAGCCCGGGGTTCGGGCCATCACGAGGGCGCGCTCTTCGATGCGCTGCTCTCCGATGTCAGACTCGTCAAGTCGAGCCACCCGACCGAGAACATCAAGGAAGTCGTCGCGTTCCTGCTCGGGCAGTGGTGACAGCAGTTCGTCCTGGACACGGCGCGCTCCTATGGTGAGACTGGGAAGTTCTCGCCGGCCCTTCGCTGTCAACTCGAGCAATCGTCGGCGTCGGTCTCCGGGGTCGCGCACGCGCTCGAGCCACCCCCCGGAGACCAGCCGTGTCACGATGGCCGCTGCGGTCGATTTGTCCAATGACGCGAGCTCCCCGGCCCGCTTCTGGTCCAGCCCCTCCCAGCCGGCCACGGTCACCAGCACCGCGTACTGCGGCCCGGTCACCTCGGCGACGATCCGGCTCCATGCCTCTGTGTGGACCTGCTGGGCGCGGCGCAACAGGTGCCCAGGAGAGCTCAAGCGGTCAACGAGACCGGGCTCGTTCATCTGTCTGCACCTCCTGCATGCCCATCGCCGTGTTCGACTCGAAGGAACCACACCTTAGCGGCGACCGCCGACGGTACTCGTGTTCGTATCGCCGCGGCGCCACCTACCCGATAGTCCGGGTCGGCTCCTCGCGCAAGAACAGCAACGCGCCAAAGCTGATGGCGCCCAGGCCTGCCATGTACAACGCGATCGGCCACGACTCGTGGTAGGCCGCGAACAAGGAGGTGGCGATCGATGGCGCGAACGCGCCTCCGAGCACAGACCCAACCTGGTAGGCCAGCGATGCACCGCTGTAGCGCACCTGGACGGGGAACAGGTCCGCCACGAGTGCTGCCTGGGGCCCGGCCATCGTTGCGACGGCGACGGCGGCGACCGTCATGGCAAGCAGCATCGCCGCGACGTTCCCGGAGTCGACGAGCGCGAAGAACGGGAATGCCCACGCCGCAACCAGGAGGGCGCCTGCCAGGAACACTCGCTTGCGTCCGAACCTTTCTGCAGCGACGGCGGAGAGGCCGACCGCGATCAGCCACGCAACGCTGGCGCCGACGATGACCCAGAGCACCGTTCGGGGCGCGTGTCCCAAGACGCCGGAGCCGTAGGAGAGCATGTAGACCAGGATCAGATACCCGAGCGCCGGAGCGGCTACCGAGGCTGCGCTGGCGAGCATGAGATTCCAGGGGTGCGACCGCACCACCTCGACCATCGGCGCCCTCTCTACCTCGCTCCGACTCTGCACGCCGGCGAACTCGGGGCTCTCCTCGATCTTCAGTCGCAGGACCAGGCCGACGATGATGAGAATGGCGCTGAGCAGGAACGGCACCCGCCATCCCCATTGCGCGAACTCCTCGGGAGCGAGCTGCTGTGCCGCTACGATGAACGCCAGGTTTGCCAAGATGACTCCTGCGGGCAGGCCCATCTGGGGCAGCGCGCCGAAGATCGCTCGGCGCTTTCGCGGTGCGTACTCAACGGCCATCAACACCGCGCCTCCCCACTCGCCGCCCACGCCGAAGCCTTGAACGAGACGCAGGATGACCAGAAGTACCGGTGCGGCGATGCCGATGGCGTCATAGGTCGGCAGAAGACCGATGAGGACCGTCGCGACGCCCATCATCATCATCGACGTCACGAGCATCGACTTTCGTCCGACACGGTCGCCGAAGTGTCCCATCACGATGCCGCCGATCGGGCGCGCGATGAAACCGACCGCGAACGTGGCGAACGACGCGAGGGTCCCGGTCAGGGGGTCGACCTGGGGAAAGAACAGGGGGCCGAACACCAGCGCAGCTGCGCTACCGAAGATGAAGTAGTCGTACCACTCGATGGTGGTGCCGATCAGACTTGCCGCACCGACACGGCGCCGCTGGGCAGCGGTTGGGATCCGAGCTCCGGCATGCTCATGCGCGTCCGGGGCGGCGGGTGGTTCGGGATGATCGAGGTGACTCATGGGTTCCTCCGAGTTCTAGAAGATACGTGTACGGAGGACCATAGATAAGACGCATGTGACGCACAACACGCCGTTCTCAGATCTGTACTCGGGTACGAGGGTCGCAGGCGAGTGGCGGGCGTCGACTCCCTTAGCAGGGCGGGTGTGAGGCGAGCTCGTCCAGAGCGCCGACCCCGAGTACCTCCATGACTCTCAGGGCGCACACGAGATCGACCTCCGCCCCGTCCAGGGGGACGGGAAGGCGCTCCGTTAGCCGGTGCAGTCGATATACGACCGTGTTGCGATGGACGTGCTGTTGCTCTGCGACGTGGCGCAGACTTCGACCTGCCGTCAGATACGCCGCGAGCGTCTGTCGGTCTTGTGATGCAGCTGCCGAGTCCTCGGCCAACGGCCCCAGAACTGCGTGGACGAACGACCTGGCGCGCGCCGGATCTTGGGCGAGCGAGGAGACCAAGGCGGCTATACGCCAACTGTCTGCCCGCGTCGCGGCCTGCCCTGCGAGCCATCCGGCGACCAGCACCGAGATCCGAAGGCCCTGGTGTCCTGGCAGGGCTGGCCCGGCTCCCAACGCCGCTCCACCCGCCGAGACCGATCGGGCTACGTCACCCCACAGGCGCGTCTCCGCGTCTCCGGATGTGCGTCCCAGGTCAATCGCGAGAGCCGTCTGACTTGCGGTCGCGCCCAGCCGGCAGATGTGCGCCTCTTCTCCCTGTCGTGAGAGCCACGACCTCAAGACGTCCTCGCAGGCGCCGCTCCGGTCGCCCACTACCGCGATGTAGTGATGGTCGGGATGCACTGCGAATGCGCGGCAAATCGCAGAGAGCGAACGAAGCCACTCGGACTGACAGAGAGTCGCCGCGACCATGCCCGCTCCTCAATTTCCAGCAGATCGTCCGCTCAAACATTGACTATGTGAGCATGATCACGCCATGCTAGTACGTGTACGGAGCAAATGGGAAGGATTACGCATGACTGTCCGCAGCACCGACCACGGGCCCAAGCCCGAGGCCGACCTCGACGCGCTCACCGACATCGCGGCGAGCGAATGGCCAATGGACGCCTGGTACGCAGCGGCGTACGACACCGAAGTCGGTCGACAGTTGGCCCCGTTCAAGGTGGCCGGCTTGCCCGTGGTGCTCTACCGCACCCTTGCGGGTGTGCCGGTCGCCCTCGCAGATGCGTGCTGGCACCGCCTCGTTCCGCTGTCGATGGGCAAGCTCTGCGGCGACGACGTCGAGTGCGGCTATCACGGTATCCGCTACGACACCGAGGGCGGATGCACCTTCATGCCGGCGCAGAAGACCATTAACCCAAGTGCCGGCGTGCAGTCCTACCCGACCGTGGAGCGGCACCGCTTCGTGTGGGTATGGCCCGGAAATCCAAGCAAGGCTGACCCCGACCTGATCCCGGACATCCACTGGAACGACGATCCAGAGTGGGCCGCGGATGGCAAGGTCATCGAGGTCGACGCCGGGTATCAGCTCATCCTGGACAACCTGATGGACCTGACCCACGAAGAGTTCATCCACACCTCCAGCATCGGCAACGACGCGCTCAGCAACGCCGAGTTCGACACCGTCCACGACAAGGAGACCCGTCAGGTCACCGTCACCAGATGGATGCGAGACATCGAGCCGCCGCCGCTGTGGAAGAACCTGCTCAAGGTCAAGTACCCCGAGTACGACGGCCGCGTCGACCGGTGGCAGATCATCCGGTACCAGGCACCGGCCACCATCTGCATCGACGTCGGTGTCGCCATCGCAGGCACTGGCGCGCCCGAAGGCGACCGCAGCCAGGGCGTCAACGGGTACGTGCTCAACACCATGTGCCCCACCGGCCCAAAGACCGCTCGGTACCTGTGGGCTATCGCTCGCAACTTCGCCATCGACCGGCAGCGAGTGACCAACGAACTGCGCGAGGGCGTCAGCAAGGTGTTCTTCGAGGACGAGACGATGCTGAATGCGCAACAGCAGGCGATCGACACCAACCCCGGCTACGACTTCTACAACCTCAACATCGACGCGGGTGGCATGTGGGTGCGCCGGATGATCAAGGAGATGCTTGCGGCCGAGTCCGACCTGCCGCCCGCGAGCTCACAGGAGGCGGGACGGGAGTGAGCGCAACAAACCAGAAGCGTTGGTCGTGGGCAACTGTCGTCGACGTTCGCGACGAAGCCAAGGGAGTCCGGGCGATAACCCTGCGCTACGAGTCGCTGGTCCCTCGGCCCGATCCGGGCAGCCACATCGACGTCCGCGTGCCGATTCGAGAACGCATCGACACCCGCAGTTACTCGGTCGTGAGGCGCTCTGATCGTCACCCAGCAACGCTCACCATCGCCGTCCAACTCGCCGACAGGTCGCGAGGCGGTTCGGCATACATGCACACGCTGGAGACGGGCGCACGCCTGGCTATCACCCAGCCCCTCAACAACTTCAGCTACGCCGGGAGCCGGCGGCCCGTGCGTCTGCTCGCCGGTGGCATTGGAATCACGGCCCTCTTCGCGATGGCCCGCCAAGCAGCGATGGAGAACGCGGACTACACATTGACCTACGTCGGTCGGGAACCTGCACGGCTGGCATTCCTCGAGGAACTCGAGACCCTTCACGGGCACCGGTTCCAGGACCATCTGGACGACCGCGACGGGCGTTTCGACGTAGAGGCATGGGTGAGTGCTTGTCCAGCGGATGCAATGGCGTACATGTGTGGGCCGTTGCGCCTGATGGAAGCAGTGCGGGCATCCTGGGCAACTCAAGGACGGGACTCCCGCGATCTCCGGTTCGAGACGTTCGGTGCAAGCGGTCGCCACCCGAGTCAGTCCTTCACCGTCAAGCTCCCAACGCAGGGAGTCGAGATTGAGGTGCCGGCGGACCAGTCGATCCTTGACACCTTGGAATCCGCGGGCTTCGACATGATGTACGACTGCCGTAAGGGCGAGTGCGGCTTGTGCCAGGTCAAGGTTCTCGATCAGCGCGGCGGCCTGGATCACCGCGATGTCTTCTTCAGCGCTGAACAGCACACCGAAGGCCGCCTCTTGTGTACCTGTGTCACGCGCGCCTTCGGAGAAGGCGCGAGCGTCACGCTCGAGCTTCCCTGACGGCGAGCGACGTCTCCGCAGCGGCCGTCCCCGCCGAGTTGTGCCGCGCGACCCGAACCCGCCGGACCAGCTCGCTCCGGTCCGGTGTCTATCTGGTGCCTGTTCCGAGCGGAGCGAGCACGTCTGTGAGATAGCGCGCTCAACGGAATGTCAGCCCCATTCCGATCGCAAGCCCACTCTTTATGGCCCCCGCTGGGCGCCGCCATACCGAGGCGGCGTGTCAACGCCGGCCACCATCTCGAAAGGAAGCAAATGCCCCACACCGTACGAGCTGTTGTCGCCCGTGGGAAAGGTCAGCCCGTTGAGGTCGTCTCCATCAACGTCCCGGATCCGGGTCCGGGTGAGGCGCTGGTGAAGGTCCAGGCCTGCGGTGTCTGCCACACCGACCTGCACTATCGAGAGGGTGGCATCAACGACGACTTCCCATTCCTACTGGGACACGAGGCCTCTGGCGTTGTCGAGGCCGTGGGCGAGGGCGTTACCGGGGTCGCACCGGGTGACTTCGTGGTCCTCAACTGGCGCGCGGTCTGCGGCGAGTGCAGGGCCTGCAAGCGCGGCGACCTCCAGTACTGCTTCAACACCCACAACGCCACCCAGAAGATGACCTTGGCCGAGGGACCGGATTCCGGGGTCGAGCTGTCCCCGGCGCTCGGCATCGGCGCCTTCGCGGAGAAGACCTTGGTCGCGGCCGGACAGTGCACCAAGGTCGATCCAGACGCCCGACCAGCCGCCGTTGGGCTGCTCGGCTGCGGTGTCATGGCCGGCATCGGCTCGGCGATCAACACCGGTGCCGTGAGCCGCGGCAAGTCGGTCGCCGTCATCGGCTGCGGCGGCGTCGGCGTCGCTGCGATCGCCGGCTCCGCGTTGGTCGGCGCAAGCCCGATCATCGCTGTCGACATCGACCCCGAGAAGCTCAAAACGGCGAAGAAGATGGGCGCCACCCACACAATCGACTCGAGCCAGGCCGACGCCGTCGGGGAGATCAAACGAATCAGCGGCGAGTACTTCGACGGCGCCGACGGCGCCGACGTCGTCATCGACGCGGTCGGTCGCCCAGAGACCTGGAAGCAAGCGTTCTATGCCCGCGACCTCGCCGGCACCGTCGTTCTGGTCGGTGTTCCCACGCCGGACATGAAGATCCCCGACCTCCCTCTCATCGACGTCTTCGGCCGCGGGGGCGCACTCAAGTCCAGCTGGTACGGCGATTGCCTACCCAACCGTGATTTCCCGCTGCTTGTCGACCTCTACCGCCAGGGCCGCCTCGACCTCGACACGTTCGTCACCGAGGAGATCGGCATCGGCAACATCGAGGCAGCATTCGAGCACATGCACCACGGCGACGTGCTTCGCTCGGTGGTGGTGTTCTGATGACGGACCCCACTCGGGCCCGAGTGGACCACGGCGTCAGCAGCGGCACCTTCAGCCTCGACGGCCAGACCTTCGACGTCGACAACAACATCTGGGTAGTTGGCGACGACCGGGAGTGCATCGTGATTGACGCGCCCCACAATGTCGCCGACATCCTGGCTGTCGTCGGCCACCGCGAGGTCAAAGCGATCGTCTGCACCCACGCCCACGACGACCACGTGCGGGTCGCGCCGGCGCTGCGCGACGAGGTCGGCGCGCCGATCATGCTGCACCCCGACGACAAGCCGCTGTGGGAGCTCACACACCCCGAACGCCCCTGGGACGAGAGCTTGGTCGACGAGCAGCTGATCGAGGTCGGAGATACGACCCTGCAGGTACTGCACACACCTGGTCACGCACCGGGGGCGGTTTGCCTCTACGCACCCGACCTCGGGTGCATCTTCACCGGTGACACGCTCTTCAACGGTGGTCCCGGCGCTACCGGGCGGTCCTATTCCGACGAGAACCTCATCAAGGAGTCGATCCGAATGCGGCTCTTCGCGCTGCCCGACGACACTGTCGTGCACACCGGACACGGCGATGACACCACCATCGGTGCAGAGTCCAGGCGGCTGGGGCGCTTCCGGCGGCCGCGCCGTCTTCCAGGTGAAGAGGTAGCCCCGTAGCCTTTGGGATACCACGATGCCCCAGTTCGCTGGGTCTTGTGGTCACCGGTTCGAGTTGAAGCGCCCCGGTTTGATCCGGTAGCCAGAAGGTGGCCATAAAGTCGGCACGAGATCAGTCGAGAGGGCTCTGGCGGGGTCGAGGCGGGATGGTAACGTTGTGGACGTCAATGCCATCGACTCGACACATCGCTGCAGGTCAGGATGGTGTTGAGGCGAGAAGGATCGAACCAATTCGAACTGGCGAGCGTGGCCGAGGACGCTCCAGAGGGTCAGGGGTTCGAGTCCCCTCACCTCCACCGAAACACCAGGTCAGGGCCGTGTTCTGAATCCTAACTGAAGGATTTGAACATGGCCCTGACCCGTATTTGTCGCGTTTATCGTTCCGGTTTCGGAACCTCTGCGCGCTGTCTCGGACGGCTGCGAATCAGCTCGGAGACGGGCGTGCACCTCTGGTGCATGAAGACCTCCAGAGCTCTCACCACGACCGATGCTGGGCACGACGACGTCCGTGACAGTGAGGTCGACAACGTCGTCCATGGCGCCTTCGAGGCGTCCTATTCGATCAAGGATCTGGCCGCGGAGCTCGGGGTGCGTGTCCAGACGCTCTACGACCTGCGCACGCAGGGCCGCGGACCGGTCGGATTCCGGATCGGTCGCTGTCTACGATTCCGGCGCTCCGAGATCGACGCCTGGCTGGCCAGGCTCGAGGAAGAGGACGCCGATCGACACCGGGGCGATGCGTGATGGCCGGCCGCCCACGCATGGCGATCGGCACTCACGGTGACATCCACGTCAAGCGATTGGCGCCGCGGCGCTACCGTGCTCGATGCCGGGTCCGTGACGCTGACGGAAAGGTTCGCGAGGCCAAGGCCACCTCGCGTTCGCGCAACCAGGCAAAGGCGGTGCACCGGGAGCGGTTGAAGGAGCGCCTTGGATTCGGGGCGAGCGGCTTGCTCTCGCTGTCCAGCCCCTTCCCGGACCTGGCCAATCTGTGGCTCCAGGAGCTCGCCGGGCGTGATATCGCGAACAACACCAAGGAGAACTACCGCGATGACCTGCGGGTGCACGTGATGCCGTTCTTCGAGGCGTACACGCTCGGGGAGATCACAACCGGGCGGGTGGAGACGTTCCTGCAGCAGCAGTACGCAGTGTCGTACTCCATGGCCAAGCACTCGCGCACCTTGCTCAACCAGCTGTTCAAGTTCGCGATCCGAAACGACGGGATGGTGCGGAACCCGGTCGAGGCGACCCCGCCGCTGGCCAAGCCGAAGGGGAAGCCGCAGGCGCTCACGCCGGAGCAGATCGTGGCGATCCGGAAGGCGGCCAACGAGTGGCGTACGGGGCCAGGGGTGAAGGGCCCAAGCCCGATGGCAACGTGCGCGACGCGCTGGAGGTGATGCTCGGCACCGGGATGCGGCCGGGTGAGGCGCTGGCGTTCCGGCCGGTCGATGTGAGGGACGGGAAGAGCGGCATGGTTATCGAGATCTGCGGGACGCTGGTTTACGAGCAGGGCAAGGGCACCTTCCGGCAGGACCATCCCAAGACCCATGCGTCTCGCCGGCGGATCCCGGTGGCTGGGTTCGCCGCCGAGGTGATTCGGCGCCGACTCGAGGAGATGGGGCCGGGCGACCAGGAGAACACGGTCTTCCACAACCGCCGGGGCGGGGTGCTGAGCATGTACAACTTCAGGTGTACGTTCCGCGCTTTCCTCGAGCTCGCCGATCTGCAGGACTCTGGGATCTCACCGCGGTGGTATCGCCGCACCGTCGCGACCATCATCGCTCGGGAGCACGGTCTCGATGCGGCCGCCACCCACCTGGGTCACACCTCCAGCGCGATCACCGAGGGGTTCTACGTCGAGCCAGACGTAACCGTGCGGCACGAGGTCATGCTGGCGGTCCAGGCAACGGGTCGGGCAGAGGCACCAGACTTCTCGGTGCTTTTGCAGGGTCTGGACGAGGAGCAGGAGGACGTGCTTGACCGACTCGAGGAGGACGAGCCAAAAGATGGAAGCACCGCCGAGGCCGACGCGGCATGAGCGGCGTGGTGAGGAAAGCATCGAACAGAGCATCGGTACCACTGCTTACGCGGCTACGGAATGACGCACCACCGCAGCAGATTCGGACGTTTCGGTTCCAGGCTCCGACGGGAGGCCTGAACACGTCAGCCATCCCTACTTTTACTATCACCGAAGAGTGCTTCCAACAAACCTCTTTGCTGGGGGCAAACCCATGTCGAGAAGTGCTCCTCGACATGGGTGGCGCGGGTGAAGGCTGAGTTGGCCGCGGCGGAGGCGAAGTTGGCCAGTACCGACTCACCCTAGGGGTCGGTCCGGTAGCAGCCGTCCCCAGGCCAGTTTGTCGCGGTCGTCAGATGGGTGATGTCGTCGAACTCGAATTGATCCACGTGGCTTCAGTCGTGTCGGGATCCGCGGGCGGCCAGCGGGGTTGGCATACGTATCCTCGCCGCGCACGGAATCCGGAGCCGAGTCGTCCGGAGCCGGGACATTCATGCGGGACATTCATGGACGGGCTATCGGGAAGCTGGGTGAACAGCTCAATGATGGTGGTTGAGAGGCCTTGACGAGCCCGGGTACATACGTATACATTCGACGCCACTGAAGCTACGGGAGGATGTTGAGTGATCATCGAGGGATCAGAGCTTGCTCGTCGGACGATCCGGCGCGCGGACTACGTCAGCTGCAACCAGGCGTTCATCGACTGCAAGACGCCAGGGAGCGACACGAAGGAGAACTACTCGATCATCGGGCCGGGCGTGACCCAGAGCGCCGAACAGGTTGTGAACCTCAGGGAGCCCCACGGATTCAACATCGGCGCGGCCGCGATGCCGGACGGCGTCGTCAACAACCTGCACCTCCACTTCACTGCCGAGGTGTTCCTCAACTGGCAGGGCAGCTGGCGCGTGCGATGGGGTGCGGACGGTTCGGACGGTGAGTTCCTGTGCGAAGAGGGCGACATCGTCAGCGTCCCGACGTGGATCTTCAGAGGATTCACCAACGTGGGCGGAGACTACGGTTGGTTGTTCACCATCCTCGGACTCGACAACACCGGTGGCATCATCTGGGGCCCCTCCGTGCTTCGTGAAGCGGCGGAGCACGGTCTCTACCTGACGGTCGACAACCAGCTCGTCGACACCGATGCGGGTGACCCGCGGCCGGACGATGCGGAGCTGGTCCCGCCGATGCCTCAGGCCGAGATCGACCGGCTGCGCCGTTGGACCGCCGAGCAGATGGAGGAGCGGGTCGTCAGGCAGCGGGATCTGTCGTGGAGCCAACGACCGTTCCTGTGCAGCGACCTCCCCGGAGGTGGCGCCGAGCTGGCGACGGTCATCGGATATGGCATGACCGAGGACCGCGACCAGATCCCGCCGATCCACTACCCGCACAGCTTCAACGCGGCCTGGCTTCGTGCGACGACAGGCGAGGGCATGCTGCGCCATCGACATGAGGAGACGCAGGTCCTCATGGGATACCGCGGTCGGTGGCAGATCGTGCTCAACGAGGGCGGCGACGAGATCGAGATCGAGCTCGAGCCCTACGACACCGTGTCGGTGCCGAGCGGTGCCTGGCGGCGTTTCGTCGCTCTGGACGACGAGGCGCAGATGCTCATCGTGAACAGCGGTGACGGACGGGTCCGACTGGAGTGGCCGGCTGAGGCGGCACGGCATGCTCTGGACAAGGGATACGCCCCCGACGCCGCGGGGTACGTTGCCCCTTGGGACGTCGTTCGCTACTCCACGCTCGACGACTGAGCTGTTCATGGACGACGGCTCGGACGGCATGACCTGGCTGCGCCTGCCAGGCATGCTCTGCACCTCTGAGGTGTTCACGGCGATGGACCCTTGGCTCGAGGTGGGGGAGTGTCGCGACCTGGACCTGTCCGGCCGCTCGTTGGCCGATGCCGCCCGGGACCTGCTGCTGGAAGTGGAGTGGGTCCCGGGGCCGGTGGGCGTGATCGGCCTCTCGCTCGGTGCCATCGTCACGATGGCCGCGGCAGCGCAGGAGCCGGACGCGCTTGCGGCCATGGTGCTGGTCTCGACGAACGCCCGCTCCTCGCGGGCCGACCAGCGCGCTGCCTGGGACGCCTCCGCGCAGCGGGTGCGCGAAGGACGTTTCGACCAGGTCGTCAAGGACCACGCCATCACCATGTGGGCTCCCGAGGGGGCTACGGTCCCTCGGGTCGACCGGGCCGTCGCCATGGCTGAGGCGGTCGGAGCGGACCGCTATCTCGACCAGCTCGCCGTCCAGCACAGTCGAGGCGACGTCCGGCCGGCGCTCGAGGTCGTGCCGACGCCCACCCTCGTCGTGGCGGGGGAGCGAGACCTCCTCTGCCAGGTCGAGCGGCACGAGGAGATTGCGGCGGCGTTGCCGTCGTCCACCCTTCGAGTTCTGCCCGGACTCGGCCATCTCCTCACCATCGAGGACCCCATCGGTGCGGCCACGACGATCAATGCGTGGTGGCACGAGACAGCACCCGTCGCAGCCTCACCATCACTGACGACCCCTGCCCCAACCACACGGAGAGCCCGAAATGACTGAAGTCCTGAAGTCCGCGAACCCGACCATCCACGCCGGAACCAGCACCGTCGAGGTGCGGAAGGCCGTCGAGTCGATCATCAGCGACATCCGCGAGCGCGGTGACGACGCGGTGCGCGACTACTCCGAGAAGTTCGACAGCTGGACGCCCTCGTCGTTCCGGCTCAGCGAGTCGCAGATCGAGAAGATCGTGGCCGGTGTACCCGCCCAGGTCATCGACGACATCCGCTTCGTCCAGGAGCAGGTGCGCACCTTCGCCACCGCTCAGCGCGAGTCGATGCGCGACGTCGAGATCACCACGCTTCCCGGCGTGACCCTCGGCCACCGCCATGTGCCGGTAGCCGCCGCGGGCGCGTACATCCCAGGTGGCCGGTATCCGCTGACCGCCTCCGCCCACATGACCATCATCACCGCGAAGGTCGCCGGCGTGGAGCGGGTGGTCGCCTGCACGCCGCCGATCCGCGGCGAGATCCCGGCGGCGACCGTCGCAGCTGCCCACCTCGCGGGTGCCGACGAGATCTACCTGCTCGGTGGCGTCCAGGCAGTGACCGCCATGGCGGTCGGCACGCCGAGCATGAAGCGCGTCGACCTGATCGCCGGCCCCGGCAACGCGTACGTCGCCGAGGCCAAGCGTCAGCTGTTCGGGGAGGTCGGCATCGACCTGTTCGCCGGTCCGACGGAGATCCTGGTGATCGCCGACGATGACGCCGACCCGTTCGTGGTCGCTGTCGACCTGCTCAGCCAGGCCGAGCACGGCCCCGACTCCCCGGCGGTGCTGATCACGACCAGCGAGCGCGTCGCGCGCGAGGCGATGGACCACATCGACCGGCTGCTCCCGGAGATGCCGACCCGCGACTTCGCCGAGCCGGCCTGGCGCGACCACGGTGAGGTCCACGTGGTGGGTTCCCTGGAGGAGGCGTACGCCCTCGCGGACACCTTCGCCTCCGAGCATGTCGAGGTGCTGACCGCCGAGCCGAGGAAGGCGCTGGACCTGATGCGCGACTACGGCGCACTGTTCCTGGGCGAGGGCACCTGCGTCTCCTACGGCGACAAGGTGATCGGCACCAACCACGTGCTGCCCACGAAGGGAGCCGCACGCTACACCGGCGGCCTGTGGGTCGGTAAGTACCTCAAGACCGTCACCTACCAGGAGGTCAGCGACCCCGCGTCCTCGGCGTTGCTCGGCGAGGTCTGTGGACGCGCCAGCCGCGTGGAGCTCTTCGAGGGCCACGCCAGGTCCGGCGACGTCCGCGCCGCGAAGTACGGCGAGGGCTCGTTGCCCTGGGCGCCCGAACGATGAGCGGGACGTTCGCGGGGCGCACCGCGCTGGTCTCCGGTGCGGGGAACGGCCTCGGCCAGGCGATGGCGCGGCGACTGTACGCAGCAGGAGCTCGGCTGATCCTGGTCGGCCGCGACCTGAGCAAGCTCGAGGCGGCACGCCAACAGATCGAGGCCCCGGCGGACCGGTGCCGGATCGAGACATGTGACGTCGCCGATCCGGGGTCAGTGGCGGAGCTCGCCGAGACGCTCCACGACGAGCAGATCAGCATCCTGGTCAACAATGCCGGTGTTCCCGGGCCGGTGGCGGATCTGGTCGACATCGATCCCGACGACTGGGACGCGGTCTTCGCGACCAACGTGCGTGGGGTGTTCCTGATGTGTCAGGCGTTCCTGCCGCCGATGATCGCGGCGGGTGCTGGCGACATCGTCAACGTGGCGTCGGTCAGTGGCAAGCGCCCGCTGGCGCGGCGTACGCCGTACTGCGCTTCGAAGATGGCCGTGATCGGCCTGACCACGACCCTGGCGGCGGAGACCGGGCCGTTCGGGGTGCGGGTGAACACCCTCTCGCCGGGGCCGGTGAAGGGTCCGCGCATGGAGCGCAACTTCCGTCTGGAGGCCGAGCGCACCGGTGTCAGCCGCGACGAGGCCGAGCAGGCGTTCGTCGGCCGCTCGGCGCTCGGGCGGATGGTGGAGGAGGACGAGGTCGGCCAGGCGCTCGTCGCCATGCTGCAGATGCCGGGCCTGACGGCCGCGGACATCGACCTGTCGGCGGGGATGGTGGCCCGATGAACCGCGAGGAGAACGTGCCGCTCAAGCAGCGGATGGCTCGCGGCGAGCGGCTGCTCGGCATCTTGGTGCGCACGCCGGCGACGATGCTGATCGACATGGCCGGTCACAACGGCTACGACTTCGTCCTTCTCGACACCGAGCACGGATTCGCCGACCAGCAGGTGCTGGCCGACCATGTTGTCGCCGCCCGCGCGGTCGGTCTGCCGACCATCGTCCGGATCGGTGGTGGCGAGGCCGCGCTGGCGCTGCGGGTCCTCGATGCAGGCGCTGAAGGAATCGTCGTTCCGCATGTCCAGTCGGCTGAGCAAGCCGTCGATGCGGTCCGTGCGGCCCACTACCCCCCGCTGGGGGATCGCGGGTTCGCGACCTATACGCCGGCAGGTCGGTGGGGGAAGGCCGCGGGGTCGGAGCACGCAGCCGACGCGGCTCGGCGCACCGTGGTGGTCGCCATGGTCGAGGACGCCCAAGGCGTCGAGAACGCCGGGGCCATCGCGGGCACCGAAGGGGTCGATGCGCTCTGGGTTGGCCTCAGTGACCTGGGGGCCACCCTCGGGTACGACGCCGGCGCCGCTGACGTGGCGTGTCGTCAGGTGTGGGCGGCCGCGCAGGAGGCCGGCGCGCCGGTTCTCGCGCTGGCATCGGATGCGAAGGGCGTCGGCGCCGCGTTCGACAGCGGTGCTCAGCTGGTCGTGCTCAACGCCCAGGCCGCGATCGACCGCTGCCTCGGCGACTGGGCGCAGGCGGGCGCCACATACATTTCCCACCCGAACGAGTCCCACCCGAACGAGTCCCACCCGAACGAGTCCCACCCGAACGAGTCCCACCCGAACGAGTCCCACCCGAACGAGTCCCACCCGAACGAGTCCCACCGAACGAGTCCCACCCGAACGAGAGCTAGGAATGTCAATGGCTGAAACACACGCGACCACCTCGATGGCGGGCTACCCCTACGTGGACATCGTCGACTTCGTCGAGCGGACGACCTACCAGATCTGGAACGACAAGCAGCCCGAGCTGGTGCCCAACTGGTACCTGCCCGGCACGATCATCTGGACCGACGGCGGTGACATGGTCGGAGAGGCCGTCGTCACCCGGGACACGATCGACCGCCGTCGTGGATTCTCCGACTACTACGGAATCATCGACGACACCATCTGGACCGGCGACGACGAGCGGGGCTACCGCACCTCGATGCGGTGGATCGCACGTGGGACGCACGACGGTGTCAGCAGCCTGGGGGAGCCGACCGGGCGCAAGCTCGTGAACAGCTCGATCTCGAACTGCATCGTCGTCGGGGACCAGTACGTCGAGGAGTGGGCCGCCGGCAACGGGAAGGCCTTCGTGGAGCAGCTCGGGTTCTCGCTCGAGGAATCGGTGGCCAACAACCGCCGGTCCAAGATGCCTCTCGGAGACGAGGCCGCCGCCACGACCAAGAGCTTCGGAGCGACGGTTCCCGCGATGCCTGGGGTGATCGACGGCGCCGGCGCGGTGGTGCGGGAGGTGCTCGATGGTCTCTACAACCGTCGCGACCTCACGGTCGCGGACCGCCACTACGCGCCGGGCGCGCCGTACTCCTTCGGCACGACCCGTCTCGGCTTCGGGCCGGAGGGCGCGAAGGCGGAGGTGCAGCGCTGGCTGGACCTGCTGCCCGATCTGCGTCTGGAGCTCGACGAGCTCTACTGGAACGACGACAGCCCGCAGCGTTCGAGGGTGGCGGTCCGCTACCGCGTGACCGGGACCGCGACGAACGCTGCCGGAGAGGAGCGTCCGGTGTCGGTCATGTGCCTGCACCACATCCATGTCCGAGGCGATCTGGTCACGGCCGAGTGGGTTGAGTACAACGAGGTCGCTCTGCTCGCGCAGGTCGGTGCTCGTTGACGTCGCCCATAGCGCTCGAGGAGCGACACGGCGCCCACAACTACCATCCGCTCGACGTGGTGCTCTCCCACGGTGAAGGTGCGTGGGTCACCGACGCGGACGGACGGCGCTACCTCGACTGCCTCGCCGGCTACTCATCGCTCAACTTCGGACATCGTCACCCCGCGCTCGTCGCGGCCACCCAGGCTCAGCTGGAGCGGATCACCCTGACCAGCAGGGCGTTCCACCACGACCAGCTGGGGCACTTCTGTGCGGAGCTGGCCGAGATGGCGGGCAAGGACATGGTGCTGCCGATGAACACCGGTGCCGAGGCTGTCGAGAGCGCGATCAAGGTGGCGCGGAAGTGGGGCTACGAGGTCAAGGGCGTCCCCGTCGACCGGGCCACGATCGTCGTCGCCGACGGCAACTTCCACGGCCGCACCACGACCATCGTCGGGTTCTCCACCGACCCGCAGGCGAAGTCCGGGTTCGGCCCCTTCGCCGGCGGGTTTCGCCAGGTGGCGTTCGGTGATTCCGACGCGATGGCCGCCGCGATCGACGAGACCACAGTGGCCGTCCTGATCGAACCGATCCAGGGCGAGGCCGGTGTGGTGGTCCCGCCGGAGGGCTACCTGGCCGACGTACGCCGCCTCTGCGACGAGCACGGCGCCCTGCTGATCGCCGATGAGATCCAGTCGGGCCTCGGCCGTACCGGAGCGACCTTTGCCTGCGACCTGTGGGACGTGTCGCCTGACGTCTATCTGCTCGGCAAGGCGTTGGGCGGTGGGATCATGCCCGTCGCGGCAGTCATCGCGGACGCGTCCGTGCTCGCGGTGCTGCGGCCGGGGGACCACGGCAGCACCTTCGGCGGCAACCCGCTGGCCTGTGCGGTCGGCCGGGCCGTCATCGAGCTGCTCGCCGACGGCACCTACCAACAACGCGCTGCGAGCGTCGGCGCCCACCTGCACCGCCGGCTGGCGGGTCTGGTTGGCTCCGGAGTGATCGCCACCCGGGGCGTCGGCTTGTGGGCCGGCGTCGACATTGATCCCGCGGTCGCCACCGGCAGGCAGGTCTGTGAGGACCTGGCCGCGCTCGGCGTACTGGCGAAGGACACCCACGGCAGCACCATCCGGCTCGCGCCGCCACTCACCGTCACCGAGACCGAGATCGACTTCGTCGTCGACAGTCTCGCGGACGTGGTGGCGCGTCGAGCATCAACCGAAGTGGAGGCACACGCATGAGCTCGCACGAAGAAGACAAGCAGCTGGTCACCCGCATGCTGCACGCACTCGCGGCCGCCGCGCCGGGCGCGAGCCGAGCGGTGCTCGCGGAGCACTGCCACCCGGAGGCCACCTTCGAGGTCTTCCATCCGTTCAACACCTTGAACGGAGTGGACGAAGCCGCTGAAGGGTTCTTCGAACCCCTGCGTGCCTCGTTCCCCGACTACGAGCAGCGGATCGGGATCGCGATCGCCGACACGTACGAGGGCCGCGATGTCGTCTCGACGCTCGGTCACGTGCTCGGCACGCTGGCCGCGCCGTGGTGCGGGATCCCGGCGACGCACGGCCTGACGTACCTCCGGTTCGGTACGAACGCGGTTGTCGTCGACGGTCGGATCGCCAAGCTCTACATCCTCCTCGACGTCGTCGACGTGATGCGCCAGGCCGGCTACTACCCGTTCCGCCAGATGCCCGGCAGCGCCGAGCAGTGGCCTCTTCCCCCGATCGACACCGGTGCAACTGGTGCGACCGTCGACAACGTACGTGGTGCGACGACGATGCTGATCGTGCGGGAGATGCAGGACGGCCTGGGCGACGGTGAGGACCTCGCCGAGCACGTCGCCACGGTCGAGCACAGCCCGCACTGGCACTGCAACATGAATTGGTACGGCCCGGCGGGCATCGGGTCGACCCGAGGTCAACGAGGATTCGACGACTATCACGGGGCCCTGTTCATCCAAGCGTTCCCCGACAGGACCGGATTCGAGCGGGTCGAGGGCGGCGCCGAGGATGCGCCGGGTCATTACATCCAGGCGGGCGACGGGCTGTTCGGGGTCACCGGCGGCTGGCCTTCGCTGCACGGCCACCACACCGGCGGCCAGTGGCTGGGTCTGCCTCCCACCGGGCGGCGCATCGAGATGCGGGTCGCTGACTGGTATCGCCTCGACGACCAGAACAAGATCATCGACAACTGGGTCATGATCGACACCCTGCACATTGCGCAGCAGATGGGGTACGACGTCCTCGACGATCTGACCTACTTGGTCGACCGGGCGAAGCCCCGCTGGGTCGTCTGAGAGCAGCGACGGTCGCTGCAGACGACTCGTCCACCGCTACCGATCTCCGGCGCCGACGGCCACCTCCTGGTGACCGACGGCGCCGGAGATCGGCGTCTCAGCCCGGATCCGGTCAGGTCAGGAACCGGCAGTGGTCGACCGCAGGCGGCCCTGCTCGATCTGGATGGCGAGCGCGAGCTCGTCGTACACCCGGAACTCGCGGACGATCCTGCCGTGCTCGAGGACGAGCTGTGAAGCGCCGAGCAGCTGGATCGGCAGTCCCGTCGCCGGCCCGAAGACGTCGTAGCCGGAGTAGGTCCCCTCGAGCAGCCACACCACGGCGGCTCGCTGCCCCCGCTGCGGGTGGTCGTCGATGCAGACATCGAGGATCCGCTGCTGCGCGTCAGGGAAGGCGGCCAGCATGTCGAGAGTCTCGGTCGAGACCTGTCGCAGTCCCTGCAACGTGCGACCGCGCGAGGTGTGGAGCACGACGTCGCGGTCGTAGAAGTCACTGATCCGGTCGAGCCGGCGGGCGTTCCACATCTGGTCGAACATCTCGACGATGCGTTGACCTTCGGCAGGGGCGGTCTCGGAGTCGCGTACGCCGGAGACCCCGGTCCGGATCGGATCCTCGGGAAGGTCACCGAGCTCGAGCGGCTGCCAGTCGCCACGCTCAGCGAACCGGCGGGCAACCTCATGTGGGTCGTGGCCGAGATCCGTCACGAGTCGATGTTCGTCGCGAACCACCCACTCCTCGATGATCTTGCCGTCCTTCACCAGGCAATGAGCCAGAGCTCGCTTCTCGAAGTGACGGCCGGAGGGAGGGCCATAGCTGGTCCATCCGGTGTTCGTGCCCGTGCTGTAGACGCGGTGGGAGGAGATGAACGACTGTGACCCACGCGGCTCCCAGACCACGTCTTCGCCGAACCCCACCTCGTCGGGGTAGGACGCGATGCTCTGGGTGGTCCCCGCGAGCACGGGCGCCAGGCCAACGGAGGTGCCGAACGCGCCGTGGATGCGTACCTCGGGGTCGTAGTAGGCGGTGTCGATCAGGCCGACGCCGCGATCGACCCAGATCTCGTCGGTGCACCGCAGGATGTATTCCTCGACGCTGGCGAACGGGCGGTGAGCGGACGGGTCCAGAGTGGGCTCGGGGGCCCCTACGTGTGGCATGATCGGATAATCATACGTATGCACTCGACTGTCAAGAGGGTGAGCTTCGTCCTGTCGCTTGACGCCTTCATCGGCGCTCATGAGACACGCGAAGGATCGCTGTTCGGGACGCAACGTGTCTGGCACACGTATTCTCATCGCCGAGACTGCCGATCGCGACAGTCCGTGCGAAGGACCGAAACCGGTAGGAGTGGACGATGGCCGTCACAAGTCATGACGTCGCCAGGCTCGCGGGCGTTTCTCAGGCGACCGTATCGAGGGCGTTGCGGAATGACCATCGTGTCTCGGCGGCGACCAGGGCGAAGGTGGCCGAGGCCGCCCGCACGCTCGGCTATGTACGCAGCGAGGTCGGGCGCAGTCTTTCGACGCGATCGACCCATCAGATCGCGATGGTCGCGGACCTTGACAACGCGCTGTACCCCCGCCTGGTGGCCCCGGTGCACGACGCATTGATGGATCTGGGCTACCGGATGGTGGTGTTCGCCGAGCGGGGCGACGAGATGTCGGCGTACGAGCGGCTGCTCGACGGTTCGGTCGACGGGGCGATCCTCACCACGTCCGAGCTCCATTCCTCACTTCCCCACATGCTCCATGGGAAAGGGTTCCCGTTCGTCCAGATGAACCGTGTCAGCGCGCTGATCGATGCCGACAGCGTGACCGCGGACAACAGTGGTGGCGGGGCCGCGGTCGGGCGTCTGTTGCACGAATGCGGCCATCGACGTATCGGCGCGATCCTGGGGCCGGAACAGGCGAGCAGCTCGAGGGATCGAGAGGCTGGCTTCCGGGCCGCGCTCGACGAGTTCGGGCTCGACCTTCCGCCCCGCAGGGTCTCGCGCGGACGATTCGCCTATGAGGACGGAAGTGCCGGATTTCGGCGGATCATGACGCAGGCCGACCCGCCCACGGCCGTCTTCTGCGTCACCGACATCCTGGCCGTCGGGGCGCTCAACGAAGCCCGTCAGATGGGGCTCGAAGTGCCTGGCGATGTCGACATCGTAGGGTTCGATGACCTCGACGTGGCCGGATGGCCTTGCTTTCAGCTGACCACTGTCCGCGTCGACTTCGTGCTGATGGCGCGACTCGCCGCCCAGCGCATCGTCCAGAGGCTGTCGGGAGGCCCGTCGGTGGAAGCCGTTCACGAGACGGTGCCCACCGAGCTGGTGCGTCGGGCGACGCACGCTGCATCGAGCTGAACCGGACGTTCGATCCGCAATGAATACGGATGCAGTTTTGCGTTCTTTTCTATTGACAATTAGGTGACGAAGGCTAAGTATACGGATGCATAACCCAGACCTTGGAGGTCGAATCGTCATGGCAATCATCCGTTCGTTCAAACCCGCGGCCATCCTGTCCGTGGTTGCCCTCGTCTCCGTGGCCACTGCCTGCAGTGCCGGATCGCAGTCGGCCGGAAGCGACATCAAAGCGGTCGACTGCGACGTGTCGGGCGCCGGTAACGTCAAGGTCAGTCTCCTCTCCTACAACTCCTCGGCGACCGACCCCTTCTCGAACGCACTGGTGAAGAGCTGCTCCAAGGACGGCGTCGAGGTCAAGCACGCCCCGATCGACTTCGCCGGTCAGTATCAGAAGACCGCGACCACGCTCGCGGGCGGGCAGGGCACCTACGACATCATCGGGATGTACTCCGGCGCGGTGCCCGGCTATGCCAGCACCGAGAAGCTGATGCCGCTCGGTGACCTGTTCGACAAGTACGCCGACGAGTACGGTCTCGACGAGCTCGACCCGATCATGCTCGAGGGGATGTCGTACGACGGCGAGCTCTACGCCCTGCCGACGATGTCCAACGTCATGACGCTGGTCTACCGGGAGGACGTCTTCGAGGAGCTCGACCTCGAGCCGCCGACGACCTATGACGAGATGGTCACGGCGGCGGAGAAGATCCAGGACGCGGGCGAGATCAAGAGCCCGCTCGCGCTTCCGCTCGCCGACAACTCCTCCACCATGTTCGAGCAGCTGCTACGGGCCCAAGGTGGGGGATACCTCGACCCGAAGACCAAGAAGCCGGCGCTCGACACGCCTGAGGCGAAGACCGCCCTGCAGACCCTGGCGGACCTGCGTCCGTTGATGGATCCCGAGGTCGCCGCGTTCGACCAACCCCGTGTCCAGCAGCAGCTGATGAACGGCAAGGCCGCGATGGCGATCATGTACTCGGGGCGGATGGCGGATCTGAGCAACCCCAAGCTCACGCCCTATGCCGAGAACTTCGCCTTCGCCGCTCCGCCGGCGCTCGAGAAGGGCGGCCCGATCGCGTCCACGGTTTCGGTCGACGGATGGTCGATCCCGGCGAACACCGACATCGATGCGGACCTGCTGTTCCGCATGATGGCGGCATCCGTCAGTGCCGAGGCGTCGAGCCAGGCCGTGCCCGCAGCCTTCCCCGCCCGTGAGGGCATCGCTACCGAAGAGAACACGCGGTACGCAGCGGCTGTCCAGGAGGCACTGGCCGGTGGTGCGGCGACTCCGCCGATGGAGACTTGGCTCGGCAACATGCAGAACGCGACCTCGCCGCTGCTGCTGCAGGCCATCATCGGACAGACCTCCGTCGACGAGGCGCTCGCTGCGAGCACGGCGTCGGCCGAGAAGGCACTCACCGACTGATCGTCGGCGTCGATCCCTGTTCACAGATAGGAGGCACGGATGAAACGCAGGGACTTTGCGATCGGGGTCACCCCGAGCTTGATCATGATGGTGGCGCTGCTGGCGGTGCCGTTGGTCTACTCGATCGTCTGGAGCTTCCAGAGCGTCCAGTACGGGACGCCCGGGGAATGGATCGGGTTCGACAACTACCAGCGGGTGCTCACCGACTCGACCTTCCACACCGCGGTGTTCTTCACCGTGGGGTTCGCGGTGGTGCACACGGTGCTCGCGCTGGCCCTGGGGTACGGTCTCGCGCTGCTCATGCACCGTGCTCGGCGCGGGAAGTCGCTCTTCCTCGGGATCCTGCTGACGCCGTACGTGATCCCGGCGGTGATCGGTGCGACCGCGTTCTCGTGGCTCTTCGACGACAGCTTCGGGGGTCTCGTCAACCTCGGCATCGAGAGCCTCACCGGCCAGACCGTTCAGTGGTTCACGAGCACGTGGCCCAACCGTACGCTCGTGCTGATGGCGGCGACCTGGGCATCGCTGCCGTTCATGATGCTGGTGTTCCTCGGTGCCCTGAAGGGGGTCCCCGAGGAGCAGCTCGAGGCCGCGACCATCGACGGAGCCAACTGGTGGCAGCGACAGTGGCACGTCGTCATCCCCATGCTCGGCCCGATGGTCAGGTTCCTCACGCTCACCTCGATCATGGGCGGACTGGGGCTCTTCGACGCGCTCATTCCGCTCGCTCCGAACGCTCAGGCGGTCGGTAGCCAGTCGGTCAACCTCTATGTGTTCCAGAACGCGTTCGCTCGCGACCAGCAGAATCTCGGTCTCGGCAGTGCGGTAAACATCTTGATGTTGCTGGTCATGTTCGTCCTGATCGCGCCCTTCGTGCGGCAGGTCTACCGCGAAGTCAAGGAGGGGTCATGAGCAGCCAGATGACTGCGACGGACGACCTGATCGAATCGACGACTCCCGTGGTGGGGCCGCCGCGCAACCGTGGGCGGGACCGGCGTGAACGGCGAACCACGGTGCTGGTGACCGGGGCACTGGTCATCGTCACGCTGGCGATGGTGTTCCCGCTGATCTGGACCTTCATGTCGGCGACAAAGCCGCTGATCGACGCGTTCGCGTCCCGCCCAAGGTGTTTTACACCCCGACGCTCGACGCGTTCCGCAGCCTGTGGCTGGAGACCGACTTCTACAGGTTCGTCATGAACTCGGTTGTCGTCGGGGCGATCTCGGTCGTGGTCACGCTGCTGGTCGGCGCGCCGGCGGCGTACGCGTTGAGCCGGTTCGGAGGCGTGACCAGTGCCCTCATCCTCGCGGTCGCGCTGCTGTTCCGTGCGATCCCGGGGTTTGCCGTCATGCTGCCCTTCTACGACCTGATCACGCGGTTCGGGCTCTACGACACCCGCATCGGTCTGTCGATCGCCTTCATCGCCCTCGACATGCCGTTCACGATCTGGTTGTTGCGGAACTTCTTCGCCGCGATCCCCAACGAGCTCGACGAGGCGGCAATGATCGACGGTTGCACCAGGTGGGGCGCGTTCCGCAGGATCATCCTGCCTGTCATGGGCCCGGGCCTGGTGACCGCAAGCATCCTCACCTTTTTGATGGCCTTCCAGTCCTACATGCTGCCGGCCGTGCTCACCGACGTGGATGCCCAGACCGCACCGGTCTTCCTCGCCGCGCAGGTCGGCCAGTCGCTGCCGCAGTTGCAACAGGCGGCGGCCGGGATCGTGATCCTGACCATCCCGATCGTGTTCCTGGCACTCGCCGCTCAGCGGTACCTCGTCGCGGGTCTGACCAGCGGCTCCGTGAAGAGCTGACTCACCGGGAGGCCGGATACCGGTCGACGACGTTCGGCTCGCCGATGCGAGCTGAGCGTCGTCACCGCGTTCTGCTCGACTCCCCGGGCGGTAACGGCGGCGTCCGCGAGATCACGGTGGCCAGCGTCTTGGCGCCGGCCACGACGAGATCGGGGCGGCGGTCGCACAGGGCGGTGATCACCTCGTCGGCGCAGGGGATGTCGGCCGTGGTGGGGATCGCGAGCACGACGGCGGCGAGATCGGGATCGTCGACGACGCCGAGCCAGTCGTCGAGGGGAAGGTCGGCACCCAGGTAGTCGGTGTCCATGCCGCGGCGTCGGGCGGCGACGGCGAAGGCGAAGAGCCCGATCTCGTGCCGGGTGTGGGGAGCCAGCCCGAGGGTGATACGAGGGCCGTGACCATGGGTGGCCGCCGCCTCGTAGGCGACGGCGAGACGCCGCATCACCGCGTTCGACGCGAGATGCTCGCCGGCGACGCTGACCCGGCCGTCGGCCCAGGTGTCCCCGAGCTCTTCCAGGGGCGGGGGGAAGGGTGTCGGCGGCATCTGGCCGACCCGACCCGACCCGTCTCGGTGACCCCCGTTTCGTGAGGATGCTGGCGCAGGCGGCCGGCTTCCGCCGACGCGCCCGCCGGCTGCTCGCGACCGAAAGCGGCCCGGCCTGGGGACAGTTCCTGACGGACGGTGGCTTCACTGACGACGTCGTCAACCAGTTCGCGGTGCCGTTGGTCTCGTGCGTCATCGACGAGGTTGGTGGACGCCGCCAGGCGTTCGCGGTCGGCGGCGATCTCGTTTCGTATTCGCTGCCACGGCGGCCTGGCTGAGCCTGGCTGAGCACGGAGCCGATCCCGTGGCCAGTGCAGTTTGTCCAGATGGGTGCGCGGACGTCCTCTGTCTTTCGCGGCACGCAATTTCTTCCCGTCGCCCGCGATGATCAATCGGTCGCTGAACTGCGAGGATCGCGACCATAACCAGGCGGCGAGGACCTGCCGAGGTGATCGGGGATCGATCCGGGAGAACGTGGATCGGATCGTGAACGCCTCCGCAGGTGGATGGGTTCAGCGACCACCTCGGGGGGCCCGAATTTGCCCAAAATCTCTATGAGGCCATTGACTTTTCAGACAATGCATACGTATAAAGGACTGGATCCGATTCGGCAGTACTAACGACGACAGCGTCGCTATATGGCTGAGCGCATCATTGGATCGGCCTCGTGGGCTGAACGTGTGATGCGCTCAGTGGATATGTCGCGACAGGCGGGAGAGGGACCGGCCTCAGAAAGTTGCCCGGGCCCCGGAGTCATTGGCATCAAGTCGAGTGATTGCCGGTTCCAAGGTCAAACATGGATGGCCGTTCCGGAGAGGACTTCCAAGTGAGCATGCGTATGACCAACCCTGCTCTAGAGGCGAGAAGGCCGGTAAGATCGGTCCTCCGGAAGCAGCGCCCGATGAGCGTCCAGACGTCACGATCGAGCCAAGGAGGCTCCCAATGAACAGATGCTCCAAATACTCTGTACCGATCGCGACGGCCGCATCGCTCGTGCTGACGATGAGCGCATGTGGGGCAGGGTCCAAAGTGGCGGGTAGCAACGTGACATGCGTGGTCGACGCACCACAAGAGGCGACTACGACGGATCTGCTCGCGTATGGATCCCCGCCCATGGACCCCTTCATCGGCGCGATGGAGAACGGTTGCTCGAAGGTGGAGAACCTCACCGTGAAGCACAGCCCGGTGGACTTCAACGCCCAACTGGAGAAGGCGCAGCTCTCCCTGAGTCAAGACGAGGGAACCTACGACATCGTCGAGGTCTACAGCGGAACTCTCTCCCAGTACGCAGGCGAGGACTGGTTGTATCCCCTCGATGAGTTCTACGCAGAACACGGAGCGGAGTACGACCTTGATGACATCGATCCTGCGCTGCTCGAGTTCGCGCGGTACGAGGGCAAGATATATGTGCTCCCGATGATGGCTAACGTCCACGTCCTGACATATCGCAAGGACATCTTCGACGAGCTCGGTATCGAGCCTCCCGAGACCCTGGACGAGATGGCCCGAGCCGCGAAGACAATTCGGGATTCCGGAAAGATGGAACACCCGCTTGCGCTGACCTTCTCTGCGGACGCTGACATCACAACGGCCTACAACAACTCCCTGGCTTCTCTCGGTGGTGAATGGCTTGATGCCGACTCCGACAAGCCGCTCCTGACGTCGTCGGAATCGGTCGCTGCAGTGCAGTCTCTGCAGAAACTGGTGCCTTATCTGCCGCCAGACGCCATGAGTGCCAACTCGGTTGGTGTCTCAACGCAGATGCAGACTGGAGATGCGGCGATGACGATCATGTACACCGGTAGCACGGCTGAGATCGACAGCCCCGAGAAGTCGGAGTTCGCGGGTAAGTTCGGTTTTGCGGCGGCACCCTCTGTGGAGCCCGGGGGTGGCCCTTGGGCCACGCTAAACCTAGATGGCTTCTCAATTGCCAAGAATTCGCCGGTGGATCATGAGTTGCTGGCCCAAATTGGTGCAGCTGGCACTAGCGCTGACGCTGCCAAAGACGCCGGCCGACTCGCCTTTCCAGCTCGGGAGTCGGTGCGCGAGGATCCCGAGCTGAGGGCAGAGGCCCCCCACTGGGAAGCGGCTGAGGCAACGATCGAAGCCGGCGCGCATCCGTATCCGGCTAAGCCATACTTCGTGCCGCTTCAGGTCGCGGTGCGACCGTTCATCGCCGATGCTGTCAGCGGCCGGCTTCCGGTGAACGAAGCCCTGGAGCAGGCGCAGCGGGCTGCGGAGAAGACCATCGCCCAGTATCGGTAGTGCGTCCGTACTTCGGCGGACCGTGACGGCCCGCCTGCCGATCGCCTTCAGAAAGGGGCCACGGTGACGAGAAGAGAGTTCGCCTGGTTCGTCGGGCCGAGCGTCGCATTGATGTCCGGTCTCTTGGTGTTGCCCCTGGTCTTGACAGTGCTGTGGAGCTTCCAGGATGTCGGATACGGCGAGTTTGGGCGCTGGATCGGTCTTTCCAACTATTCTGAGGCTCTGTCTTCGTCGCGATTCCGTGCATCAGTTGTGGTGACGGTCGGCTTCACAATCGTGGTGGTCGCCGGTCAGATTGTCGTCGGATACATTCTTGCCCTCATGCTCAATCGGGTCCGCAGGGGACGGTCGCTGTTGCTGGGCATGCTGCTGGTGTCATTCGTTGTTCCTCAAGTCGTAGGCGCGTTGGTCTTCTCGTGGCTCTTCAACGACACCTTCGGCGGGTTGGTCAACTGGGCGATTTCTGAACTCGGTTGGCAGGTGAACTGGTTGACCTCTCCATGGGCGGCACGAAGTCTTGTCGTGACGCACGCGATGTGGCACGCCGTGGCGTTTCCCGTCCTGATCTTCCTCGCGGGTCTGCAGACCGTTCCTGTTGAGTACGAAGAGGCAGCCGATCTCGATGGTGCAAAATGGTGGCAGAAACAGTTCTTCGTCGTCATCCCGACCTTGTCGCGGTTCTTCACGTTCGTGGCGCTGATTGCGGTGATGGACGGACTCAGGATCTTCGATTCCATCCGCATGATCACCCCGAACGCACGTAACGTCGGAACCGAGACGGTGATGGTCTACGTCTACGAAGTGGCGCTTGGAGAATCTCAGAGGCTCGGCCTTGGAAGTGCGATCAGTGTCCTCACCGTTGTGGCCACGGTGGTCGTGCTCATGCCCTTCATTCGTCAGACCTACAAGGATGTGAGCCAGGGATGACGCTAGCGGACGAAGTGGCGAAGGCATCGCCGCAGTCAACGCAGACGCCTGCTCGGGGGAGACGACCGCATCGGTCGCGTCAGAGGTTCAATCCGTCGACCCCGATTCTGGTCCTGATAATACTTGCGAGTCTGGTTCCGTTTATCTGGGCGTTTCTGACCGCCATCAAGCCGTTCACCGCCGCGTTCACCTCGCCACCGACGTGGACCTTCGATCCCACGGTCAAGGCCTTCAGTGATCTCTATTACGGCACAGAGTTCGTCGCGGTCTTCATCAACACAATGATCGTCGCGGCTGCGGCCGTCATCGTTTCGCTGGCGATCGCTGCGCCTGCTGCGTACGGCCTGGCGCGATATGTCGGAAGCATCGGGGTCTGGCTGCTCGTCCTGGCGCTGGTGTTCCGTGCACTTCCACGGTTCGCGGTTGTGCTCCCGTTCTACGATGCGGCCCGGGCGCTCGGTCTGTATGACACCCGGACGATGCTGGTGATCGCGCTGGTGGCGATCAATCAGCCCTTCACCCTGTGGATGTTGCGCAACTTCTTCGCGGCCATCCCCAAAGAGCTTGACGAGTCCGCGATGGTTGACGGCTGCAACCGCTTTAAGGGCTTCGTATACGTCATCTTGCCCACAGCGACTCCGGGCCTGATGACAGCCGGAATCTTCACCTTCCTTCTTGCATACCAGGAGTATCTTGTGGCAGTAGCGCTAACTCAGACGGATGCGGTAACGCTCCCGGTGTTCGTCGCGTCGTTCGGCACGACCGAGGACGCCGGTCTCTACCAGGTGATCGCTGCCAGCAGCATTGCCCTGGCTGTCCCGATCGTGCTTCTTTCGCTCTTCGCGCAGCGCTATCTGGTTGCCGGTCTGACCGGAGGGGCGGTCAAGGGCTGATGAATGGTTTCACAGACGCCTGCGATTACATCGAGAAGGTCACGTACGCGATCTGGAACGGGCCGGAGCGCGACCCCGAGCTGGTGAGGCGCTACTACGGAGCTCAGACCCCGATCCACGCGGATGGAGGTGATCTGGTTGGAGCCGACCGCGTCTTGCAGAACACCGTCGCTCGGCTGAGGACCTTTCCCGACTTCGACGGGGTCATCGATGACACGATCTGGACCGGCGACGAGCACGACGGGTACCGAACATCGATGCGGTGGACGTGGACCGGCACCAACACCGGCGAGTCGGTCTTCGGCCCTCCCACGGGGAAGCGCGTGCGCTTCAGTGCGATCGCCAACTGCGTCGTACGCGGGGATCAGATCGTCGAGGAGTGGCTGAGCAGCAATCCGCTATCGCTCGCGCGGCAGCTCGGCGTCAGTGCTGATGTAGCTGGCATGCGGTGGAGCGATGCCAACCCGTCGACGGGCGCCGGGGCACGTCCGACCTGGGAGCCGAAGCTCGACGGCGCGGGTCTCACGGTCGCAGAGACACTCGTCGGCATCTTCAACGAGCGCGATGCCGAGATGGTTGCGAGGAATTACCGCGAGGATGCCGTCCAGCATCTCGGCACCGACCGGTCGAACTCGTCGGTTGCGGCCATTGCCCGTTGGTTCCAGCGGTGGCTGGACCGGTGCCCTGATCTCGTCTGCACCATCGACGACAGCTATTGGCGCCCCGAAGACGGCACCAATCCGGACCGAGTGGCAACGCAGTGGACGCTGCGGGGAGAGCACCGAGGGACACCGTTTCGGATCGCCTGCGTAAGCCACCACCACCTCCGCGATGGCCGGATCGTGGCTGAGTGGACCGAGTACGACGAGCTCGCGCTGCTCAGGCAGTGCGGGGACCTGATCCAGACCGAGCCCAACTGATGGTAACGCAGGTCGACCTGGGCCCCGACGTCCTCGAGGGCTTCGAGCTGCGCACCACTATCGAAAAGAGGAACTCAGCGTGAGCGACCACCAGGCCAACAAGAAACTCATGGCTCGCCTTCTGCACGACCTCGCCTGCGCTGCGCCGGGCGAGAGCCGATCGGTGCTGGCGGCCCATTGCCGTCCCGACACGATCTTCGAGGTCTTCCATCCGTTCAACACCCTCCACAGTGTCGACGAGGCCGCCGAGGTGTTCTTCGAGCCGCTCCGTGTTGCCTTCCCAGACCAGGAACACCGGATCGGCGTCGCGATCGCCGGCAGCTTCGAAGGCCGCGATGTCGTCTCGACGCTCGGGCACGTCTACGGCACGTTTGCCCTACCGTGGGTCGGGATCCCGGCCACGCACGGACTGACGTACTTGCGGTTCGGGACCCATGCCGTGGTCTCTGACGGCAAGATCTCGAAGATGTACATCATGCTCGACGTCCCTGACGTGATGCGGCAAGCGGGCTACTACCCCTTCCGGGTCATGCCTGGCAGCGCCGAGCAGTGGCCGTTGCCTCCGATCGACACCGACGCCACGGTCGGGCAGGTAGACCCGGTGGCGGGGGCGAAGACCATGCAGATCGTCACCGAGATGCAGAATGGGCTCGGGCCTGGCGCCGATTTCGCCGAGCACGTGGCGACCTCCGTCCACAGCCCGCACTGGCACGAGCACATGAACTGGTTCGGCCCGGCCGGCATCGGATCGACCCGCGGTCAGCGCGGGTTCAACGACTTTCACAAGGCCCTCTTCATCCAAGGCTTTCCCGACCGCGGCGGATACGAGCGCGTCGTGGGAGGCCCCGAGGATGCTCCGGGACACTTCATCGAGACGGGCGACGGGCGATATGCGGTCACGGGCGGATGGCCGTCCCTGCACGGAACTCACGAGGGCGGTCAGTGGCTCGGACTACCTCCGACCGGTCGTCAGGTGGAGATGCGGGTCGCAGACTGGTACCGACTCGACGACGACCACAAAATCATCGACAACTGGGTCATGATCGACATCCTGCACATCCTTCAGCAGATGGGATACGACGTGCTCGATGACCTCACTTACATCAGTGACCCGGCCAAGCCGCGATGGACCGTGCAGTCCTGATCTGCCTGCGTCGCCCCCGGTCCGTGGTTGGCCGCATCTCTCGCCGCTTCGTTAACGTGCCGCGCGTCGCCTAGATGATTGATGCACGGCGCGATCTGGAGCTTTGGTGGTCGTAGGCGGTCAGAGACCGTAGGACTGGGGCTCCAATGCGGTCGTTGTGCCAGATCGCGGTCCTCTGCGGGCTCTTCACATTTGTCGTCTGTGGTCGGCTGTTCATCGCGGAGTCGAGCACTTTCGAAAGTTGGTTTCCAACTTTCGATCCGCGAGTCGGGAACTATTGACGGGCGCCTGGCCGAAACCGTAGGTTGGCGTCGGCACGACGTGATGCACGTCACAGTCTCGGGTCATGTGTGGCTTCACTTCCCGAAGGAGCATTGATGCGCAACCGTCCCATCTCCGCCGTGAACCACGAGGTTCCGGCTATCGCACGCAAGCTCGGGCTCAACCGCCGGCAGCTGCTGGCTGCCACAACAGGCATGGCCGCGGCGGGAATCACCCTCGGAGGTCTCCCACTCGCCGGGTCCGCTGCCGCCGGCAACGCGCTGCTGATCCCGCGGCCGCGGCGCGGCATCATCCTCTACACGGTGCGCGACGCCATCAGTCGCGACCCGTCCACCAACCCCTACGCCTCGGGGTTCAAGGCGGTCTTCGAGGAGCTGTCGAAGATCGGCTACCGGCAGATCGAGTTCGCGGGCTACAACCAGAACGCCAACGCGCCCGGCGGCAACGTCAACAACATCGAGGGCGCACGCATGCTGCGGATGTGGCTCGATGACAACGGTCTCGAGGCCGAGGGGAACCACGGGTCGGTGCCCTCCACGATCACCGATGCGTCTCTGGCCGCGTTCGACGCCGCGTGCGAGATCGCGAACATCCTGGGGATGAGACACATCGGGACCGGAGGCGACCCCACCGGGTCGGCCTACCTGGCCGACTGGCAGGCCGCAGCCGATCGCTGGAACGTCCTCGGCGAGCGCGCAGCCCGACACGGGCTCAAGCTCTACACGCACAACCACGACGTCGCGTACAGCTTCCTCCTGGACAGCGGACCCAACGACGCGCTGGGCCGCCCGACCCGGTCTTCCGGCGTGCGCCGGCTGGAGTGGTTCCTGGCGAACACGGACCCCCGCCACGTGTGGCTGGAGATGGACATCTACTGGGCGCACGTCGCCCAGCACAAGCACCACACCTACACCGCCTCCGACGGCAGTCTCGTCGAGGACCGCTTCGACCCGCTCGAGGTCGTCAAGTCTGCGCCGATGCGCTTCCCGCTGTTCCACGCCAAGGACGGCAAGAAGGACGAGACGCAGGCCAACGGCTATGTGATGGCGCCGTTCGGGGAGGGCGACATCGACTACCAGGCCTTCTTCGGTGACATGCCGGCGCGTGGCTACCACAACCCGATGTGGGAGCAGGACACCGCGCCCGGCGGTGCGATGAACCCAGGCCAGTCCCTGGCTCTGGCCAAGCTGAGCTACCAGAACATGGACGAGCTCCGCGGCTGACCGGCCGCGACCTCTCCCTCCGCGAAGAGCCGGAGCGCGCCCTTGCCAGGTCGCGCTCCGGCCACCGGCGTACTCGCACGCCCTCCTCCGGCTCTCTCCCGCCCTCGCTCTTCAAGGAACCGTCATGCCCATACACAGCTCAGTCGGTGGGGTATCCCGCCGACGTGCCCGGCGATCACTCCTCGCGGTGACCTCCGGGCTCGCACTCGCTCTCACCTCCGTGCTCGCGCTCGCGACGCCCGGTGCCGCCCACGACGGCGTCGACCATGGCGCCGAGCCCGGGGCCGGTCTCGCCCTCGACTGGTCGAACTACGAGAAGGTCACGCTCACCAAGGACACCGGCGAGCCGATCGACATGGCCGTCCTGCCGGACCGGCGCGTGCTCACCACTGCGCGCAACGGCGACATCCGGCTCGTCGACCCCGACGCCGGTACGACTCGTGTGGTCAACACGATCGCGACGTACAACAACTCCGAGGACGGCCTGCAGACGGTCACCCTCGCGCCCGACTTCGACGAGTCGGGCTGGGTCTACCTCTACTACGCGCCGCGCACCATGACCGGCCCCTACCCGACGACCACGCCGTCGGGCTCGGCGCCCAACACGCTGCCCGCCGGTCAGACCGAGGCCTACTGGGACCAGTGGAAGGGCTACAACCAGCTCACCCGGGTGAAGTGGGACGAGGCCGCCGACAAGCTGGATCTCGCTACCGAGCAGGTGATCCTCAAGGTCGAGGTGCAACGCGGTCAGTGCTGCCACGTCGCCGGCGACGTCGACTTCGACGACCAGGGCAACCTCTACCTGGCCACGGGCGACAACACCCCGGCAGGGACTCCGGGCGCGAACGGGTTCGCGCCCAACAACGACGCCCCCGGGTTCAACCCCGGCTTCGACTCCCGCCGCGGCGCGGGCAACACGAACGACCTGCGTGGCAAGGTCCTGCGGGTCGCGGTCCAGGAGGACGGCTCCTACACCATCCCCGAGGGCAACCTCTTCGCCCCCGGCACGGAGGGGACGAGACCGGAGATCTTCGCGATGGGACTGCGCAACCCGTTCCGGATGGATGTCGACCCCGCCACCGGCTCGGTGAGCTGGGGCGACTACGGCCCGGACGCCGGGGCGCCGAACCCGCAGCGTGGCCCGATGGGGTACGTCGAGTGGGAGACGACCGCGATCGACGAGCCGGTCAACGGCGGCTGGCCCTACTGCACCGGCGACCACTTCAACTACAACGAGTGGGACTTCGAGACGGCGACGCCGGGGGAGTTCTTCGACTGCGCCGCTGGTGCGGAGAACAACTCGCGGTGGAACACAGGACTCTCGAAGGTTCCGCCGGCCACGGCCGCGACCCTCTACTACGGCGACAACAACACCCACCAGCCGTGGCCGGAGCTGACCGACTTCGGACCGGCCGGTGGCCAGGGACCCATGGGCGGTCCGGTGTACCACTACGACGCGGACAACCCCTCGCCGACGAAGTTCCCGGAGTACTGGGACGGCAAGGCGTTCTTCGCCGAGTTCTCCCAGGACTACCTGGCGGCGTTCACCGTCGACTGGCCCAGTGGTCCGGTCTCGCACATCGAGCACTTCCTGCCCAACACCGATCTCGAGACGAACCGACAGCCGATCACCGACAGCCCGATCGACATCGAGTTCGGGCCGGACGGGTCGCTCTACGTCCTCGACTACGGTGACGGCTTCTTCCGCGCCAACCCGGATGCCGGTCTCTATCGGATCGACTACAGCGTCGGCAACAAGGCACCGCGCGCGGACATCGTCGCCGACCCCATCTCCAGCAGCTCGGCACCGCTGACCGTCGACTTCGACGGGTCGGGCTCGGTCGACCCCGAAGGCGGTGCGCTCACCTACGAGTGGGACTTCGACGGCAACGGCACCTTCGACGCCAGCGGGGCCACCACGTCGTACACCTACGACGAGCTCGGCCGCTACACCGCCCGGCTCCGGGTCACCGACGCCGAGGGGCGTCGCGGCATCACGTCGACCTCGATCAGCGTGGGCAACGTGGCGCCGACGATCGACGTGGCCACGCCGGCCGAGGGCGGCTTCTTCGACTGGGGTCAGGCGGTGCCGTTCCAGGTGGCGACCGACGACGCCGAGGACGGGAGCGCGACGGTGTGCTCACGGGTGACCTGGACGTTCGGCCTCGGGCACGACGCCCACGCCCACCCGCTCAGCCAGGGGACCGGTTGCCGATTCGCGATCCCGACCCCCGCTGACGCGACCGAGCACGGCGAGACGGAGAACATCTACGGAGTCGTCGTCATCGGCTACACCGACAACGGCGCCAACGGAGTGCCGGCGGCCCGGTCTGAGGTCTCGATGATCCTCAACCCGAAGTCGCAGGAGGCTGAGTGGGCCGACGGCTCCGAGGGCATCGCGATCGCCCCCGACGACACGGCGAGCGGCCTGCGGAAGGTCACCTCGCTCGACGCGGGCGACTGGCTCTCCTGGAAACCGGTGAACCTCGCCGGCATCACCTCGGCGAAGCTGCGCGCCAGCGGCACCGGCAGCGTGGAGCTGCGATGGGGGTCTGCCGACGCGACGCCGTTCGCCTCGTTCGACGTCGCCAGCGAGGACTGGTCGGAGGCGACGTCCGACCTGACCGGAGCACCGTCGGGCAGCGGCGAGCTGTTCGTGACCTCCACCGGCGGCGTGACCCTGGATCGGATCAGGTTCGTCGGGGACGGGTTCGCCGACGTCACGCCTCCCACGGTCTCCGCGACGCTCAGTCCGGCGCAGCCGACCGGGCAGAACGGCTGGTGGACGGGGAACGTGTCGGTGGCGGTCGCCGCGACCGACGACGGCACCGTCGCCTCACGGCAGCGCTCGACCAACGGCGGCCAGACCTGGGAGAACGCGAACAACCCGCTCACCGTGTCCGCGGAAGGTGTCACGACCGTTCACTATCGTGCGACGGACAACGGCGGAAACGTCTCCGAGGTCGGACAGGTCGTGGTGCGGATCGACAAGACCGCGCCGCAGGTCGCGGTCGACGGTGTCGCCGACGGCGCCACGGTCGGCAACTCCGGGGATGCATCCTGGTCGGCCACCGACGCCACCTCCGGTGTCGGGTCCGTGACCGCGACCCTGGACGGTGCCGCGGTCGCCGGCGACGCGCTCGCCCTGTGGCGACTCTCGCTCGGGTCACACACCCTCGAGATCACCGCGACCGACAAGGCGGGACACGCGACGAAGAGGACGGTGACGTTCACGACCACCACCTCGTTGGCCGAGCTCACCGTCCTGACCGAGCGGCTCGCCCGCTCCGGTGAGATCACGCCGGCCGGGGAGAGCGTCCTCGAGAAGCGGCTGAGTCAGGCCGCAAAGCACGCCGAGGCCGGACGACGCACCTCTGCGCGATCGCAGCTGCAGGAGTACGTCGACCTGGCGGCCAGCTCGCTGAACGTCGCCGACTCCGACGCTCGTGCCGCGCTGCAGCGGGACGCCAAGGCGGTGATCAGCCGGCTCTGAGGGTGGCATGTCGGTGCGGGTCCGAGGGCATCCCCTCGGACCCGCACTAGCCGTTCCGGGCTCCGTCGGGAGGCGGGGTGGGTGAGTCTCAGATGACGCCGAGGGCAAGCATCGCGTCGGCGACCTGGGTGAAGCCGGCGATGTTCGCACCCGTGATGTAGTTGCCCGGGGCGCCGTACTCCTCGGCCGTGACCAGGCAGCGGTCGTGGATGTCGACCATGATGTTGCGCAGCCTCTCCTCGGTGTAGTCGAAGCTCCACGAGTCGCGAGAGGCGTTCTGCTGCATCTCCAACGCGCTCGTCGCAACCCCGCCGGCGTTCGCGGCCTTGCCGGGGGCGAAGGCGACCCCGGCGTCGGTGAAGACCTTGACAGCCTCCGGGGTGCAGGGCATGTTCGCGCCCTCGGCGACGACGGTGCAGCCGTTGCGTACCAGCGTGAGGGCGTGGGTGGCGTCGAGCTCGTTCTGGGTCGCACAGGGGAGCGCGATGTCGCACGGGACGTCCCACACGGAGCCGCCCGTGACCAGCCGTGCCGAGCCGCTTCGCTCGTCGACGTAGGCGGAGATGCGGGCGCGGCGTACCTCCTTGACGTCCTTGAGGAGATCGAGGTCGATCCCCTTCTCGTCGACGAGGTAGCCGCTCGAGTCGGAGCAGGCGACGACGGTCGCGCCGAGCGCCGTCGCCTTCTCGGCGGCGTAGATCGCGACGTTGCCGGAGCCGGACACCACGACCGTCTTGCCCTCGAACGAGCTGTTGCGTGCCTTGAGCATCTCGTTGGCGAAGTAGGCGGTGCCGTAACCGGTCGCCTCGGTGCGAGCCAGCGAGCCGCCCCAGCCGATGCCCTTGCCGGTCAGCACACCGGACTCGTAGCGGTTGGTGATCCGCTTGTACTGCCCGAACAGATAGCCGATCTCGCGGCCGCCCACTCCGATGTCGCCGGCAGGAACGTCCGTGTACTCCCCGATGTGCCGGTAGAGCTCGGTCATGAACGACTGGCAGAACCGCATGATCTCGGCATCGCTGCGGCCCTTGGGGTCGAAGTCCGAACCGCCCTTTCCGCCGCCGATCGGCATGCCGGTCAGGGCGTTCTTGAAGATCTGCTCGAAGCCGAGGAACTTCACGATGCCGAGGTATACCGACGGATGGAAGCGAAGGCCGCCCTTGTAAGGGCCGAGCGCGGAGTTGAACTCGACGCGGAAGCCGCGGTTGAGATGGACCTGACCGGCGTCGTCGACCCACGGTACGCGGAAGATGATCTGCCGCTCCGGTTCGCACACGCGGCGGATGATCGCCGCCTCGGCGTACTCCGGGTGGCGGGCAACGACCGAGTCGAGGCTGTCGAGCAGCTCCCGGGCAGCCTGATGGAACTCGGTCTCGCCGGGATTCCGGGTCAGGATCTCGTCGTAGATCGGCTGCAGGGTGCTGTTCAGGGAAGTCATGTGGCGGGCTCCTTCGTCGATTCCTGCGTACTGCCCCGACGACGTCGGCGGGCTCAGAACGCCGACGCCTACGTTCTCACGTGTGCAGGCTCCTGCCGGTCGGCGGCAAAGAAATGAGAACGGCAGGAGGTCCAGACCCTTGACGGCGATCTGAGAGCCGTTCTATGGTCGTTCTGATATATGAGTTGTGTATCATTACCGGCAACCAGGAGCCCAGCATGACCATCAGCCCGCCCAGCTCGACCGCTGTTGCGCCCGTGGCGACCGCCTCCACCGCGACGACCAACGTGCTCACGCTCTCGTGCCAGGAGCGCCCGGGGATCATGCAGGCGGTCACCAGCTTCCTGTACGAGCGTGGGTTCGACATCCTCGAGCACCAGCAGCACGACGACCGGATGGGGGAGCTGTTCTTCCTCCGGACCGAGTTCGCCGCTGTCGACGGAGCCGGCGTCGATGAGCTCACCGCCGCGTTCGGGCCGATCGCGGATCGGTTCGGCATGTCGTTCACCTTCCACGACGAGCGCAAGCCGCGGCTGCTGGTGATGGTCTCCAAGTTCGGCCACTGTCTCAACGACCTCATCTTCCGGTGGCGTGGTGGGACGCTGGGCGCCGAGATCGCGGTCGTCGCCTCCAACCACGAAGATCTCCGCCCGATGGCGGAGGCGGCCGGCCTGGAGTTCATCCACATCCCGGTCACGCCGGAGACCAAGCCGCAGGCCGAGCAGCGCATGCTCGATCTGGTCGAGGCGTACGACATCGACCTGGTGGTGCTCGCCCGCTACATGCAGATCCTCACGGACGGCCTGTGCCGCCAGCTCGAGGGGCGCGCGATCAACATCCACCACTCGTTCCTGCCCGGCTTCAAGGGGGCCAAGCCCTACCACCAGGCGCACGCGCGTGGTGTGAAGCTCGTCGGCGCCACCGCTCACTACGTCACCGCCGACCTCGATGAGGGGCCCATCATCGAGCAGGAGGTCAACCGGGTCGACCACAGCTACACCCCGCAGGCGCTGGCCAACGTCGGGCAGGACGCCGAGTGCCTCGCGCTCTCGCGTGCTGTCCGCTGGCACTGCGAGCACCGCGTCCTCATGCACGGCTCCAGCACCGTCGTGTTCCGCTGACCACCCACCCCGATCCACCCCGAACCACGGAGAAGCTCATGCCATCGTCCCGCAGCACCGTCTCGCCCCGCACAGTCATCATCGGCGCCGGCATCGTCGGCACGAACCTCGCAGACGAACTCGTGTCACGCGGGTGGTCCGACATCACGGTCATCGAGCAGGGCCCGCTCAGCCTGCCCGGCGGCTCGACCTCACATGCTCCCGGTCTCGTCTTCCAGATCAACCCGTCGAAGACGATGACCCTGTTCGCGAAGTACACGGTCGAGAAGTTCCTCTCCCTGGAGAGGGACGGGGTGAGCTGCTTCAACCAGGTCGGTGGCCTCGAGGTGGCGACCACCGAGGCCCGCGTCGCCGAGCTCTACCGCAAGCTGGGCTATGCGAAGTCCTGGGGGATCGACGCCCGGGTCATCGGCCCCGCCGAGTGCAAGCGCCTCTACCCGCACCTCGACGAGTCGCAGGTCCTCGCCGGCCTGCACATCCCGACCGACGGTCTCGCCCGGGCGGCTCAGGCCGTCGACCTGCTCATCGAGCGTACGCGGGAGGCCGGTGTCACCTACCTGGAGCACACGGCGGTGACCGGCGTCCTCCAGGAGGGCGGCCGCGTCACCGGCGTGGAGACCACCGGTGGTGTCGTCGAGGCGGACATCGTCGTCTCGTGTGCCGGGTTCTGGGGCGTCGAGGTGGGTGCGATGGCGGGCACCAAGGTGCCGCTCCTCCCGCTCGCCCACCAGTTCGTCAAGACCACGCCTGTCCCGGTGCTGAGCGGCAAGCACAAGCAGGCCGACGGTGCGACCCTGCCGATCCTGCGCCACCAGGACCAGGACCTCTACTTCCGGGAGTGGGGAGAGGCGTACGGCATCGGCTCGTACGCGCACAAGCCGATGCCGTACGTCGCCTCCGACCTCGGTCCGACCCCGGAGCACGTCGACCACGACAACATGCCGTCCCGGCTCGACTTCACGCCCGAGGACTTCGATGGCCCGTGGGACGAGTGCCGCAAGCTGCTCCCGTGCCTGCAGGAGGCGGAGATCGCGGAGTCGTCGTTCAACGGCATCTTCTCGTTCACCCCGGACGGTGGTTCGCTCGTCGGTGAGTCCCGCGACGTCGACGGCTTCTGGGTGGCCGAGGCCGTCTGGGTCACCCACTCCGCCGGCGTCGCGCGGGCGGTGGCCGAGGTGCTGACGACCGGACGCTCGCAGTACGACCTCGCCGACTGCGAGCTCAACCGCTTCGAGGAGACCCAGCTGGCCCCGGCGTACGTCAGCGAGACCTCGCAGCAGAACTTCGTCGAGATCTACGACATCCTCCACCCGCTGCAGCCCAAGGACTCGCCCCGTGACATCCGGGTCAGCCCGTTCCACGCCCGTCAGGTCGAGCTCGGCGCCTTCTTCCTCGAGGCGGGCACGTGGGAGCGGCCGCACTGGTACGAGGCCAACGCGGCCCTGCTGGACCAGCTGCCGGAGGAGTGGAAGTCGCCGACGCGCGACGACTGGTCGGCGCGCTACCACTCGCCGATCGCGGCCGTCGAGGCGTGGAAGACCCGCACCGCGGTCGCCATGTACGACATGACGCCGCTGCGCCGCCTCGAGGTCTCCGGTCCCGGCGCCGAAACGCTGCTGCAGCGGCTCACCACCGGTGACGTGAGCAAGAAGCCCGGTGCGGTGACCTACACCCTGTTCCTCGACGAGCAGGGTGGGATCAAGAGCGACATCACCGTCGCCCGTCTCGAGGACGAGCTCTACCAGGTCGGTGCCAACGGGACGGTCGACCTGGCGTACCTCCGCCGGGAGGCCCGCAAGCTGCGGGCCGAGGACCCCGCCCTCGCCGCTCATGTCCGGGACACCACCGGCGGCACGTGCTGCATCGGTCTGTGGGGGCCGCTGGCCAGGGATCTGATCGCGAAGGTCAGCGCCGACGACTTCACCAACGACGGTCTGAAGTACTTCCGCGGCAAGCGGGCCACCATCGGCGGGATCCCCGTCACGGCCCTGCGCCTGTCCTACGTCGGTGAGCTCGGCTGGGAGATCTACGCCTCCGCCGAGAACGGCCAGAAGCTGTGGGACGTCCTGTGGAACGCCGGTCAGGAGCACGGCGTCGTCGCCGCCGGCCGGGCCGCCTTCGGCGCGCTCCGGCTGGAGAAGGGCTACCGGTCCTGGGGTGCCGACATGACCACCGAGCACGACCCGTACGAGGCTGGCGTCGGGTTCGCGGTGAAGACCGCCAAGGAGGACTTCGTCGGCAAGACGGCGCTCGAGGGCCGCTCGGTGGAGACCTCGGCTCGTCGGCTCCGCTGCCTCACCGTCGACGACGGCAAGTCCATGGTGCTCGGCAAGGAGCCCGTGCTGTCGGGCGAGACCGCCGTCGGGTACGTCACGAGCGCGGCGTACGGGTTCACGATCGGCAAGCCGATCGCCTATGCCTACCTGCCGGCCGAGATCGGCGAGGGCGACCAGGTCGAGATCGAGTACTTCGGTCAGCGGATCCCGGCGACGGTCACACCCGAGCCGCTCTTCGACCCCGGGATGAGCCGTCTTCGGGGCTGACCGCCCCGGTCGGGATCGGGTGGGGAGGCCGTTGACAGGCCTCTTCACCAGCAAGCATACTGTTGATCAGCAACTGATATATCAATCGTACTTCAAGAGTTTGGGAGTTCACCGTGGTTGACGTCTTGACCGCCTCGCTCGCGACCCTCGACCCCGAGGTCAGCGAGCAGATCGACGCTGAGCTGAGCCGCCAGCAGACGACGCTGGAGATGATCGCCTCGGAGAACTTCGCTCCCGCCGCCGTCATGGAGGCTCAGGGGTCGGTCCTCACCAACAAGTACGCCGAGGGCTATCCCGGTCGGCGCTACTACGGCGGCTGCGAGCACGTCGACGTGATCGAGCAGCTCGCCATCGACCGTCTCAAGGCGCTCTTCTCCGCGGAGTACGCCAACGTGCAGCCGCACTCGGGCGCCCAGGCCAACGCCGCGGCGATGTTCGCCCTCCTCGAGCCCGGCGACACCATCCTCGGCCTCTCGCTCGCCCACGGCGGTCACCTCACCCACGGCATGAAGATCAACTTCTCCGGACGCCTCTACCAGGTCGTTCCGTACGAGGTCAGCCGCGAGGACTTCATGATCGACATGGCCGAGGTCGAGCGCCTGGCTCTCGAGCACCGGCCAAAGCTGATCGTCGCGGGCTGGTCCGCCTACCCCCGCCAGCTCGACTTCGCGGAGTTCCGCCGGATCGCGGATCTGGTCGGCGCCCGCCTCATGGTCGACATGGCTCACTTCGCCGGCCTGGTCGCGACCGGCCTGCACCCGAACCCGGTGCCCTTCGCCGACGTCGTCACCTCGACGACGCACAAGACCCTCGGCGGCCCTCGCGGTGGCGTCATCCTGACCAACGACCCCGGGATCGCGAAGAAGATCAACTCCGCGGTCTTCCCCGGCCAGCAGGGCGGGCCGCTCGAGCACGTCATCGCCGGCAAGGCGGTCGCGTTCAAGGTCGCCGCGGAGCCCGAGTTCCGCGAGCGCCAGGAGCGTACGCTGCGGGGCGCCCGCATCATCGCCGAGCGTCTGCTCGCCGACGACGTCGCGGCCGCGGGAGTCTCGGTGGTCAGCGGCGGCACGGACGTACATCTCGTGCTGGTCGACCTGCGCGACTCCGAGCTCAACGGCCAAGACGGCGAGGACCGGCTCCACCGGATCGGCATCACCGTCAACCGCAACGCGGTCCCGTTCGACCCGCGCCCGCCGATGGTCTCCTCCGGCCTGCGGATCGGCACGCCGGCCCTGGCCACGCGCGGGTTCGGCGACACCGACTTCTCCGAGGTGGCCGACATCATCGCGGCAGCGTTGAAGGAGGACGACTTCACCGAGGAGACGGCCGACGCGCTGCGCAGCCGGGTCACGAACCTCGCCGAGAAGCACCCGCTCTACCCCCACCTCATCGAGTCGAACGGAGCCGTGTGATGGCGGACCTCCTGCCCGAGCACCCCGACTTCCTCTGGCGCAACCCGGAGCCCAAGTCCTCCTACGACGTCGTCATCATCGGCGGCGGCGGACACGGTCTCGCGACGGCGTACTACCTGGCGAAGAACCACGGCATCACGAACGTCGCCGTGCTCGAGCGTGGTTGGCTCGCGGGCGGCAACATGGCCCGGAACACGACGATCATCCGGTCCAACTACCTGTGGGACGAGTCCGCGGCGATCTACGAGCACTCCCTCAAGCAGTGGGAGGTGCTCCCCGACGAGCTCGACTACGACTTCCTCTTCAGCCAGCGCGGCGTGCTCAACCTCGCCCACACGCTGCAGGACGTCCGCGACTCGGTGCGTCGCTGCGAGGCCAACCGCCTCAACGGGGTCGACGCCGAGTGGCTCGACCCCGACCAGGTGAAGGAGGTCTGCCCGATCATCAACACCAGCGACAACATCCGCTACCCGGTCATGGGCGCGACCTACCAGCCGCGCGCGGGCATCGCCAAGCACGACCACGTCGCGTGGGCGTTCGCCCGGAAGGCCGACGAGCTCGGCGTCGACCTGATCCAGGACTGCGAGGTCACCGGCATCGTCAAGGACGGCAACCGGGTGACCGGGGTCCGGACGAGCCGCGGCACGATCGCGGCCGGCAAGGTCGCGCTGTGCGCCGCCGGACACTCCAGCGTGCTCGCCGAGATGGCCGGCTTCGACCTGCCGATCCAGTCGCACCCGCTCCAGGCGCTCGTCTCCGAGCTCCACCAGCCCGTCCACCCCACGGTGGTCATGTCGAACCACGTCCATGTCTACGTCTCCCAGGCCCACAAGGGCGAGCTGGTCATGGGCGCCGGCGTCGACTCCTACAACGGCTACGGCCAGCGTGGCGGGTTCCACGTGATCGAGGAACAGATGGCAGCGGCCGTCGAGCTGTTCCCGATCTTCGCCCGAGCCCACCTGCTGCGCACCTGGGGCGGCATCGTCGATGTCACCCCGGACGCCTCCCCAGTCGTGAGCAAGACGCCGATCGACCAGCTCTACGTGAACTGCGGCTGGGGGACCGGAGGCTTCAAGGGCACCCCAGGCGCCGGTTGGACGATGGCGCACACGATCGCCCACGACGAGCCGCACGAGTACAACGCACCGTTCGCGCTGGAGCGGTTCAGCACCGGTGCCCTCATCGACGAGCACGGCGCAGCCGCCGTGGCCCACTGAAAGGAGCTGACGATGATCCTCATCAGCTGCCCCAACTGCGGGTCCCGTGACGAGACCGAGTTCCACTACGGCGGACAGGCCCACGTCGCGTACCCGGAGGACCCGAACACGCTCAGCGACGAGGAGTGGGGTCGCTACCTGTTCTACCGCGAGAACACCAAGGGCATCTTCGCCGAGCGCTGGGTCCACAGCTCCGGATGCCGCAAGTGGTTCAACGTCCTTCGCGACACCGTCACCTACCGCATCGCCGCCGTCTACCGCACCGGCGAACCGCGCCCCACCCTGGATGGAGACCCGCAGTGAGCACGACGTCGCACCGCCTCCCAGATGGCGGCCGGATCGACCGATCCACCCGCCTCACCTTCAGCCTCGACGGCCAGGAGTACGCCGGCCACGCCGGTGACACCCTCGCCTCGGCGTTGATCGCCAACGGCGTGCTCGAGTGCGGGCCGTCGCTGTATCGGCAGCGCCCCCGCGGCGTCATCGCCGCCGGGGTCGAGGAGCCCAACGCGCTGGTCAAGCTGAGGCGTCCCGGTGACTCGGTCACCGAGTCGATGCTCCCCGCCACGACCGTCGAGCTCGTCGACGGGCTCGAGGCCCACTACCTCAGCGGCCTCGGCGAGCTCGACCCCGCCGACGACACCGCGATCTATGACAAGAAGTACGTCCACACCGATGTGCTCGTCATCGGTGCCGGCCTCACCGGGCTCGCCGCCGCGAGCACCGCCGCCGCCTCCGGTGCCCGCGTCATCCTCATCGACGACCAGCCCGAGCTCGGCGGCTCCCTGCTCTCCACCCGCGCCCTCAGCGTCGACGGCGTCGACAGCGACACCTGGCTGCGTGGCGTCACCGAGGAGCTCGCGGCCGCGCCCGAGGTCACGGTCCTCACCCGGACCAACGCCTTCGGCAGCTACGACTCCAACTACGTGATCGCGCTCGAGAGCCGGCTCGACCATCTCGAGGCCCCCGCCAAGGAGGAGCTCGCGGGTCTGTCGCGACAGCGCCTCTGGCACATCCGTGCCCAGCAGGTCATCGTCGCGACCGGCGCTCACGAGCGTCCCCTCGTCTTCGCCAACAACGACCGCCCCGGGGTCATGCTCGCCTCCGCCGTCCGCACCTACCTCAACAGGTACGGCGTCGCCGCAGGGGACAGGATCCTGCTCGCGACCACGAACGACAGCGCCTACGACGTCGCCGCAGACCTGACGGCCGCCGGAGTCTCCGTGGCGGCCGTCGTCGACTCCCGCGCCGAGCAGTCCGAAGCCGCCCAACGAGCCGGGGCCGCCGGTATCGAGGTCCTCCTCGGCTCCGCCGTCCTCGACACCGACGGCGACCCCCAGGTCACCACCGCGACGGTGTCGGCCATCGACGACAACGGCCTCGCGGTCGGCGAGCGGCGAGACATCGCCTGCGACGTGGTCGCAGTCGCCGGAGGCTGGAGCCCAGTGGTGCACCTGCACAGCCAGCGGCAGGGAAAGGTCCGCTGGGACGAGGACCTGGCTGGGTTCGTCCCCACAGGGGAGGTCGCCGGCCAGCAGATCGTGGGCTCGGCCCGCGGCAGCTACACCCTCGAGGCGTGCCTCGCCGAGGGCCGGCATTCGGCCTCGACGGCTCTGCTCGCCGCCGGATTCGTCGGTGAGCTCGAGGCTCCGATCGAGCCCCTTCCCGCAGCGACGGGCAGCGGTACGACCCGCAGCCTGTGGCTCGCGGCCGAGGACGGCGTCCCGCTCGATGACCTGGTCGACCACTTCGTCGACCTCCAGCGCGACCAGACGGTGCACGACGTGCTGCGTGCGACCGGCGCCGGCATGCGCAGCGTCGAGCACATCAAGCGCTACACCTCCATCAGCACCGCCAACGACCAGGGCAAGACCTCCGGCGTCAACGCGATCGGGGTCATCGCGGCCGCGCTCAACGACGGCCGCAGCCCAGGCGAGATCGGTACGACCACGTACCGGGCCCCGTACGCTCCGGTCCCGTTCGTCGCGCTCGCCGGCCGCGAGCGCGGAGATCTCTTCGACCCCGCCCGGCTGACGTCGATCCACCCCTGGCACGTGGTGCAGGGGGCGGAGATGGAGATCGTGGGGCAGTGGCTTCGGCCGTGGTACTACCCGCGGAACGGCGAGTCGCTGGACGAGGCCGTGCTCCGTGAGTGCGCCGCGGTCCGTGAGTCCGTCGGCATGATGGACGCGACCACCCTGGGCAAGATCGAGGTGTGGGGGAGCGACGCCGGTGAGTTCCTCAACCGGATCTACACCAACGGCTTCAAGAAGCTCGCCCCCGGCTCCGCGCGCTACGGCGTCATGTGCACGCCCGACGGGATGATCTTCGACGACGGCGTCACGCTCCGCCTCGACGAGGGCCGCTACTTCATGACCACGACCACCGGAGGTGCCGCCAAGGTCCTCGACTGGCTCGAGGAATGGCATCAGACCGAGTGGCCGGCCCTGGACGTCAGCTTCACCTCGGTGACCGAGCAGTGGGCCACCGTCGCCGTCGTCGGTCCGAAGTCGCGCGAGGTGATCGCCAAGATCGCGCCGGAGCTCGATGTCAGCAACGAGGCGTTCCCGTTCATGAGCTTCCGGGAGACGACGCTCGCCTCGGGCGTCCCGGCGCGGGTGTGCCGGATCTCGTTCTCCGGAGAGCTCGCCTTCGAGGTCAACGTCGAGACCTGGTTCGGTCAGCGGGTGTGGGAGGAGATCCACGCCGCCGGCCAGGAGTGGGCGATCACCCCGTACGGCACCGAGACCATGCACGTTCTCCGCGCGGAGAAGGGCTACCCGATCGTCGGCCAGGACACCGACGGCACGGTCACTCCGCAGGACGCAGGCATGGAGTGGATCGTCTCCAAGGTGAAGGACTTCGTCGGAAAGCGGTCCTACAGCCGCGACGACACCGCCCGCACCGACCGAAAACACCTCGTCTCGGTGCTGCCTGTCGACAAGACCTTCCGGCTGCCCGAGGGCACCCAGCTGGTCGCGGCCGGTACGCCGATCACTCCTGCCGACGGCCCGGTGCCGATGCTCGGGCACGTGACCTCGAGCTACCACAGCGCCGCGCTCGGGCGCTCGTTCGCCCTGGCGCTCATCAAGGATGGCCGCAACCGCATCGGCCAGACCCTCGTCGCGCCGGTCGGAGACCGAATGGTCGACGTCGTCGTCGCTGAAACCGTCCTCTACGACCCGGAAGGAAGCCGCCGCGATGGTTGAGACCACGATCGAGCCGCTCGACAAGACGATCAATGATCTACGTGTCAGCCCCGCCCAACACCTGCACGGCGACTTCATCGACGCCGGCGTCGCGGGAGCCCGGGGGGTGCGGGTGCGCGAGGAGCAGTTCCTCACCATGGTGGGTCTGCGCGTGCCGATCGGCTCGCCGGACCGGGATCGCCTGGCCCCGGTCCTCGGCACCGAGCTTCCAGCCCGTTGCGGGGAGGTCGCCATCGGCCACGACGTGGCCGTCCTGTGGCTCTCGCCCGACGAGTATCTGGTCATCTCCCAGAGCGTGGGCGGCTCCACCCTGGTGTCCTACCTGCGCGCGGGGGCAGCAGCCGGTGATTCCGCGGTCCTCGACCTCTCGGCCAACCGCACCACGATCCGGCTCGAGGGCCCGTCGGCTCGGGCGGTGCTCGAGAAGGGCTGCCCGCTCGACCTCCATCCTCGGGCCTTCTCGCCCGGAACCGCCGTCGCCACCAGCATCGGACGTGTCCCGGTGCTGCTCTGGAAGGTCGAGAACGAGTCCTATCGGATCCTTCCGCGCGCCTCGTACGCCGACTTCCTGGGCCGCTGGCTGATCGACGCCATGGCCGAGTTCAAGGTCATCTCGACAGGCTCGATACATCGCGTCTCGACAAGCTCGATGCATCGCTTGGGATCCGGCTGATGGCGCTGAGCGTGTTCGACATGTTCTCCGTCGGCATCGGGCCGTCGTCGTCCCATACGGTCGGCCCGATGCGTGCGGCGGTGCAGTTCACCGACGCCCTGAAGGAAGGCTCGCTGCTCGACGGCGTCGCCCGGGTCCAGGTGGAGCTGTTCGGGTCGCTCGGCGCCACCGGCCACGGCCACGGCTCCGACAAGGCCGTCGTCCTCGGTCTCGAGGGCAACCGCCCCGAGACCGTCGACACCGACAACGCCGACGCCCGCGTGGCCGAGGTGCGTGCCGCTCGTCACCTGCGGCTCGGGGGTGGGCGGGACATCGAGTTCGATGCCGACGATGTCGTCATGCATCGCACCAAGACCCTTCCCGCGCACCCGAACGGCATGATCTTCCGCGCGTTCGACGCCACCGGGGCGACGCTCCTGGAGCGCACCTACTACTCGGTCGGCGGCGGCTTCGTCGTGGACGAGGCCGCGGCCGGCGCCGATCGGATCGTCGCGGACGCGACCCCGATCCCGTACCCCTTCACCACCGGAGCGGAGCTGCTCGCGACCTGCGCCAGGTCAGGCAAGCGGATCAGCGACGTGATGATGGCCAACGAGATGGCGTGGCGCACCGAGGGCGAGGTGCGCGCCGAGCTGCTGCACATCTGGTCGGTGATGCAGGAGTGCGTGCACAACGGCTGCACCCGCACCGAGCCCACGCTGCCCGGCGGGCTGAAGGTCCCCCGACGCGCCCCGGGTCTCTACACCCACCTCCACGCCGTCACCGACGACACCGACCCGCTCAGGGCGATGGACTGGGTCAACCTCTTCGCCCTCGCCGTCAACGAGGAGAACGCGTCCGGCGGGCGGATCGTGACCGCGCCGACCAACGGCGCGGCGGGCATCGTCCCGGCGGTCCTTCACTACTACGAGAAGTTCGTGCCCAGCGCGGACGAGGACGGGATCGTGAGGTTCCTCCTCGCCGCCGCCGCGGTCGGGATCCTGTTCAAGATCAACGCATCCATCTCCGGTGCCGAGGTCGGCTGTCAGGGCGAGGTCGGCTCGGCTTGCGCGATGGCGGCCGGCGCTCTGTGCGAGGTGCTCGGCGGTACGCCGGAGCAGGTGGAGAACGCCGCCGAGATCGGGATCGAGCACAACCTCGGCCTCACCTGCGATCCCGTCGGCGGGCTGGTGCAGATCCCGTGCATCGAGCGCAACGCCATCGCCAGCAACAAAGCCATCAACGCCGCCCGCATCGCCGCCCGCGGCGACGGCAGCCACCGTGTCTCTCTCGACGCCGCGATCAAGACCATGCGCGAGACCGGGGCCGACATGAAGATCAAGTACAAGGAGACCTCCCGCGGAGGCCTCGCTGTCAACGTCATCGAATGCTGACGTCGGGCTCCGTGGTCATCGCCTCAATTTCGTCCCCGGTCCGCCGCCATGGCACGCACTGGGCGGCGTTGCCCCCGCTCGAAAGACCCCGGTATGCCTTCGCGGGGGCGCCTTGCCCAGCACGCACCCTGACGACGGACCAGGGACGAACTATCGGCTCAGACCACGATAAGGAGAAGCGCATGAGCATCGCAGCAAAGATCGACGGCAAGCGCGTCGCCGCTGATCTGAAGGCCGGCCTCGCCGAGCGGGTGAAGGCGCTGCACGAGGCCGGTATCGACCCCGGCCTCGGCACCATCCTCGTCGGGGACGACCCGGGCTCCCGGTCGTACGTCGCCGGCAAGCACCGCGACTGCGCCGAGGTGGGGATCGCCTCGATCCGGATCGAGCTTCCCGCCTCCGCATCGCAGGCGGAGATCGAGGCCGCGGTGCAACAGCTCAACGATGACCCGACCTGCACCGGCTTCATCGTCCAGCTGCCGCTGCCTCCGCACGTCGACACCTACCGGGTCCTGGAGCTCATCGACCCGGCCAAGGACGCCGACGGGCTCCACCCGACGAACCTCGGCAAGCTGGTGCTCGGGACCCCGGCGCCGCTGCCGTGCACGCCGCGCGGGATCATCGAGCTCCTGCGGCAGCACGACGTGCCGATCACCGGACAGCGGTTCTGCGTCATCGGCTGCGGCCTGACCGTCGGCAGGCCTCTCGGGCTCATGCTCACCCGCCCTACGGAGCACGCCACCGTGACCCTGTGCAACATCGAGACCCGCGACGTCGCCGCTCACGCCCGGGCCTCGGACGTCATCGTCGCCGCCGCGGGCGTCGCTCACCTGGTCAAGCCCGACTGGGTCAGCCCCGGCGCCACCGTCCTGTCTGTCGGCATCACCCGCACCATCGAGGGCATCCTGGGCGACGTCGACCCGAACGTGGACGTCGTCGCCGGCAAGATGACCGGTGCCACCGGCGGCGTCGGACCCATGACCCGCGCCATGCTGCTGACCAACATCGTCGAGATCGCCGAACAGCATCAGGCTGCCCGGGAGGCGATCGCCGGGGCATTGGCATGAGTGTCACACAGCTGGCGAGCGCGGCAGCCCAGCGCTGTCAGGTGATGGGCATCATCAACGTCACGCCCGACTCGTTCTCCGACGGCGGCAGGTTCCTCGACGTCGAGGCCGCCGTCAGCCGAGGCGCCGAGCTGATGCGAGACGGCGCCGACATCCTCGACGTCGGCGGCGAGTCCACCAGGCCCGGTGCCCGCCGCGTCAGCGAGAGCGAAGAGCTCGCCCGCGTGGTCCCGGTGGTCGAGGCCCTGGCCGGGGGCGGGTTCCCGGTCTCGGTCGACACCATGCGGGCATCGGTCGCCCGGCAGGCGGTCCGAGCCGGTGCCGTCATCGTGAACGACGTCTCCGGTGGCCTCGCCGACCCCGAGATGCTGCCGTTCCTCGCCGAGGCCGACGTCACCTGCGTACTCATGCACTGGCGGGCCCACTCCGTGCGGATGGACGACTTCTCCTACTACGACTCGGTCGTCGACGACGTGTGCGCCGAGCTTCGTGGCCGCCTCGACTCGGCTCTCTCCGCAGGCGTACGCGCCGAGCGCATCATCCTCGACCCCGGCCTCGGGTTCGCAAAGAACGCCGCCCAGTCCTGGGAGCTGCTCTCGGCCCTGCCTGTGCTGAGAGAGCTCGGCTGCCCCGTCCTCGTCGGAGCCTCCCGCAAACGGTTCCTCGCCGAGGTGGCGACGTACGGACGACGTGAATCCGACGTTCCTGCCGACCGTGACGAGGCCTCAGACGCCGTGGCTGCCATCGCCGCGTACGGAGGCGCCTGGGGAGTGCGCGTGCACTCGGTCTCGGGTGCCGCTGCCGCCTCCAGGGTCGCCGCGCGCCTGCATGGCCGCACCGTCGGAGCCGAGCTGGTCGGCGCCCGGGCAGGGGAGCGGTGAGTCGGCGGCCGGGCGCCGCGGCGGTTCCGGCCGCCGACCTCGACGTCACCGAGGTGGAACGCCAGCTCCTCGCCCGCTGGCCCGAGACCAGGATCGCGCCGTCCCTGGAGCGCATCCGGGCGGTGATGGACACGCTCGACCAGCCGCAACACAGCTTCCGGTCGATCCACATCACCGGTACGAACGGCAAGACGAGCACCGCGCGGATGGTCGAGGCGATCCTGCTCGAGCTGGGCACTACGGTCGGCAGGTTCACCAGTCCCCATCTCACCGACATCCGGGAACGGATCAGCCTCGGCGGCCGGCCGATCTCGCACGACGGGTTCGTCCAGGCCTATCGGAACGTCCTGCCCGCGGCCGAGGCACTCGACGGCGAGAGTCGCACTCCGCTGTCGTTCTTCGAGATGACGGTCGCCATGGCGTACCAGGCGTTCGCCAGCGCCGACATCGACGTCGCGGCGGTCGAGGTCGGCATGGGTGGCAGATGGGATGCGACCAACGTCATTGACGCCCCGGTCGCGGCGATCCTCCCCATCGGCCTCGACCATGTCGACTATCTGGGCCCGACCGTGCTCGACATCGCGGCGGAGAAGGCCGGGATCATCAAGCCTGGTGCGCTGGCTGTCTCAGCTCGGCAGACACCCGAGGTCGAGCAGCTCCTCCGGGCTCACGCCTACACGTCTCTCGCGAGACTCATGGTCGAGGGCCTCGACTTCCGTCTGAGCGGCCGACGAGCGCTCGGCGACGGCCAGATCATCTCGGTCGATGGCCTCGCGGGACACTATCCCGAGCTCCCGCTGTCGCTTCACGGGCGTCATCAGGCGCACAACGCCGTGCTCGCCATCGCGAGCGTCGAAGCTCTCCTCGGCGAGGTGATCCCCGTGGAGCCGCTGCGTCGGGCACTGGGCTCGGCCAGGTCGCCCGGACGGCTGGAGGTGCTGCCCGGAACCCCTGAGGTGATCCTCGACGCCGCCCACAATCCCGGCGGCGCCAGAGCCCTGGCAGCCGGCCTCTCCGACCTGGGCGGGCAGCCGACCGTCGCCGTGGTCGCCGCGATGGGCGACAAGGACCTCGCGGGCATGCTCGCCGAGCTCGAGCCCGTCGTGACGACGATGATCTGCACCCGGAACGGCAGTCCGAGGTCGCTGTCCGCTCGCGTCACCGCTGCCGCGGCTCGACGTCTCCTCGGCGCGGACCGGGTCGTGGAGATCGATGACCTCGGCGACGCGCTCCTCGAGGCGACCAGCGTCGCCTCGACTCTCTCCGCGGGCGACGGAGGTCCGGCTCGGGTTCTGGTCACGGGCTCTGTCGTCACCGTGGGAGAGGCGCGCCTCCTGTTGGGTCTGTGAAACCGTTGGGGCTGTGAAGTTGGAGCGGTGAGGTTGGGGCGGTGAAACGGTCCTGCCCCTGGCCGACGTGGCCAGGGGCAGGACCGTTGCGCTGTCCGCTGGGGTCAGCTCACCATGCCGTGCGGGTCGATCACGTACTTGGTGGCCGCGCCCTGGTCGAACGCGGCGTAGCTCTCCGGAGCCTCGTCGAGACTGATGGCCTTCGCGTTGACGGCGTCGGCGATGTGGGCCTTGTCGGCGAGGATCAGGTTCATCAGCTGGCGGTTGTACTGCTTGACCGGGCACTGACCCGTCACGAAGGTGTGGGACTTGGCCCAGCCCAGGCCGAGCCTGACGCCGATCTGCCCCTGCTTGGCGGCATCGTCGACGGCACCCGGGTCGCCGGTCACGTACAGGCCGGGGATGCCGAGCGAGGCGCCCGCGCGGGACACCTCCATGATGTCGTTGAGGACGGTGGCAGGCTGCTCGGCGGCGTCGCGGCCGTGACCGCGGGCCTCGAAGCCGACCGCGTCGACGGCCGCATCGACCACCGGCTCGCCGAGGATGTCCGCGATGATGTCCGCCAGGGCGTCACCGGAGGACAGGTCCGCGGTCGCGCAGCCGAAGCTGGCGGCCTGCTCGAGCCGGGCCGCGTTCATGTCGCCGACGATGACGGTCGCGGCCCCGAGCAGCTGCGCCGAGTACGCCGCGGCGAGCCCGACCGGGCCGGCGCCCGCCACGTACACGGTCGAACCGGTGGTGACACCGGCGGTATAGGCGCCGTGGTAGCCGGTCGGGAAGATGTCGGAGAGCATCGTCAGGTCGAGGATCTTCTCCAGGGCCTGGTCTCGGTCGGGGAACTTCAGCAGGTTGAAGTCGGCGAACGGGACCATGACGTACTCCGCCTGACCGCCGATCCAGCCGCCCATGTCCACGTAGCCGTACGCCGCGCCGGCCCGCGCCGGGTTGACGTTGAGGCAGATGCCGGTCTTGCCCTCGTTGCACATCCGACAGCGACCGCACGCGATGTTGAACGGGACCGAGCAGATGTCGCCCACCTCGTGGAAGAGGACGTCGTCCCCGATCTCGACGATCTCGCCGGTGATCTCGTGGCCGAGGGTCTGGCCCACAGGCGCCGTCGTCCGGCCACGCACCATGTGCTGGTCGCTGCCGCAGATGTTGCTGGTCACGAGCTTGAGGATCACTGCATGCGGCGCGGCGCGCTTGATGCCCAGGCCGCTGACGACGTCCTCGGGGAGCTCCAGCTTCGGGTACTCGATGGTCTCGACGGCCACCTCGCCCGGCCCCTTGTAGACGACGACTCTGTTGTCTGCCATGGCGTCTCTTCTTCCTGCCCCGGGATGGGGCGTCTGGCGTACTCAGGTTTCACGGTTGTTTCTTTCTGCGAAACAAGAGCGCTATGTGAAACAACCGTTGACCCAAACTAGACCGTTCGTCACGTGCACATCAAGACCCATCTCGTACGGGGGCCCCTGGGGTGGATCTGTCCAGAGTGCATACTGTTTCGCCATGAGCAACACGAGCGAAACGCGGAGTACGACCGTTCACTCAGTCGACCGAGCAATCTCGATCCTCCAGGTGCTCGCCAGGCGGGGGGCGGTCGGCGTCACGCCGATCTCGGAGGAGCTGGGGGTGCACAAGTCGACGATCTTCCGGTTGTTGGCGACGCTCGAGGCGAGGGGGCTGGTGGAACAGAACTCCAGCCGTGGGCAGTACCAGCTCGGTTACGGCGTCATCCAGCTGGCTGCCGGCGCGACCCGTAAGCACGACATCTCGGTCACCAGCCGACCGATCTCCATGGCGCTGGCCGACGAGGTCGGGGAGACCGTCAACATCGTCATCAACGACGGCGCGGAGACCATCACGATCGACCAGGTGATCGGGAGTGCCGAGGTCACCTCGGTGAACTGGGTCGGGCAGCGGAGCCCCTTGCACACCACCGCTTCCGGGAAGGTCTTCCTGGCGACCATGAGGCCGGAGGAGCGTCGGCACATCTTGGATCGTGGGCTCGAGCGCTACACCGAGGAGACCGTCGTCGACCCGGAGCAGCTCGAGGAGCAGCTCGCCGAGATCCGGGAGCTGGGATATGCCTACTCGGTCGATGAGCACGAGATCGGGCTCGCCGGAGTGGCGGCGCCGATCCGCTCCATCGGTGGCGGGGTGATCGCTGCCGTGGTGGTCTCCGGGCCGTCGTTCCGCATCACCGCCGAGAATGCGGCCGAGCTGGCCGAGCACGTTCTCGCGGCCGCTGCGTCCATCTCCGAGCGAAACGGCTTCCCCAAGGCCGAGTGATTGGCAGAGTGATCTGTGCCCTGCCGGGGGCGCTGAACCGGCACGCAAGAGCGGCCCGCATGCCCTGTGCATGCGGGCCGCGTCGCGTACATCGGCGGGCGCGCGTAAATCCTGTGACCGAATCGACATCGATCCGTTGACAGCGTCACATTTGGCGCGGCAGAATCGTTTCACGGTACGCAGTAGTTGTGCAGAGCGAAACAACTGTTCACTGACGGGCCGCTGTCATCTTGAACCCCGGTACCTGCCCGGATCTGAGCGTGGGAGACATGAGCGTGACGCGAATGAGCATCGAAACGACGCCTGCGGACCTGGCGTCCTTGGCGGACAGGCGAGCATCCGGCTACAGCCTGGAGGCGCCGTTCTACACAAGCTCGGAGATCTACGAGCAGGATCTCGACATCGTCTTCGGGCAGCACTGGATCTTCGCCGTGGCCGAGGCCGAGATCCCGGACCCCGGTGACTACGTCACCATCGATGTGGGCGCGCACTCCGTGATCGTCGTCCGCGATGACGACGAGAACGTCCGCGCCTTCCGGAACGTGTGCCGGCACCGCGGATCACGGCTGCTCGAGTCCGCATGTGGCTCGATCGGCAACATCGTGTGCCCCTATCACCAGTGGACCTACCGGGTCGACGGCAGCCTGATCTTCGCCGAGTCCCAGCAGGACTCGTTCGAGTACGACAAGTTCGGGCTCAAGCCGGTGAACGTCCGCGCCGTGGGCGGGCTGGTCTTCCTCTGCCTGGCCGAGGAGCCGCCGGCCGACTTCGACGAGGTCAGCGAGTTCCTGGAGCCCTACCTGAAGCCCTACTCGCTCGCCTCGGCCAAGGTCGCCCACCAGACCGACATCGTGGAGGAGGGCAACTGGAAGCTGGTGATGGAGAACAACCGTGAGTGCCACCACTGCGACGCCTCCCACCCCGAGCTGGTGACGGCCTACTTCCCGATCAGCCGGTACGAGGCCAAGGACGTGCCGCCGCGTATGCAGTCGACCTTCGAGCGCTACCAGGCGGCGCAGGCCGATCTGGAGAAGGCCTGCGCGGCCATCGGCTTTCCCATCGGCGAGCGCTGCGAGCTCGAGGGGCGCGCGACGGCGTTCCAGATCTCGCACCTCCCGCTCGACGGCGCGGGGGCCTCGTTCGGCCCCGACGGACAGCAGCTCTGCGCCAAGCTGATGGGGTCCATCGAGGACCCGAGGTTCGGAGATCTCTCGCTGCACATGCAGCCCAACTCGTGGTTCCACTTCCTCGGTGACCACGCCGTCGTCTTCTCGGTGATCCCGCTGGCGGTCGACCGGACGCTGGTTCGGACGACCTGGCTGGTGAACCCGGAGGCCGTCGAAGGGGTGGACTACTCGGTCGAGTCGCTCACCTCTGTCTGGCGGGCCACCAACGACCAGGACCGCGTCCTGGTGGAGGGCACGCAGCGAGGAGTCGCGGACCCGGGCTACGTACCCGGCCCGTACTCGATCGTCGAGGGCGAGGTCGACGCCTTCGTCACCTGGTACGTCCAACGCGTCCAAGCCAACGCCTAGCAGGATTCGGGAGCACACACATGAGCATCATGGAGACGGACATCCCCAAGGTGTCGGAGCCGAACTCGTTCGGCCTGCAGAACGGCCGCCCGGCGGTCGTCCGTAGCAAGCGGATGCTGGAGCCCTGCTGGGCCGAGAGCGACGTGATGGACCTGGTGTGCAGCCAGGTTCTGGCGGTCACCCATGATGTGAAGACCTTCGTCTTCACGACACCCGAGCGGCGCCCCTTCGACTTCGAGGCGGGCCAGTTCATCACGATGCGGGTCGAGATCGACGGCGAGATGATGACTCGCTGCTACACGATCGCCTCCCCGCCGACCCGGCCCGACCGCCTGGCGATCACGATCAAGCGGGTCCCCGGCGGCGTGGTGTCGAACTGGCTGCACGACAATCTCGAACCCGGCAACTGGATCTCGATGCACGCTCCGGCGGGCGCCTTCGTGCTGCCGGAGGAGGACGCGCCGAAGTATCTGTTCCTCTCGGCAGGGAGCGGCATCACGCCGGTGCTCTCGATGACACGGACCCTGTACGACCTCGGCTCCGAGGCGGACATCCTCTTCGTGCACAGCGCGCGCACGCCGGCCGACATCATCTACCGCGGCGAGCTCGAGGCGATGGCTCGCCTGATGCCCAACCTGCGAGTGGTGGAGATCTGCGAGGGCGATGCCCCCACCGAGCGCTGGATGGGGCTGCAGGGACGCATCTCCAAGCCGGTGCTCGAGATCCTGGCCCCCGACCTCAACGAGCGTGAGACGTTCATCTGCGGACCCGAGGGCTACATGGCGGCGGCGAAGTCGCTGCTCGAAGAGCTCGACTACGACATGTCGAAGTATCACGAGGAGAGCTTCGACCTCAGTGCGCCCGCGGCGCCTGTCCTGCCGGCCGGTCCACCGACCGAGCAGGAAGCCGAGCAGGACGCCGCGGATAAAGCCGCGGAGGAGGCCGCGATCGGGTTCTCGGTCGAGTTCGCGCGCAGCGGCCGCATGATCACCTGTGGTCCGGACGAGACGCTGCTGGAGGCGGCGGTGGCCGCCGGCATGCGGCCGTTGGCCGCCTGTGGTCAGGGCATGTGCGGGACCTGCAAGGTGTCGATGCTCTCCGGAGAGGTCGACATGCAGCACAACGGCGGGATCCGGCCGAAGGAGATCGCCAACCAGAAGGTGTTGATCTGCTGCTCCAAGCCGCTGGGAGACATCCAGCTGGACTGCTGATCAGAGGACCTGACGGATCTCTCGCTCGAAGCCGCCGATGTGCTCGAGGGTGAGCTTCTCGGCCTGGTCGCCGTCACCCGCGGCGACCACGCTGAGGAGCTGCGCCTGCTCGACGACGTGGTGGGCCAGGTCGGGAAGGCGGTCGATGACCATCCACCAGATCCGGATGGCGAGGTTGTCGTACCTGATCAGAATGTCCTCGAGGTGAGCGTTGCCGCTGGATTGGTAGATCAGGCCGTGGGCGGCCTTGTCGACCTGCATCAGCGCGGTGCGGTCGCCGTCGCCCAGCTTGCCCTTGCCGATCTGGGCAGCGAGGGCGCGCATCTGCTCGCGCTGCTGCTCGGTCGCGCGCTCTGCGGCGGCGCGGGACGCGTGCGGCGCCAGCTGGCGCCGGATCTCGGCGATCGCGCTGAGCTCGGTCGCGTCGATGGTCGTCGCGAACGTGCCGCGGCGGGGGAAGGAGTGAACCAGGTGGTCGGCCTCGAGGCGCTTGATCGCCTCCCGCACGGGGGTGCGGCCCATGCCGATGGCGGCGGCGATCTGAGCGTCGTTGATCGGCGCCCCCGGCCGGATGTCGAGCATCACCAGGCGGTCGCGGATGTAGAGGTAGGCCTGCTCGGCAAGCGAGGTGGCGGGGGGATTCGCCGTCGTTGCCAGGATCTCGTCAACCGTCATGAATCCATGCCCTACTCGTCCGTTCCTGCCTGTGCACTTTTAACCATCTTAGGCTGATACATCAGTCAGCGGGCAATGACGTGCCGAACGCCGCGCGCCCGCCGCGGCCGTCCCGAGTCGAACGGCTCGTCATCGCGATCCGGTCCTTGCTCGTGTGATGCATCACATATATGATAACTAGTATATCAGCATCTGCCCGGGATAGCGCCCCGCTGAAGTGCCGCGCCCGGAGCCTCGATGGCACCGACAGATGCTGCTCATCCCCAAAGCCCTCGATCGGAGCGCGTCATGAGTTCATCTGCAGGCAGCGGAGACATTTCCCCGGAGGCGTCACGCCCAGCCGCCGGCCAGAACGGGGCCCCGACCCATCCGGCCCTCGACTGTCCTCCCGAGGAGCCTGCGAAGGACACCGGGGGGCTCGACCGCGTCGTCTTCGGGGTGTCGGCAGTCATCGCGGTCGGCTTCCTGGTCTGGGGATTCGTCAGCACCGAGTCGCTGGCGTCGGTCTCGGGGCGCTCGCTGTCGTGGGTGATGGCCAACCTGGGCTGGCTCTTCGTCACTACGGCGTCGACCTTCGTCGGGTTCGTGCTGTGGCTGGCGTTCGGCAAGTTCGGGAACATCCCGCTCGGTAGGGACGGTGAGGAGCCCGAGTTCCGCACGGTCTCGTGGATCACGATGATGTTCAGCGCCGGCATGGGGATCGGCCTGATCTTCTACGGCGTCAGCGAGCCGATCAGCCACTACGTCTCGCCTCCGCCGGGCACAGCCGGCGACGGCCAGTCCGAGCAGATCCAGACCGCCATGGCCACGACTCTCTTCCACTGGGGGATCCACCCGTGGGCGATCTACGCCCTGGTCGGGCTCGCGATCGCGTACAGCGTCTTCCGCAAAGGGCGCGGTCTGCTCATCAGCTCGGTGTTCGAGCCCCTCCTCGGGCGCCACGCGCACGGTGCCGGCGGGAAGATCATCGACATGCTCGCGATCTTCGCGACGCTCTTCGGGTCGGCGGCGTCGCTGGGGCTGGGGGCGCTCCAGATCCGCAGCGGCCTCGAGATCGTCGGCGGGATCGGCTCGACGGGCAACGGCATCCTGGTCGTGATCATCGCGGTGCTCACGGTCGGGTTCGTCGTCTCGGCGGTCTCCGGTGTGGCCAAGGGGATCCAGTGGCTCTCGAACATCAACATGGTGCTCGCCGTCTCGCTCGCCCTGTTCGTCTTCCTGGCCGGGCCGACCGTCTTCATCCTCAGCCTGATCCCGACGACCGTAGGGAGCTACTTCCAGGAGGTGGCGATGATGTCGGCGCGTACGTCGGCAGAGGGTTCCGAGACCGCGACGTGGCTGTCGAGCTGGACGGTCTTCTACTGGGCGTGGTGGCTCTCGTGGACGCCGTTCGTCGGCATGTTCATCGCGCGGATCTCCCGCGGTCGGACGATTCGCCAGTTCGTGACCGGCGTGCTGCTCGTTCCCTCGCTGGTGAGCCTGGCCTGGTTCGCGATCTTCGGTGGCGCGGCGCTCAACCTGCAGCAGAACGGCGTGGACATCGCCGGCGCGGGTGGTGTGGAGACCCAGCTGTTCACGACCCTCGAGTCCTTCCCGCTCGCGACGGTGGCCAGCGTCGTCGTCATGATCCTGGTCGCGCTCTTCTTCGTCTCGGGGGCGGATGCGGCCTCGATCGTCATGGCTACCCTCTCCGAGCGCGGCTCCATCGAGCCGGGAAAGCCGACGGTGATCTTCTGGGGCGTCGCCACCGGTGCCGTCGCTGCGGTGATGCTCCTGGTCGGTGGTACCGACGCGCTGAGCGGCCTGCAGACGCTCACCATCGTCGCCGCCGTGCCGTTCGTGCTGGTCATGATCGCGTTGTGCGTGTCCCTGGTGAAGGACCTCCGGGCGGACCCGCTGGTGGTCCGCGCCGAGTACGCCTCCAGGGCCGTCGAGCAGGCCGTGGTCTACGGGGTCTCCGAACACGGCGACGACTTCGTCATCCGGGTCTCCCGCGACCCGGATGCGCCTGCTGAGGCGGTGGAACTGGTCGAGATGGCTGACGAGCCGGTGGTCGAGCTGGCCGACGAGCTGCCCAGGTCGGCCAGCTAGCACGAGTCGCGAGAAGGAGCGGTTGTGGTGAAGCGAGACGCGAACGGTGCGTACCCGGTGGGCGATCCGGTGGACGCGCTTGGTGTCAGCGAGCCGAAGACGTGGGCCGCCGGTGTCCCGGCGGTGCGCAAGGCGATCGAGTACTCGTTGAAGCAGACGTCGGTGCGGCGTACGGCCTTGACGTTGTTGAACCTCAACCAGGCCGACGGGATGGACTGTCCCGGATGTGCCTGGCCCGACCCGGGGCACCGGGCGAAGAACGAGTACTGCGAGAACGGCGCGAAGCACATCGCCGACGAGGCGACCTCGCGTCGGGTGACGCGCGAGTTCTTCGCCCGGCACTCGGTCGCGGAGCTCGACGGGAAGTCGGACTACTGGCTCAACCAGCAGGGCCGGCTGACCGAGCCGATGGTCAAGCGGCCAGGTGCGACCCACTACGAGCCGATCAGCTGGGAGGAGGCGTTCGAGACCATCGGCACAGAGCTCAACGGTCTCGACTCTCCCGACGAGGCGCTGTTCTACGTCTCGGGCAGGCTGAACAACGAGGCCGCGTTCCTGGTGCAGCTCTTCGCCCGGGCCTTCGGTACGAACAACCTGCCTGACTGCTCGAACATGTGCCACGAGTCCAGCGGCTCGGCGCTCAACGAGACACTTGGGATCGGCAAGGGCAGCGTCCAGCTCGAGGACATCTACAACGCGGACCTGGTGTTCGTCGTCGGCCAGAACCCGGGTACGAACCACCCGCGGATGCTGTCGGCGCTGGAGGAGACCAAGCAGCGCGGCGGCAAGGTGCTCGCGGTCAACACGCTGCCCGAGGCGGGACTGATGCGGTTCAAGAACCCGCAGAAGGCTCGTGGCGTGGTGGGCCGGGGCACCCAGATCGCGGACCAGTTCCTGCAGATCCGGCCCGGCGGCGATCTCGCCCTGTTCCAGATGCTCAACCGCCTTCTGCTCGAGGCCGACCGGGACGCAGGGGGAGGGGTGCTGGACTGGGAGTACATCGCGGAGTACACGACCGGGTTCTATGCCTTCGCCGAGCATGCCCGCGCGATCAGCTGGGAGTCCGCGCTCGAGGCCACCGGGCTGACGCGGGAGGAGATCGAGGCGGTCCACGAGCAGGTGCTGGCGAGCCGGTCGGTCATCGTCTGCTGGGCGATGGGGTTGACCCAGCACAAGCACGGTGTTCCGACGATCCGCGAGGTGGTCAACTTCCTCATGCTGCGGGGCAACATCGGCAAGCCTGGTGCGGGCGTGTGCCCGGTCCGGGGCCACTCCAACGTCCAGGGCGACCGGACGATGGGTATCTGGGAGAAGATGCCCGACTCCTTCCTGGACGCGCTCGGTGCCGAGTTCGGCTTCGACCCGCCACGCAAGCACGGATACGACTCTGTGGACGCGGTCCGGGCGATGCGGGACGGCAAGGCGAAGGTCTTCATGGGCGTCGCCGGCAACTTCGTCCGGGCGATCTCGGACAGCGACGTCGCCGAGGCGGCGCTGAGGAGATGCAGCCTGACGGTCCAGATCTCCACCAAGCTCAATCGCTCGCACACCGTTGTCGGGCAGACGGCGCTGATCCTGCCCACGCTGGGCCGCAGCGACATCGACGTCCAGGCGAGCGGCGAGCAGTTCGTGACCGTCGAAGACTCGATGAGCTCGGTGCACGCGACCCGCGGCAAGCTCGAGCCCGCCTCGAAGAGCCTGCTCAGCGAGGTCGCGATCGTCTCGCGCATCGCGCGAGCCACGATCGGTCGCCGCTACGGCATCGCGTGGGCGGACTTCGAGGCGGACTACAGCCGGATCCGCGGTCGCATCGCTCGGGTGGTGCCGGGGTTCGAGGACTTCAACGAGCGGATCAAGGAGCCCAACGGCTTCGTCCTCCCGAACCCGGTCAACTCCGGCGTCTACCGCACGCCGAGCGGCAAGGCCGTCTTCACGCGCAACGACCTGACCTGGCTGCAGGCGCCACCGGGCCACCTGATCCTGCAGACGCTGCGCTCGCACGACCAGTGGAACACCATCCCGTACGCGATGGACGACCGTTACCGCGGCATCCACCAGGCCCGCCGAGTGGTGATGGTCAACCCGGACGACATCGCCGAGCTTGGGCTCGCCGACGGCGACCGTGTCGACATCGTCGGGGTCTGGAAGGACGGTGTCGAGCGGCGGGCACCCGGATTCACCCTGGTCGCCTACCCGGCGAGCCGGGGCTCGGCGGCGGCGTACTATCCGGAGACGAACGTCCTCGTGCCGCTCGACAGCGTCGCCGAGGGCAGCAACACCCCGACCTCGAAGGGGGTCGTGGTTCGCTTGGAGGGCTGACGAGCGAGGTCGGGCGGTGAGCTTGCTCATCCGCTCGCGCCGAGCGAGGAAGTCCCGCCGCCGAAGGCGGCCGGTCGCCGCGCCGGAACCGGGCTGACGTGCATCGGAGCTGTAGATTCTTGTGCGTGAAGAAGAAGCCTCGAAGTTCCTACCGCTCACCTGGGATCGACACGACGGGTGAGCGGGCATGATGGACACGCAGACATTCCTCAGCCTCGGGCTGGTCCTGGTGTTCGTACTGGTCGGCGGTGTCTTCGCGGCGACCGAGCTGGCGCTGGTGTCGTTGCGGGAGAGCCAGCTGGCCGCTCTGGAGCGTCAGGGGCCTCGCGGGGCCCGAGTGGCGCAGGTCGCCCGTGATCCCAACCGATTCCTGGCCGCGGTGCAGATCGGCGTGACCGTCGCGGGCTTCCTCTCCGCGGCCTACGGTGGGTCGGCGATCGCTCCGGACGTCGCGCCCTACCTCGAGCGTCTCGGCATGGGTGAGGCGCTCGCCGAGACCACGGCGCTGATCGTGCTGACCCTGTTCATCGCCTATCTCTCCCTGGTGCTGGGCGAGCTGGTGCCCAAGCGGCTGGCGCTGCAGAAGTCCGCCGGCATCTCGCTCGCCGTCGCGCCCGTCCTGGACCGCTTCGCCAACGTGATGCGGCCGGTCATCTGGCTGCTCTCGATCTCGACCAACGCCGTGGTGCGTCTGCTCGGCGGCGATCCCAAGGCCGCGACCGAACAGGTCTCGGAGGAGGAGCTGCGGCAGATGGTCTCCACGAACCAGGATCTCGAGGAGGAGGAGCGCCGGATCCTCCGTGACGTGTTCGCCACCACCGAGACGACCTTGCGGGAGGTGATGCGCCCACGCGGCGACGTCACCTTCCTGCCCGCCTCGATGCCGCTTCCCGCGGCCGCCGAGAAGGTGCGCGACCTGCCCTACTCCCGCTACCCGGTGACCGGGAAGGGCTTCGACGACATCCTCGGGTTCCTGCACGTACGCGACCTGCTCGGTGTCACCGCGACCGATCAGCGCACGATCCGGGACGTGTGCCGTCCGGTGCTGGCGCTGCCGGGGACCAAGCGGGTCATCCCGTCGGTCGCCACGATGCGGGAGGGCGGCACCCATCTGGCGATGGTGGTGGACGAGTACGGCGGCACCGACGGCATCGTGACCCTCGAGGATCTCGTCGAGGAGATGATCGGCGACATCCGAGACGAGTACGACCACGGCGAGACCCGCATCCGCGACCACGGCGATCTGTCCCGGATCGACGGCGCGATGACGCTCGAGGACTTCGCGGACACCACCGGCATCGAGCTCGAGGACGGCGGCTACGAGACCGTCGCGGGCTACCTGATCTCCCGGCTGGGGCACATCCCGCAGGTCGGAGAGGTGCTGGCCGCCCCCGGCGGCACCCTGGAGGTGGCCGCCCGCAACGGCAACCGGATCACCGAGATCACGGTGCACCCCGAGGCGTCACCTCCGCCGGCGGAGTGAGAAACACGAGACGGCGGTGATGAGGTTCCGGGGCGCTCTACCGGCGCCCCGGACCGACGTACCCGGACTCGTAGGCGACGATCACCGCCTGGGTTCGGTCCCGTGCCCCGAGCTTGGCCAGCACTCCGGCCACGTGCGTCTTCACGGTCTCGATCGTGACCACGAGATCGGCGGCGATCTCGGCGTTGGACATCCCTCGCGCCATCAGCCGTAGGACCGTCCCCTCGCGCTCGGTCAGGCGCCGTACCGGTCCCGGATCGCTCGTCCCCGCGAACCGCTGGGCCAACGAGCGGATGGCGGCGGGGAAGAGCAACGACTCGCCGCCGGCGACGACATGCACGGCACGGATGATGTCTTCAGGAAGCGCACGCTTCAGCAGGAACCCACTCGCACCGGCGCGGAGCGCGTCGTAGACGTGCTCGTCGTTCTCGAAGGTCGTGATCACCAGGACCTTCGGTGCCCCCGGCTCGCTCAGGAGCAGCTTGGTGGCCGCGATCCCGTCGAGGCGGGGCATCCGCACATCCATCAGTACGACATCCGGCCGGCTCCGGCGAACTTCGGCGACCGCCTCCGACCCGTCACCCACGGAGCCGACGATCTGCAGGTCGGGCTCGGCGCCTAGGATCGCCTGCAGGCCACTGCGGACCAGCGGCTCGTCGTCGACGATCACCACCTTGGTGCTCATCGGGTCGATCCTTTCGGCACGGTCACTCGTACGGCCCAGCCGCCCTCGTGTCCAGGCCCTGCCCGGAGCTGACCGCCGAGGAGCTCGACCCGCTCGCGGACTCCTGCGAGCCCGTGGCCGCCTCGATCCGCGGATGCCACGGGTCCGGCTTGGCCCGCCTGGTTCTCCACCGACGCGGTCAGCTCGCTCGCTCCGATCTCGAGCCCGACCGTCGTCGGCACGGAGCCGGCGTGCCGGTGCACGTTCGTCAGACTCTCCTGGACGATGCGGAACACCTCGCGAGAGATCACCGCCGCCACGCACCGGACATCGCCGTCGACCCGCAAGGTGACCGGAAGGCCAGCCCTGCGGTGTTCGACCACGAGCTCGTCGAGGTCGGCCAGAGTGGGTTGCGGCGATCGGGGCGATGTCTCCTCGCGCAGCAGCCCGAGGAAGTCGTCGAGGTCGGCGACGGCCAGCCGGCCGGTCTGCTCGATGGCTGAGAGCGCTTCCTCGGCGAAGTCCGGGTCGGAGCGGACGAGCCGCCGCGCGGCAGTGGCCTGGAGGGTGGTCACGGTGAGCGCATGTCCGATCGAGTCGTGCAGCTCGCGCGCCAGCCGAGCGCGTTCGGTGAGCTCCCGGCTCCGCGCCTCGAGCTCGGCGAGCCGGGTCTCCGGGTCCGGCCCCAGCATTCGGGGCGCAGCCCACCCCATGAGGGAGGTCGCAGCCCACACCACCAGCAGCGTGCCTGCAATGAGGCCGACCGCGACCGGCGCCGCCCAGCCTCGGCCGAGGTCGAGCACCGAGCCGATCTCGCCCGCGATCGTTCCGTCGGTGACCGCGGCGAGGATCAGGCCGAGCGCGGCCGGCGGGGCGATGACCGAGAGCAGCGATGTCACCATGCCGAGCGTCAGGTGCAGGACGAACCACAGTGCGCCGAGCCAGCGGTCGCGACCTGTTCGAACCTCTGCGACGGTCAGCCCCGGTGAGACCAGGTGCGGGACGAGGGCGGCCTCGAGCGTACGGACGACGGGCAGGAAGGCTGTCGCCGCGAGCACGGTTCCCCCGGCCAGGGAGCCGAGCGCCACCGTCGGCGTGCCGGGGTTCGCGACGAGGCCGGGAAAGGCGAGCGGCACCGCGACGACGACGAGGAGCAGGTAGGGGGCGCAGAGCGCCCCTCCCAGCACGAGGTACACCCACCGTCGCACAAGGACCATGTCGGTCATCCTCCCAGAAGGACTGTTCGTCCGGCGGTGTCCCGAGCACGCCGACGCCGTACGAAGTCGGCGGTGACGATGAGTACCGTGGGACCCCAGAGAAGGAGCGGCGCGTAGCAGGCAGTCATCAGCCACGACCGTGCCGTCCAGTCGCCAAGGGTGCCCATCTCTGTGGTCCAGCCCCGTGCGACCAGCACCGCGAGGTAGGTGGCGGCCAGCCCACCGGAGATCCCGAGCGAGGCCGCGAACCAGGTGGGCACCCTCTGCCCGCCGACCAGTGGTATCCACCCGGGAAAGGTCTCGCCCCACCAGCGCACCAGGCCCAAGGTGAGGTACGCAAGGCCGTCGCTCAAGACACCCAGGCCGATCAGGTAGAGGGCCCGCAGCCACAACGGCACCCCCATGAGGTCGTCCATCATCGCTGGACTCAGTCCCATCGACACCCCGACGATCAGCGGGAGTCGCCACAGGGACGATGGCACCGGCGTCAGTGCGGAGAGGGCCGCCACTCGGCGCACCCACCGTGGGGCCTCGGGTGTGCCGGTCGGGGGTCGCTCGGTCGTCTGGGCTGCGCTGGTTGTCGTCTCGGGGTTCATGTCGACGACGCTAGAAGCCGGCGCGCTCGTCCACCTCCCGCCTGCGGACGAACCTGCTCCCTCGCAAGGGGGAATCGGCTAGCTGGTGGGCACCCTCCGCCGCTTACGACACCTCGGGGACGGGGGTCAGCACGGTTCCGTCGGCGAGCCAACGGTCGAGGTTGTCGAGGGCCAGCTGCTCCATGGCGGCGCGGGTCTCGACGGTGCCGCTGGCCAGGTGGGGGAGGAGCACGACGTTGTCGAGGGCCATCAGCTCCGCGGGGACCGTTGGCTCATCGGTGTAGACGTCGAGCCCGGCGCCGGCGATTCCGCCGGTGAGGAGCAGGTCGACCAGGGCGTCCTGGTCGACCACGGAGCCGCGCGCGATGTTGATCAGGTAGCCGTCGGGGCCGAGTGCCTCGAGCACCTGGCGGTCGACGAGGTGCTGCGTACCGCTGCCGCCGGAGGTGGCGAGAACCAGGATGTCGACGTCGGCGGCGAGGTCGGCGGGGGAGGCGGCGTAGGCGTAGGGGGAGCCGGGCACCTCGCGGCGGGAGTGGTAGGAGATCGGGCAGCCGAAAGCCTCGAAGCGGGTCGCGATCGCCTGGCCGATCCGGCCCAGGCCCACGATGCCGACCCGTTTGCCCGAGACCTTGCGGGTCAGGGGGTAGGAGGCCCCGGACCAGTCGCCGCGGCGTACGAACCGGTCGGCTGCGCTGAGCCGGCGCAGGGTGTCGATGGCGAGGCCGATCGCGGTGTCGGCCACGCAGTCGGTCAGGACGTCGGGGGTGTTGGAGATCAGCACCCCGCGTGCGGCGGCGGCCTCGACGTCGGTGGTGTCGTAGCCGACCCCGAAGTTGACGATGGCGCCGAGCGCGGGCAGCTGCGCCATCAGGTCAGCCGGTACGCCGGTGCGCCCGGTGGTCACCACGGCGCCGATCGAGGCGCCGTGCTCGGCGAGGAACGCGGCCCGGGTGTCGTCGTCGGGCAGCACGAGCGCGTCGTACCGCTCGGTGAGGGTGGCGGCCAGGGACGGTTTCAGCGGTCCCACCTGGAGGATGCGGCGGCTCACGGGCTTCTCCTGTCGGTCAGACGACGGTCTTGACGAGGGCGGTCAGCTCCGCCAGCTCCTGCTCGGTGAGGTCGGTCAGCGGGGGACGTACCGGACCGGCCGGGCGTCCGGCGGCGGTGAGGCCGGCCTTGACGATGGAGACACCGTAACCGGCCCCGCGGTCACGGATCGCGATGTAGGGGACGACGAAGTCGCGGAGCCGGGTGAGCACCTCGTCGCGGTCGTGATTTCGTACGGCCGTGTAGAACTCGACCGCCCATCGCGGGGCGAAGTTGAAGATCGCCGAGGAGTAGGTGCTGGCGCCCAGCTCCAGGTAGGGCAGCGCGTAGGTCTCGGCGGTGGGGAGGCCACCGATGTAGACCAGGCGGTCGCCGAGGCGGGCGTTCAGCGTGGCCATCAGGTCGATGTCGCAGATGCCGTCCTTGAAGCCGATGAGGTTCGGGAACTCCGCGGCGAGACCGAGGATCGTGTCGGCGTCGTAGCGGGCGTTGGCGCGGTGGTAGACGACCACGCCGAGCGAGGTGGCGGAGCAGACGCGGGCGACGTGCTCGTACAGGCCACGGCTCGACAGCTCGGTGAGGTAGGGCGGCAGCAGCAGGATGCCGTCGGCACCGTCCGCCTCGGCACGCTGCGCCATCGCGACGGCCTGGGAGGTCCCGTAGCCGGCCGCTCCGAGCACAGGGGTGCCGTCCTTGACCTCCTCGACGGTCGCCTTGAGGACCCTGGACACCTCGTCGTGCGTCAGCGAGAAGAACTCGCCGGTGCCGCCGGCCGCGAACAGGCCGGCGACGTCGAAGCCGTTGAGGTGCTGCAGGTGTGCGCGGTAGGCCTCCTCGTCGAAGGCGTAGTCGGCGGTCGCATGCGTCACCGGGAACGACAGCAGCCCGGTGCCGAGGGCGTCACGGAGCTCGGTGGGGGTATAGCGGCCCATGGGATCTCCTCAGGGGTTCGACGACGTCGGATCCTGAGGCTAGGGAGCGGAAGCGATACGCGTCCAACATCGCGACGGCATCGCGCGATGCCCTAAGGGCATTGCCTGACCTGCTGGGTCTGCCGTCGATCCGGCTCCTGCCCAGGCACGGTGCCCGGCGACGTCCATCCTGATCGACGTGAGTCGATGGATTGGGATGGACGTCGTCGGGCACGGGCCCTCATTGCCGCCGGCGGTCCAGGGGCTCAGCGCGTCGAGGAGACCGTCGCTGGCCCATCCGCGGCCTCCGTCTCGGCGGGGGTCCGGCCGAGCAACGCGCGGGAGCAGAACAGGGAGATCACCGTCGTCACGACGCCGAAGGCGACCGGCACCGCGATGCCGCCCGTGGTGTCGAGGAGCCACTGCAGGATCATCGGAGTGGTTCCGCAGAGAGCCCCGGAAAGGCCGTACGTGACCGAGATGCCCGTGTAACGGACCCGGGCAGGGAAGGCCTGGGCGAGCATGCCGGCCATGATCGCGTAGAACATCACGTCGGGGATCGTGGCGATCACCGCGCCGATCATCGCGAGCGTCCAGTTGCCGGTGCCGATCAGCACGAACATCAGCGCGAGCGCAGGCACCTCCAGGGCGAGTAGAACGGTGACAAGGGTGCGCGGGTTCCAGCGCGTGGCGAGCACCGCCCCGAACGGCTGCACGAAGAACTGCACGACGCTGGCGATCAAGATGATCGTGAGGAAGGAGTCCTTGGCGAAGCCGAGGTAGGTCGTTGCCCAGGAGAGCGCGAAGGTGTCGCGTGCGTAGACCACGACGAAGACGCACAGGATGCCGAAGACGCCGAGGGTCAGCTCCCGGGAGTTGTTGCGGAACAGCTCGATCACCGGAACACGGACGATCTGGTCGCTCTCCTGGAGGTCCTTCATCGCCGGGGACTCCTCGAGACTGAGCCTGATCACGAGCCCGACCACCACCAGCGCGGCGGAGGCCAGGAACGGCAGTCGCCAGGCCCACTCGAGAAGGGCTTCGTCGGGAAGCAGGCCGGTCACGGCGAGGAAGCTGAGGGTGGCCAGGATCCGGCCGGCAGGAGAGCCTTGCTGGGCGAACGCCCCGAACAGGAAGCCGCGGTCGGCTCTGGTGTGCTCGGTCGCGATCAGCACCGCGCCGCCCCACTCGCCACCGACAGCGAGACCCTGCAGCAGTCGAAATACGATCAGCAGAACCGGCGCGGCGGCGCCGATGGCCGCGTGCGTCGGGAGCAGACCGACACCTACCGTGGTGACGCCCATGAGAAGCAGAGTCAGGATCAGGGAGCGCTTGCGGCCGATCCGGTCACCGAGGTGACCGAAGACCACGCCGCCGAGGGGCCGGGTGAGGAACCCGACGGCGAAGGTCGCGAACGAGAGCAGGGTGGCGACGGCGGGCTCGGCGTTGCTGAAGAACAGCGGTCCGAAGACCAGGGCGGACGCGGTGCCGTAGATGTAGAAGTCGTACCACTCGATCGTGGTGCCGACGAAGGCGGCGATGCCCGCCTTGCGGGCCATCCGTTCGTCGGGGACGCGCGTTGACTGGGTCATGGGGACTGCTCCTCCGGGGATTGTGTGTCGTCACGCACCGGCATGCGGTGTGACCGCGTTCACACTAAGAACCCGGGCCATTGCACGTCCAACACCAAATGTTGATGGCATTGATATCGAAAATGAGCCAAATGAAGTCGCGGGCATGCCGAAGCCGCCGATCACCCGATGCAGGATCGGCGGCGGATCGGCGGCGTTCGTGAGGGATCAGGGAAGGATCAGCGTGATGGTCTCCGCGACACAGACCGGGCGCTCGGCGCCCTCGGCCTCGACCGTCCAGGCGACCAAGAGCTGGGTGCCGGCCTCGACCGTCCGGACTTCCTTGATCCGCGGCGTGGCCCGGATCTTCGAGCCGACCCTGAGCGGCGCGGGGAACCGCGCCTTCTCGAGGCCGTAGTTGAGCCGTGCGGAGCCGGTATCGATCGTGTAGAGCTCGGCGGCGAAGGCAGGGAGCATCGACAGGGTGAGATAGCCGTGGGCGATGGTCCCGCCGAAGGACGAGGCTGCGGCACGCTCGACGTCGACATGGATCCACTGGTGGTCGCCGGTGATCTCCGCGAAGCGGTCCACGCGATCCTGAGTGATCGGAACCCAGTCGGTGGTGCCGAGGTCCTCGCCGACAACGGCCTCGATCGCCGTGATCGAGGTGAACGTACGCATCAGACCACCCGCTCGAAGACCGCGGCGAGGCCCTGGCCGCCGCCGATGCACATGGTCTCGAGCCCGTAGCGGGCCTCTCGGCGGTGCAGCTCGCGGGCGAGCGTGCCGAGCATCCGTACGCCGGTGGCGCCGACCGGATGGCCGAGGGAGATGCCGGAGCCGTGGACGTTGATGCGCTCGAGGTCCTCGTCGGTGACCTTCCACTCGCGCATCACCGCGAGCGCCTGGGCGGCGAAGGCTTCGTTGAGCTCGATGACGTCGATGTCGGCCAGGGACAGGCCGGCCTTGGCGAGGGCGGCCTCAGTGGCAGGTACCGGGCCGATGCCCATCACGTCAGGACGTACGCCCGCGGCGGCCCAGGAAACGAGCCGGACCAACGGCCGAAGGCCGAGGCGTTCGGCCAGGTCGGCGGTGGTGACCAGGCACATGGCGGCGGCGTCGTTCTGGCCGCTGGCGTTGCCGGCCGTGACGGTCGCCTCGCGGTCGGAGGTGCCGAGGATCGGCCGGAGCTTCGCGAGCGACTCGAGCGTGGTGTCGGCGCGGGGATGCTCGTCGGTGTCGACCACGACATCGCCCTTCCGGGAGGGCACGGTGACCGGCACGATCTCCTCGGCGAAGACACCGCTCTGCTGGGCGGCGACGGCGCGCTGATGGGAGCTGACGGCGAGCCGATCCTGCTCCTCGCGGCCGATGGCGTACTCCCGGCGCAGGTTCTCGGCGGTCTCGAGCATGCCGCCGGGCACCGGGTGGAACCGACCGCCCGGGGTCTGCCGCCCGCGGGTGAGGCCGTCGTGGATCTGGACGCCGGAGCGCGCCCCTCCCCAGCGCATGTCGAGGGAGTAGAAGGCGACGTTGCTCATCGACTCCGCGCCGCCCGCCACCACGATCTCGCTGGCGCCGGACGCGACCTGCATCACGGCGTTGGCGACGGCCTGCAGCCCGGAGCCGCAGCGACGGTCGACCTGCTGTCCGCCGACGGTGACCGGGAGCCCGGCGTCGAGCCCGACCACCCGGCCGATCGCCGGTGCCTCGGCGTTGGGGTAGCAGTGGCCGAGGATGACGTCGTCGATCCTCTCCGGGTCGATGCCGGTGCGAGCGAGCAGGCCTTGGAGCGCGGTGACGCCGAGGTCGACCGGGCTCAGGTCCTTGAAGACGCCGCCGTAGCGGCCGATCGGGGTGCGGACGGGTTCGCAGATGACCACGTCGCGGGCGGTGTCACTCATGGTTGGGTGCCTTTCAGGGGTGGGTGGACAGCTCGGCCGTCAGGCCGGCCAGAGCGGTGCCGTCGGGGCGCCGCAGCGCGACCTCGGCAGTGTCATGGGCGGTGTCGGGAGCGGGGTGGTCGACGGCCACGTGGGCACGGTCTCCGCAGAACAGCGGCGCGGTGTTGCGGTGCCGCAGGCGGCGTACGACGCGATCGGGGTGGGCCAGGCGAAGGGCCTCGGCGAGCACCAGGGTCGAGAGCGGGCCGTGCACGACCAGCCCGGGATAGCCCTCGACCCGGGTGGCGTAGGGCCAGTCGTAGTGGATCCGGTGCGGGTTGGCGGTCGCCGCGCTGAACCGCATGAGCAGGGTCGGGTCGGTGACGAACCGCCAGCCGTCGTCCTCGGCCACGAGCGGCGGGCCTGTCGGTGCGGTCGCCGAGGCGGGCTCGGGGTCCGGGAACGATGCCGGCGTCGGCGCGGCATCGCGGTAGATCAGGTCCTGCCGCTCCATCACGAGCAGCTCGTCCCGGTCGGCGTCGACGAGCCGGGTGTGGACCGTCACGACCGCCAGCCGGCCGCTGCGGCCCTCCTTCTCCTCGACCGAGACCACCTCGGACTCGCGGACGACCTCGGTGCCGACCCGGAGGTCGCTGTGGAAGGTCACCTCACCACCGGCGAACATCCGCCGGGGCAGGTCGATAGGTGGCAGGAAGTCGCCGCGGCGCGGGTGGCCGTCGACGCCGACGACCGACGACACCGGCCAGCGCGGCAGCGCCACCCAGTGCCACAGCGGCGGGAGCACGTCCCCGGCAGCGGGCACCGGAGCGCCGCTGTCGAGGAGAGCGCCGAGCGCGGCGACCGGCCCCGCGTCGAGGGCCTCGACCGACGTCACCCGCCGCGGCCGCCAGGTCACATGAACCTTCCGCCGGTCACCTCGGCGACCGTCCCGGTCATGTACGAGGAGAGCGAGGAGGCGTAGAAGAGTGCGACGTTCGCGACCTCGGCCGGCTCACCGGCGCGACCCATCGGGATCTCGGCCAACTTCTCGTCCCAGATCCGCTGCGGCATCGCCTCGGTCATGGCGGAGCGGATCAGCCCGGGCTGGATCGCGTTGACCCGGACCCCGTGGTGGGCCATCTCCTTGGCCGCGGCCTTGGTGAGGCCGACGATGCCGGCCTTCGCAGCCGAGTAGTTGGTCTGCCCGACCATGCCGACCTTGCCGGAGATCGAGGAGATGTTCACGATCGCGCCGGACTTCTGCTCACGCATCCGGGCGGCGGCCAGCCGGGTGCCGTGCCAGCAGCCCTTGAGGTGCACGGCGATCACCTGGTCGAACTGGTCCTCGGTCATCTTCCGCATCGTCGCGTCACGGGTGATGCCGGCGTTGTTGACGACGATGTCGAGCGAGCCGTACGTCGCGACCGCGGTCTCCAGAGCGCGCTCGACGTCCTCGGCGCTGACCACGTCACAGGCCACGCCTGTGGCCATGTCCTGGCCCAGCTTCTTCGCCGCGGCCTCGGCTGCGGCGCCGTCGAGATCGGCGATCACGACCCGGGCACCCTCCGCCACGAAGCGCTCGGCGACGGCGAATCCGATGCCCTGCGCTCCACCGGTGATGACCGCGGTCCGGTTCTCGAGAAGTGCCATGTCAGTTCTTTCCCTTCTGGTCGCGCGCCACCAGCTGGGCGGCGATCACGTTGCGCTGGATCTCGTTGGTGCCCTCGCCGACGATCATCAGCGGGGCGTCGCGGAAGTAGCGCTCCACGTCGTACTCCTTCGAGTAGCCGTAGCCGCCGTGCACCCGCACCGCGTCGAGGGCGACCTGCATCGCCGCCTCCGAGGCGAAGAGCTTGGCCATCCCGGCCTCCATGTCGGCGCGGTCGCCGGCGTCGAGCCGCTCGGCCGCGTCGAGGGTCATCAGCCGGGCGGCGCGCATCTTGGTGCCCATGTCGGCGAGCAGGTTGCCGACCGACTGGTGCTTCCAGATCGGCTTGCCGAAGCTCTCCCGGGTCTGGGCGTAGGAGACCGCGTCATCGAGCGCGGCCTGGCCGACGCCGACGGCGCGAGCCGCCACCTGGATCCGGCCGACCTCGAGGCCGCGCATCATGTGGCCCCAGCCGAGGTGCGGTGTGCCGCCGAGCACCGCGGTCGCGGGCACCCGCATCTTGTCGAAGGTGAGCTCGCAGGCCTCGACGCCGCGGTAGCCGAGCTTGGGGATCTTGCCCGAGACGGTGAGCCCGTCGCCGGGCTCGACCAGTACCACGCTCATGCCCCGGTGCGCGGGCGAGGCGGAGCGGTCGGTGACGCAGAGCAGCCCGATCAGGCAGGCGTGCTGGGCGTTGGAGATCCAGGTCTTCGAGCCGGTGATGACCAGCTCGTCGCCATCGTTGTCCGCGAACGTACGCATGCCCTGCAGGTCGCTGCCGCCGGACGGCTCGGTCAGCGCCATCGTGGCGCGCAGGCTGCCGTCGGCCATCCGGGGCAGGTAGGACTCCTGCTGCTCCGGCGTCCCGAAGTGGCGGATCAGATAGCTGATCACGGAGTGTCCGCCGATCGCGCCGGCCAGGCTCATCCAGCCACGGGCGAGCTCCTCGGTCACCCGTGCGAAGCAGGCTGTGCTCACGTCGACGCCGCCGCGCTCGGCGGGCACCAGGAGACCGAAGAAGCCGAGCTTCTTCATCTCCTCGATGAGCTCCTCGGGGTAGATGTCGTCGGCCTCGAACTCGCGCACCCGGGGGCGTACGCGCTCGTCGACGAAGTCGGCCACGAGCCGGACCATGTCCTGCTCGTCGGGTGTCAGACTGGTCATCTGGGTGCTCCTGGAATGGGTCGGTTGAGGGAGATGATGCGGCGGGCGCGGGCGACGACGGGGGCGTCGACCATCCGGCCGTCGACGAGGGCGACGCCGTCCTCGGTCGCGGCGGCCAGGACGCGCTCGGCCCAGGCGACCTCGTCGGGGGTGGGGGCCAAGGCCACGGCGGCCGGAGCCACCTGGCCGGGGTGGATGCAGAGCTTGCCGGCGAACCCGAGAGCCGCGGCCGCGGTGACGTCTTCGGCCAGCCGCTCGTGATCGCGTACGTCGCCGGTGACGCCGTCGATCGGGCCGGCCAGCTCGCCGACGGCCGAGGCGAGCACCAGTTTCCCGCGCGCCGGCGCGAGGGCGGGTGCGTGGTCGGGATCGACGCCGAGCTCGGCGGCCAGGTCGAAGCTCCCAAAGGCGAGGCGTACGACTCCGGGGGAACGGGCCAGGTCGATGGCTCCCGCGACGCCGAGAGCGGTCTCGACCAGTGCGACGACGGCGGAGCCGTCGGGGAGGGCGGCCAGGACGGCCGCCACGGTCTCGGGGCTGTCGGCCTTCGGCAGCATCACCAGCGACGGTCCGTCGAGTGCGGCGAGCGCGGCGAGGTCGGCATCGTGCCAGATGGTGGCGGCGGCGTTGATCCGCACGGCGACGGTGACGTCTGCCTGCGGGAGCCAGTCGGTGACGTGGGCGCGGGCCGCGTCCTTGTGAGCCGGGGCGACGGCGTCCTCGAGGTCGAGGACCACCACGTCGGGGCCGGCGGCGGCAGCCTTGTCGAACCGCTCCGGCCGGTTCCCGGGAACGAACAGCCAGGTGCGCGCCGTCCCGGCGATCTCGGCGGTGCTCATCGCGTCGCCACCTCCCGGGCGCCGATGACACCGCGGGCGAGCAGGTCGTCCAGCCTCTCGGTGGCCAGCCCGAGCGCGCCGGCGAGCACCTCGCCGGTGTCCTGCCCGACGGCAGGCGCCGGCCGTGGTGCGCTCCGGTGGCCGTCGACGGTGATGGGCGCGCCCGGGGCGAGCAGGTCGCCGACGCCGGGCTGGGTGATCGTCGAGAACAACGGGTGCTCGCGCAGCATCCGGGCATCGTCGGCGGCGAGATCGCGGAAGCTGCGGTAGGGCGACCACAGGATCCGGGTCCGCGTCAGCGCCCGCGTCACGTACGCCGTGTCGTGCTGCTCGAACCAGGCGGCGATCAGACCGCCGAGCACGGTGCGGTGCCGGAACCGCGCGCCCTCGTCGGAGAAGTCGGCACCGAGCGCGCGAGCGAGCGCTGCCACCGCCTCGGCGAGGCCGGTCATGCCCAGCAGGTCCGACCACTGCCGTGGGGTGAGGGCCACCAGCATGAAACGGTCGCCGTCCGTGGTGACGAAGTCGCGACCGAACGTGCCATAGACGTGGTTTCCGGTCGAGCCCCGCTCGCTCGCCGGCCGCAGCTGCGCCTCGGCGAGGTAGCCGAGGTTGCCGGCGACGGCGAGGGCGACGTCCTCCAGGGCGACTCGCACCTCGGCGCCCTCGCCGGTGACCCCGCGCCGGCGCTCGGCGGCGAGCAGGCCGGTCGCGAGGTGGAGTCCCGCCGCGAGGTCCCACGCCGGCACCACGCCGTTCACCGGTGCAGCATGCTCCTCCGGGCCGGTCACGAGGGGGAAGCCGGTGCCGGCCTGCACGGTGTAGTCGACGGCCGTCCCGCCGTCGTGGCGTCCGGTGAGGAGCACGTGGATGACGTCGTCGCGGCGGGCGCGCAGCGCGGCGTACCCAAGGTCCGACCAGCGTTCGGTGTTCGTGACCACGATGCCGCCGGAGGGGCCGCCCGAGACCACGAGGTCCGAGACCAGCTGTCGGCCCTCCGGGTGGGTGCAGTCGACCGCGATGGCCTTCTTGCCGGGGTTGAGTCCGTTCCAGTACAGGCTGGCACCGTTGTCGCTGAGTGGCCAGCGAGATCGGTCCGGCGCACCCTCGAGCGGCTCGACGCGGATCACCTCCGCACCGAGCTGTGCCAAGGTCGTGCCGCACAGCGGCGTGGCGACGAAGCTGGACACCTCGACCACGCGCAGGCCGGCTAGTGGTCCGGAAGTGGGGTCAGCGGTGGTCATGGAGCACCCTTTCTGTGGCGAGGCGAGGGGTGGCGGAGGGTCCGGCCATCGCCCAGGTCAGGGCCACCGCGATGACGGGGACGCCGTAGACGAGGAAGAGGCTCCCGGTCGGGTAGGCGATCGCGACCCAGGAGTAGCCCACGGCGAGGCCGGTGAAGCGGAGCATGTTGTGGATCCCGAGCGCGACGCCGTCGGCTGCCGCCGGCGACGTCATCAGCCCGAGCGCCGAGGTCGCCTGCACGACCCCGATCGCCGAGCCGGTCAGTGCGAGCGCGGCCACGGTGAGCGCGACGACCGTGCCGGATCCGGAGACGGTCGCGGCCAAGGGAAGCGCGAGCAGGCCGAGCGCGAGCAGCACCAGCCCGCCGCGCAGGGTGCGCCGCGCGGTGAAGCGTTCGGTGGCCTTTGAGGAGAGCGGGGCCGCAAGCGTCATCGCGAGGGCCAGCGCGAGCATCGTGATGCCGATGTGTCCGGGCCCCAGCCCGAGGTCGCGGCCCAGGTGCAGGGGAGTCGCGACGATCGCCACTCCCAGACAGCCCATCACCGTCGCGGCGGCCGTGGTGCTCGCGACGAACCTCCGCTCGGTGAGGAGGCCGGGCGGGACGAACGGTCCAACGCTGGTGCGGCCGAGCTGGGTGTGGCCGATCAGGGCGAGCACGCCCACCGCCGCCATCGCCACCGCGACCGCGACCCCGCCGTGCTGTCCGAGCCAGCTCACCGCACCGACGAGCGCGCCGACCCCGATGAGGAGGGTCACCATGCCGCTGACGTGGAGCGGTGCGTCCGTGGCGGGCACAACGGGCACCACGGTCAGACACAGCACCAGCAGCACGGCGCTGAGCGAGGCGTGGGTGAGGAACACCCAGCGCCAGCCGAGCGTGTCGGCGACCAGGCCACCCAGTGGTGGACCGAGTGCCTGACCGACTCCGATCGCCGCTGCCCAGCCCGCCATCACCCGGGCTCGGTCGCCGGCCCAATGCTGGCCGAGCACCTGCTGGATCGCGGGCGGCACCGCCGAGCACGCGATCCCCTGCAGAGCACGCATCACGACCAGGAAGGCGAGCCCTTGGCTGAAGGCCGCACCAGCCTGCGCGGCCACCATCAGGAGCAGCGATCCGGCGAGCACCGGCCGGGAGCCGAACCGCTGGCACATCCAGCCCGAGACGGGTGCGAAGACGACCATCGCCAGGGTGAAGGCGCTGACCGCGAAGACGATCCCGCGCGGAGAGGCCCCTATCGCGTGGGCGATCACGTTGATCGGCGCACTGATGATCGTGCTCGACAAGGTGCCGAGAGTCGAGCACGCCAGCAGGGCGATGTACGCCGACCGGCGCGGTTCGTACGTGATGGTGGACGGGCTCATCGGAGGTAGAGCCGCACCGTGTCGATCTCGTCGCGGAGCAGCCGGACCTCCTCGACGGTGGGCCGGCCGGTCTCACGTACGTCATCGGCGACCCGGATGTCCCACCCGGTTGCGGCGCGGACCTGGTCGACGGTGAGGCCGGGGTGGACCTCGCTGATCTCGAGCTCGCCGAGCTTGTCGGGGCGACGCAGCACCGCCATCGGGGTGATCACGGTGGAGACCCCGTGGCCGCGAGGCACCATCCGGGGGTCCTCCTCGTGCGCGCGCACCGGGCTGGGCGAGGTGCAGAAGTCGAGCTGCGCCGGAAGGGCGCCGGGGTCGTGGCGGCGCAGCACGACGATGCACTCGCCCGCGTTCGGCATGATCTCCGCGGCGCCGCCGGCACCGGGGAGGCGTACGGCGGGCTTGTCCCAGGCGCCGATGAAGCTGGTGTTGAGGCTGCCCCAGCGGTCGATCTGGGCGGCGCCGAGGAACCCGACATCGACATGGCCGCGCTGCAGGACGTAGCCGAACAGCGCGGGCATGCTCAGCACCGCCGCGGCACCGGAGACCAGCACCGAGTCGGCGATGCCCTCCGCCAGGCCCTCCGGCTGTGCGCCGCAGACACCGGACTCGTAGACCAGCTCGACGTCGGGGTTCACGGTGCGGCGCGCCAGGTCGACGGCGAGCGTCGGCAGCCCGACGCCCGCGAAGACCCGGTGCTTGCCGACGAGCTGTCGGGCGGCGACCGCGGCGAGGAACTCGGTGCTGGACGGAGCCACATCCGAGAGCGGCGTACTCATGAGGCCACCTCCTGGGCGGCCACCCGGCGGCGGCCGAAGTCGACGGGCTGCGAGGGCCGAGGAGCGACACCGAGCCCGCGCCAGCGCTCCGCTCCGAGCTTGTCGAGGTACGCAGCGCGGTCGGGCACCTGGTGCACCCACTCCTCCAGCCAGCCCAGCACCGCCTCGCGGTCGCGGCTGATCGGCGTCCACTCGCGGTAGAAGGCGTTGTCCCGGTCGTAGTGGCCCTGCGTGTAGGACGGGTGCGCGCCGCCGGGGCACTCCACCACGGCGGTGACCGCGTGGGACGGCAGCACGGTGCGGTTCGGGTCGGAGCGGACGACGTCCTCCTCGACGATCTCCTCGACGGTCGCGATCACGGTCTCAGCCGCGTACGCCGCTTCCTGCTGGGCTCCGACGATGCCCCACATCTGGACGTTGCCGGAGCGGTCGGCGCGCTGGGCGTGGACGATCGTCACGTCCGGGCGCAGCGGCGGCACGACGTAGATGTCGGGTCCGCCGTAGGGATCGGAGACCTTGCGGATCAGCGGGTTGAGCTTCGGGAGGTCGCTGCCGGCGTACGAGCGGAGCGGGAAGAACGGCAGTCCGGCGGCGCCGGCCTGGTAGCGGCAGACCATGCCGTAGTGGCTGTACTCCTCGACCTCGAGCGGTTGCGGGTCGGCGTTCTCCACCCGCCGCCGGACCTCGTGCAGGGAGCCCGCCGAGCCGCTGGCGAAGAACGAGGCGACGAGCTTCGAGACGCAGCCGGCGGCGATCATCTGGTCGGCCAGCAGATCGGGGGTCATCCGGCAGAACGTCAGGTCCCGTCGGCCCTGGCGGATGATCTCGTGGCCCGCGGCGAACGGGATCAGATGGCCGAAGCCCTCGAGCGCGACCGTCATGCCGTCCCGTACGTGGGCGGCCACCGCCGAGCTGAGATCGGTGACCTTGTCGGGCGCGGCCATTGGGTGCTCCTCGGGGCGGGCAGGGGGTGGTCAGTGGTCCCAGCCTGCCGCCAGCCGCCTGCCGAACTCCAATACTTCTTCCGCCGATCACTGTTGACGGATGGGTATGAATAGTTCGAGACAGATATCGAAAGTGACGACAAACGACGGCACAATGAGCCGAGTGGACCCTGCCTCTCCTGCCGCTGACACCCGTGCTGCCGTGACCCTCGACGAGCTGCTCGACCTCCTCGACCTGACCTGTGTCGACGAGCCGACCGGCCGGGTCAGCCACTGGGTCGGGCAACCTCAGCAGCATCCCGCGGGCAGGCTCTTCGGTGGCCTCCTCCTGGCTCAGGCGCTGGTCGCCGCCGGGCGCGGGGTCGGGGCCGACCAGCGGATCATCAGCCTGCAGGCCGACTTCGTCGGCGGCGTGCCGACGGACCGGCCGCTGCACTGGGAGGTCACGGTCGTCTCGGACGCGCCGTCGCTGGCGACCCGGCGCAGCCGTCTGCTCGACGACGCGGGGGAGGAGCTCTTCGGAGCAGTCACCCGATGGGCGACGGTCCGTGCCGACCTGCCGTCCCACAGCTCGCTACGGCCGCGGCCCGCTCCTGACCCCGAGACGCTGCCGGACCTGGCCGACCGGTTCGGCTCAGACGAGCGGATCCCGCCTTGGTGGCGGTTGAACCGACCGGTCCACTTCCGCCATGCGGTGGCCCCGCCGTACTTCACCGTCGCCGATCCGAACGACCGACAGACCAGCTTCTTCCGGGCGACCGGCCCGCTGCCCGAGGAGCCGGTCCTGCGGTCGGCGGTGCTCGCCTACGTGAGCGACATGAGCATCCTCGAGGCGTCGTTCCTGGCGCTCGGGTCGGCTCGGCACAAACCCGGCGCCCGGATCCTCAGCCTGACCCATGCTCTGACTTTCCATGCCGCCTCCGACCTGACCGGCTGGCACCAGTTCGACTGCCGCGTGGAGGCGATCGCCCACGGGCGGGCCCACGGCGTCGGTGAGCTGTTCGACGAGACCGGTCGCCACGTCGCCACCGCGTCGCAGGTCGGCCTGGTGAAGGTCTCGACCGACCGCTGACCGGTGGTCAGGCGGGCGGCGCCGACGGCAGGTCCGGCGTCGGCAGGGCCTCCTCCGAGGCACGCAGCACCGCATGCAGCGCTGGGCTCCGGTCTTCCTGGCGCCAGGCGAGCTGCTGGAACGTGGGGCGGTCGCACTCGCTGATCCTGACCACCTCGATGCCGGTCTGCACGACGTTGGCGATCGCGGTGTCGAGCGTGAACGTCATGCCGACGCCGGCAGCGACCAGCGCGACCGCGGTCCAGCTGTCCGGTGCGGTCTGCACGATGTTGGGCACGAACCCGACCTGGGAGGACGTCTCGATGAAGGCGTCACGCACGCTGGAGCCGGGGTCCGCCGGCAGGGCCACGAACGGCTCGTCCCGGCACTCCGCCATGCTGACCTCCCCGCGGCCGGCGAGCCGGTGACCGGCGGGCACGGCGATCACGTAGTGCTCGACCGCGATCACGCGGTGCGCCAGGCCCTGCGGCTCGATCCGCCACCGCGCGATCGCCAGGTCGAGCTCGCCGTCCTGCAACGAGCGCAGCGCCTCGTAGTTGTACGTCGTGCTCTGCAGCATGAGCTCGATCCCGGGATGCTGCTCGCGGACGATCCGGCCGAGCTGGCCGACGAGCACGTGGGAGGAAGGCCCTGCGAACCCGATCCGGACCCGGCCGGTCTCTCCGCGGCCGGCGGAGCGGACCGCTCGGCGCGCGGTGCGCAGGCCCTCGAGCACCTCCTGGGCGGGCCGGACCAGTGCCTCGCCGGCCGACGTCAGTCGGACGCTCCGGGTGGTGCGGTCGAACAGCTGGGCGCCGAGGTCGCGCTCGAGCTGCTTGATGGTGCGACTCAGCGGAGGCTGGGCGATGTGCAGCCGCTCGGCCGCGCGGCCGAAGTGGAGCTCTTCGGCGACGGCCAGGAAGGCCTCGAGATGGTGCAGGTCCATACGTACAACTATTGCATCAGTGGGAACAATCCTCCAAGGATTAGGTATTGGACGCGCATAAGAAGTCGCGGGATGCTTGCTGCATGACCAACGACCTGCTGCCGCTGGAGGGCATCACCGTGGTCGCCCTCGAGCAGGCCGTCGCGGCCCCGCTCGCCACCCGTCACCTCGCGGACCTCGGTGCCCGCGTGATCAAGCTGGAGCGGGTGGGCGAGGGTGACTTCGCCCGCAACTACGACCATGCGGTGCACGGCCTCGCCTCGCACTTCGTCTGGCTCAACCGCGGCAAGGAGTCGGTGGCGCTCGACCTCAAGTCCGCCGACGGCGCCGAGCTCGCGCGCCGGCTGGTCGCCCGCGCCGACGTGTTCCTGCAGAACGCCGCGCCCGGCGCCGCCGAGCGGCTCGGGCTCGGCGCGGAGGAGCTCGCCGAACGGCACCCGGGGCTCGTCGTCGCCGGCATCTCCGGCTACGGCACCGGCGGCCCGCTGCGCGACCGCAAGGCGTACGACATGCTGATCCAGGCGGAATCCGGGCTGATCTCGGTCACCGGCACCCCGGAGACGGCGACCAAGACCGGCGTCCCCAGCTCCGACATCGCCGCGGGCCTCTACACGAGCCAGGCGATCGTCGCGGCCCTCTTCCGCCGTGAGCGCACCGGCAAGGGCGGCATCGTCGATGTGTCGATGTTCGACGCGACCGTCGAGTGGCTCGGGCACCCGATGTACATGCAGATGTACGGTGGCCGCCAGGTGCCCAGGATGGGGCTCAGCCACGCCTCGATCGCGCCGTATGACGCCTACCCGACCGCCGACGGGGAGATCCTGATCGGCGTCCAGAACGACCGCGGCTGGCGGGCGCTGGTGACCGACGTCTTCGATCGGCCCGATCTCGTCGACCATCCCCGGTTGGCCACCAACCCGTTGCGGGTCGCCCACCGAGAGGAGTGCGACGCGGTCGTCGCCGAGCACACCCGCGGCTTCGCCACCGCCGACCTCGATGCCCGGCTCGCCGCCGCCGGTGTTCCGGCTGCCCAGATCAACGACATGTCCGGCCTGGTCGAGCACCCGCAGCTCGCCGGCCGTGACCGGTGGCGCGCGGTCGACACTCCTGCCGGGCCGGTCCGCGGCGTACTGCCTCCGATGACGTTCCGTGACGTCGAGCTGCCGATGGGCGCGATCCCGGAGCTCGGCGCCCACACCGATGCCGTGCTCGCGGAGCTCGGCCTGGACGCCGGCGAGATCGACCGGCTGGCTGCCGGTGGCGTGGTCGGCCGGCCCACCGACGTACCCGTTCCCACGCTTTGACCCGGTCTTGATCGTCCCGCACGAAGGAGCAGCACCCATGGAGCCCGACGAGTTCGCCTCGATCCTCGACGCAGTCCGCGCGTTCGTCCGCAAGGAGGTCGTCTCAGCCGAGGACGAGATCGAGGAGACCGACCAGATCCCCGACCGGCTCCGGCAGCAGGCCGCGGCCATGGGGCTGTTCGGCTATGCCATCCCCGAGGAGTACGGCGGTCTCGGATTCACCATGTCGGAGGAGGTCCGGCTGGCGATGGAGCTCGGCTGGACCACGCCGTCGTTCCGCTCGGTGTTCGGCACCAACAACGGCATCGCCGGTCAGGTGCTGGTCAACTGCGGCACCGATCGGCAGAAGCAGCAGTATCTGCCCCGGCTGGCCAGTGGTGAGCTGGTGGCCTCGTTCGCGCTCACCGAGCCGGAGGCCGGCTCCGACCCGAGCGGCCTGCGCACCCGAGCCGTCCGCGAGGGCGACGAGTACGTCATCAACGGACAGAAGCGCTTCATCACCAACGCGAACTGGGCAGATCTGCTCATGGTGTTCGCCCGCACCGGCGACCTCAGTGAGGGCGCGAAGAACATCTCGGTGTTCGTGGTGCCGACCGACACCCCAGGCGTCACCGTCGGTCCGCGAGACCACAAGATGGGTCAGCGCGGCACCTCGACGTCCGAGATCTTCCTCGACGGCGTCCGGGTGCCCGCCGAGAACCTGGTCGGCGAGGTCGAGGGCGAGGGCTTCTCCGCGGCGATGCGATCGCTGGCCAAGGGCCGGCTGCACATCGCGGCGCTGACCGTCGGCCTGGCCGACCGCCTGATCGAGGAGAGCCTCCGTCACGCCACGACCAACGGCCAGGGCGGCCAGAAGCTGGCCGAGTTCCAGCTGATCCAGGCGATGCTCGCCGAGAGCCGGACCGAGGCGTACGCCGGTCGCGCGATGGTCCTCGAGGCGGCCCGCAGCTGGGACGACGGCAGCGACCGGCGTACGGCACCCTCGATGTGCAAGCTGTTCTGCACCGAGGCGGTCGACCGGATCGCCGACCGGGCGGTCCAGATCCACGGCGGCCTCGGCTACATGCGTGAGGTGCCGGTCGAGCGGTTCTACCGCGACGCGCGGCTGTTCCGGCTCTACGAGGGCACCAGCGAGATCCAGAAGCTGATCATCGCCAAGCAGATGGTCAAGGAGTTCCAGGGATGAGCGAGGAGCCGCGGACCAGGGCGGTCCGGGTCGAGGACCGTGGCCATGTCCGCATCCTCACCCTCGACCGCCCCGAGCGCCGCAACGCGCTCGACCTCGCCGACCGGCTGGACCTCCTCGCCGCACTCCGGACCGCCGACCAGGAGGCGCGTGCAGTCGTTCTGACCGGTGCGGGCTCGGTGTTCTCCGCGGGTGGCGACATCCGGTCGATGTCGCAGGACCAGGACGTCGCCCGGCAGCGGCTCGAGGTCGTCAACGCCGTCGTGCGCCAGCTGGTGACCGGGGCCCGGCCGGTCGTCGCCGCGGTCGAGGGCGGCGCGTACGGGCTCGGGCTCGCGCTGGCCGCCGCCTGCGACCTGGTGGTCGCCGGCCGCTCGGCGACCTTCTCGACGTCCTTCGGGAAGATCGCGCTCGGCCCCGACACCGGTCTCGCCTACACGCTCCCACGGCGCGTCGGGCAGGGCAGGGCACGTGAGCTGCTCCTGACCGTACGCACCTTCGACGCAGCCGAGGCCGAGCGGATCGGAGCGGTCGAGAGCGTCGTCGACGACGGCACGGCCCTCGACCAAGCGGTCGAGCTGGCCTCGCGCCTTGCCGAGCTCTCGGGGCCGATGGTGACCGGCACCCGACGCATCCTCACCCAACCCGACCAAAGTCTCGACGGCGTACTCGCGGCCGAGGCCGACCTCCAGGTCGAGCTGCTCGGCGGCCGACAGTTCGCCGAGGGCCGGGCGGCCTTCCTCGAGCGCCGACGGCCCGACTTCATCAGCGCCTGAGGGCCGCCGCCGGCGTCTTTCGCGCTTCGATGCAGCCGTAGAGAAGTGTGACGATCGTCATAGGAAGAGCCTATCGATCGGTTAGCCGAAGAGTCTTTGCGGTCCGGGGCCCGGCGCCACAACCATGGTGATGCCGCCCGATGACGTCCTGAGCACCGGTCAGCCGGGGCAGCGATCCCAGTGGTTCTGCGAAGGAGACAACCGTGTCCGCAACCAATCTCACTGCCCCGTCCGGGGCCGAGGCGCAAGCAGGTGAGTCACGCGCCAAGGCGTGGGGCTTCACCAGCCTGCTGGTCTCGCTCTACGTCGTGAACTGGGCCGACAAGGCCGTGTTCGGTCTCGCTGCCCAACCGCTCGCGAAGGAGCTCGGGCTGAGCGCCTCCCAGATCGGCCTGGTCGGGAGCGCGTTCTTCCTGGCCTTCACGGTCGGTGGCTTCTTCGCCGGCCCGCTGAACCGCTGGATGACGTTGAAGTCGGCGCTCGTGCTCCTCGCCATCGGCTGGTCCGTGGCGATGCTGCCGCTGGTGCTCTCCGCGACATTCACGGTGCTACTGCTCAGCAGGATGCTCCTCGGGTTCCTCGAGGGTCCGTCGAGCGCACTCGTGCACACCTCGGTGTTCTCCTGGCACCCGCGCGAGAAGCGCGGCCTGCCCGCCGCATGCATCACCGCCTCCGCGTCGATCGCCAAGATCGCGATCGCGCCGGCTCTCGCGATCTTGATGGCGACTCAGGGCTGGCGGGCCGCGTTCCTGGTCCTCGCCGTCGCCGGAGTGGTGTGGGCAGCGTTCTGGCTCCCGACGTGGAGGGTCGGCCCGTACGGCACCGACAAGGCGAGCGCTGCGGCGGATGAAGACGAGCCGGTCTCGCCGTGGCGGGCGGTGCTTACCACGCCGACCTTCGTCGGAGGCGCCCTCGCGGTGATGTCCATGTACGCGCTCGTCACCGTCGTCCTGACCTTCCTGCCGTCGTACTTCGAGCTCGGGCTGGGCTACAGCCAGGTCCAGGCGGGCACGATGTTCGCGTTCCCGAGCATCGCCAGCCTGGTGGTGATGCTCCTGCTCTCCGGCATCGGTGACCGGCTGCTCGCCAGGGGCGCGACCTCACGGATGCTCCGCGGCATCGTGCCCGCGATCGGTCTGCTCGTGTGTGGTCTCTCGATGACGGTGGTGCCCTACCTGGGCGCGCCCGTCGTGGCCGTGGTCGTCGTCTCGGTCGGCTACGCGTTCGGCGCCAGCGTCTTCCCGCTGTTCAACTCCGCGATCTCCGAGATCGTCCGGCCGCGCCAGATGGCCAACACGCTCGGGATCTTCCTCGCCCTGATGGCCATCGGTGGCCTGGTGGCGCCCTACGTCACCGGCGTGATCGTCGATGCCGCGGCCAGCCCGGCCGACGGGTTCGCCAGAGCGTTCCAGATCTTCGGAGCCTTCGCGATCGTCGGCGCGATCGCGGCCATGCTGATGGTGAACCCGGAGCGCGACAAGGCCCGGCTGCTGGAGGAGGCGCGCTGATGTCGAACACGACCACGGGATCGGTGCTCCGCACCCGCTTCACCGAGACGTTCGGTGTCGAGCACCCCATCGTCCAGGGCGGCATGCAGTGGGTCGGCCGCGCCGAGCTCGTCGCCGCCGTCGCCAACGCCGGCGCGCTGGGCTGCCTCACCATGCTCACCCAGCCGACTCCGGAGGCGCTGGTCAAGGAGATCGCCCGCACCCGGGACCTCACCGATCAGCCGTTCGGCGTGAACTTCACGATCCTGCCGAGCATCAGCCCGCCACCGTACGCCGAGTACCGCGACGCGATCATCGAGTCCGGCATCACGATCGTGGAGACCGCCGGGAACGCGCCGACCGAGCACGTCGAGGTGTTCAAGCCTGCCGGGGTCAAGATCATCCACAAGTGCACGTCGGTGCGGCACGCGATCAAGGCCCAGACGCTCGGAGTCGACGCGGTGAGCATCGACGGCTTCGAGTGCGCCGGCCACCCCGGCGAGGACGATGTCACCGGGCTGGTGCTGATCCCGCTCACCACCGAGCGGCTCGACATCCCGGTCATCGCCTCCGGTGGCATCGCCGACGCCCGTGGCCTCGTCGCCGCGCTCGCCCTCGGCGCGGACGCGGTCAACATGGGCACCCGGTTCCTGTGCACGGTTGAGTCGCCGGTGCACCAGCAGGTCAAGGAGGCAATCGTCGCCGCCAGCGAGCTCGACACCGAGCTGATCTTCCGGCCGCTGCGCAACACCACCCGGGTCGCCAGCAACGCGGTCAGCCGCGAGGTGGTCGCTCGGCTCGAGGAGGGCGCAGTCTTCGAGGACGTACGTCATCTCGTGGCCGGCACCCGCGGCAAGCAGGTCTACGACGTCGGCGACACCGAGCTCGGCATCTGGAGCGTCGGCCAGTCCCAGGGACTGGTCCACGACATCCCCACCGTCGGCGAACTCGTCGACCGGATCGTCGGTGAGGCCGGCGACATCATCTCCGGCCGGCTGGCCGCCATGACACGTACGTCTCTCTGACCCAGGAGCAACCATGCAGCGAACGATCTTCGGCGAGGACCACGAGGCCTTCCGGGGCACGGTCCGACAGTTCTTCGAGAAGCAGGTCGCCCCCGGGTTCTCCGCCTGGGAGCGGGCGGGCCACCCACCGCGGGACTTCTACCGTCAGGCTGCCGAGCTCGGGATCGTCGGGATCCAGGTGCCGGAGGAGTACGGCGGCGCCGGGGTGGCGTCGTACAAGTTCAACGCGATCGTCACCGAGGAGTCGGTGCGGTCCGACATCAACCTCGGACCGCTCCGCGTGCACATGGACCTGGTGCTGCCCTACCTTCTCTCGTACGCCACCGAGGAGCAGAAGCAGCGATGGCTGCCAGGGTTCGCGGCCGGTGAGCTGATGACCGCGATCGCGATGACCGAACCCGGCACCGGCTCCGACCTCGCCGGGATCCGCACCACCGCCCGTCTTGACGGCGACTGCTACGTCCTGAACGGGGCGAAGACGTTCATCACCGGCGGCTACAACGCCGACCGGGTGTTGGTGGTCGCCCGGACCTCCGCGCCCGACCCCACCAACCGGCGCACCGGGCTCAGCATCCTGGTCGTCGACACCAAGAGCCCGGGCTACGAGGTCGGCCGGATGCTCGACAAGTTGGGGCTGAAGGCGCAGGACACCTGCGAGCTGTCCTTCGACGACGTACGGGTGCCGTTCGAGGATCTGCTAGGCGAGGAGGGTCAGGCGTTCGCCTATCTCAGCAACAATCTGCCGCAGGAGCGGCTCACGATCGCGGTCGGCGCGTGGTCGGCCGCCGCTCACGCCGTTGACCTGGCGCGTGACTACACGGGTGAGAGGCAGGTGTTCGGCAAGGCGGTCGCCGAGTTCCAGAACACCAAGTTCGTGCTCGCCGAGTGCGCCGTCGACGTCGCGGCCGGCCAGGCGTTCCTCGACCAGGCGCTCGAGGCGCACGACCGCGGCGAGCTCTCGGGCCCCGACGCGGCTGCCGTCAAGCTCTGGATGACGGAGATGCAGGCGCGGGTCGTCGACAAGTGCCTGCAGCTGCACGGCGGCTACGGCTACATGAACGAGTACCCGATCGCGCGGCTCTACGCCGATGCCCGGGTCAGCCGCATCTACGGCGGCACCAGCGAGGTCATGAAGACCATCGTCGCCAAGTCGCTCGGTCTGTGACCCCGAGGAGGAGGATCCGATGAGCACCGAAGTCAGTCCTGAGACCGCCAGAGCGGTCCGCGTCGAGGAACGCCCCGGCGTCCTCGTCATCACCCTCGACCGCCCCGAGGCCAGGAACGCCGTCGACCGCGCGGTCTCCGAAGCCGTCGCCGCGGCGCTCGACACGCTCGACGCCCGGCCCGACCTGTCCGTCGGCGTCATCACCGGAGCGGGCGGAACGTTCTGCGCGGGGATGGACCTGAAGGCCTTCCTGCGCGGCGAGCGCCCGAGCGTCCCGGGCCGCGGCTTCGCGGGCATCACCGAGACCCCACCGGCCAAGCCGATCATCGCCGCCGTCGAGGGGTACGCGCTCGCCGGAGGCTGCGAGATCGTGCTCGCGTGCGACATGGTCGTCGCCGCACGCGGCGCCCGGTTCGGCGTCCCCGAGGTCAAACGCGGCCTGGTCGCGGCGGGCGGCGGCCTGCTCCGGCTGCCCGAGCGGATCCCGCCCGCGGTCGCGATGGAGCTTGTGCTCACCGGGGACTTCCTGGAGGCTCAGCGGGCCTACGACGTCGGCCTGGTCAATCAGATCGTCGACGACGGGTCCGCGCTCGAAGCCGCGCTCGCCCTCGCCGACCGGATCGCGGCAAACGGCCCGCTCGCGGTCGCGGCGAGCAAGCGCGTGATGGTCCAGTCGCGCGGCTGGCCGGTCGAGGAGCGCTACCACCGGCAGCGGGAGATCGTCGAGGGGGTCTTCGCCTCCGCGGACGCCGAGGAGGGCGCCCGCGCCTTCGCCGAGAAGCGCACGCCCGTCTGGGAAGGACGATGACCACCGTGACCGAGTCCACGACGCCCGTTGTCGAGCAGGGCTACTGGCCGCACCAGCTGCCGCGCCATCTCGAGTACCCCGCGCTGACCGTCGGCGACCTCAACGAGTACGCCGCCCGCGCCTACTCCGACCGGGTCGGCGTCCGGGATGGCGACGCGACCTTGACCTTCGCCGAGATCCACGCGCACGCCTGCCAGGTGGCGCACGGCCTCCGCTCTGCCGGGGTGCGCGAGCGCGACGTCGTCGTGCTGCACCAGCCGAACTCGCTGTGGTTCCTGCCCTGCTACTACGGGATCCTGCTGGCCGGTGCGACCGTGGCCCCGACGAACCCCCTTCACCCGGTGGCGGGGTTGCGAGCCCAGATCGAGGAGACCGGCGCCGTGGCGGCGTTGTCACATCCCCAGCACCTGGCGCTCCTCGAGGAGGCCCGGCAGGGCACCGCGCTGCGGACCCTGGTCGTCGCGCCCGGGACGGATGTGGCTCCGGCCTCCGAGGACCTGCCCGCGGACGCGGTGACGCTGGCGGGTCTGATGGCGGGTCAGCCGACGACCCGGCCGGAGACCACCACCGGGCCTGACGACCTCGCCCACCTCGCGTACACGGGCGGGACCACCGGCGTCCCGAAGGCGGTCCGGGTACTGCACCGCAACGTCGTGTCGAACGTCGCCCAGATGGCGGGCTGGCGGGCTGGCCACATCCTTGGCCAGGACGACCACGGGGCCACCCTGCGCCCCCTCCCGGACGCCGCCGAGGCCGGAGTGGTGCCTGGGGACTCGGTGACGGTCGTCGTCTCGCCGATGTTCCATGCGCACGCGCTGATCAATGCGAGCTTCCTCCACCTGTGCGGCACACGGCAGGTGCTGTCGGGCCGTTTCGACCCACAGCGGATGCTGGGACTGATCGAGCGTGAGCGGGCGACCTACATCACGGGTAGCCCGACCATGTGGCACGCCTTGGTCGGCGCCGGCGAGAACGCCGGAGCCCGCGAGTTCACCTCGCTGCGGGTCGTGTCGTCCGGTGCTGCGCCGATCGACCTGCCGACGATGGAGGCGCTGCAGGAGCTCTTCCCGTCCACAGTGATCCTCGAGGGGTACGGCCTCACCGAGGGGACCTGCCTGGTGTCCGTCGGTCCGATCTTCCGTGACGGACGGACCAAGCCCGGTGCGGTCGGTGTACCGATCTTCGACACCGAGGTCGAGATCCGGGCGGGTCTCACCGGTGAACCGCTCGGCCCGGGGGAGCGCGGTGAGCTGTGGGTGCGTGGCCCGCAGGTGACCGACGGCTACTTCGAGCGTCCCGAGGCCACCGCGCAGCAGTTCGTCGACGGCTGGCTCGACACCGGCGACATCGCCTACGTCGACGAGGACGGCTTCCTCTTCATCTGCGACCGGGCCAAGGACATGCTCATCTACAAGGGCTACAACGTCTACCCGCGCGAGCTCGAGGACCTGCTCGTCACCCACCCCGACGTCGACGGCGCCGCGGTCGTCGGCCGCGACCTCACCGCGGTCGGCCAGGAGCCGGTGGCCTTCGTGGTTCCCGCTGCAGGCGGCCAGGTCGACGCGGCCGAGCTGATGGCGTACGTCGCGGAGCGGGTGCTGCCCTACAAGAAGGTCCGGGCCGTGCACTTCGTCGACAGGCTGCCCAGCAACCCCGCCGGAAAGATCCTCAAGACCGAGCTCAGGGCCATCGCCAACGAACCAGGAGACACCCATGCGTGATGCAGTGATCGTCGACGCCGTCCGCACCCCGATCGGCAAGCGCAACGGCGCGTACGCCGGTATCCACCCGGGGAATCTGAGCGCGCACGTGCTCACTGCGCTGGCGGCACGCAACGACCTCGACCCGGCTACCGTCGACGACGTCGTCTGGGGCTGCGTGAGCCAGGTCGGTGACCAGTCCGGCAGCATCGGACGGGTCGGCGTGCTCGCGGCCGGGTGGCCCGAGTCGGTGCCGAGCACCGTGGTCGACCGCCGCTGTGGCTCGAGCCAGCAGGCTGTCAGCTTCGCCGCCGCCGGCGTGATCGCGGGCCACTACGACATCGCCGTGGCCGGCGGCGTCGAGTCGATGACCCGGGTGCCGATGGGCAGCGCCGCGGCCGGCGGTGCGCCGTATCCGCTGTCCGTCCTCGCGCGTTATGGCGTCGACGGGTTCAACCAGGGCATCGGCGCCGAGATGGTCGCCGACAAGTGGGGGTTGTCCCGGACGCGGCTCGATGAGTACTCCGCGAGGTCGCACGAGCGCACCGCGGCGGCCACCGATGCCGGTGCCTTCGCCGGCCAGTTGGCACCGCTCGCCGGCCTCGAGGTGGACGAGGGGCTGCGCCGTGGCACCTCGGTGGAGTCGCTCGCCGGGCTGCGTACCGTGTTCCGGGAGGACGGAGTGGTCACCGCGGGCAACTCCTCGCAGATCTCCGACGGTGCCGCGGCGCTGCTGGTGACGTCGAGCGAGACCGCTGCGGCCCGGGGGTGGCGGCCGATCGCGCGGGTGCACACCTCGGCCCTCGCGGGCGATGACCCGGTGATGATGTTGACCGCCCCTCTCGCCGCTACCGCCAAGGCGCTGCGGCGTGCCGGGCTCGGCATCGACGACATCGGCACCTACGAGGTCAACGAGGCGTTCGCGCCGGTGCCGTTGGCCTGGCAGGCGGAGACCGGAGGCCTCGACGAGCGGCTCAACCCACTCGGGGGCGCGATCTCCGTTGGCCACCCGCTGGGCGGCTCCGGCGCGATCCTGATGACCCGGCTGGTCCATCACATGCGCGACAACGGCATCCGCTACGGCCTGCAGACGATGTGCGAGGCGGGCGGCCTCGCGAACGCCACGATCCTCGAGCTCCTCTGACACTTCTCTGAAAGGACCACCCATGCGCCTCGAAGGCCTCACCACCGCCGTCACCGGAGGAGCCTCCGGTCTCGGCCTTGCCGCCGCGCGCCGACTGCTGAAGGAGGGCGGCCGGGTCACCCTGATCGACCTGCCGGAATCCGACGGCGAGCGGGTCGCGGCCGACCTCGGGGTGAACGCCACGTTCGTCCCGGCGGACGTCACCGACGCCGACCAGTTCGCCGCCGCTCTCGACATCGCCGACGCCCAGGGCGGGCTACGCGGGCTGGTGCACTGCGCCGGTGCCGGTCGCCGGATGCGGATCCTCGACAAGGACGGCACCCCGGGGTCGCTGGAGGACTTCGAGTTCGTGATCCGGCTGAACCTGATCGGCTCGTTCAACGCCTTGCGGCTCGGCGCGGAGCGGATGGCGCGGCTCGACGTCGTCGACGGCGAGCGCGGCGCCATCGTGCTCACCGCATCGGTCGCGGCGTACGAAGGGCAGATCGGGCAGATCAACTACACCGCGTCGAAGGCCGGCGTCGTCGGGATGACCCTGACCGCCGCGCGCGACCTGGCGAGCCGTCACATCCGTGTCTGCACCATCGCGCCGGGCATCATGGACACTCCGCTGCTCGCCCGGCTGCGCGACGACGTACGCGCCTCGTTGGAGGCCACCGTCCCCAACCCGGCCCGGCTCGGTCACGTCGACGAGTTCGCCCACCTTGCGGGCACCATCCTCGAGAACGGCTATCTCAACGGCGAGACGATCCGGCTGGACGGCGCGATCCGGATGACGCCGCGCTGAGCCGACTGTTCCGGGCACGGCACGGCGTACGGCCTAGGTTGGGACCATGGACGTGCACCACCTGCGCTACTTCCTAGCCGTCGTCGACCACGACAGCGTTCACGCGGCCGCGACGGCGCTCGGCGTCGCGCAGCCGACGGTCTCGCAGGCGCTCCGCTCGCTCGAACGTGAGCTCGGCACCGCCCTCTTCCACCGGATCGGGCGGGGGATGGTGCCGACCTCCGCGGGGCTGACCATGGTCGGCTCGGCTCGGCGGATTCTGCGCGGCGTCGCTGCGGCCGAAGGTGCCGTACGCGACCGGGAAGGTCAGCTCCACGGCCGTCTCGACCTCTCCACGATCCCCGCGTTGGGTACGGGGCTGGTGCCTGCGCTCGTCGCAGAGTACCGCCGCCGCTATCCGAAGGTGCTGATCAGCATCGGCAAGCAGAGCGATGACGACCCGGCCGTCGCTTTGCGCAGCGGTCGTTGCGAGATCGTGGTGACCCATCTTCCCTACGCCGACGGCGCGCGACCGACGTCCAGAGAGCAGCAGCTCGATGTGCTCGAGCTCGGCACGCAGGAGTTCTGGATCGCGTTCCCCGGGGGGAGCGACATCCCTGCGCACGACCCGATCCGGTGGGAGGAGCTGCCTGAGATCCCGCTCGTCATCGTGCCGCCAGGAGGGTCGCACGCCGAGGAGATCGTACGCACCATGGCGGCCGCTGGACGGCTGCGGCCGCCGGCCGCCGTGCTCCAGAACCGCGAGGCTCGGTTGTCCTTCGCCTTGGCGGGCGTCGGCGGCACCTTCATCGAGCGCTCGCTGGCCGGCTTCGCCCGGGCACGTGGTGCCGAGGTCCGTTCGTTCACGCCGGCTCTGAGCCGACGCTACGGGCTGGTGTTCGAGCCGGCGCGGCTTTCACCGGCGGCCGAGGCATTCGTCGAGCTGGCCCGGGAGCACGCAGCTCAGGACGATGCAGACCCCGCCGTCTCCCGAGTCAGGTCGACGAAGGCGCGGGCGGCCGGCGAGAGCTGATCGGCTCGGTAGACGACCCCCACCCGCCGGCGTACCTCCGGCTCGATCGCGCGCAGCACGACCTTGCGCAGGACGCGCTCGGCCAGCCGCTCCGGCAGGAACGTCGCCCCGGCTCCCATCGCCACCAGCTCCCAGATCGCCTGTCGGTGGGCGCAGCGGACCGCCACCTGCCCGATCGCGTCGCGCAGCTCCGGGTCCGCGATGACGCTGCTGAGCCGGTCATCGACCTCCAGCACCAGCGGGATCTCCCGGACGAGCTCCAACGGCACCGGGTCGGGCAGATCGGCCGCGAGCTCCGGCGCCATGGCCAGCATCACCCGCTCGGTCCACAGCTCGTCGACGGCGAGGGTGTCGGGTCGGGCGGAGAACTGGGTCAACCCCACCTCGGCCCGCCCCTGCCGCACCGCGGCGACCACGCCGGCAGGACTGCCCGGATCGTCGACGTGCACCTGGATCCCCGGATACCGGCTGCGCAGCTCGCTCACGAGCTCGGAGAGCGGCGTGATCGTGAGGTTCGCCAGCGCGGCGACAGTGAGCCGGCCTCCTCGAAGGTCCCGGACCGCGCCGACCTTGCGCCGGGCCTCCTGCGCCTCACGGAGCACCCGCCGCGCCGGCTCGACGAAGGCCGCTCCGGCCGCGTTGAGCTCGAGGGTGCGGTTGCTGCGGTCGAAGAGCGGGGCGCCGACCTCCCGCTCGAGGTTGCGGATCGCCTGCGACAGGGACGGCTGCGAGATGTAGAGCGTGTTGGCGGCCTTGGTCACGCCGCCATGGTCGACCACAGCCACGAAGTACTCCAGCAGCCGCAGGTCCACAGCCCGACCTTACGCCTGGCCGACCCGGTGGTTGTCCGCCCGGCGGATCCGCGCGAGGCTACTGGTATGACGTCACCGCTGGTCCGGGTCCATTCGCTGACGACGCGCATCGACGCGCCGGTCGAGGAGGTCTTCGAGTGGCATCGGCGCCCCGGGGCGATCCACCGGTTGATGCCGCCGTGGATGCCGGGTGAGGCGCGGGTGGAGGCGACCGACCTGGCCGACGGCACCGCGGTGATCTCGCTCGGTCGCGGCGTGGACTGGGTGGCCCGCCACGACCCAGCCGCCTACGAGGCGCCGCACCTGTTCACCGACCGGCTCGCCTCGCTGCGGCCGCTGTCGTGGACCCACCGGCACGAGTTCGCCGCCGACGGCGCCGCGACGCTGGTCACCGACCGGATCGAGACGAACGTGCTCGGGCGGATGGTGGACCGGATGATCGCCTACCGCCATGCTCAGCTGGGCGCCGACCTCGCAGCCCACCACAGGACGTACGCCGCGGGCAGGTCCCTCACCATCGCGGTCACCGGATCGAGCGGGACCGTCGGTCAGGCGCTGGTGCCGTTTCTGACCACGGGTGGCCATCGGGTGATCAGGCTGGTCAGAGGCGCCCCGGAGGGCGCGGACCAGCGCCGCTGGGATCCATCGGCGCCGGCGCCGGACCTCCTCGACGGTGTCGACGCGGTCGTCCATCTCGCCGGGGCGTCCATCGCCGGCCGCTTCACCGCGGCGCACAAGGCGGCGATCCGCGACTCCAGGATCGAGCCGACCCGGCGGCTCGCGGAGGCGGCGGCACGCAGCGGCGTACACACGTTCGTCGGCGCCTCCGCTATCGGGATCTACGGTGCGAACAGGAGAAACGAGGTGCTCACCGAGTCCTCGGCGCCGGGCACCGGCTTCCTCGCCGACGTGGTCGCCGACTGGGAGGCGGCCGGCCGGGTGGACGGGCCGCGGAACGTCGCGGTGAGGACCGGCATCGTCCAGACGCCGGCCGGGGGAGCGTTGCGGCTTCAGCGGCCGCTCTTCGCTGCCGGACTGGGTGGCCGGCTCGGCAGCGGCGAGCAGTGGCTGAGCTGGATCGGCATCGACGACCTCGTCGACGTCTACCACCGGGTGATCCTCGACGAGTCGCTGACCGGCCCGGTCAACGCGGTCGCGCCCGAACCGGTCACCAGCCGGGACTACGCGCAGACGCTCGCGCACGTTCTCCACAGGCCCGCGCTGCTGCCCACGCCGGCCCTCGGCCCTCGGCTCCTGCTCGGCAAGGAGGGCGCCGAGGAGGTGGCGCTGGCGAGCCAGCGGGTCGAGCCGGTCGCGCTCGCAGACCACGAGTTCCGCCACCCCACGCTGGGGGCGGCACTGCGCCACGTACTGGGCCGATGAGAAGGCATCGTTGGGAGAGTCTCGGACCGAGTAGGTCTCGGGCGAACGAAAATTCGTTCGCGCATCCGAATCTGAGTCCAGCGGCGGCGGCTCGAGGTCGGCGACGAACGAATTTTCGTTCGCTCAGTGAAGCTCAGCCCTCGCCCGCCCAACAACAGCTCCGCCACCGCGGTCAGGATGCCGGGGAGCGCGCGTGACCTCGGTCTGCCCGAGGACCCGGACGAGCTCGCCTCGTTGGCACCCGGTGGACGCTGTGCCCCGCTCGCCGCAGCCCTCACCAGAGCGCGTCACGGGCTTCCCGGTCTCGAGGAGAGCTGAGGCTCTTCCCTCCGCGCGGAGGGAACCCGCTTAGGATCACCGCATGGTCAACGGGGAGTCGAAGAACGCGCCGAGCATGGCAGATGTCGCGGCGCTGGCCGGGGTCTCCCACCAGACCGTGTCCCGGGTGGTCAACGGCTCCGATGCCGTCCGCGGTGACACCCGTGAGCGGGTGCAGGCCGCCATCGACGAGCTGGGCTACCGGCGCAACAAGTCGGCGCGAGCGTTGGTGACGCGGCGGTCGGGTCGGTTGGGCCTGCTCTACTCGCAGCCGCACCTCTACGGGCCGAGCACGCTGGCCGCCTCGGTGCACCAAGCCGGACAGCGGGCCGGCTACGACATCATCCTCAGTCCGGTCCCTCATCTGGAGGCGACCTCGACGGAGCGTGCGATCGAGGCTCTGCTCGACGACGCGGTCGAGGCCGTGCTCCTCGGCGTCTCGCACCAGTCCTTCGAGGACCTCGTCGCCCAGCTCGCCACCACCGTCGAGGTGGTGATGATCCACAGCGACCCGCCCGAGGGAGTGCGCTCGGTGGGGATCGACCAGCACGCCGGCGCAGTGCTGGCGACCCAGTACCTGCTGGACCTCGGCCATCGCAACATCGCCCATGTGGCCGGTCCGGTCGGCTGGATCGACGCCAGGCAGCGCCGGGAGGGGTGGCTCGCCGCGCTCCGGGACGGCGGCGCGCAACCGGGGCCCGAGATCTTCGGCGACTGGTCGAGCAGGAGCGGGTACGAGGCCGGCGCCGTGATCGCCCGGGACGCCTCGGTCACCGCCGTCTTCGCGGCCAACGACTCGATGGCGCTCGGCGTGATCCGGGCGCTGCACGAGGCGGGCCGCCGGGTTCCTCAGGACGTGAGCGTCGTGGGCTTCGACGACGTCCCGGACGCCGCGTACCTGTGGCCGCCCCTGACCACCGTCCGGCAGGACTTCGCATCGCTGGGCGAGCTCGCGGTCGAGGTGGCCACGAAGGCCATCGCCGAGGGATCCGTCGAGGTGCCCCCGCTGATCGCTCCGGAGCTGGTCGTCCGAGACTCGGCAGCCCCGCTGACCCCCGGTCGAGACGTCAGTTAGGTCGGTCGAGACGTCAGGTACGTCGGTCGAGTGGGCACAACGTTGCCCACTCGGCCGACCGGGGTGACGCTTCGACCGACCGGGGTGACGCTTCGACCGGTTCATGTTAGCGTTCACATCGCCTCGAACCCCATCCCGAGCCGTCGGGCAGAAACGGAGCCGTGATGACGCAGCGAGCAGGCGTGCTGCCTGACCTCGAAGAGACCTCGCTCGGCATCGAGCTGGGCTCCACCAACATCAAGGCGTGCCTGATCGGGCCCGACCACGCGCCCCTCGCCACCGGCTCCCACCTGTGGGAGAACGAGCTCGTCGACGGGCTGTGGACCTACTCGCTCGAGGCGGTCTGGGCAGGCGTGCAGGGCGCCGTCGCCGCCCTCGGCGACGAGGTCGAGCGCCGCTACGGCACCCGGCCGATGACCTTCGGGTCGATCGGGGTCTCGGCGATGATGCACGGCTACCTCGCCTTCGACGACGCCGGCGAGCTGCTGGTGCCCTTCCGCACCTGGCGCAACACCAACACCGCCGTCGCCGCCGCCGAGCTGTCGGAGATCCTCGGCACCAACATCCCGCTGCGTTGGTCGGTCGCCCACCTCTACCAGGCGATCCTCGACGACGAGCCCCACCTGCCTCGGATCGCCTCGCTGACCACCCTCGCGGGCTACGTCCATCGAGCGCTGACCGGTGAGCACGTGCTCGGCGTCGGCGACGCCTCCGGAGTGTTCCCCATCGACCCCGCCACCGGGAGCTACGACCAGCGGATGCTGGAGCAGCTCGGTCACCTGGCCGCCGCCAAGCGCCCCGGCCTGCGGGTCGAAGGGCTGCTCCCGCAGGTCCTCCCGGCAGGCGCCGACGCCGGCCGGCTCACCCCCGCGGGCGCCGCGCTGCTCGATCCCACCGGACTCCTCCGGCCCGGCATCCCGCTGTGCCCGCCCGAGGGCGACGCCGGCACCGGGATGGTCGCCACCAACTCGGTCGCCAAGCGCACCGGAAACGTCAGCGCCGGCACCTCGATCTTCGCGATGGTCGTGCTCGAGGCACCGTTGGCCACCGTCCACCACGCCATCGACATCGTCACCACTCCGGCCGGCGACCCGGTCGCGATGGTGCACTGCAACAACGGTGCCAGCGAGCTCGACGCGTGGGCCGGGGTCTTCGGCGAGTTCGCTGCCGCGCTCGGTCACCCCTGCGAACCCGACGCGGTCTTCAGCGCCCTGCTCACCGCAGCACTGAAGGGCTCGCCCGACGGTGGCGGGCTGGTGGCCTACAACTACCTGGCCGGCGAGCCGATCGCCGGCCTCGACGAGGGCCGCCCGCTCTTCGTACGCACCCCCGGCAGCCGCCTCGACCTCGCCGGGTTCGCGCGCGCCCAGGTCTACGGCGTCTTCGGCACCCTCGCCCTCGGCATGCGTGTGCTCGCCGACCAGGGTGTCGAGATCGACGCGATGTTCGCCCACGGCGGCCTGTTCCGCACCGCGGGCGTCGCCCAGCGGCTGCTCGCCGCGGCGATCGGCGCCCCGGTCGCCGTCGGCCGCACCGCCGGCGAAGGCGGCGCTTGGGGGATCGCGGTGCTGGCCGCGTACGCCCGGGCGGCCGCGGCCGAGCGCGACCTGACGCTGAGCGACTATCTCGCCGAGCGCGTCTTCGGTGACATCGATCTCGAGGTCGTCGAGCCGGACGCCGCCGACCTCGCCGGGTTCCGGACCTACCTCGAGCGCTACGAGGCCGGCCTGCAGATCGAGCGCGCTGCCGTGGCCTCCCTCGTCTCCGGCGCCGACAACCCGAAGAACGCAGCAGAAGGAGACCAGTGATGACGGGCGTACCTGCCACTCTTCGCGCCGCCGTCGACGCCGCCAAGGAGCGCGTCGCCGCGCTGCACGCCGAGCTGCCCCGCTGGGAGCTGGTCGTGTGGACCGCCGGGAACGTCTCCGAGCGGGTCAGCAACCCCGACGGCGAGGACCTGCTGGTCATCAAGCCCTCCGGCGTCGCCTACGAGGACATCACCGCCGAGGCGATGGTCGTGTGCGACCTCGCCGGCAACCTCGTCGAGGGAGAGCGGTCGCCGTCCTCGGACACCGCCGCCCATGCCTACGTCTACGCCAACATGCCCGAGGTCGGGGGAGTGGTGCACACCCACTCCACGTACGCCACGGCCTGGGCCGCCCGCGGGGAGGAGATCCCCTGCGTGCTCACCATGATGGCCGACGAGTTCGGCGGCCCGGTCCCGGTCGGGCCGTTCGCGATCATCGGTGACGACTCCATCGGTCGCGGCATCGTGGAGACGCTGCGGGAGTCACGCAGCCCGGCGGTGCTGATGCAGAACCACGGGCCGTTCACCATCGGCAAGGACGGCCGCTCCGCGGTCAAGGCCGCCGTGATGTGCGAAGAGGTCGCCCGCACCGTGCACATCGCGCGCCAGCTCGGCCAGCCGCTGCCGATCGACCCCCACCACATCGACTCGCTCTACGACCGCTACCAGAACGTCTACGGCCAGCACTGAGCTGCGCCGCGAACAACAACGTCAGCTTTGGAAGGACCCCACATGAGCAAGCCCACAGCGCCGAAGCCCTATGGCGACCGCGAGGTCTGGTTCTTCACCGGCAGCCAGGACCTCTACGGCGAGGAGACCCTGCGTCAGGTGGCCGAGCAGTCCCAGGAGGTCGCCCGCGCGCTCGACGCCTCCTCCGACGTCCCGGCGAAGGTCGTGTGGAAGCCCGTCCTGAAGGACTCCGCGTCCATCCGCCGCGCGATGCTCGAGGCGAGCTCCGACGACAACGTCCTCGGCGTGATCACCTGGATGCACACCTTCAGCCCGGCCAAGATGTGGATCGCCGGCCTGGACGCACTCCAGAAGCCGCTCCTGCACCTGCACACCCAGGCCAACGTCGAGCTCCCCTGGTCGGAGATCGACATGGACTTCATGAACCTCAACCAGGCCGCCCACGGCGATCGTGAGTACGCCTACATCGCCACCCGCCTCGGCGTCGCCCGCACCACCGTCGTCGGTCACGTCTCCAACCCCGCGGTCACTCGCCGCGTCGGCACCTGGATCCGCGGCGCTGCCGGCTGGGCTGCGACCCACGGGCTCAACCTGGTCCGCTTCGGCGACAACATGCGCAACGTCGCGGTCACCGAGGGCGACAAGACCGAGGCCGAGCTGCGCTTCGGCGTCTCGGTCAACACCTGGGGCGTCAACGACCTGGTCGCGGCCGTCGAGGCCGTCGACGAGGCCGCCGTGGACGCGCTCGTCACCGAGTACGAGGACCTCTACGACGTGACCCCCGAGCTCCGCAAGGGCGGCGAGCGCCACGAGTCGCTGCGCTACGCCGCCCGCCAGGAGATCGCCATGGAGGCGTTCCTGGTCGAGCGCGACGCGATGGCGTTCACCACCAACTTCGAGGACCTCGGCGGCCTGCGCCAGCTCCCCGGCATCGCGGTGCAGCGGCTGATGAGCAAGGGCTACGGCTTCGGCGCCGAGGGCGATTGGAAGACCGCGGTCCTGGTCCGCGCCGCGAAGGTGATGGGGGAGGGGCTGCCCGGCGGTGCCTCCCTGATGGAGGACTACACCTACGACCTGACCCCTGGCGCGGTGGTGATCCTCGGCGCCCACATGCTCGAGGTCTGCCCCTCGCTGACCACGTCGAAGCCGAAGGTCGAGATCCACCCGCTCGGGATCGGCGGCCGCGAGGACCCGGTCCGGATGGTCTTCGACGCCGACGCTCGCGAGGGTGCCGTCGTCGTCTCGCTCGCCGACATGCGTGACCGCTTCCGGATGACCGCCAACGTGGTCGACGTGGTCCCGCCGGCCCAGGCGCTGCCGAAGCTGCCGGTCGCCCGGGCCGTCTGGGCCCCGCGTCCCGACTTCACCACCTCGGCCGAGGCCTGGCTGACCGCCGGCGGCGCGCACCACACGGTGATGTCGACCGCCGCCGGGATCGAGGCCTTCGAGGTCTTCGCCGACATCGCCCGCACCGAGCTGCTGGTCATCGACGAGTCCACCACCCGGCGCGGCTTCGCCGACCAGGTGCGCTGGAACCAGGTGTTCTACCGCGTCGCCCAGGGGCTGTGAACCGGGGCGCGCTCAACCACTGATCACTGACCCTAGGAGTGCCAGTCACCGATGACGTGACTCGCACTCCTAGGGTCCGGCTCAGCCCGGCACCGATCGTGCCGCCGGCCTATTCGGCTTCGCGGATGCGGAGTCTCCCGAAGGCCCGCTGCAGCGGGCCCGGGAGCCACCAGTTCGCGTCGCCGGCCAGCTGCATGAACGCCGGGACCAGGATCCCGCGGATCACGGTGGCGTCGAGGAGGATGGCGACGGCGGTGCCGATCCCGACCATCTGCAGATACATCACCTCGCCGGTGGCGTAGACACCGAACGAGACCGCAAGCGTGAACGCGGCAGCGGTGATCAGCGGGGCGCTGCGCTGCAGACCTGTGAGCACCGCTGCCTGGTTGTCGCCGGTCTGGTCGTAGGCCTCGCGGATGCGGGAGATCATGAACACCTCGTAGTCCATCGAGAGCCCGTAGACGACGCAGAACATGAGCAGCGGGAACGCCGGGTCCAACGTGCCGACCGGGGTGAACCCGAGCACATCGGCGAAGAGCCCGTTCTGGAAGATGATGATGAGCACTCCGAACATCACCCCGACCGAGAGCAGGTTCAGCAGCGTGGCCTTCAGCGGGATGAGCAGGCTGCCGCTGCACAGGAACAGCAGGACGAAGGTCACCACCAGCAACAGCGCCCCGATGAGCGGCAGCGGTTCGACCAGAGCCACTCGGAGGTCGACCAGCTGGGCCGGGTAGCCCCCGACCAGATGTTCCCCGAAGGGCGAGGGGAGGGACCGTACGTCGCCGGTGAGATCGTCGGCGACGCGGTCCTGCAGCGCGGCATGGGTCGGCACCGCCTCGATCCGCTGCTCGCCCGATGCGGAGGTCAGACGCGGATCTGCCGGTCCGATCCGAGAGCCGTCGGCGAAGGTCCCCGCCGGCGAGCCGACCTGGGCGATGCCGTCGACGAGCGAGAGGTCCGCGGCGTACGTGGCCAGCTCGTCAGGGTCGGCGGTGGTGCCGGCCTCGGCCGGCACGATCTGCAGCGCGTCCTGTGGCTCGGCCGCGAAGTCGGCGCGAAGCTGGTCGTAGGCGTCGCGCACGGAGTGACCGGGCGGCAGCACGCGGTCGTCGGGTACGCCGATCCGCACTCCAGCCACGGGCGCGGCCAGCGCGATCAGGACGATCAGGGCGATCCCGCCCCAGGCGAGAGGCCGTCGCATGACCTGCGAGCCGAGCCGATACCAACGGCCCTGCTCCACCGGGCGCTGCGCCGGGACGGTGATGCCACGGCGAGCCCAGCGCTCGCCGAGGACGGCGAGGGCAGCGGGCAGGATGACGAGCGCACCGATGCCCGCGGTGATGACCGTGAGGATGCCCGCCCAGGCGAAGGAACGCAGGAAGTCGAAGGGGAGGATGAGCAGCACCGCCATCGCGGCCGCGACAGTGGCACCGCTGAACAGGACCGTACGTCCCGAGGTACGCAGCGTCTCCCGCAACGCCTCCTCGACGCCTGCGCCGCGGCCGAGGGCCTCGCGGAAACGGGAGATGACGAACAGGCTGTAGTCGACGCCGAGACCGATGCCCATCACCAGCGTGATGTTGGCGGCGAAGCTCGCGATCTCGACCATGCCGGTGAGCGCCCGGAGCCCGGCGAGGGTGGCGAGGACCGAGAAGAGTCCGACGCCGAGGGTCAGCAGCGCGGACGAGAGGCGACGGTAGATCACGATCAGCAGGATCAGCATCAGCGGGATGATGACCATCTCGGCGCGGACGAAGTCGGCGGTGGCCTGCTCGCCGATCTGGGTCGAGGCGGCTTCGGAGCCGGCGATGCGCACCTCGATCGGCCCCGCGGACCCGTCCCGGGTGTAGTCGGGGAGGTAGCCGCGGATCGCCTCTCGGGCGCTGGTCGCGTCACCGGTGACGTGCGCGAGGATCACTCCGGAGGAGCGGTCCTCGCTGCGCATGGTGGCGTCGGGCGCCGGACCGGACCAGTAGGACCAGACCTCGGCGACCGCCTCCTCGTCGGCGAGCTCGTCGCCGAGCTGCTCTGCGGCACGGGCCACCGTCGGGTCGTCGACCGACCCGCTGGTCGCGGTCACGACGAGGATGAGGTTGGCGTTGCCGGTCCCGAACCGGTCGGCGAGCTCGTCCTGGGCACGCACGGACTCGGTCCCGGCCGCCTCCCAACGGCTCAGCACGAACGTCGACATCGCCCCTGCGGCAACGACCAGCAGGCCGAGGGACACCACGATCGCGGCGATGATGACAACGAGGCGGCGGCGGTAGACGAGACCGGCGAGCGCTTCCAGGCGAGAGGAGCGCCGGGTGGTTTCAGGCGGAGTAGGGGCGGGGTATGTTTGCGAGTGAATGCTCACAATTCGAAAATACGAGAGGTGACTCGTAAATGCAAGAGGGGACGGCTCGGCCGGTCCGAAAGCGGCAGGCCAGGGGCGAGCGGCGGATTCAGCAGATCCTGCATGCCGCGGCGGCGGTGATCGCCGAGAAGGGCTACGACGCGGCCTCGACGAACGCGATCGCGACCGAGGCAGGCATCTCCCCGGGCTCGCTCTACCAGTTCTTCGGCAACAAGGAGGAGATCGCCAGAGCGCTGGCGGAGTACTACGCCGGTGAGCTCACCCGGCTGCGTACGCAGACCATCGACCCGGCCGCGCAGGCCGACGTCGGTCTCGACGAGCTCGTCGAGACGGTTCTCGCCTCGCTGCTGGAGTTCAACCTCGCCCACCCCGGGTTCAAGGCTCTCTTCGCTCGCACGGACATGCCGCCGGCGCTGCGTGAGGCCGTGGCGCCGGCCCATCAGGTCGTCCATGCCGGGATCGCCGACCTGGTCGCCTCCCGTTTCCCCGACCGTGGCCGCGACGAGGTCGACCTGATGAGCACCGTCGCCATCCAGATCGTCCGCGGCATGACGCCGCTCCTCGTCGACGCGCCCGACGAGGCGACCCGCTCCGCGCTGTCGGAGCAGCTACGCGTGGCGCTGCTCGCCTATCTGCGCACATACGCCTAGCCGGGGACCACTTTTCGGGGGTTCATGACCCCGTCGGGGTCGATCGCCTGCTTGACGGCTCGCAGGAGGTCGACCTCGACCCCCGTCTTGTACGCCGCAGCGGCATCCCGCTTGAGCGCACCGATCCCGTGCTCGGCGGAGATGCTGCCGCCGAGCGCGGTGACGGCGTCGTAGACGATCCGGGTCAGGGCGGGCGCCTCCCGCTTCAGCGCCGCATCGTCGCCGACCGGCGCGGAGATGTTGTAGTGCAGGTTGCCGTCCCCGATGTGGCCGTACGTCACCAGCCGCAGCCCCGGCAGCGCTGTCAGCAGCCTTGGCCCGACCTCGGCGACGAACCGGGACAGGGCGGTGATCGGCAGGGTGACGTCGTGCTTGAGGGTCGCGCCCTCGCTCTTCTGTGCCTCGGAGACCCCTTCGCGCAGAGCCCACAGCGACTCGCGCTGAGCGGGGCTGCCGGCGAGGACCGCGTCGACGAGCAGGCCCTGCTCGGAGGCGTCCGCGAGGGCCTCCTCGAGCCGCTCGTCGACGTCGGCGGAGGTGCCGGCGAGCTCGACGAGTCCGTACCACGCGTGCCGTTCCGGGAACGGGTCACGGGCGCCAGGCAGGTGGGCGAGGACGAGGTCGACGGCCTGGCGCCCGAGCAGCTCCCAGGTGGTCAGCTGTCCGCCGCCGTGCTCGCGGAGCAGCGGGAGGAGCGCGGTCGCCGCCTCGACCGACTCGAGCGCCACGAACGCCGTCGCCCGGCGCGGTGTCGCCGGCAGCAGCCGCAGCACCGCAGCGGTGACCACGCCGAGCGTGCCCTCCGACCCGATGAACAGCTGCTTGAGGTCGTAGCCGGTGTTGTCCTTGCGCAGCGGCCGCAGCCCGTCCCAGACCCGGCCGTCGGGGAGGACGACCTCGAGGCCCAGCACCAGCTCGCGCATCATCCCGTAGCGCAGCACCGCGGTGCCGCCGGCGTTGGTCGCGATCGTGCCGCCGATGGTGCACGAGCCCTCCGAGCCGAGCGAGAGCGGGAACAGCCGACCGGCGGCCGCGGCGGCCTCCTGGACGGTCGCGAGCGGTGTGCCGGCCTCGACGGTGAGGGTGTCGGCGACCGGGTCGACCTCCCGGACGCGGCGCATCCGGCCGAGCGAGATCACGATCTGGTCGCCACCGGAGTCGGGCACGCCGCCGCCGACCAGACCGGTGTTGCCGCCCTGGGGGACGACCCCGACGCCGGCGGCCGCACACAGCCTCACCGCGGTGGCGACCTCGGCGGTCGAGGCCGGGCGCACCACCGCGAGGGCGGTGCCGGTGAAGCTGCCGGTCCAGTCGGTGACGTATGCCGCCATGTCGGCAGGATCGGTCACCACGGCGCTCTCGCCGAGAGCGGTACGCAGGTCGTGGACGAGGTTGGCGGTCATGGTTCTCCTTCGGGTGGGGGTGCTGCTCGCGGTCACGCCGAGCGCAGCCGGACGTGCTCGGGGCCGATCGCGGCGATGTCGGGGGTGCCGAGCAGGCACATCGCCCGCCGCAGCTCCTCGACCAGCAGGGTCAGGCCGGCGTCGACCCCCTGCCGGCCGGCGACCATGAGGCCGTAGAGGTAGGGCCGCCCGATCATCACGCCGCGAGCGCCGAGACCGAGGGCGGCCGCGATGTCGCCACCGGAGCGCACGCCGGAGTCGAGGTACACCTCGGCCCGGTCGCCCACCGCGTCGACCACCGCCGACAGCAGCTCCAGCGGGACCGGTGCGCGGTCGAGCTGGCGGCCACCGTGGTTGGAGAGCACCAGCGCGTCGGCCCCGGCCTCGACGGCGGCCGCCGCATCGGCGACCGAGAGCACGCCCTTGACCACCACCGGGCCGTTCCAGTGCTCCTTGAGCCAGCCGATGTCCGCGGGCCGGATCGCCTGCTCGCGCAGCTCGTTGGACATGCCCCAGCGGCCGTAGTGCGACCCCTCGGGGAACGTCGCGAACCGCAGCGGCTCGGTGGTCAGGATGTTGGCGACCCAGCCGGGGTGGCGCGCCATGTCCGCGAACGTACGCAGGCTGAGCTGAGGCGGGATCGCGAAGCCGTTGAGCTTGTCCTTGCGTTTCATGCCGGTCACGGTCGTGTCGATGGTCAGCATCAGCGCCTCATAGCCCTGCGAGGCCGCCTCGGCGATGTGGTCGAGGGTCACCGCCCGGTCCTTCATCAGGTAGACCTGGAACCAGTTTCGCCCCTGCGGGGCCGCGCGGGCCGCGTCGGTGATCGAGGTGGTCGCGTAGGTCGAGAGCGTGTAGGGCAGCCCGGCCGCGGCGGCCGCCGCGGCGACCGCCCGCTCGCCGGTGTGGTGACTGAGCCGGGTGTAGCCGGTCGGAGCCAGCACGACGGGTGCTGCTGCGGGCTGCCCGAGGATCGTCGTACGCACGTCGGGCTCGCCCACCTGACCGAAGGCCGTGGGCCGCAGCTCGACACGGTCGAAGGCCTCCCGGTTCCGGCGCATCGCGTGCTCGCCGTCCGAGCCGCCGTAGACGTAGTCCCAGACCGCGGTCGGGACCCGCCGCCGAGCGGCGTGCTCCAGGTCGTCGACGCTGAGGCAGCGGGCCAGCCGGCGGTCGGCGGCTCGCCAGTGGAACGGGCGCGGCTGCAGGAACGGCGCGAGATCGCGCCATCGGGGCACTTGTCTGACGGTCGGGGAATACTGCACGCTCTGGACTCCTCGTCACTCATCGGATAAGTTCTGAACTTGTAATACAACTTAGCCCATCGAGGAGCACCCCCGCCATGGCCGCCGACCGCATCAAGTCACTGAACCTCTCCCACGTCGTCCTCCCTCTCGACAACCCGGTCAGCGACGCCAAGGTGCTCACCGGGCGGCAGAAGCCGCTCACCGAGACCGTGCTGCTCTTCGTCGAGGTGACCACCGAGCAGGGCTTCGAGGGGATGGGCTTCAGCTACTCGAAGCGCGCCGGTGGTCCGGCGCAGTTCGCTCACCTCAAGGAGATCGCCCAGGTCGCGATCGGCCAGGACCCCTCCGACATCGCGAAGATCTACGAGTCGCTGATGTGGGCCGGCGCCTCCGTCGGCCGCAGCGGAGTGGCGACCCAGGCCGTGGCCGCCCTCGACGTGGCGCTCTACGACCTCAAGGCCCGCCGTGCCGGCCTGCCTCTGGCCAAGCTGCTCGGTGCCCACCGCGACTCCTGCCGCGTCTACAACACCTCCGGCGGCTTCCTCCAAGCGGGCGTGGAGGAGATCAAGGAGAAGGCGACCGCTTCGCTCGAGGCCGGCATCGGCGGCATCAAGATCAAGGTCGGCCAGCCCGACTGGGCCGAGGACCTGCGCCGGGTCGCCGCGATCCGCGAGCACCTCGGTGACACGCCGCTCATGGTCGACGCCAACCAGCAGTGGGACCGTGCCCGTGCCCGCCGGATGTGCCGCGAGCTCGAGCAGTTCGACCTGATCTGGATCGAGGAGCCGCTCGACGCCTGGGACGCGGTCGGCCACGCCGATCTCTCGCGCGTCTTCGACACCCCGATCGCGACCGGCGAGATGCTGACCTCGGTGCCCGAGCACATGGCGCTGATCGACGCGGGCTACCGCGGCATCGTGCAGCCGGACGCGCCTCGCATCGGTGGCATCACCCCGTTCCTGAAGTTCGCCACCCTCGCCGCCCACGCCGGTCTCGCGCTCGCGCCGCACTACGCGATGGAGATCCACCTGCACCTGGCCGCGGCCTACCCGACCGAGCCGTGGGTCGAGCACTTCGAGTGGCTCAACCCGCTCTTCGAGGAGCGCATCGACATCCACGACGGCCGGATGTGGGTGCCGGACCGTCCGGGTCTCGGCTTCACGCTCAGCGACCAGATGCGCAAGCTCACCGTGGAGACGGCTAAGTTCTCGGTATGACTGTTAGTGCGGGGCTCGCCGACCGCGTCGTCTCCGGGATCAAGGACCAGATCCTGGCCGGAGACCTCCCTCCGGGGGCGAAGCTGCCCTCGGAGTCCGACCTGGTCGCGGCGTACGGGGTGTCGCGGACGGTGGCGCGCGAGGCGGTCACCCGCCTGCGCGCGGAGGGCCTGGTCGAGACCTTCCAGGGGCGCGGGTCCTTCGTGCTGGCGGTGCCGGCGCCGTCGCCGTTCGCGCTGGAGTCCTCTGCGATCCGTACGCAGCACGACGTGCTCGACATGGTCGACTTCCGGCTCGGGGTGGAGTGCGAGGCGGCCGCCCTGGCAGCCGCCCACCACGACGAGCAGAGCGCGCGCTCGATCGAGGAGGCGCTCTCCGCCCTGGCGACCGCGGGACCCGACGGGGCGGTGGAGGCCGACTTCGCCTTCCACCGCGCGGTCGCCGCCGCGACCGGCAACCGCTTCTACCTCGACCTGATGGACTCGCTGGGTCCGATGATGATCATGCTGCCGCGCACCCGCCTCGGTGACGCCTACTCGCCCAGCGACACAGTCCACGTCGAGCGGGTGCAGCGCGAGCACGACAACATCGCCACGGCGATCCTCACCGGTGACGCCGACACGGCCCGGGCCGCGATGCGGGTGCATCTGGGCAGCACCCGCCGGCGCCTGCGTCAGTGAGCCGGCGCCGTTGATTCAGCGGCGGTAGACGTTGCCCTGGTGGGCATCGCGTGAGTCGGCATCGGTATTGGCCGTGGACTGTGACTGTCGTCACGATGGAGGGATGAACTCACCTGCGAAGAAGTCCCCACCGAGCTCGACGCTGAGCCGTCGTCGGCTCGTTCAAGCAGCAACGGCCGCACCGCTCGTCGGTGCCGCGAGCGGTCTCACCACCGCCGGCCTCACCTCGTCCGCCGCGGCCGCGACGGCGACCTCCGCGGAGGGTGTCCGCGACGCGATGCTCCGCGCGGCCACGTACATGGACGAGACGGTCTCCTACGAGGGTGCCTACGTCTGGAGCTACCGCCCCGACATGTCGCTGACCTGGGGTGAGATGGAGGCTCGGCGCACCATGTGCTGGGTCCAGCCCCCAGGCACGCCGACCGTCGGTCACGCCCTGCTCGACGCGTACGCATCGACGGGGGAGAAGCGGTTCCTGGACGCCGCCCGCCGCACCGGCCGGGCTCTCGTCCGCGCCCAGCGTCCCGAAGGCGGCTGGAACTACATCCACGACTTCGCCGGCCCGAAGTCGCTGAAGCGCTGGTACGAGTCGATCGGGATCAACGGCTGGCGCCTGGAGGAGTTCCAGCACCTCTACGACAACTCCACCTTCGACGACGCGGCCACCTCGACCGCCGGTCAGCTGATCCTGCGTCTCCACCTGCTCGACCCGCGCGACCGGGGCTTCAAGCGGTCGCTGAACAAGGTGATCGCCTTCATCACCGACGCCCAGATCCGCGGGGGCGTCGGCGACGGCGGCTGGCCGCAGCGCTGGCCGGTCGACCCGAAGGCGACGACCGAGATGCCGTGGCCGAAGAAGCGGCCGTCCTGGCTCTCTGCCGACGCCAAGCCCGGGATGGTCGACGGTGACTACACCCAGCACGTCACGTTCAACGACAACGTCCTCGGCGAGAACATCAAGCTCATGCTGATGTGCGTCGTCTCGCTCGGCCGTGACGACCTGGTCGAGCCCGTGCGCCGGGCCATGGAGTGCGTACGCCGCATGCAGCAGCCCGCGCCCCAGGCCGGCTGGGGTCTCCAGCACCTCGCCGAGGACCTGGACGGGCGACCGGCCGGCGCGGTCGCCGCAGGCCGCTCCTACGAGCCGCGTGCGCTGGCCACCCACACCACGCAGACCAACGTCGAGCAGCTGTTCACCTACTTCCAGCTCACCGGTGACCGCTCCTTCCTCGACGGCGTCCCGGCTGCGCTGGACTGGCTGGCGGGCTGCCGGCTGACCGAGCAGCAGCGCGCGGAGAACCCGCTGATCGCCAGCCGCACCCACCCGACGTTCGTCGAGCCCGGGACCAACCGGGCGCTGTTCGTGCACCGGTTCGGCTCCAACATCGTCAACGGCGCCTACTACTACGACTACGACCACCGCGACACGCTCAGCCACTACTCCGGCGGTCGCTCGGTGCCGGAGGCGCGGCTGCGTGCCGAGTACGACCGGCTGCGGGCGCTGTCCGATGCCGAGGTCGCCGACCTGGTGGCCCGCTCGCCGCTCACTCCGGGGGACTCCTACGAGCTGCCGCCGTTCTTCTCGCTGCACGACCTGGGTCTGCTCGAGCTCCTGCGCGGCACGTCCCACGAGGTCTCCCGGCCGGGCGATGCCGAGGTCGCGCGAGTCGTCACCGATCTCGGTGAGAAGGGCTACTGGCTCTCCGCGGCGGATGCGATCACCAACCCGTTCCGGGGTCCGGGGAGCAAGCATCCCTATGACGGGAAGGCCTACATGAGCAAGCACGTCGGTGACACCTTCGACACCTCGCCCTACCCGGCGAACAACCCGCCGGCGGTGCCGCCGTACCAGCCGGCCGAGCCGCCCCAGCTGATCAACACCTCGACGTTCGTCGAGAACCTCGGCACGCTGATCCGCGCGTCCGCTTCCTGACACCGCTGAGCAAAGAGAACGGGTGGCCCGGCGATCGCCGGGCCACCCGTTCCCCATGGGGCCTGTTGTCTCTTACTGCTACTTCTGCTGGTGCTCCCCGAGCGGCGTGAAGCAGAACTTGCCGCCCGCCAGCCGCTCCTCGGGCCCCTGCGGGCCGTCGTCGATCGCGTCACCGAGCAGCTCCGCGGCGAAGACCTCGGAGTCGTCCTGCGGGTGGTAGCCGATCGCCTTGCCGGCCTCCAGCGACCACCAGTTGCGGGTGTTGCGGGAGATGCCCCACACCACCCGGTAGCCGGGCTCGGGAGTGGACAGGCACGCCTCGAGGAGGCGGGCGCCGTCGTCGGGGGACATCCAGGTCCACAGCGAGCGGCGGTCCCACGGCTTCTCGAAGCAGGAGCCGATCCGCAGCGCGGTCACGTCGATGCCGTAGCGGTCGTGGAAGAGGCTCCCGAGGGCCTCGATCGCGACCTTGCTGACCCCGTAGTAGGTGTCGGGCCGGGGGAAGACATCTGCCGGGAGCCCACCCTCCGGCCCCTCCGACTGCACGGTTTCGAGGTCGTAGAAGCCGGTCGCATGGTTGCTCGAGGCCAGGACCACGCGACGGACCCCGGCGTCCCGGGCGGCCTCGAGGACCACCCGGGTGCCGTCGATGTTGGCCGCGAGGATGTCGGCCCAGGGGGCCTCGACGCTGATGCCACCCAGGTGGATGATCGCGTCCGCGCCCTCGCAAGCGGCGCGCATCGCCGCTTCGTCGGTCACCGACGCCTCGATGACCTCGACGGCCTCGCCCTCAGCGGCGGGCTCGGGACGTACGATGTCGAGGAGGCGAAGCACCCGGCCCTCGCGGGCGAGGCGCGGGCGCATGAGCCGCCCGACGACGCCGTTGGCGCCGGTGATGAGTACGGTCTCGGACATGGTTCCTTCCGGTTGGGTGGGGAGATGCGGGATCAGGCGGTGCGGAGCTCTTCGACGGCGTCGAGGTACTCGCCGAGCTTGGCACCGTGCTTGTCGATGACCGACTTGGTCGCCTCGCGCCAGGGGGCGAGGTCGCTGATCTCGTTGATCGTGACCCCTTCGCCGCGCAGCTTCTCGAGGTCGGTCTCGACCTGGGCATCCCACTTCTCGCGCTGGAACGGGGCGGCCTCGTCGGCAGCCTTCTGCAGGGCCTCCTGGTCCTTGGTGTCGAGCCCGGCCCAGGTGTCCTTGTTGATGAGCAGCACCTCGGCGACGCGCATGTGCCGGTCGAGGGTGTAGTTCTTCGCGACCTCGTAGTGGGAGGCGGAGAGGTAGGACGGCTCGTTGTTCTCGGCACCGTCCAGCAGCCCGCTCTGCAGCGAGCTGTAGACCTCGCCGTAGTCCATCGGGGTGGGGGAGCCGCCGAGCGCCTTGATGAAGTCGATCTGCACCTGCGACTCCTGGACCCGGATCTTGAGCCCCTTGACGTCCGTCGGTGCCTTGATGGGCTTCTTGGAGGTGTAGAAGCTGCGGGCACCGGGGTCGAAGTAGCCCAGACCCTTGAAGCCGGCACCGTCGACCTCGCCGAGCAGCTTCTTGCCGCTCTCGCTCTCCAGGAAGCGCCACAGGTGGTCGGCGTCGTCGAAGAGGTACGGCAGGCTGAAGAGCCCCATCGCGGGCACGAACTCGCCCATCGGGGCCGAGCTGATCCGGGTCATCTCGATCGAGCCCATCTGCACCTGCTCGATGGCGTCGGACTCCTCGCCGAGCTGGGCGTTGGGGTAGACCTGGATCTTGATCCGGCCGTCGCTGTACTTCTCGGCCAGCTCGGCGAACTTCTTGTCGCCCAGGGTGGTCGGGTAGTCGTCGGGGTGGGTCTCGGCGAGCTTGAACGTCTTCGACTCTCCGCCGCCACCGCCGCTGCCGGCGAGAGACCCGCCGCCACACGCGCTGAGGGCGAGACCGCCGGCGACGGCCGCGGCGCCGAAGGCCCCGGCTTTGAACAGGGAGCGCCGGGCGACCGGTCTGGGGGATGCGGTGTTCATGGTTGGTTCCTTTCGATGGTGACTACTTGACCGAGCTCATTGACCCGACTCATTGACCGAGTGCATCGGGAAGGGCGAGGGAGAAGAACGGGACGTACGTGATCAGCATCAGGACGATGAGCATCGGGATCAGGAAGAGGCAGACCGTCTTGATGACGTTCTCGATGGTCGTCCGTCCGATCGCGCAGCCGACGAAGAGGACGTTGCCGACCGGCGGTGTGATCAGGCCGATGGCCAGGTTGAGGACCAGCATGATCCCGAACTGGACCGGGTCCATGCCGAGCCCGGTGGCGACCGGCAGCAGGATCGGCGTCATGATCACGATCAGTGGCGCCATGTCCATGATCGCGCCGAGCGCGAGCAGGAGCAGGTTGATCAGCAGCAGCACCACGACGACGTTGTCGGAGACGCCGAGCAGTGCGTCGGTGGCCAGCGCCGGCACCTGCAGGAAGGCCAGGAAGTAGCCGAAGGCGCCCGCCGCCGCGATGATGAACAGCACCACGCCGAGGGTGCGCAGGGCGCTCTGCAGGATCGGGACCATCGCCTTGAGCGGAATGTCGCGGTAGACGAAGAAGGTCAGGATGAAGGCGTACAGGCAGGCGATCGCCGCCGACTCGGTTGCGGTGAAGAGGCCGCTGAGGATGCCGCCCAGGATGATCACCGGCATCAGCAGGCTGAGCAGCCCGTCGCTGACGATCTTGGGGATGTCCTTGAGCGGGACCAGTTCCTCCTTCGGGTAGCCCCGCTTGACCGCCAGGATGTACGCCAGGGTCATCAGCGATGCGCCTAGGAGGATGCCCGGGATGATGCCGGCGGTGAACAGGGCGCCGATGGAGACGCCGCCCGCGGCCATGGAGTAGATGATCAGGTTGTGGCTCGGCGGGATCATGACCGCCTGGGTGGCGCCCGAGACGGTGACCGCGACCGCGTAGTCGGTGTCGTAGCCGCGCTTCTTCATCATCGGGATGGTCACCGAGCCGATCGCGGAGACGTCCGCGACCGAGGAGCCGGACAGGGCCCCGAAGAAGGTGCTGGCGCCGATGTTGACCATCCCGAGACCGCCGCGCACCCAGCCGACGAGCAGGCCGGCCAGTGCGATCAGGCGGCGGGAGATGCCGCCGGCGCCCATGATCTCGCCGCCGAGGATGAAGAACGGGATGGCGAGCAGCGCGAAGGTGTCGAGGCCGGCGACCATCCGCTGGCCCACGATGGTCAGCGGCAGGCCGATGTAGAGGGCTTCGAAGATGGCGGCGAGGGCGAGGGCGAGGGCCACCGGGATGCGGAGCAGGATCAGGACGGCGAAGCTGCCCAGAAGGATCGTGATGGCAAGCGGGTCGATAGGCATTGTGAGGGACTCCCGGCTCAGTCGATCTCGGCGGACTCGGCGTACCGCTGGGTGCTGATGCCGAAGGCCTGGAGGACGGTGTAGAGGATGAGCATGGCGCCGGCGACCGGCATCATGATGTAGAGGACGCTGCGGGGGAGGCCGGTGCCGGGCAGGGTCGCCGCCTGGGCGTCGACGACGAACTGGCTGCCCTGGACGATCAGGAAGAGCCCGAACGCCAGCAGCAGCCCCTGCACGACACGGTCGATCACCGCCTGGAGCGTCGCCGGGAACCTGTCCACCAGGAAGGTCACCGCGATGTGGGCGCCCTCGCGGAAGCCGATCGTGGCGCCGAGGAAGCCGATCCAGACCAGCAGGATGCGGGCGCTCTCCTCGCTCCAGCTGGGGGAGTTGCTCAGCAGTTCTCGGCTGAACACCTGCCAGAGCACGATCAGCAGCGTGGCGATCAGGCACAGGATGCTGAAGATCTCGAAGACCGTGTCGACAGCGCGCCAGGTGCGCCTGAAGGTTCCGTTCTCGTTGTGTGCGTTCATTCCGAAAGTCCGTCCTCGTCGCGGCGGTGGTGGGGGACCTCGGTCGCCTCGGCGAGCAGGTGCTGCCTGTCCGCGCCTGCCAGACCGAGGTGGTAGAGGTGGATCTGGTCGATCCCGGCATCGACCAGTGCCCGCACATGTCCACCGAAGGTGTCCTCGGTGGTGGGCGGGAGAACGGTGACGTACGCAGCGGCGACCGCCTTACCGTCGACGGCCTCGGCCAGCCGGCGCGCGGTCTGCACCGAGGCCTCGGTGGTCGGCCAGCAGGCGGCGATGACGACGTCGACGTCGTCGGCGGCGGTCGGGGTCAGGCCCGGGTTGGCGCCGGTGGCCCAGGGGTCGGGCTGGGCGTGCAGGGCGACCTCGACGACATCGGGGGCGGCTTCGCGTACGGCCGCGATGACGCGGTGGCGGAGCTCGTCGGCAGCGGCGTGGCGGGAGGCGAGGATCGTGTCCAGGGCCTCGGCGTCCACTGTCGCGTCGGCGGCGTCCGCGCCGGTCGCGGCACGCAGCGCCGCGACGGTCGCGTCGGCGTCCAGCCCACGGCCTGCCCAGTCCTCACGGCAGCCGGCGCAACAGCAGATCGAGAGCAGCTGCTGGGTCGCGGCGTCGTAGGCACCGTCGGTCTTCTCGTGGTGTCCGCCGTGGCCGAAGCCGAGCTGACCGCACGCCTCCAGGATGACCGTGGAGGTGGGAGTGTCCCGGACTGCCTCGGCGGCCAGGGTCTCCGCGTAGCGGCGGACGTCCTCGTGGCGGGCGCACAGGGCGTAGGGGTAGGGCTCGCCCCAGCAGTTGACGACCGCGAGGTCGGGGTTGGCCTCGCCGAGGCGGCTGGAGTGGGTCAGCACGATCCAGGCGGCGACCTCGAACCCGGCGTCGGTCAGGATGGCGGTCGCCTCGCCGTAGGGGTCCTCCGTGGCGACCCAGGTCGCCGCGGGCGGCACCAGCCGGGCGCCGTCCCACGCCTCGGCGCGCACCGGGCGGTAGAGCGCCGCGCTGCGGGCCTCGACGATCCGGTGCTCGGGGTGGAGCGGGGTCGCGGCGCGGGTGGTGTGGTAGGCGGCGGCGAGGGCGACCCTGGAGACGCCGAGGGCCCGGGCGCGAGCTGCGAAGGTGGGATCGCCGACTACGTCCCAGGGATAGGCGTAACCGACGACCGGAACCGGCGGTATCGCCTCGGTCTCGCCTGCATCGATCTGTGTCACCGGTGGTTGCTCCTGGCTCGTCGTTCTGTGACCGGGCCCACTTGTGGCCCTGGTCACAGGAGACTGTCAGGATTGGCGATTCATGTCCAAGCCACATATCGCATTAGACGATACTGTGAAGGTATCGTCACCCGGGGGTCACCAGCGTGACGTGTTCGGGGTGAATCCTGGCTCGATGGAACGCATGTAGACGGTGTCCTCCCGGCGGCGTACGCCGCAGCCGAGGTACTGCTCGTGCAGCTCGCCGAGCAGGTCACGGTCCAGCTCCACACCCAGCCCCGGGCCGGTCGGCACCGTGATCGCGCCGTCGTCGAAGTCAAGCACGCCGGAGCGTACGACGTCCTGGGTCTTCCATGGGTAGTGGGTGTCGCAGGCGTAGGTCAGGTTGGGGGTCGCGGCGGCCAGCTGGACCATCGCGGCCAGCGAGACGCCGAGATGGGAGTTGCTGTGCATCGACAGGCCCATCCCGAAGGTGTCGGTGATGCCGCCCAGCAACGCCGAGCGGCGTAGCCCACCCCACAGATGGTGGTCGGAGAGCACGATCTGGACCGCGTCGGCCGCGATCGCCGGTCTGAGGTGCTCGAAGGCGATCACGCACATGTTGGTGGCCAGGGGTACGTCGGTGCGGGCCGCGACCTGTGCCATGCCCTCGATGCCGGGGGTGGGGTCCTCGAGATACTCCACGACGCCCGCCAGCCGCTCAGCGACCCTCACCGACGTCTCCGGGGTCCAGGCGCCGTTGGGATCCAGGCGCAGCGGGAGGTTCGGGAAGGCGTCGCGCAGCGCCTCGATCGCGGCGCACTCCTGGTCGGGATCGAAAACCCCACCCTTGAGCTTGAGCGAGCCGAAGCCCCAGCCGTCGACCATCCGTCGTGCCTGGGCGACGATCTGGTCGGGACTCAGGGCCTCGCCCCACTCGTCGTCGGGCTCGCCGGGGTGGCCGGCCCACTTGTAGAAGAGGTAGCCGCTGAACGGCACGCGGTCGCGCACCGCGCCGCCGAGCAGATCGCTCACCGGGCGACCGGCCTCGCGGGCGACCAGGTCGAGGCAGGCGACCTCGAAGGGGGAGTAGACGGTGTCGACCGCGGAGGAGACGTCGAGCATGCCTCCGAAGGAGGCACCGGCGCCGCCGGTCTCCTTGCCGAGCACGTCGACGACGAGCCGACGCAGGGCGTTGGTGTCGTAGGGATCGGAGCCGGGGAGCGCCTGGGCGACGGCGTCGAGCCGGGCGAGGTGGGTCTCGTCGGCGTACGTCTCCCCGAGACCGAGCAGGCCGGTGTCGGTGTGGAGCTCGACGATCGCGCGCAGCGCCCACGGCTGGTGGACGCCGACCACGTTGAGCAGCGGCGGGTCGGCGAACGCGACCGGCGTGATGACGACCTTGGAGATACGACTCATGCGGTGGGCTTGACCGCGAGGACCGGTACGCCGGCGTCGAGCAGGATGCGCTGGGCGTCGCTGCCCATCAGGGCCTTGCCGACCGGGGAGCGGCGGCGCAGGCCGATCACGATCAGCCGGGCGCCGGTCGAGGCGACCAGCGCGTCGAAGGTCTCCACGATGTCGGCGCCGTGCGTGGTGTGGTCGACGCGGGCGCTCACCCCGGCCTCGGCGGCGCGGGCGACGAGCTCCGCATCAGCGTCGTCGTCGACGAGACGGGCATCGACGGGGGCGCCGCGGCGCGGGCTGTTGACGATCACGACGTCGTCGCCGCGTGCGGCCGCCTCGGCCAGGCCGGCCTCGAGTGCTGCCTCACCTACCGGGGTGGGTACGTAGCCGATCAGGATGGTCATGGTGTGCCTCTCTCAGCGGGTCGGGGTGTCGACGTCGTCCCGCTCGGACGGAGCCGGGGCGGCGGTGGCGGCCTTGCGCCGGGTCAGGATCGCCTTCGCGACCGGCCAGAGCGCGACCAGGACGAAGGCCGCCAGGATGGTGCCCGAGATCGGCCGGGTGAAGAAGCCGGTCGGGTCGCCGTCGAAGATCAGCATCGAGCGGCGGAAGCCGTCCTCCACGATCGAGCCGAGGACGAAGGCGAGCACCATCGGGCCGGGCTCGAAGCCGACCTTCTTCATCAGGTAGCCGATCAGGCCGAAGACGATCATCACGAAGATGTCGAAGGTGGAGTTGTTGATCGTGTAGACGCCCAGGATCGTGATGAGCGCGGTGATCGGGGCCAGGATCGCCGGGCGCACCCGCAGGATGCGGACGAAGATGCCCACCAGCGGGATGCTCAGGATCAGCAGGATCAGGTTGCCGATGTACATCGAGTTGATGACGCCCCAGAACAGGTCCGGGCGCTCCTCGACCAGCTGCGGACCGGGCGAGATGCCGAGGATCAGCAGGGCACCGAAGAGCATCGCCATCGAGGCGTTGGCCGGGATGCCGAGGGTCAGCAGCGGGATGAACGAGGAGGTCGCGGCAGCATTGTTGGCGGTCTCGGGGGCCGCGACGCCCTCGATGGCGCCACGGCCGAAGCGCTCGGGGTGCTTGGAGATGCGCTTCTCCGTGGCGTACGCGGCAAGGGAGGACATCACGGCGCCGCCACCGGGCAGCACGCCCAGGACGAAGCCGATCAGCGAGCCGCGGCCGATGGCGCCGGAGGACTGCTTGATGTCCTTGCGGGAGGGCCAGATGTTGGTGACGACGGCGGGGACGTGGGGCTTCCCGTGCCGCTCCTCGAGGTTGTAGAGGATCTCGCCGACACCGAAGAGACCCATCGCGACGACCACGAAGTCGATGCCCTCGGTCAGCTGCAGGCTGCCGAAGGTGAAACGCTCGGCGCCGCTGAAGCTGTCGCGGCCGACAGTGGCCAGCAGCAGGCCGAGCGCGGCGGCGATCATCGCCTTGAGCTTGTTGCCGTTGCCGATGGTGGCGACCAGCAGGACGCCCAGCAGGGCAAGTGCGGCGTACTCCGGGTCACCGAAGTTGAGCGCCCAGCCGGCGATCAGCGGAGCCACCAGGGTCAGGCCGAGGATCGAGACGGTCGCGCCGACGAAGGAGCCGATCGCGGCGATGCCGAGGGCCGTCCCGGCCTTGCCCTGCTTGGCGAGGGCGAAGCCGTCGAAGACGGTGACGACCGACGAGGCCTCGCCCGGCAGCCGGAGCAGGACCGAGGTGATCGTGCCGCCGTACTGGGCGCCGTAGTAGATGCCGGCCAGCATGATGATCGCGGAGACCGGGTCGATGCTGTACGTGATCGGCAGCAGGATGGCGATCGTGGCCGCCGGCCCGAGGCCGGGGAGTACGCCGATGAGCATGCCGATGAGCACGCCGACCAGGCAGTAGAGCAGGTTCTGCGGTTCGGTGACGAGCGCGAAGCCGTCGAGGAATGCATTGACGTCCACTGGGGGCTCCGCTCAGAACAGGTGGGGCAGCGGGATGCGCAGCCCATAGAGGAACAGGAAGTAGAACGCGGCGACCGTGAGGACCGAGGTGATGATCGTGCTGCGCCAGGTCTCGCCGCCGAGGAACCTCAGCCAGACGACGCACAGCAGCAGCGACGGGATCTCGAAGCCGATCACGGGCATCAGCATGGCCAGCACGATGAAGGTGACCAGGCCGACCGCGGGAAGCACGCTGGAGCGGGTGAACTTCTCGCTGTCGCTCAGCCCGCGGCCGACGACGAGCAGCGCCGCCGCCATCAGGGCGATCGCGATGCTGACCACGAACGGCCACATGCCGGGGCCTGGCTGGCGCAGCGATCCCATGCCGTAGCCGTAGGAGAGGACCGCGCCGCCGATGCCGACGACGAGAGCGACGAGCGCACCGATCACCTGGTAGGCCGGTCCGCCCGCAGGAGGTCGCTCCTCCTCCAGGTCGTGGGCCACCTCGGCCTGGATCTCGGCCAGGATGTCCTGGTCAGGAGCTGGGGTACGTTCGTCGCTCATTCTCATGCCTTCGTCGTGTTTTCCGCCGTGCCGGGTGCTGCTCAGCCCTGGCCGAGGTCGAGACCGTACTGCTCGACCAGGTCGGCGAACCGCTTCTTGTCCTCCTCGAGCTGGGTCACCACCTCGTCGCCGGAGATCTCCATCGGGGTGAGGCTGTTCTGCTTGTTGAAGGCCTGGTACTCCTCGGTCTTGAACGTCGCCTGCATCGCCTCGGCGATGGCGTCCTTGACGTTGTCCGGGGTGCCCTTCGGGACGGTCATGAAGCGGTACTGCGCGACCTCGACGTCGAGGCCCTGCTCCTTGGCGGTCGGGACCTCAGGAAGGTACTCGACCCGCTCGGGGCCGAAGACGCTGAGCGGGGTCAGCTTGCCGGACTCGATGTTCTCGATCGCCTCGCCGACCTGGATGCAGGCGGTGTCGACCTGGTTGCCGAGCACCGCGGTCAGTGCCGGGGCGCCACCGTCGAAGGGCACGGCCTCGGCCTCGACGTCGGCGGAGGCGTAGGTCAGGCCGCAGGAGAGCTGCGCGCCGGTGCCGACACCGGTGGTGCCGTAGGTGACCTTCTTTTTCGCGGCCTTGATGTCGTCGAGCGTCTTGAAGCCGCTCTTCGGGCCGGTGACCATGACGTAGTCGTCGCGGGAGACGCCCTGGACCACGTCGAAGTCGGCGAGATCCGTGGCCTCGTCCTCGCTGACCGCCAGCGGCGTGATGGCGAAGAGGGAGGCGTTCTGGATGGCGATGGTCTGACCGTCGGCCTTGGCCTTCGCCACCTTGTTGGCGGCGAGCGCGCCGTTGGCGCCTTCCTGGTTGATCACCGGGAAGGAGGCACCGAGCTCGTCGGAGAGGCCCTTGGAGACGGCCCGGCTGATCAGGTCGCTGGACCCACCGGCCGACGCACCGACGTACATCTCGACGTTGCCGGCGGGATACTCCTCGCCGTCACCGCTACCACCGGTCGTGTTCGAGACACCACAGGCGGAGAGGGCCAGGGCCGCGACGCCGGCAGTCGCGGCGAGAAGGTGGTTGGTCGTGCGCATCGTTGCTCCTAGATCCAGGTGGTCGGGCGGGTTTGTGGCAATGGGGTGGCCCGACGTCGTGTGATCACCGACACTAAGAGTCTCAGCGATACCGGTCCAAGCCCGTTTCGGCATTGAGTGTTCCACCTGACGCATCGTGGTCTACCCTGGCGAAATGATCACCCTCGACCAGGTGCGTTCTTTCGTCGCGGTCGCCGAGGAACTCCACTTCGGTAGGGCGGCCGAGCGGCTCCGGATGACCCAGCCACCGCTGTCGCGACAGATCCAGAAGCTGGAGAAGGCGGTCGGCGCGCAGCTGCTCGAGCGCGACAACCGCCGGGTCGCCCTGACCGGCGCCGGAGCCGCCTTCCTCGACGAGGCCTACCGGATGCTCAACCTGGTCGAGAGCGCCGGTGACCTGGCCCGTCGGGTCGACGCGGGCGCCGCCGGTGTGGTCCGGCTCGGTTTCACCGCGGTCTCGGCCATCTCGATCCTGGGCCCCCTGCTGCGCCGCCTCACCGTGGAGGTCCCGGATGTCGAGGTGCGACTCTCCGAGCGGGTCACGCTCGCCCAGGTAGACGGCATCCGCCACGGCGAGATCGACATCGGCCTGGCCCGCCCGCCCTTCGACACCGAGCTGCTCTCCTCGCGAGTCATCTCCCGCGAGCCCCTGATGGCCGTGCTGCCGCAGGGACACCGGCTCGCCGAGCTGGACCGGCCGCTGACCCCGCAGGACTTCGAGGGCGAGCCCGTCATCGGCTACCACCCCCAGCAGTCGCGCTACTTCCACGAGCTCTCCGTACGCTTCCTCGCCAACGCCCACCCCCGCATCGAGCAGCGAGTCCACCAGGTCCTCACCGCCATGCTCCTGGTCTCCGCCGATCGTGGCGTCGGCTTCGTCCCGGTCTCGGCCAGCTCGCTGCACGTCGAAGGCGTCGTCTTCCGTCCCATCGAGCACGGTGGCGGGGACACCCGCCTGGACAAGGACCCCGAGCGGCCGGTCGAGCTGCATGCGATCTGGGCGCGGGGGTCTGTGAGTCCGGTTGTACGGCGGGTGCTTGATGCGATCATCGAGATGAATCGGTAGGGGCTGTGGGCCCTCTGTGAGGGCTTCGTGTGCTGGCCGTCTTCGTTGGGTTGGGCCGCCGACCCGTTGTGGATGGTGTTCTCGCCGTATCCCGGAGTCAAGGACGGCCTTCGGCCGCCGGCTTCGCCGGCCGCTGTCGCGGTCCTTGACACCGTGATCCGGCGAGAAATTTGGCTGGCTATCGGGTCGGCGGCGGGGTGTGGCGCAGCGGATTTCGGGTTGGGTACGGGATTGGGATCGGGGGCCGGCCGGTTCTGCCAGGGGAGGTTTGCGGGGCGCTGTACTAGACGATGACACCTTGTGAATCGTTCGCAAGGGGGCGCTCCCGTGTCTTGCTGGAGGTCGCCGGGTCGTCGGCTAGGACAGAGGGCCCGACCTTGTGAATGTTTCACAAGGTCGGACCGGCAGACAGGGGCAGGCCCGGGCGCGCGCTCAGACGCGACGACTGAACCGGATCCGCCCATCCGGGAGGCGTTCATAGTCGTAGTTGGGGTCGTGGATCCGGCGATGATCGCTCGGACACAACAACACCATGTTCGCGAGATCGGTTCCGCCGCCTTGAGACCACGGTTTCAGATGATGGGCCTCGGTCCAGGCCGCTGGTGCATCACAGTCCTCAGCCTGGCAGCACTTGTCCCGTAGCCGGAGTGCTCGGTGTTGGACCGGGGGCGCCAGGCGGGTGGTGCGACCGAAGTCGAGGATCTCGGAGTCTGTGCCGAGGACGACGGGGATGAGGTCGGCGTTGCAGGCCATCCGGCGGGCCTCGGCGGCGGTGATCTTGTCGCCGTCGAACCCGAACGCAGCGGTGCCGAGATCCTTGCGGAGGTCCTCGACGTCCATGGTGATGAACACCGTGGTCGCGTGGCCACCATGGCGGGGGAGCTGGTCGACGTCGTAGGTCTCAACGATCCGAGCGAAGGCCTGGCCCAGCAGCCGGTCATACGGTGCTTTGCGGCCCCGGTCCTCGGCAGAGAGCTTCCTCGGCTGAGCCAGGGAGTCCAGGACGGTGCGCAGCCTCATCCCGACCGCGTAGGAGACCCGGGCGTGGATATCGACGGTGCCGTCGCCGTTGGCGCGGGATTGAAAGAAGGTGCGCCGTTGGGCGTGTTCTTCCTCCCGGTGGAGGGCTTTGGCTTCGGCGGCCTCGAACCGTTCGGGGTCGACCTCGACCAGGATCCGTTTCCCGATGTTCTTGAGGTCGTCGGCGGTCAGCTCGGTGGCGTAGTCGACCAACAGCTTCTCCGCGTAGGCCAGGTCATCAGCAGTGGCGGTCGGGTCTGCTTCGACCGCCTCGAGGGCCTTGGTGATCACCCGGGCCTTGTCCTGGGACACGACACCCTCGGCGAGGCTGGCAGCGACGAGCTCGTACTTCGCGACACCGGCAGCCAGTTTCACCTCAGCGCGGCCGATCTTCTTGTCGACGAGGAGCTCGGTCAGCATCCACCCCGAGGCATCTTTCGCGCCGGTCTCTTCGGCGATATCACCGGCAGTAGCGAGGATCCGGAGCTTCAGCGCGGCCTGCTTGGCCTGGATGATCTCCAGGCGCTTCAGCCGGTTCTTCTTTTCGCCGGTGCGCCAGTAGGCGGGGTCCCTAGCGAGCAGGTTGTCGAGGGAGGATTCGAGGGCAGCGAGCTCTGCGTCGATGGGGTCCACGGGGTTGGTGCCCCAGTGGTTGATCTCGTGCTCGAGACTCATCGCCGCCCTCCTCTCCCGTGTGTTCAGAGGCGTGTCGTGGTGGGTCTGATTCTACTCCTTTCGACCGCTCGATTCTACTTATATCCGCAGGTCAACCGCTGTTTTCGCGGTGAGCGAACGGCCTCGGTCCTGTGGATGGTAAGTGGCCCGGAGGACCACCCTCCCACCCCACGAACAGCACCGTTCCGAAGCGAGACTTCGCTGCGCCACACCCGGGTCGGCGGCCCTGTCCGGCCTTCGGGTGGGACGTTCCGGCAGGGAACTGTGTTGGTCTCGACACGCCTCCGCCTAGCGGCTCCGGCGGCTCGACCAGCGGGGCGAGAGAGATCTCGACAAGCTCGACCAGCGGGGCGAGGGGGTCTCGACCAGCTCGACCACCGGGGCGAGGGGGTCTCGACAAGCTCGACCACCGGGCCGTGCTGTCTCAACGAACTCACGCCTAGACCCCCCGCGATGCCCCACACGCATCACGAGATTCAAATTCGGGCTTGGACAGGCATCGCCGAACGTTCATAACGTGATGGGCACCACTTCTGCCTCACAACACCTGAAGGACGTGACTCGTGACCGAGTACAGCCCGACCGACCTGGCCGCCCAGCTCAAGAGCGGGCTTCTCTCGTTCCCGGTCACTCACTTCACCGATGACCTGCAGTTCGACGAAGCGAACTATCGCAAGCACTTGAGCTGGCTGGCCGAGTACCCCGTCGCAGGCCTCTTCGCGGCCGGCGGGACAGGCGAGGGCTTCTCGCTGACCTTGGAGGAGACCGACCGGGTCGTGCGCGCGGCCGTCGACGAGGTGGCCGGCGCGGTTCCCGTCCTGGCGCCGGCGACGGGCAGCACCTCCAACGCCATCGCACAGGCGAAGGCGGCGGAGGCCGCCGGTGCCGATGGTCTGCTGCTGATGCCGCCCTACCTCACCGAGGCGGGTCAGGACGGCCTGGTCGAGCATGCCAGCCGCGTCTGTGAGGCCACCGGTCTCGGCGTGATCGTCTACAGCCGCGCCAACGCGGTCCTGCACGACAAGGCCGTCGCGCAGCTCGCCGACCGCAACCCCACGCTGATCGGCTTCAAGGACGGCGTCGGCAACATCGAGCAGATGACCCGCACCTACGCCCGCGTCGGCGACCGGCTCACCTACATCGGCGGTCTGCCGACGGCCGAGACCTTCGCGCTGCCGCTGCTCCAGCTCGGCGTGAGCACCTACTCCTCGGCGCTGTTCAACTTCGCGCCGAAGTGGGCGATCGAGTTCTACGATGCCGTGCGGGCCCAGGACCGCGACGAGGTCTACCGTCGTCTCAACGAGTTCGTGATCCCGTACCTCGACATCCGTGACCGCACGTCAGGCTATGCCGTGTCGATCGTCAAGGGTGGGCTGGCCGCGACCGGTCGACCGGCCGGCCCGGTCCGACCGCCGCTGACCGACCTGCGCGAGGACGAGGTCGCCGAGCTGCGCGACCTCGTCGCCCGAATCTCCTGACGCCGACCTCCCTAGAACCAACCCGATAGGAAGGGACCATGAGCTACCGCTCGATCATCGCCGGAGCCGACTCCGAGCAGCCCGACGTCACCACCGCCACCACCGCCGCAGCCGAGGCGTTCGCCGGCTACCGCGCGACGACCCCCGAGGCACGCGCTGACTTCCTCGAAGCCGTCGCCGACGAGATCGAGGCGTCCCGTCCCGAGATCGTCGAGGCAGCCGTCGCCGAGTCACACCTGCCCGAGGGCCGGATCAGCGGCGAGGTCGGCCGCACCACCGGCCAGCTCCGGATGTTCGCCGGCGTCGTGCGACGCGGTGACCACCTCGGCGTACGCATCGACCCGGCGCTTCCCGACCGGACCCCGCTCCCGCGGGCCGACATCCGTCAGCGCCAGATCCCGCTGGGCCCGGTGGCGGTCTTCGGCGCCAGCAACTTCCCGCTCGCCTTCTCGACCGCCGGCGGCGACACCGCCTCGGCGCTCGCCGCGGGCTGCCCGGTGGTCGTGAAGGGCCACCCGGCGCACCCGCTCACCGGCTACCTGGTCGCCCAGGCCGTCACCCGCGCCGTCCAGAATGCCGGGCTGCCCGTCGGCACCTTCTCCTACCTCCTCTCCACCGACTTCAAGGCCGGCATCGAGCTCGGCCAGACCCTGGTCGTCGACCCGCGGATCAAGGCCGTCGGCTTCACCGGCTCCCGTGGTGGCGGGCTCGCGATCGCCGCGGCCGCCGCTGCCCGGCCCGAGCCGATCCCGGTCTACGCCGAGATGTCCTCGATCAACCCGGTCGTCGTCCTCTCGGGCGCTCTTGACGGTGACGTCGACGCGCTCGCCACGGCGTACGTCGGCTCGCTCACCCTCGGCGCCGGCCAGTTCTGCACCAACCCCGGCCTGCTCTTCCTCCCGAAGAGCGAGGCCGGCGATGCCTTCTTGGCCGCAGCCGGCCGCGCCACCGCCGAGGCCGTCGGCGGGACCATGCTGACCTCCGGCATCGCCAGCGCCTACGAGAAGGGCATCGCGACGCTCCGCGCCACCGACGGCGTCACCGTCGTCGGCGAGGGCAAGGCAGGCACTGAGGACGCCCCCGCACCCCAGATCGTCGAGGCCGCCCGCCTCGACGGCGTGACCGACGAGATCTTCGGCGCCTCCGGCGTCGTGATCCGCTACGACTCCGTCGAGGAGCTGCTGCCCAGCCTGAGCTCCCTCGAGGGCCAGCTGACCGCGACGGTCCACGCCACCGACGCCGACGACGAGGCCGCCGCTCAGGTCGTCTCCGCGCTCGAGCTGAAGGTCGGCCGGATCCTCTTCAACGGCTGGCCCACCGGCGTCGAGGTCGGCCACGCGATGGTCCACGGCGGCCCGTTCCCGGCCACCTCAGACTCCCGCACCACCTCGGTCGGCAGCCTCGCGATCGAGCGCTTCCAGCGTCCGGTCGCCTACCAGGACGTCCCCACGGCGCTCCTCCCGGAGGCCGTACGCGACGACAACCCGTGGCACCTCGCCCGCCGGATCGACGGCGAGCTCCAGCTGCCATGACCGCCAGCACCACCACTGTGCCCACCATTGGCAAGATCGAGGTCGTCCCCGTCGCGGGCCACGACTCGATGCTGCTCAACCTCAGCGGCGCCCACGCGCCGTTCTTCACCCGCAACATCGCGATCCTCACCGACTCCGAGGGCCGCGAGGGCGTCGGCGAGGTCCCCGGCGGCGAGCCGATCCGACGCACCATCGAGGAGGCCGCCGAGCTGCTCGTCGGCCAGCCCGTCACCCGCTACCGCAGCCTGCTTCGGCAGGTGGCGGAGCGGTTCGCCGACCGCGACGCCGGCGGCCGCGGAGCCCAGACGTTCGACCTGCGTACGACCGTCCACGCCGTCACCGCGCTGGAGTCCGCGCTCCTCGATCTCGCAGGTCAGGCGCAGGGTGCGCCGGTCGCCGAGCTGCTCGGCGACGGTCAGCAGCGCGACAGCGTACCGATGCTCGGCTACCTCTTCTACGTCGGCGACCCCGACAAGACCGACCTGCCCTACCTGCGTGAGACCGAGGCTGCCGACGACTGGGACCGCGTCAGGAGAGAGGTCGCACTGACCCCCGAAGCGGTCGTACGCCTCGCCGAGGCCGCCCAGGCCCGCTACGGCTTCACCGACTTCAAGCTCAAGGGCGGCGTCCTCCCCGGTGAGGAGGAGGTCGCGGCGGTGACAGCCCTCCACGAGCGCTTCCCCGACGCCCGGATCACCCTCGACCCCAACGGCGGCTGGCTGCTCGCCGACGCGGTCCGGCTGCTGAAGGGCAAGGACGACGTGCTCGCGTACGCCGAGGACCCCTGCGGCGCCGAGGGCGGCTACTCCGGGCGCGAGATCATGGCCGAGTTCAAGCGCGCCACCGGGCTGCGTACGGCGACCAACATGATCGCCACCGACTGGCGCCAGATGGCGCACGCGATCCGCACCGACGCCGTCGACATCCCGCTGGCCGACCCGCACTTCTGGACCATGTCCGGCTCCGTCCGCGTCGCCCAGCTGTGCCACGACTTCGGACTGACCTGGGGCTCCCACTCCAACAACCACTTCGACGTCTCGCTGGCGATGTTCACCCACGTCGGCGCCGCGGCGCCGGGGGAGATCACCGCGCTGGACACCCACTGGATCTGGCAGGACGGCCAGGGGCTGACCGAGTCACCGCTGCAGATCCGCGACGGTGCCATCGAGGTCCCGACCGCCCCCGGCCTCGGGATCCGGCTCGACCGCGAGCGGGTCGCGGCCGCCCACGAGCTCTACCTCGAGCACGGCCTCGGCGTACGCGACGACGGCGTCGCCATGCAGTACCTGGTGTCGGGGTGGACCTTCGACCCCAAGCGCCCGTGCCTGGTCCGTTGAGCGCTGAGCTCTGGGCTGGGGCTCCGCGGACGTCGGCCCGGTGAACGCCGAGCTCGCCTGGCTCCTGCTCGCCGGCATCGGCGCCGGACTGACCGGCTCGGTGGCCGGTCTGGCCTCGCTGGTCAGCTACCCCTCCCTGCTGGCCGCGGGCCTGCCGCCGGTCGTCGCCAACGTCACCAACACCGTGGCGATGTTCGGCGTCACCGGCGGCACCATCGCCGGGTCGCGCCGCGAGCTCCGCGGCCAGGGCAGGAGGATCGCCTGGCTGGGTCTGGCCTCGTTCCTCGGCGGCGCGGTCGGCGCGGCTCTGCTGCTCACCACGCCGGCGGAGGCGTTCGAGGCGATCGTGCCCTGGCTCGTCGGCAGCGGCGCCGTCCTCCTGCTGCTCCGTGACCGGATCAGGGGGTGGGCTGCTGCAAGGGGGTCTCGACAAGCTCGACCACCGATCGACGCCCTACCGCCAGACGGCGCAGGCAGGCGTACGTTGGCGCGCGGCTTCGGGTGGGGCGTGATCGTCTTCGTGCTCGGCATCTACGGCGGCTACTTCGGCGCGGGTGTCGGCATCATCGCGCTGGCCGTTCTCGTGCTCGAGCGCGCCGAGGCGCTCGCGATCACCAACGCCGTCAAGAACGTCGCGACCGGCGTCGCCAACGGCACCGCGGCGATCGCGTACGTCTTCTTCGCTCCTGTCGACTGGCCTGCCGCGATCGCCTTGGGGCTGGGGGCGGTGATCGGCGGCTTCCTCGGCCCCGGGATCGTCCGGGTCGCGCCCGAGCGTCCGCTGCGCTGGCTGGTCGGGCTCGCCGGGCTCGGTCTCGCGCTGCACCTGGCGACCAGCTAGCGACCAGCTAGCGACCAGCTAGCGCGCAGCTAGCCGAGCTCAATCGCTGGTCGAGCCGATCTTGCGCAGCACCACGTTGCGGTGGCCGTCGGGGCCGCCCTTGACCACGCGCAGGAAGTAGGGCTGGTCCGGGTTGTTCTTGGGGTCGAAGGACCAGTTCCCACGCGGGCTGGCGATGGTGCCGACCGACCCGAGGGAGTCGGCGATCTCGTTGCGGTCGACGTCGTCGGAGAGCGCGAGAGCCTTGTCGAGTGCAGCCGCCGCGTCGTAGGCCTGCACCGCGTAGACCGTCGGAGCGGCGTCGTACGCCTCGCGGTAGTCCAGCACGAAGGCGGCGTTGGCCAGCGAGTCCGTCGCGGCGCTGTAGTGCAGCGCGGTCCGCACCCCGGTGGCGGCGCCGGCCAACGTGGTCAGGACGTCGCCCTCGGTGAGGAAGCCGGGACCGTAGAGCGGGATCTTCCGAGCCGTGCGGGACCCGCGGTAGGCCCGCACGAACGCCTCCGCCTGCTTGCCGGCATAGGCGGCGTAGATGGCGTCCGCGCCCGACTTCGCGGCCTCGTCGAAGAGGCCGGACCACTCCCGGGACGTGCCGGACGACGTGTATCCCTGGCCCGAGATGGTCCCGCCCGACGCCTCGACGGCGATCATGAAGCTGTCGGCGAGCTCGTGCCCGGTGGCGTCGTCGGAGGCGATGACGTACGCCGAGCCCCGGTCGGTGTCGACGGCGACCGCCTTCCCGAGCGAGCCGCCCAGGCCCGAGTTGGTCGAGGACGTCCGCCACAGATAGTCGGAGCCGTCGGCGAACCGGTCGGCCCCGGCGCCGGTGACGATCAGCGGCGTCTCGTTGGCGGTCGCGACGGACTTGGCCGCGAGCGCCGTCTCCGAGCCGACCAGCCCGACGACCGCATGGACCTCGTCCTCCTCGATCAGCTTGGCGACCGCGGCGACCCCGGTCTGCACGTGGTTGCCCTCGTCGGCCTCGACGACGTCCACAAGCCTGCCGCCGAGCCTCCCGTCGTGCTGGTCGAGGTAGAGGTCGAAGCCACGGGTCATGTCGGTGCCGATCGACTCGTGCACCCCGGAGGCCGGGACCACCAGGCCGATCGAGACCTTCGACTCCGAGCTCGAGGCGCACCCGGCGAGGCCGAACGTGAGCGATGAGACGGTCACGAGAACGAACAGCTGCCGGTTGGCCGATCCGGTCACGGGAGACTCCATCTGTGGGAGGACGCGGAGCAGATTCCGAGTAGCCGAAGATTGCCACAGACCCCGGCCTGACAGCGAGCAATTCGTCGCGATGTCCCCAAGTGGGTAGTCTCGCCCTGCCAGTCGTACTCCATGCCTGATGGGGTCAGGGAACCCGGTGCAAGTCCGGGACTGACGCGCAGCGGTGAGGATGACGGGCGGGGCACGCTCTTCTTCGGGGGAGCAGTCACTGGAGCCTGGCTCCGGGAAGGCGCTCCGCTCCGATCGATTCCGAGTCCGAAGACCTGCTGGCTCTGGCGGCGCCCGCCGCCAGGTCACCACGTGCCCCGCGCAAGGGCACATGACGCAGAGCAGGTGTCCCGATGACGCGAGTCCGAACCGACCGGTGCCCGGGAGTCGGCCGTCCGTGGCCGGCAGAGGACGGCCTGCTGGTGCGGCTGCGCCTGATCGGCGGGTCCGTCTCCTCGTCGGCGCTGCTCTCGCTCGTCTCCGTCGCCGAGCGCCACGGCGACGGCAAGGTCTATCTCACCGGCCGCGCGAACCTGCAGGTCCGCGGCCTCCCCTCGGTCGACGGAGCCCTCCCGGGTGAGGTGCTCACCGCGCTGAAGGCGACCGGCCTGGTGCCGGCGCAGACCCACGAGCTCGTACGCAACGTGATGGTCTCCCCGCAGACCGGGATCGCCGGGGGCCGGGCCGACCTGCGCGGCGTCGCCGCGTCGCTGGACCGGCTGCTGTGCGGCTCGTCCCGCCTGGCCGCGCTCCCGGGACGGTTCCTCTTCGTGCTCGACGACGGTCGCGGCGACCTGGTCTCGCGCGAGTGCGACCTCGGCCTGGTCGCGCTGTCCGCCACCGAGGCTCAGCTCCGGGTCGGCGAGGCGTGGGGGCCCGTCGTACCGATCACCGAGGCCGCGCCCCGGCTGGTCGCGCTCGCCTCGCGCTTCCTGGACGTACGCGGTGAGGGCCCCTCGGCGCCCTGGCACGTCGCCGAGCTCCAGCAAGCGGAGGTCGAGCTTGTCGAGACCTCTGAACCCGACCCGCGAGTCCCGCCGCCCATCGATCCACTCGCCTTCGGGTTCGTGCCCGGCGGCGAGCACATCCCTGCCCCTGACGGAGCCCTGGACCGAGCCGCGATCGAGGCGCTGGCGGAGCAGGCCCCGGCCGTCGTGGTGACACCGTGGCACGGCGTGCTCGTACCCTCACCGCGGCTGCGCCCGACCCGGCGTTACGACTACATCGACCAGGGCCCGGCGATCTACGTCGACTCCTTCGCGACCATTCGGCGAGAGGCCGACCTCTCCGCGGTGCCGGCCGACGCCGAGCGGCTCGCGGTGCGGATGATCCACGGCAGCGGGCAGGTCGATCTCGCCTCCGACCTGGTCATCCACCCCGACCTGGTGAAGGCCGCGCGGGGTGCGCTGGAGGCCGGTGCCCCGATCCTGTGCGACGCGACGATGGTCGCGACCGGGGTCACCCGCAGCCGGCTACCGCGCGACAACGAGGTGCTCTGCATGCTCGGCGACGACCGGGTCCCGGCGCTCGCCCGGGAGTGGGGGACCACCCGCACCGCGGCCGCGCTGTCGCTGTGGGAGTCCTACCTGGAAGGTGCCGTGGTCGCCATCGGCAACGCCCCGACGGCGCTCTTCCACCTGCTCGAGATGATCCTCGACGGCGGTCCGCGGCCGGCCGCGATCGTCGGCTGCCCGGTCGGCTTCATCGGCGCCGCCGAGTCCAAGGAGGCGCTGGCCGCCTTCGCCGACGAGCACGGGATCGACATCCCCTTCGTCACCGTCCGCGGCCGCCGCGGCGGCTCCGCGATGACCTCGTCCGCCCTCAACGCACTCGCCCAGGAGCAGGAATGACCACCGAGGTACGCGGCCGGTTCAGCGTCGTCGGCATCGGCCCGGGCGACCCCGAGCTGATCACCCTCAAGGCCGCCCGGCTGATCGGCGTGGCGCCGGTCGTCGCCTACCACGCGGGCGTGCGCAAGCAGTCCCACGCCCGCCGGATCGCGTCCTCGCTGATCCCCGCCGACGCGATCGAGGAGGAGCTGCGCTACCCGGTCACGACCGGGACCACCTCGCACCCGGGCGGTTACGTCGGAGCGATGGCCGAGTTCTACGAGTCCTGCGCGGTCCGGCTCTCGGCCCACCTCGACGCCGGCCGCGACGTGGTCCTGCTCGCCGAGGGCGACCCGCTCTTCTACGGCTCCTCGATGTATCTCCACGACCGGTTCAAGGAGATCTACCCGACCGAGGTGGTGCCGGGCGTACCCGCCTTCGCGGCCGCCACCGCCGCCGTCTCGACGCCGCTCGTGCGTCAGACCGACGTCCTCACCGTCCTGCCCGGTACACTGCCCGAGCCCGAGCTCGCCCGACGCCTCGCCGACACCGAGGCCGCCATCATCATGAAGCTCGGCCGCACCTTCCCCGCGGTCCGCTCCGCGCTCGCGGCTGCCGGACGGCTGGACGGCGCCTGGTACGTCGAGCGTGCCTCGCAGCCCGAGGAGCGCTGGCTCCCGGTGGCCGACGTCGACCCGTCCTCGGTGCCCTACTTCTCCCTCATCGTCGTCCCCGGCGACACCGCCCCGACCTCCGCCGGCCGGACCTCCGCCGCCCCCGCCGCCACCGCCTCCGCCGTCCCCGCCGCCACCGTCGGTCGAGCCACCGCCACCACCGCTGGTCGAGCCGCGAGCGCCAGCGAGCGTGTCGAGACCAACACAGTCCCCTCTGCGCTCGATTCGACCCTGTTGGTCTCGACACGCCTCCGCCTAGCGGCTCCGGCGGCTCGACCGACGGGGGCCTGGGCGGCGGCTGAGTCTGCCGAGTCTGTCGAGGCGACGCGCGGGGGCGTCTCGACAGACCCGGTCTCCGGGGAGGTGCTCGTCGTCGGACTTGGGCCGGGACCGGATGGATGGCTCACCCCCGAGGTCTCAGCCGCCCTGGCCGAGGTCGGCCACGTCGTCGGCTACGCGCCCTACGTCAACCGGGTGCCCCAGCGCGAGGGCCTGCAGCGACACGCTTCGGGCAACACGGTCGAGGTAGACCGGGCCCGGCACGCCCTGGACCTGGCGAAGGCGGGGGAGAAGGTGGCCGTCGTCTCCGGCGGTGACGCCGGGGTCTTCGGGATGGCGTCGGCCGTCTTCGAGGCCGCCGAGGACGCGGCCTATGCCGACGTACGCATCCGGGTGCTGCCCGGGGTCAGCGCCGTCCAGGCGGTGGCCGCGCGGGCGGGCGCGCCGGTCGGTGCCGACTTCGCGGTGATGTCGCTCTCTGACCGGCTCAAGCCGTGGCCGGTCGTCGAGGAGCGGCTGCGCGCGGTGGCCGCCGCCGACCTCGTACTGGCCATCTACAACCCGGCCTCGCGCTCGCGCACCGAGCAGATCGGCACCGCCCGCGACGTACTCCTGGAGCACCGCGAGCCCGACACCGTCGTGGTCGTCGGCCGCGACGTCGGGCGGGCCGAGGAGTCGCTGACCGTGACCACCCTCGGCGAGCTCGACCCGGCCTCGATCGACATGAAGTGCCTGGTCATCGTGGGCGCGAGCTCGACGCGGGTGACCGCGGCCGGACAGGTCTGGACGCCGAGGTACGTCAGGTGACCGACCAGACCGTCCACTTCGTCGGAGCCGGCCCCGGCGCGGCCGACCTGCTCACCGTCCGCGCGACGAGGATGCTCGCCGCCGCTGACGTGGTGCTCTATCCGGGCACCTACCTGGACCCCGAGGTGCTGGCGCACTGCAGCCCCGAGGCCGAGCTGGTCGACACCCAGAAGCTGGACCTGGACCAGATCGTCGCCGCGATCGTCGCCGCACACCGCGGCGGCAAGCAGGTCGTCCGTCTGGTCTCCGGCGACCCGTCGGTCTACTCGGCCGTCGCCGAGCAGACCCGGCGGCTCGATGCTGCCGAGGTGCCGTGGGACGTGACTCCCGGTGTACCGGCCTACGCGGCGGCCGCCGCACTGGTGGGTCGGGAGCTGACCGTGCCGTTGGTGGCCCAGTCGGTGGTGCTCACCCGCACCCAGGCCCGGTCGACGGCGATGCCGGAAGGGGAGTCGCTGGCCGCGTACGCCGCGACCGGTGCCACCCTCGTGCTCCACCTCGCGATCCGGCGCACCCGCGAGCTGATGGCCGAGCTGCTGCCCTACTACGGACCACAGTGCCCGGTCGTGGTCGTCTACCGCGCCAGCCAGCCCGACGAGCTGGTGTTGCGCGGGACGGTGGCGACGATCGCCGAGGCGGTCGAGGACGCGGGCCTGCGGCAGGCCGCAGTCATCCTGGCCGGGCCCGCGCTGGCCCGCGACGGGGGCGAGTCGTTCCTCTACGACGCGGCCCGGGAGCGTGCCTGATGGACCTGTACGACGCGATCAACCGCCGCCGCGACACCCGTGCGGAGTTCACCGGCGGACCGGTCGACCCCGAGGTGCTCCAGCGGGTGCTGTCGGCCGCGCACGCGGCGCCGAGCGTCGGGATGACCCAGCCGTGGGACTTCGTGCTGGTGCGCTCGGCCGAGACCCTGCGTACGTTCCGTGAGCACGTCGCCACCGAGCGAGAGGTCTTCGCGTCCTCACTGGCGGGGGAGCGGTCCGAGACGTTCTCGAAGATCAAGATCGAGGGGATCTGCGAGTCGGGCCTGGGTGTGGTCGTCGGTTACGACCCGACCCGCGGCGGCTCCCACGTCCTCGGCCGCCACGCGATCGCCGACGCCGGCCTCTACTCGACCGTCCTCGCCATCCAGAACCTCTGGCTCGCCGCCACCGCCGAAGGTCTCGGCGTCGGCTGGGTCAGCTTCTACCGCGAGGAGTTCCTGCGCGACCTGGTCGGCCTGCCCGACCACGTACGTCCCGTCGCCTGGCTCTGCGTCGGCCCCGTCGCTGACCTCCCCGACGTCCCCGACCTGGAGCGCTTCGGCTGGCGCCACCGCTCCGCGCTCTCGACGGTGGTGCACGAGGAGAGATTCAAGTAGGCGGTCGGATCAAGGCGGGAAGGCCAGTCTTACGCCACTTTCGGCCAGAAAGTGGCGTAAGGGCGGACGGTGAGCCACGGTCTCCTGCGCACGGAATAGTCGACGCGATCGCCGAGCCGTCGCGGTACGCCCGGATGGCGATCATGACGACGGCGAAGCGGGCCGACTTCGACATCATCCATCCCAAGCCGCACCCGGAGCCCTACCTGGCCGGGCTGAAGCGGTTCGGTGCGGCCCAGGACGAGACGCTCGTCGTCGAGGACTCGTCCCGAGGTCTCGCGTCGGCAGTTGCCGCGGGCATCGACTGTGCGGTCGTACGCAACAGCTTCACCGCGCCCCAGGATCTCTCGCGGGCAACTCATCGGATCGACGCCTTGACCGAACTCGCGAGCATTGTCCGTGGGTGCGGGTAGCGCTCTCGCGCCCCCTGTGATCGAGGAAAGGTTGGGCCTGGAGCCGAGCGAAAACATGTCATGCGCGTGACAAGTTTTCGCTCGGCTCGTGGGTGGTGCCTGTGACGGTCGATCACGGATTCGTGATCGTCAGACCGGTGATGGTCCAACTGCCGCTCATGCTGACGGTGTGACCCTGCTCGAAGCCGAGGATCGGGCAGATGAAGCCCGTCGGGGTGTCGGTGACGACCAGGGAGGACCCGGTTGACGTGAACACCCCGGTCGCGTCATCGAAGACGCCGCTCACGTCACCGGCGATGTTGAACGCGCAGTCGGCGGCCTGGACGAACAGCGCCACGTTGGTGAATGCGGCGGGCGAGACCGAGCCGACCTCGGGTCCTGTGATGGCGAACTGCCAGGCACCGATGGGGTCGAAGGTGGAATCGCCGATGATCGGGTTGGTGCAGCCGCCATGGACGACTTGGCCCCACGTCGTAGCGGGTGCCCCGAAGAACCTGCTCGCACCCGCATTGGGGATGGTCCCGGACATGTCGAAGTTCCCGCAGTTGAACGTCTGGCCGGCCTCATTGAAGGTGAAGTCGACGTAATCGCCGGTGAGGCCGACCATGGGTCCGCCGTGAGGTGTGTACGCGTCGACATCGGCCTGCGCCGGCGAGGACGTCGCTACGACGGTTGCTATTGCAAGTGCCCCGGCCGCAAGTGCGGTGAGCAGCCGACTGATGAAGTTTTTCATGGTTCTCCCTGGAGGTGTGGGGGGAATCCGAGAGGTTCACGCAGCGGCCGCGTGAGTAACGGCGACGTGCAGACCGAGGGCGTCGTCGGCTGGGTCAGCAGCTACCGTGAGAAGGCCCTGCGCTCCCGCGTCGGCTTGCCTGAGCACGTACGTCCCGTCGCATGACTCTGCGTCGGTCAGGTCGCCGGTCTGCCCGAGGCCCCCGATCTGGAGCACTTCGGCTGGAGCCACCGCTCCGCCTTCTCCTCGGTGATCCACGAGGAGAGGTATGCAGCGGCGGTGCCCTGATCGGTCACTCGCCCTCGCCGTCCGGGAGGGGCGGCCTTTCCGGAACCTCTGGCGCCGGAAGCGGGCACTGGGGTCGAGTTGGCGTTCCGCCGCACGTGCTGAGGTCCTCCAACGGGATTCTATTGATGGCGACCAGAGTTTTTTGCATAGCGCGCACGGGGTTGTTCGGGCCAGAAGCCATGGCGCTGACCAACGGGCTGAGATCGTCACCGTTGGTGCCGCAGTTGGCGAAGGGAGGAACCTCGATGCCCGAGGACGGGGGGATGATGCGACCGTTGTCCTTGACGTAGTAGGGGTCGTTCAACGGTCCCCGTGAACCAGGATGCAGTCCGTCGTACGCCCCCAACGGGCCACCGCCGTTAGGAGAGTAGGTCCCAGACGTGGTGTCCCCCCAGAGGTAGAGATCAGCTGGCCTCTTCGTCTGGCACCTCGGGCCGAGATCGACCGGAACTCCGTCCACTTCGAGATCGCTGAGTTGGATGTTGATCTTCCCCTCTACCAGCGAGGACGCTCCTGCAATGTCGCTGGGTACCGGGACACATCCTCTAGTCCTGCGGCGGCTCCACACGTGGGCCATCAATGGCTGGACCGCTCGGTCGAGGCGCGGGACAGATATCGTCAGCGTCGCGGTGGCCGGAATGGTTCCGAAGGCGATCAGATTGATCTTGTCCTGAACGAGGATGCCCACCTTGGCCCCACCTCCTTCGAGAGGTTTGATCGGGTAGATCGGGCTGCGAAAATAGCCAGTCATCCACTGCGTGCTCGGATCGGCTGTTGCACACGACGGCTGATAGAAGGGATCAGGGACGCAGCGAATCGCAGCCGTACAGGTGGCCACGTACTTCGTCGGGTTCTCAAGTGGCTCGTTGAGTTCGGCAAAGTACAGGGCGCCCCAGATCGGACGGGAAGTGATGGACATCTTTGAGCGGCGCACGACTGCGTGCTGTGAAGTGGTGACAGTGCCCTCAGTGAGGCTGATCGACAGGTTCGCGGGAAGGTCGTCGAACCCAGGTTGGCCCTCGGCTGGGTTGGCCGCCAACAACGCCTTCAGTTCCGGTGTCGGAACCTTCACGCTGCTTTGGGAGGCGCTCTGTGGATCGACCTCGGGATCACCCTTGGCTGGGCCGGTAGGGAGGACCAGCAAGGTCCCTGCCAGCACGAGGACGCCGATGGCAGCTCGGCCGGTGCGTGCTCCGGCGCGAAGTCCAGGGTGGGGGATGCGCATGAAGAGTTCCTCACGGTGGTCGGTCCGGTGAGGACCGAACGGGTGTCCGCACTCAGTTAAGTCATCGGTTGTGGCGAGTGCCACAGGTTCGCTGAAGGTCTGGTTTGGAATCGGCGAAACTTGTCACGCGCGTGACAAGTTTCGCTCGACTGGTCGATCGGATTATCAGGGGTTGGTGATCGTCAGGCCGGCGATCGTCCAGGTGCCGCTCACGCTGATGTCATCGCCCTTCACGAAGCCGAGGAGCGGACAGGTGAACCCGGCTGGATCGTCAGCGATCGTCAGGGTCGACTCAGTGGGCGTGAAAACGCCAGTGGCGTCGTCAAACGTGCCGGAGACTTCCCCAGCGACGTTGAACGAGCAACCGGCGGCCGTGAGGAGGAATCCCGCATTGGTGAGCCTGGCGGGGGAGACCGAGCCGACCTCGGGCCCAGTGATCGCAAATCCCGAAATGCTGGTTGGATCGAAACTGGTTTCACCGAAGATCGGGTTGGTGCAACCGCTGTAGTCGAGCTGGTCCAATGTGGTGGCCGTCGTCCCGAACGGTCTACTGAGACCGGTGCTGATCAGTGTGCCGTGCATGTCGAACTGCTCGCAGCTGAACGTCTGATCGGCAAAGACGTCGGTGAAGGCGATGTCGTTGCCGATGAAGGCGACGGTGGGGCCGCCGTGTGGTGTGTACGTGTCGGCGGCGGCCTGGGCAGGCGAGGACATCGCCACGACGGTGGCGATGGCGAGCGTGCAAGCGGCGAGACCGGTGATGACGCGGTTGATCAGGTTCTTCATCACTTTTCTCCTTTGGTCGTGGGATGGCGATTAACCGGAAGGGGGTCTGTGTCGATGGCGATGGCCATCGACACAGACCCCCTTGATGGATGGGTCAGCGCTGATCGATCACGGGTTGGTGATCGTCAGACCCGCGGCCGTCCAACTCCCGTCCACGGAGACGCTCTGCCCCTGGGCGAGGCCGAGGATCGAGCAGACGAAACCGACCGGGTTGTCGGAGATGACCAGGCTCGAACCGGTGGGGGTGAAGAGCCCCGTGGAGTCGTCGAAGTTGCCGGTGACCGCGCCCGCGACGTTGAAGTCGCAGTTGGCCGCCGACACGAACGCGGTCACGTTCCGGAGCACGGCAGGCGAGACCGAGCCGACCTCGGCTCCGGTGATCGCGACGTCCCAGGCGCCGGTCGGCTGGACAGTGGTGTCCCCGGCGATCGGGTTGGTGCAGCCGCTGGAGTCGAGGTTGTCGAGCGTTCCGGCGGATGCCCCGAAGGCCCGGCTCGTACCCGAGTTCGAGATGCTGCCCTCCAGGTTGAACACCTCGCAGGTCAGCGTCTGGCCGGCGTCGTCCGCGGTGAAGGACACGTTGCTGCCGACGAATACGACCGGGTTCGGGCCGGTGGGGGTGTAGTCGGCGGCAGCGGCCTGGGCCGGCGCGGACATGGCCGCGACGGTCCCGACAGCGAGGGCTCCGGCAGCGAGACCGGTGAGCACGCGGCTGGTGATCTTCTTCATGATGTTTCTCCTTGTGTGGTGTTGTGTTGAACCCGAGAGGCTCACGCGGTGCCCGCGCGAGGATTGGCGATCTGCAGCTCGAGGGTGTTGTCGGTGCCCGGCACCAGGGCGTTGATCGGGATGGAGCCGAACCAGGGGAAGAAGCCGGGGATGTCGAAGAAGTTCAGGGCGGCACACCCGGTGAAGCTCCCGATCGTGTAGGTCGAGGTGACCCGGCCGCCGCCGTTGACGGTGAAGAACTCACCCTCAGGAGTGCTGGCGGTGATGTCGACCGGTTCGGCGGTGTGGCAGCGGCTGCCGACCGCCAGCGGCCACCAGACCCCGAACACCTTGGCCTTGACGTCGCTCAGCTTGATGTCGTAGGCGACCGTCGAGCTGAGCCTCGACTTGCCGAGCTGGTCGGTGGGCACGATGGCGCCGGTCAGTGGCCCGACCTGGGTCATGGTGACCTTCGCCTGAGCCGGGATCCCGAAGATGTCGAAGTTCATCGTCTGTGCCGGGATGGCGAGGGAGCCGCCGACGATGTGGCCGTTGGTGAGGTCGAGGGTCGACTCGAGCACCGAGGGCCCGATGGCCATCGATGAGTCGACCTGCGCACCGATGTGGGTCGTACCGACGGCGTCGTAGTCGATCTCGAGCGTCGGGTTCTGGTTCGCTTGTGCAGCGGGTGCCCCGACGAGCAGCGCGGTGGCCACGAGGGCGGCGAATGCCGTGGCGACCAAGGTGCGGCGACGGGGTGGAGGCTTGGTTCTCACGTGTTCCCCTTACGGTGTGGGAGGGGTGATCGAGCCGGGTGGGAGATCGACCACAACTGCGATGACGGCACCATTGAGGGGGTCGCGGACGGTGGCTGGCTACCGTCGCGACATCGAAAGTCACCAGATCCAGCCAAAATTGTCAGGTCGGTGACAATTTCGCCTCAGCGGTGAAAATTTGTGAGGCCCATCACAAGTTTTCGAGGTTCTGACGCCTCATGCCTCGGTGGCTCTGGACGTGGAGGTCTCCCGCCACTTCACTGCATTCCGGGACACGTCCTTTGCGCGGCTCCCCAGGTCGCAGAGAGCGAGGGACGGAAGTGGAGGAGAGCTGCGTGACTTCGACGACACGACCGGACACGGACATGTTCACGGGCCTGATCCCGAGAAGGCCCCACCCGACGCTGCGAATCGACCTGTCGCCGCCACCCAACCTGATCGCGCGCCAGATCGTGGTGGCCTACCGGCCCCGTGCCCGCCACCTGTCTCGCCGTATCGCCAGACGCATCTGCGCCGAGGTGGCCGCGTTCAGCGACCCGCGGCTGCACGGCGTCATCGAGAAGGCGCTGGACGAGGCGGTCGCGCTCTTCGTCGATGCGATGGCCGGTGCGCCCGTGCGCGGTGCGACCGTCGCCCACATCTACCGACGACTGGGCAGTCTGGAGGGCAGGGCCGGCCACAACCTCGATGCGATGCGAGCCGCACACCAGATTGCGACGCAGGAAGCCTGGCGAGAGATCTCGAAGATCGCCGGTGACCTGAAGCTGTCGCCGACGGTGGTGAGCCACCTCGCCGAAGCATTCATGGACTATCAGCATCAGCTGCTGGAGCACGCGATGCGCGGCTTCGCCGAGCCCACGCCGCCGATCGACCCCCGGGTGCCGCTCTTCGCGGCGCTCGTCGGCGACGTACGGACCGGCGACCTGTGTGCCCTGGCCGGACGCGCCGGCTGGAAGGTCACCGACCGGGTGGCCGTGGCGGTGGTTCCGGGCGGACCGGTCCCGGCGGAGCTCAGCACGCCCGCGCCGCGACTGCTCACGGGTCCGAGCGAGGGGGCCATGGTCGTGATCGGGGCCTCAGGCGCGGTGCACGTGAGGGCCAGGGCGGTCGTCGCCGCGACGAGCCGCCCGGTCGCCGTCACCTGGGAGGTGCGGCTCGACGAGACCCGCCACGCCGTACGTTGGGGCCTGCGGGCCGTGGATCTGGTCGCCGAGCAGGTCCTCCACCCCTCCGCGGACGGCATCGTCTGGTGCGCCGATCACCAGTCGGAGCTGTGCCTGCACGCCGACCCGACGCTGCGCCGCTTCGCGGACGAGCAGCTGCTCGCGCCCCTCTTGGAGGAGACCCCGAAACGGCGCCTGGCGCTCGCCGAGACCATGCTGGTCTGGCTGCGGGCCCGGCCCAGCGCTCCTGTCGTCGCCGAGCAGCTGAGGGTCCATGATCAGACCGTGCGCCACCGGCTCAAGCGGATCAAGGAGCTCTTCGGCGACCGCCTCAGCGACCCGGCAGAGACCGTCGGACTGCTGACCGCCCTGGAGTCGACGACCCCGCGCTGGCGGCGCGACCTCGCCTCCTGACCTCACCCGACGGTGAGAGTCCATTGGGTGACCGACCGGGCCGGGGTCCAGCCGGTGAAGGTGCCGATCGGGGCTGAGGTCTCGACGGAGATTCGGGTGAGCTCGCCGCCGTGCTCCTGGTAGGCAGCGGCCAGGAGCTGCTCGGTCTCGAGGGTGACTCCGTGGACGACGATCCGACCGCCGGGCCGCAGCGCCGCGAGGCAGGTGTCGAGCACGCCCGGACGGGTCGCGCCGCCGCCGATGAAGATCGCGTCCGGGGCGGGGAGGTCGGCCAGGGCGTCGGGGGCGCGGCCCTCGACGACGCTCAGGTTGGGTACGCCGAGGCGGGCTGCGTTGCGGGCGATCCGGGCCGCCCGCTCGGGGCTTGCCTCGATCGCGGTCGTGCTGCACGTCGGGTGTGCCCGCATCCACTCGATCCCGACCGACCCGGCTCCGGCGCCGACGTCCCAGAGGTGCTGCCCCGGGGCCGGGGAGAGACGGGACAGCGCCGAGGCCCGTAGGTCGCGCTTGGTCAGCTGGCCGTCGTGCTCGAAGGCTTCGTCGGGGAGGCCTGGGGACCAGGTAGCGGGGAACGACTGTGTTGGTCTCGACACGCCTCCGCCCAGGGGCTCCGGCGGCTCGACCAGCGGAAGGTGGCCTCCGTCGGTCGACACGCCTCCACCTTGCGGCTCCGGCGGCGCGACCGACGGGCGGCCCCCGCTGGTTGAGCCGGACCCGCGAGGAACGAGCGGGTCCGTGTCGAAACCAACAGAGTCGCCGACGCACTCGATCGCCACGATGTTGAGCCGCGGCGACTCGCCGACCCAGGTCGACGCGGTCGCCGTCCGAGCAGACTCCGTCTCCGCCCCCAGGTCACCCAGGACGGTCATGGTCGAGGCGCCGAAACCGGCCCTGACCAGGAGGTCAGCGACCGACACGGGAGTGGATCCGTCCGAGGAGAGTGCCAGGATGCGGCGGCCGGGGGCGAGCTCGCGGGCGATCAGCGCGACGTCGCGGCCGACGAGGCTGACGGCCACGCACGACTCGGCCGGCCAGCCCATCCGGGCGCGGGCGAGGGCTACGGAGGAGACGGCCGGCTCGATGCGTACGTTCTCCGGGCCGAGCAGGTCGATCAGGGTCGTGCCGATACCGGAGACGAGCGGGTCGCCGGAGGCCAGAGCGACGGCGTCGCCGACGGAGCCGAGCAGGGCCGGGAGCCCGTCGCGGAGCGGCGAGGGCCAGGGCTCGCGGCGCTGACCGGGGACGTCCGGGACCAGGTCGAGATGGCGCTTGCCACCGAGGAGCACCGAGGCGCCCCGGATCAGCTGCTGGTGACGTACGGGGACCTCGTCCCAACCACCGGCACCGATGCCCACCACGACGATCATGGGGCCAGACGCTACAGTGACCGCAGAGTCACGAGGTGCCCCGACTGCCCAGCCATCGGAAACGGTGAGGAAGGCAGGACGGGAGAATCTGGGAAGCCGGTGAGAGTCCGGCGCAGGCCCGCTGCGGTGATCCGAGCCCCATCAGGGGACTCGGTAAGTCCGAAGACCGGCCCCGTGACCATCCAATCAACGCGATAGGGAGCGGGAGCCTCTCATGCCGGTGCACTATCCATTTTCTGCCGTCCTCGGATGCGAGGCGGACTCAGCCACAGGGCTCGACGACATGGGCCTCGCGCTCGTGCTCACCACGATCTCCCCGGAGATCGGCGGCGTCCTGGTCCGTGGCGAGAAGGGGACCGCGAAGTCGACGGCCGTACGCGGCCTGGCGGCCGTGCTGCCCTCGATCTCGGTCTATGCAGGGGATCGGTTCTCGATCGATCCCGACGACCCGTCCGCGGAGTCGCCGGACGGCCCGTTCGGGCCCGACGCCGTCGTGGAGAGCCGTCCGGTGCGGCTGATCGAGCTCCCGGTGGGAGCCACCGAGGACCGGGTCGTCGGCTCGCTCCACCTGGAGAGCGCGCTCTCGCGCGGTGCGGTCGAGTTCGAGCCGGGGCTGCTCGCCCGGGCACACCGCGGTCTGCTCTACGTCGACGAGGTCAACCTGCTCCACGACCACCTGGTCGACCTGCTGCTGGACGCGGCGGCGATGGGGCGCGTCTCGGTCGAGCGCGACGGCGTCTCGGTCTCGCACGCCGCGCGCTTCGTCCTGATCGGCACCATGAACCCCGAGGAGGGCGAGCTGCGTCCGCAGCTGCTGGACCGCTTCGGGCTCACGGTCGAGGTCGCCGCGCCGCGGGATCCCGCGCTTCGCGTCGAGGTCGTACGCCGCCGGATGTCCTTCGACCTCGACGCCGCTGCGTTCGCCGAGCGCTTCGGCGGAGCCGATCGTGCGCTGACCTCCCGGATCGCCGCCGCTCGTGAGCTGGTCGGGAAGGTCCGGCTCACCGAGCCGGGGCTGCTCAAGATCGCCGAGGTCTGCGCGGTGTTCGAGGTCGACGGGCTGCGTGCCGACATCGTCACCGCCCGCACCGCGGTCGCGCACGCTGCCTGGGCCGGCCGGTCGGAGGTCACTCGGGCCGACATCCGTCGGGCTGCGCTGCTCGCGCTGCCGCACCGGCGTCGGCGCAACCCGTTCGATGCTCCGGGGATCGACGAGGATCTGCTCGACCGCATCCTCGGGGACGAGGAGCTGCCGCCTGAGCCGCCGGAGGGTCCGGGCGACTCGGGGGACGACTCGGGTCCCGAAGACGACTCTGTTGGTCTCGACACGCCTCCGCCTAGCGGCTCCGGCGGCTCGACCGACGGGGGAGAGGACGGCTCGACCGACGGGGGAGAGGACGGCTCGACCGACGGGGGAGAGCCCCCGCTGGTTGAGCCCGGTGAGCGCCAGCGAGCCGGTGTCGAAACCAACACAGACGACTCCGCGGACGACCAGCCCCAAGGCGCCGCCGCACCCGAGTCCGTCACCGGTGCCGCCCCCGCGTACCGCCCCCGCCTCCTGACCGTGACCGGCCTGGGCACGGGCCGCACGGGCGGCCGGAGCAAGGCGATCGGCAGCAGTGGTCGCCGGATCGGCGCACGGGAGAGCAGCCGAGGCTCGCTGCACCTGGTCGAGACGCTCAAGGCGGCGGCGGGAAAGCAGGCCACCCGGGGACGTACGTCCGGACGAGTCGAGCTGCGGGTCGAGGACCTGCGCACCGCGGTCCGCGAGGGGCGCGAGGCCAACCTGGTGCTCTTCTGTGTGGACGCGTCCGGGTCGATGGCCGCGCGCAAACGGATGGCCCAGGTGAAGGCGGCGGTCCTCTCGCTGCTCCTCGACGCCTACCGGCGCCGCGACAAGGTCGGGATGATCACGTTCCGCGGCGAGGGCGCCGAGCTGGTGCTGCCGCCGACCGGGTCGGTCGACCTCGCCGCGGCCCGCCTCGACGAGATCCCCGCCGGAGGGCGTACGCCGCTGGCCGAAGGCCTTCTCGAGGCCGCCCGGGTGCTCCAGCGCGAGCGTCTGCGTGACCGTGATCTGCGGCCGCTGCTGGTGGTCGTGACCGACGGCCGGGCCAACTTCCCCAAGAAAGATGGACAGGCCCACGGGAAGGACGCGGTCCGGCGCTCGCAGCAGGCCGCCGCGTACGTCGCCGGTTTGGGGGTCACCACCGTCGTCATCGACTCCGAGAGCGGACCGATGCGGCTCGGGCTGGCGCGCCAGCTGGCCGCGCACCTGGAGGCGGAGCACGTGCCCGTCGCCGAGGTGAGCGCCGAGGCGCTGACCTCCGCTGTCCACGGCTTCACCGGATCCACCACCGGAAGGGGCGTTGCCTGATGCCGAAGGGACAGCCGCTCAACGTACCCGACGACGGGCTCACCACCCGTCAGCGTCGCAACCGTCCGCTGGTGATGGTCCACACCGGGCCCGGCAAGGGGAAGTCGACCGCCGCCTTCGGGCTCGCGCTGCGCGGCTGGAACCAGGGCTGGCGGATCGGGGTCTTCCAGTTCGTGAAGTCGGCCAAGTGGCGCATCGGCGAGCAGACCGTGCTCGAGCGTCTCGGTGCGCTGCACGAGGAGACCGGCGAAGGTGGTCCGGTCGACTGGCACAAGATGGGCTCGGGGTGGTCCTGGTCGCGCAAGCAGGGCGACGCCGAGGACCACGCCGCGGACGCCGCCGAGGGCTGGGCCGAGATCAAGCGGTGCCTGGCCGCGGAGACGTACGACCTGCTCGTCCTCGACGAGTTCACCTATCCGATCAAGTGGGGCTGGGTCGATGCCGCCGAGGTGGCCACTGTGCTCGCCGAGCGACCGGGGCGTCAGCACGTCGTCATCACCGGCCGCGACGCCGACCCGGCGCTGCTCGAGGTCGCCGACCTGGTCACCGAGATGACCAAGATCAAGCACCCGATGGACGCGGGTCAGAAGGGCCAGCGGGGCATCGAATGGTGAGCCTGCCCCGGCTGGTGGTCGCTGCTCCTTCGACCGGCTCGGGCAAGACGACGATCGCCACCGGGTTGATGGCGGCGCTGCGCTCGGCCGGGCATGTGGTCAGCGGTCACAAGATCGGACCGGACTACATCGACCCGGGCTACCACGCGCTCGCCACCGGGCGCCCGGGCCGCAACCTCGACCCGCACCTGGTGGGGGAGTCGCGGGTCGTGCCGCTGCTGCTCCACGGCGCTGCCGGGGCCGACGTGGCGGTCGTCGAGGGCGTCATGGGGCTCTATGACGGCCGGCTCGGCACCGACGGGTTCGCCTCCACCGCCCACGTGTCCTCGTTGACCTCGTCGCCGGTCGTCCTGGTGCTCGACGTCGCCCGGATGTCCCGCTCCGCTGCCGCGATCGCTGCCGGCATGGCCGGTTTCGACCCGTCCGTACGCATCGGGGGAGTCGTCCTCAACCGGTGCTCTCCTGGGCGCAACGCCGACGAGATCCGGCGTGCGTTGGACGGTCTCGGGCTGCCGGTGCTCGGCATGCTCCCGCCGGATCCTTCGCTGGCGACGCCCTCGCGTCATCTCGGTCTCGTCCCGGTCGACGAGCGGGACGAGTCGGTCGCGCTGATCGAGCGGCTGGGGGAGCAGGTCGCGGCTCATCTGGACCTGTCCGCTTTGCTGGAGGTTGCGCGGTCGGCACCTGAGCTGGACGGGGATCCTTGGGATGCGGCGATGGCGTTGCGCGAAGGCGACCGTGTTGGTTTCGACACGGCGTCGTTCGTTCCTCACGACGCCGGCTCAACCAGCGAGGCGGCCGTTGGTCGAGCCGCCGGAGCCGCCAGGCGGAGGCGTGTCGAGACCAACACAGTCGACGACGCGAATGCTCGCCCGGTGATAGCTGTCGCGGGCGGACGGGCGTTCACCTTCCGCTACCCCGAGACGGAGGAGCTCCTGGAGGCGGCAGGCTGCGACGTACGCTCCTTCGACCCGCTCGCCGATCCTGCGCTGCCCGAGGGAACGCGCGGGATCTATCTCGGCGGCGGATTCCCGGAGATGTACGCCGCCGAGCTCGCCGCCAACACTAGCCTTCTCCGCGACCTCCGCGTCGCCGTCGAAGCGGGGGTCCCGACCGTCGCCGAGTGCGCCGGGCTGCTCTATCTCGCGGAGTCCCTCGACGGCGTCCCGATGGCCGGCGCCCTCCCTGCCCGCGCTGCGATGAGCGAGCGCCTCACTCTGCGCTACCCGGTGGCCACGGCCGCCTCCGACTCCCTGCTCACCCGGGCCGGGGAGCAGGTCACCGGCCATGAGTTCCACCGCACCACCACCTCACCTCCTGCCGGAACGCAGGCAGCTTGGAGCGTCGATGGTGCCGAGACCGGCTTCAGCAGTGACACGGTGCACGCGTCGTACCTCCACGTGCACTGGGCCGGTCATCCGCACCTGGCCCGCCGGTTCGCCGATGCCGCTCACGCGTTCGCCGGTCGAACGGCCGCCACCGCTGGTCGAGCCGCGAGCGCTAGCGAGCGTGTCGAGACCAACACGGTCGATTCGAGCGCGACAGGGGACTGTGTTGGTCTCGACACGCCTCCGCCTAGCGGCTCCGGCGGCTCGACCAGCGGGGCGGACGGCTCGACGAGCGGGGCGGACGGCTCGACGAGCGGGGCGGACGGCTCGACGAGCGGGGTCGCCGATCCGTTGCGGCACCACGGGGATGTCGAGATCGGCGACGGGCTGCTCGACTTCGCGGTGAATGTCTACCCGGGCGAGCGTCCGGAGTGGCTGGAGGCGGCGCTGCGGGAGTCGCTCGCGTCGACCACCTACCCCGACGAGGAGCCGGCGCGGGCCGCGTTGGCGAAGCACCACGGCCGTGAGCGCGACGAGGTGCTCCCGACGGCGGGGGCGGCCGAGGCGTTCACGCTGGTCGCTCGGGCACGGGCCTGGCGTAAGCCGGTCGTCGTCCATCCGCAGTTCACCGAGCCCCACGCGGCGCTCGAGCAGGCCGGGCACGAGGTCACCGAGGTGCACTGCCTGGCCGAGGACGGCTTCGCCCTCGACCCGGCCGCGGTGCCCGACGACGCGGACCTGGTCGTCGTCGGCAACCCGACCAACCCCACCGGCGTACTCCATCCCGCTGCCACCCTCCGCGCCCTCCTCCGCCCCGGCCGTCTGGTCGTGGTCGACGAGGCGTTCATGGACGCGGTTCCTGGCGAGCCGGAGACCCTCACCGCCGTCCGCGCGGACGGCCTGCTGGTGATCCGCAGCCTCACCAAGCACTGGTCGATTCCCGGGGTCCGGGCCGGCTATGTCGTCGGCGACACCGCTGCGATCCGCGACCTGGAGTGGGCGCGCACCCCGTGGTCGGTCTCGGCCACCGCTGCCGCCGCGATGCTCGCCTGCGCCACCGAGCAGGCGAACCTCGAGGCGAGGAAGCGCGCCGAGCAGATCGCCACCTGGCGCGACCATCTCGAGGCTGGCCTGCGAGTCCGCGGGATCGAGTACGTCCCCTCCTCGGCCTCCTTCGTCCTGGCCCGTCCGGGTGCCGGGGTCCGGGATGCCTTGCGAGACAACGGCATCGCCGTACGCCGCGCAGACACCTTCCCCGGTCTCGGCCCCGACTGGGTGCGGATCGCCGTGCGGCCAAACGAGCCGACCGACCAGCTCCTCGCCGCACTCAGTCACCTGTCGGACCGGAACCGTTGCGGCTGTGACACATGAGGCGCATCAAACGTCACACCAGTAACGGTTCCGGTCCGCATCGAGACCGGATCGCCACCGCGGCCGGGCTGATGGCAGGGTTCGCGCTCGACCGGCTGCTGGGGGACCCACGCCGGTTCCACCCCGTCGCGGGGTTCGGCACGGTCGCGCTGCGGGCGGAGGACCGCTGGTATGCGGACTCCAGGGCTCGGGGCGTGGTCCACGTCGTCACCCTGGTCGGGGGAGCGGCGCTCGTCGGAGCCCTCGCCGAGCGAGCGGCTCCAGGACGTGCCGGGAGGATGCTCGTGACCGCTGCGGCGACCTGGGCGGTGCTGGGTGGGCGTTCTCTGGAACGCGAGGCGATGGCCGTCCACGCGCATCTCGACCGGGGCGACCTCCCCGGGGCACGAGCACAGGTCGGCCGCCTGGTCGGCCGGGACACCGACACTCTCGATGCCTCCGAGGTGACCCGTGCCGTCGTCGAGTCGGTCGCGGAGAACACCTCGGACGCGGTCGTCGCGCCGCTGGTGTGGGGAGCCGTTGCGGGGGTGCCCGGACTGCTCGGCTACCGCGCGGCCAACACCCTCGATGCCATGGTCGGTCACCACAACGACCGCTACGAGCGCTTCGGCTGGGCCGCTGCTCGCCTCGACGACCTGGCCAACCTGCCGGGTTCACGGCTCACCGGACTGCTCGTGCTCGCGGTGCGTCCGGGCCGGGCTCGGACCGCGTGGCGAGCCTGGCGCCGCGACGCGCCCAGCCACCCCAGCCCGAACGCCGGGGTCGCCGAGGCGACGTTCGCCGGCGCGCTCGACACCCGACTGGGCGGTACGAACACCTACTACGGCAGCCGCGTCGAGCATCGCGCCGTGATGGGGGACGGCCCGCCCGCCGTCCCCGGCCATATCCCCGCCGCCACCAGGCTCGCCCGCCACGTCGATCTCGGCGCCGCCCTGGTCGCCGCCGCGGTGGCGTACGCGATCCGGGAGGCCAAGCCGGGCAGGCGCGGGCCGGGCGGTGACCGGACGACGCTCGACGTCCTGCCATGAGATCCGTCTCCGGTGGGAACCGCAGAGCGCCCTTCGTACCGCTGGTCCTCGGCCTTCTGGTCGCCTCGGTCCTCAGTGCCGTGGTCTCCCTCGCCTTCGGCTCGGAGCGGATCCCGGTCGCCGACGTCGTCGCGGCGGTCGGGGACCGGATCGAGGGCAACGCCCCGGGGAAGTGGGACGTGATCGTGTGGGACCTCCGTCTTCCGCGGGCGCTGTTGGCCCTGGTCGTGGGTGCGGGCCTCGCCGTGGCCGGGGCCGGGATGCAGACCCTGGTCCGCAACCCGCTCGCCGACCCGTTCCTCCTCGGGATCAGCTCCGGGGCGTCGGTGGGGGCGACGGCGGCGATCACCACGGGCGCTCTGGCCGGCTTCGGCATCTACGCCGTCTCGACCGGCGCCCTGGTCGGGGCGATCTGCTCGGCGCTGCTGGTCTGGCTGGTGGCGACCGCGCAGGGTGGGCTGACCCCCATCCGGCTGGTGCTCTCCGGGGTGGTTCTCTCCTCGGGGCTCTCCGCGATCGCCTCGTTCCTGGTCTTCATGAGCGACGACCCTCGCGCCGCCAACTCGGTGATGTTCTGGATGCTCGGCAGCGTGGGCGGCGCCAGCTGGGAGAAGCTGTGGCTGCCCGCCGCCCTCACCGTCGTCCTGGGGCTCGGGATGCTCGCCATGCACCGCTGGCTGGACGCCCTCGCCGCCGGCCCGGAGACCGCAGCGGCGCTCGGCGTGAACGTCGCGGCTCTGCGTACGGTGCTGTTCGTCGGGCTGGCCGTGCTGGTCGGCCTCCTCGTCGCGGTCAGCGGCGGGATCGGGTTCGTCGGACTGATCGTCCCGCACGCGGCCCGCCTGCTCGTGGGCGCCAGGCACCGGGTCGTGCTGCCGGTCGCCGCCCTGGGCGGTGGGCTGTTCCTGCTGTGGGTCGACGTGCTGGCGAGGATGGTCGCACGTCCGCAGGAGATCCCGCTCGGTGTGGTCACCGGCGTCGTCGGCGCACCGCTGTTCCTCCTGCTGCTCGGCCGCGGCAGGTATCGGTTCGGAGGCGAGGGATGAGCGGGCAGGAGATCGGACCGGTGCTGCGGTTGCGCGGGGTCGGCGCCCGGCTGGGCGAGCGCGACGTGCTTCGCGACATCGACCTCGACGTGCCCGTGGGCACCAGTCTCGGGATCGTGGGAGTGAACGGGGTGGGCAAGTCGACCCTGCTGCGGATCCTCGCGGGAGTGCTGAGGCCGACCACCGGACACAGCTACCTCGCCGACTCCTCCGGCGTGCTCCGCGAGACCAGCCGGACCTCGTCGCGTGAGCGCTCCCGCAGGCTGGCGTACGTCCCCCAGGAAGAGGTCGCCTCCACCGAGCTGCTCGTCGGCGAGATGGTCGCGCTCGGCCGGGTGCCACGCACCCGTCCCTGGGCCCGCGGCGGGACGCAGGAGCGCGAGATCGTCCGCGCGGCTCTCGACGCGGTCGGGCTGGCCGACCGCATCGACGACCCCTGCGACCGTCTCTCCGGCGGGGAACGGCGGCGGGCGGTGATGGCTCGCGGTCTCGCCCAGGAGTGCCCGGTGATGCTCCTGGACGAGCCCACCAACCACCTCGACGTCGCCTGGCAGCTGCGGTTGCTGCAGACGGTCGCCGACCGGGCCGAGACCCTGGTCGCGACGATCCACGACCTCGACCTGGCGCTTCGCTCCTTCGACCGGCTGGCGGTTCTCGGCCGGCCCCAGGGCTCCGACCCCGACACCGGCCCGGCGACGGTCGTGGCCCATGGCCCGCCCGCCGAGGTCCTCGACGCCATCAGCGTCGACCTCCACTTCGGCGTCGGCTCCGTCCAGGTGACCCATCCGCACCTGGCCCAGCCCCACCTGCTCATCCACCCCCGGAAGGACCACTCGGCATGACTCCACGCCTTGCCTGCCTCGCTGCGCTCGCACTCGGCGCCACGATCCTCACCGCCTGTGGAGCGGAGGAGACGACCGCGTCCGGTGCCGCCGGCACCGACGCGATCACCGTCGAGAACTGTGGCGAGAAGGTCACGGTCGACGAGCCGCTCACCGAGCTCTACGCCTACGACGGCGGGATCATCTCGATCGCGCTCGCCGCCGGTGCACGCGACGAGCTCGTCGCAGTCACCGGTCTGGCGCGTGACAAGCAGCTGCTCGAGCTCGCCTACCCGCAGGATCGTGTCGACGAGCTCCGGGTGGTCGGGGAGGATCAGCCGACCCTGGAGACGGTGCTGGCGGTGAAGCCGCAGATGATGTTCGCGGGCTGGGGCTACGGCTTCGACGAGTCGCGCAACCTGCTGCCCGAGACGCTCCACGAGCAGGACATCGCCACCTATCTGCTCAGCGAGACCTGCCGGCAGGAGGACGGCGACCGCGGCACCATGGACGCCTGGACGGCGCTGCGTACCGACCTGCTCAACATCGGTGAGCTGACCGGCCACCGGGAGACCGCGGAGAAGGTCGTGACCGACATCGAGGAGCGACGCGAGGCCCTGGAGAGTGCCCCGAATCCTGCGAAGGAACCGACGGCGTTCCTGTTCGACTCCGGGACCGATGCCATCTTCACGTCCGGCTCCTTCGGCGGGCCGCAGGCGATCTTCGACACCGCCGGGGTGACCAACGCGACCGGCGACGTCGAGGACACCTGGACCGAGGTCGGCTGGGAGCGCATCGCCGCCGCTAACCCCGACGTCATCTACTTCGTGGACTACCCCGGCCAGTCCTACGAGGAGAAGGTCAAGGTCCTCAAGTCGAACCCCGCCTCCCGCGATCTGCCCGCCGTCAAGGAGAACAGGTTCGTCAACCTGCCCTACGCGATGTGGGTCTCCGGCCCCCTCAACATCGACGCCGCCGAGTGGGTCCGACGCTCGCTGGAGCACTTCGGGATCGTCCCCGATTCGGGGATCGAGCCGACGCTCGACATCACCGATCTCACCAATCTCGACGGCAACGAGTGGCTCCGCTGAGTTCTGGCTATAGTGCACACAACGGACATGAGGAAGCCGGTGGAACTCCGGCACAGTCGCGCTACTGTGACATCGCCTCGCGGCGGTGGAGTCAGACCCGAGTGTCCGTCCAACCCCATCGAACAGGGACGCAGAATCCCTGAGGAGGACATATGTCGCAGCATGCTGTGGCGCCCGTCGCCGGCGCCGACCTTCCCACCATCCCGCTCCGTGAGCTGGCCCCCTGGGCGCTCTTCTTCGGGCTTCTCGGGTTGCTGGTGCTCTTCTTCATCAGCGCCGACCAGGGCGCCGTCTCGATCCCGTCCGGCACGCTCGTCCACGAGTGGGTCCACGACGGTCGTCACCTGCTCGGCTACCCCTGCCACTGATGAGCGCGCGTGCATTTCTCGTACGCGGCCTGCTAGCCGGACTCCTCGCCGGTGTCGCCACCTTCCTGGTGGCGTACGCCGTCGGTGAGCCGCAGGTCGGCGCTGCCATCGCCCTGGAGACAATCTCATCAGAAGACAGCGGCGGCGACGGACACTCGCACTCGCATGCCACCGAAGGTGGGAGCGAGGAGACTGCTGAGGTCTCCCGCACCAACCAGAGCACCTGGGGGCTGCTGACCGGCGCCCTGGCGGTCGGCGTCGCGCTCGGGGGAATCATCGGGCTGGTCGCCGCCGCCACGATGGGGCGCCTCGGACGGCTCACGCCGAGCCAGTCGACGGCGCTCGTCACGCTGATCGGCTTCGTTGCGGTCGCGTTGGTGCCCTTCCTCAAGTACCCGGCCACGCCACCCGCGGTCGGCAGCGGGGACACCATCGGGCTGCGTACGTCGGTCTACTTCGGCTACCTGCTCGTCTCCGTCCTCGCAGCCGTGCTCGCCACCTACGGCGCGGTGCGGCTGCGGGAGCGGGTCGGGACCTACGCGGCCGTCGTCGGCGGCACCGCCGCCTACCTGGTGGTCGTGGTCGTCACGGGCCAGCTCTTCGTCACGGTCAACGAGATCGGCGACTTCCCGGCGGACACGCTGTGGTCCTTCCGACTCGCCTCGCTGATCACGCTCGCCACGATGTGGGGCGTGCTCGGGGTGGCGCTGACCGGGCTGGTCGGCAGGTTGTACGCGGCGGAGCGCGCCGTCGCGGAGCGGAAGGCTCTCGCCGCCACGTTGTGACCTCGACGTGGAGCTGGGTGAGGACGAGCCGACTCGGCGGTCAACGGGGGAGGCGGTAGGCCTCCACAGGGCGGCCGTCGGCCAGGTGATCACGCACGATCACCCGGGCGGCGGCCGCCTCTACATTGCCGTACCAGACGTCGTCGGGCTGCACGCTGAGCACCGGCGCCTGGTTGCACGGGAACAGGCAGCCGGTGTGGGTGATCAGCAGGTCGTCGTCGCCGAGCCCGGCCTCCATCGCACCCAGGATCACCGCCCTGGCGGTCTCCTCCGAGCCCTTTGCGGTGCAGCGTGGGCCGCGACAGATCAGGACCTGACGTACGTGGCCGGGGACTCGCTCCCAGGCGGGCGTGGTCAGCCCGGGCTCGGTGCCGGTGATCGGCCGAGTCTCCGCGAACGCGTCGGGGAGCTCGGCGCGCGTGGTCGCCAGCCCGGTTGCGACCTGGATCTCGGGGCGCTTCCCGGAGCGCTCACGCCACCAGTGGGCGGCGATCCGGCGCAGCCAGGAGTGGCCGGGGGCGAGCGGTCCGAGGCTGACGCCGGCCAGCGTGATGGTTTCGGCTCCGGAGTCGGCGAGCCGGGTCAGCTCGGCTGAGAGCGACGGGCCGCCCATCTGCAGGAACGCGAGGCTCGCGCCGAGCTCGCCGGCCCAGGCGTGCAGATCCTGGCGCCGGTCGACATCGGTCACCGACATCCCGACGAGGACGCGGACGCTCACCGGAGCCCCTTGACCCAGGCGATCGCGTCGGCGACATCGTTGACCGTCTGGACCTCGCCAGGTCCGCCGGGTCGGCGGACGACGACCACCTGCACACCCAGCTCGGCCGCCGCGTCCATCTTCGGCCTGGTGTAGGTGCCGCCGGAGTCCTTGGTGATGAGTACGTCGGTGCCGTGCTCGCGCATCAGCGCGAGCTCGCCGTCGAGGTCGTAGGGTCCGCGGCTGTTCAGTAGGGTCCACGGCTCGGGGAGGTCGAGCTCGGGAGGATCGACCACGCGGGCCAGCGCGGCGTGTTCGCCGAGGGCTGGGACGAACCGGGCGAGCTCCTGGCGCCCGACCGTGATGAAGGGCCGCTTGCCGAGGTCGGCGGCAAGCGCGGCGGCCCGGTCGTGGGTGTCGACGTAGGCCCAGGACGGGTCGGCCGGCCAGCCGGGCCGTTCCAGCCTGAGCAGCGGATGGCCGGTCTGCGCACAGGCCGCGGCGGCGTTGGCCGACATCCCGCGCGCGAACGGGTGGGTGGCGTCGACGACCGCGTCGAACTCGCCGAGCGCCGCCTTCAGTCCCTCGACACCCCCGAACCCACCGATCCGCACCGCACCCACCGGCAGCCGCGGCCGCGCCACCCGCCCAGCCAGCGAGGAGGTGACCTCCACCCCCGCCTCGAGCAGCCGCGCCGCCAGGTCCCGCGCCTCACCGGTCCCGCCCAGGATCAACACCCTCATCGCTCGACCCCGCCCCCGCTGGTCGAGCCGCCGGAGCCGCTAGGCGGAGGCGTGTCGAGACCAACACAGTCCCCTGTCGCGCTCGAGGGGACCGTGTTGGTCTCGACACGACGTCGTTCGTCCCTCACGACGTCGGCTCGACCGACGGGGGAGCGGGCGAGGTCGAGCAGCGCATCGACGTCGAGGTGCTCCTCGACGAGGTCGCCGATCAGATCCATCCGACGCTCACGAGCAGCAGCGAACGAGACGTCCGACGGCTCACGGCCCAACGTGGCCTCGAGGAAGGCACCCCGCAGCGCATCGCCCTCCAGGCTCCCGTGCCACATCGTCCCGAAGACCTGCCCAGAACGGGCACCGCCGAGAAACTCCTCCACCCCGTCACCACGGGTGATCCGGCCATGGTGGATCTCGTAGCCGCTTGCCTCGACGCCCAGCGCCGACCCGATCGGAAGGCGGAGGTTCTTGGCGGGGGAGAAGTCGGTGCGTACGTCGAGCAGGCCCAGCCCCTCGACCTCCGCGGCGCCTTCGATCCCGCTCTGCTCGACCCCTTGGGGATCGGCGATCACGCGCCCGAGCATCTGGAACCCACCGCAGATCCCGAGGAGCGGGCGGCCGCGGCGTACGTGCTCGGTGATGGCCACGTCGAGGCCCCGCGAGCGGAGCCAGGCGAGGTCGCCGATCGTGGACCGGGTGCCGGGGAGCACGACGAGATCTGCGTCGGTGAGGTCTGCCGGTGAGGCGGCGAAGACGACGTCGAGGTCCGGCTCCAGGCCGAGCGCGTCGACGTCGGTGAAGTTGGAGATCCGGGGGAGGCGTACGACGGCGACCTTCCGGGTGGCGCCGGCCGCTGCGCGGCGGCCCTCGAGATCGAGGGCGTCCTCCGAGTCGAGCCACAACGACGGGTCCCAGGGGAGCACACCGAAGACCGGGCGCTCGGTGAGCTTCTCGAGGGAGGTGAGCCCGGGAGTCAGCAGCCCGACGTCACCCCGGAACTTGTTGATCACGAAACCGCTGATCAGGGCTTGGTCCGCGGCATCGAGAAGAGCGAGGGTGCCGTACATCGCCGCGAAGACCCCGCCCCGGTCGATGTCACCCACGACCACGGTCGGCAGCCCGGCATGCTGGGCCAGCCCCATGTTCACGTAGTCGCCCGCCCGCAGGTTGATCTCGGCCGGACTCCCCGCGCCCTCGGCGACGATCACCTCGAAGCGGGCGGAGAGATCGTCGTACGCCGCATGGGCCGCGGTCGCCAGATGCCGGCGTCCCGCCTCCCAGTCGTGCGAGGACACCTCCCCGGCGGGCTGCCCCATCAGCACCACATGGCTGCGGCGGTCGGAGCCCGGCTTGAGCAGCACCGGGTTCATCGCCGGCTCCGGGCTCACCCGGGCCGCCAGCGCCTGCACCCACTGCGCCCGGCCGATCTCGGCCATCGTCCCGTCGGGCGCCTGGCAGACCATCGAGTTGTTGGACATGTTCTGCGCCTTGTAGGGCGCCACCTTCACGCCACGGCGGGCGAACGCCCGGCACAGCCCGGTAGTCACCACCGACTTCCCCGCGTCAGAGGTCGTGCCGGCGACGAGCAGCCCGCTCATCGCCGCGGGGCCCGCAGGAGGTAGATGTCCATGACCCAGCCGGACGTCTCCCGCAGCCGGTTCCGAGCCTTCTCGATCGCCGGAAGGACCTCACCGACGGTGCCGGCGACCAGCTCCTCCTCACGAGTGCCGAGGTTGCCGCCCCACCAGATCCGCCAGTCCTCCAGGCCGGGCAGATCGACGACGCGGTTGAGCATCACCACGAGATTGTCGTGACCGGCCTCGACGGCCTCGTGCACCGCACGGCCGGTGGTGACGTAGAGCGGGCGACCGACGTCATGGAGCACCAGCCGGTGTCGCGCGGCGAGCAGCTGCACCGAGGAGATCCCAGGGATGACGTCGACCTCGACGTCGAGCTGCTCAGCGATCTGGTCGACGACCCGGATCGTGGAGTCGTAGAACGCCGGGTCGCCCCAGACCAGGAAGCCGACGTCGCCGGGGTTCTCGGCCAGCACGGCGAGATACTTCTCGACCCGGGCCCGGTGCCATGCGGCGACCGCCGCCCGATACTCCGCGTCGGTCCCGGTGAACTCCTCGCGCCGCTCGCGGGGCGCGTCGGCGACCTTGACCACCCGGGCAGGCTGCTGGAGGTGACGGTCGAGCAGCTCCTCGCGCGCCCGCACCAGCGGATCCGGCATTCCGCCCTTGGCCGTCCCCGACTTGTCGGTGACGAGGAAGTAGTCGACCGACCGCATCGCGGCGACGGCCTCGAGAGTGACCTGGTCGGGGTCGCCGGGACCGACGCCGATGATCTTGATCCGACGCTTGGCTGAAGAGCTCATTCCTCCTCCAGATCACCTTCGATGTCGAGATAGATCTCCTGCATAGCCGCGACGACCTCGGGGTCGGGCGACTCCCACAGGCCGCGCTCCGCCGCCTCGTGCAGTCGCTCCACGATGCCACGCAGGGCCCACGGGTTCGAGGTCCGCATGAACTCCTGGTTGGTCTCGTCCAGGACGTACTCGCGGGCGAGCTTCTCGTACATCCAGTCCTGCACCACGCCGGCGGTCGCGTCGAAGCCGAAGAGGTAGTCGACGGTCGCGGCCAGCTCGAAGGCGCCCTTGTAGCCGTGCCGCTGCATCGCCGAGATCCAGCGCGGGTTGACCACGCGGGCACGGAAGACGCGGTTGGTCTCCTCCTGCAGCGTCCGGGTCTTGATGGCGTCGGGGGAGGTGGAGTCACCGACGTACGCCTTCGGGTCCGAGCCGGTCAGTGCGCGGACCGTGGCGACCATGCCGCCGTGGTACTGGAAGTAGTCGTCGGAGTCGGCGATGTCGTGCTCGGCGGAGTCGACGTTCTTGGCAGCGACCTTGATCCGGCGGTAGTTGGCGCGCATGTCGTCGGCCGCCGGGGCGCCGTCGAGGTCGCGGCCGTAGGCGAAGCCGCCCCACGCCGTGTAGACATCCGCCAGATCGGCATCGGAGCGCCAGTTGCCGGCCTCGATCACCTGCAGGATCCCGGCACCGTACGAACCGGGCTTGGAGCCGAAGATCCGCGAGGTCGCGCGGCGCTGGTCGCCGTGCTCGGCGAGGTCGGCGAGCGTGTGCGCACGGACGTAGTTCTCCTCGGGCGACTCGTCCAGGTCGGCGACCATCCGGACCGCGTCGTCGAGCATCGAGACGACGTGCGGGAACGCGTCGCGGAAGAAGCCGGAGATGCGCACGGTCACGTCGATCCGCGGCCTGCCCAGCTCCTCGAGCGAGATGATGTCGAGGTGGGTGATGCGGCGCGAGGCCTCGTCCCACTCGGGGCGCACCCCGAGCAGCGCGAGCACCTCGGCGATGTCGTCACCGGCCGTACGCATCGCGGACGTGCCCCACACCGACAACCCCACGCTCGTGGGGTAGTCGCCGGTCTCGTCGAGGTAGCGCTGCAGCAGCGAGTCGGCCATCGCCTGCCCGGTCTGCCACGCCAGCCGCGACGGCACCGCGCGCGGGTCGACGGTGTAGAAGTTGCGCCCGGTCGGAAGTACGTTGACCAGCCCCCGCAGCGGCGAGCCCGAAGGCCCCGCGGGGACGAAGCCACCGTCCAGCGCGTGCAGGATGGCGGACAGCTCGTCGGTCGTCCCGTTCAGCCGCGGCACCACCTGCTCGGCGGCGAAGACGAGCACCTGCTGAACCGCCGGGTCATCGTGGAGCGTCTCGGCAGTGGCCGGGTCCCAGCCTGCTGCGTCCATCCGCTGCACCAGGTCCCGGGCCTTGGCCTCGATCTCGTCGACCGCCGATTTCCCGGTGGTCGAGCCTGTCGAGCGGTGTATCGAGCCTGTCGAGATGACCCCTTCTTTGAGCCCGAGCGCCGCCCGGAGCCCGGGCACGGCGCCCCCGACGCCACCCCAGACCTGCGCGGCCCGCAAGATCGAGAGCACCAGGTTGATCCGCGCCTCACCCTCAGGCGCGGCACCTAGCACGTGCAGCCCGTCGCGGATCTGGGCGTCCTTGATCTCGCAGAGCCAGCCGTCGATGTGGAGCATGAAGTCGTCGAAGTCGTCGTCCTCGGGCCGCTCCTCCAGGCCGAGGTCGCGATGGAGTTCGGCGGCCTTCATCAGTTGCCAGATCTCGCCACGGATGGCGGGCAGCTTGGCCGGGTCCATGGAGGAGATCCGGTCGTACTCCTCCATCAGCCCCTCCAGCCGCGCGATGTCGCCGTAGGACTCCGCGCGCGCCATCGGGGGCACCAGGTGGTCGACGATCGTGGCGTGCGCGCGGCGCTTGGCCTGGGCGCCCTCGCCGGGGTCGTTGACCAGGAACGGGTAGATCAGCGGCATGTTGCCGATGGCCGCGTCCGGACCGCAGGAGGCCGAGAGGGCGGCGTTCTTGCCGGGCAGCCACTCCATCGAGCCGTGCTTGCCGAGATGGACGACCGCGTCGGCCTTGAATCCGTGCTCGAGCCAGCGGTAGGCACCCAGGTAGTGGTGGCTCGGCGGCAGGTCCGGGTCGTGGTAGATCGCGACCGGGTTCTCCCCGAACCCGCGCGGCGGCTGGATCAGGATCACGATGTTGCCGGCCTGGAGCGTGGCCAGGACGAGCTCGTCGTTGTCGTTGACGAAGAGGCTCCCCGGCGTCGGCCCCCAGGTCTCGACCATCTGTTCGCGCAGGTCAGAGGGGAGGTCGGCGGTCCACGCGTCGTAGTCGGCCTTCGAGATGCGGACGTGGGCGTCGGTGAGCTGGGCGTTGGTCAGCCACTCCTCGTCCTGGCCTCCGGCCGCGATCAGCGCGTGGATCAGCGCGTCACCGGCAGCGGTCTCGCGCTCGGAGAGGACTGTGTTGGTCTCGACACCGCTCGCTGCGCTCGCGGGCTCGACCGACGTATCGCTGGTCGAGCCGCCGGAGCCGCTAGGCGGAGGCGTGTCGAGACCAACAGAGTCGATGATGCGTACGACCTCGTTGTCCTGCCCCAGGTCATACCCCTCCTCGCGCAGCCGCCGGAGCATGCGGATCGCGGAGACCGGGGTGTCGAGGCCGACGGCGTTGCCGATGCGGGAGTGCTTGGTCGGGTAGGCGGAGAGCACGAGCGCGAGGCGCTTGTCCTGGTTGGACGTGTGCCGCAGACGCGCGTGGTTGACCGCGATCCGGGCGACCCGGGCGGTGCGTTCGGGGTCGGCGACGTAGTGGGGGAGCCCCTGCTCGTCGAGCTCCTTGAAGGAGAACGGCGCGGTGATGATCCGCCCGTCGAACTCCGGGATCGCGATCTGGTTCGCCGAGTCGAGCGGCGTCACACCGTCGTCGGAGGCCTCCCACTCCGCGCGCGAGCTGGTCAGGCACAGGCCCTGCAGCACCGGGATGTCCAGCGACGCCATCCGCTCCACGTCCCAGGCCTCGTCCTCACCGCCGGCGCTCGCCGAGGCCGGCACGGAGCCGCCAGCCGCGAGCACGGTCACGATGAGCGCATCGAGGCTGCCGAGCGCCTCGTAGAGGTCGTCGGGGGCAGAGCGCAGGGAGCCCGCGAAGACGGGTACGCCGGTGGCCGCTCCGGTCGCGTCGATGGCGTCGGCCAGCGCGTGGGCGAACGCGGTGTTCCCGCTGGTCTCGTGGGCGCGGTAGTAGAGGATCCCGATCTTCGGCTTCCCGCCTGTCGGCTCGAGACCGGCACGTTCGGCGAACCCCCAGGCGGGCACCTCCGCCGGGGGCTCGAAGCCGAACCCGGTCAGCAGGACCGTGTCGGAGAGGAACGCGTGCAGCTGGGCGAGGTTGCCCGGCCCGCCCTCGGCCAGATAGCGGTGCGCCTCCGCGGCGACACCCATCGGGACGGTGGAATGCTCCATCAGCTCGGCGCTCGGCTGCTGCTCGCCGCCGAGGACCACCACCGGGGTGCCGCGCTCCTTGACGGCGCTCAGGCCGTCCCACAGGTCGGTGGGCGAGCCGAGGAGCCGGAAGACGACCAGGTCGGCGTCGGCGACGATGCGCTCGAGGTCGGCGGCCCGCGACGGGTTCGCCCAGACATAGTCGGCCTCGCTGGCACGGGCCGAGAGCAGGTCCGTGTCGGAGGTGGAGAGAAGAGCGATGCGTACGCGTGCAGGATCGGCCACGGCCAGTTCCTCCTCAGGGGTTCTCGCCCCATCGATCGGTCGGATCACCCGTGGCCAGTGTCTGGCTGTGTCCGTGCTCCAACACGGACAACACAGTGGCGGAACCGCCCCGGACTCTCACCGGGTTCCTGCACCACGAGCGTGGTCGCAGCCTACCCCGGCCGGCTCGCGAGCCACTGCGCGCGGGTGATCTCGTACTCGACCTCGCCCTCGGTGTGCCCGGCGAGCGGCTCGTCGAAGTCCTGGTGGAAGCTGCGTGCGAAGCTCATCCCGACCGCGACCATCGTCGCGCGCGAGGCCTCGTTGACGGCCATCGTCTGCGCGATCACCCGGTCGACGCCGAGGTCCTCCAACCCGTGTCGGAGCAGCTCGAGCGAGCCTTCCTTCGCGTAGCCCTTGCGCCAGTGGCGCTGCGGGAGCCGATAGCCGAGCTCGGCGGCATCGGTGCGCGGCGGGTCGTCGGGTGGCTCGAGCATGTAGAGCCCGACCGGCTCCCCGGCGGCGTACGCGATCCACTTGCCCTGCCCGTCGGTCTCCTTCGCCGCCCGGATCCACCGGTGCATCCGCTCCTCGGTCTCCTCCGGCGTCAGCGCGCGGGTGAACAGATAGCGGAGCACCACCGGATCGGAGTTGAGCTCGACGAGGAACGGCAGGTGCTCCTCGCTCAGCGGGACCAGCTCGAGGCGCTCGGTGCGCAGATGGGCCTGTGGCATGAGCGAGACATTAGTGGGGACGTACGCCGCGGGCACCTGGGTTCTGGGACGATCGACCCAATTGACAAATTAGTTTGTCAATTGCATCCTGGTCTCGTGAGCAACAACATCGTCTATGTCGATGAGCCGGACCGGGTGGCCGCGGCGCTGTCGCCTCTTCGTCGGCAGCTGCTCGGTCACCTGCGCGAGCCCACGTCGGCCAGCCAGCTCGCCGCGGCGCTCGATCTTTCTCGCCAGCGGGTCAACTACCACCTGCGGGCACTCGAGTCGGCGGGGCTGGTGGAGCTGGTCGAGGAGCGGCAGCGCCGGGGATTCGTCGAGCGGATCCTCCGCGCGAAGCCGGGTGCGTTCGTGGTCGACCCGTCGGTGATGGGCCGCGGGTCCGAGTCCGCCGAGAACGCGGGGCGGATCCAGGACCAGTTCGCTGCCGGGCACCTCGTCGGGGTGGCCGCCGCCACGGTGCGGGATGTGGCCCGCATGCAGGTCAAGGCGGACGAGCAGGGGAAGCGGCTGCTCACGTTCACGATCGAGGCGGCGGTGCGCTTCGCTGACGCCGCCGACGTGCACAGATTCACCGAGGAGCTGAGCGAAGCGCTTCGACGTACGGCCGAGGGCTTCGACAGTCCGACCGGTCGCCACTACCGCGTGATCATCGGGGGGCATCCCGCCCCGGCTGCGGCGACAGACCCAACCGAACAGGAGCAGAGCAATGAATGACATCCAGCGCGGCGAGACGCCGCGGATCGTGGTCACAGCGGCGGCCTCTGCCGATGCCGCGTGGCAGGCGCTGCGGGACCCGGCCACCATCCGGCAGTGGCACGGCTGGGAGACCGCCGAGCTCGAGACCGAGATCGACTCGATCTACTTCACCGACGTCGTCGAGGAGGCTGACCGGCGCACCCTGGTCGCCAACGGCGGCGACAGGTTCGAGATCCGGCCGGAGGGTGACGGCGTCCGGATCACCCTCACTCGCGCGCCACTGTCCGGCAACCCGGACTGGGACGCCTACTACGACGACGTCACCGAGGGCTGGAGGTCGTTCCTGCATCAGCTCCGGTTCGCGCTCGAGCGCCGGCCCGGGATGAGACGCCGAACGCTGTTCTTCGCCGACCGTGGCACCTACTCGGGCACCGTCATCGAACGGCTCGGCCTCGACGCGGTCGCCGGCCAGCCGGTGGGCAGCCGCTATGCGGCGACGATCGCCGGCGAGGACGTGGCCGGCGAGGTGTGGTTCCGTTCGGCGAACCAGCTGGGCTTGACGGTCGACGCCTGGGGCGAGGGCCTGCTGGTGATCGCCGGCACGGCGCCGTCGGATGCCGACCCGGCCGGTACGTCGATGGCCATCCTCAGCACGTACGGCCTCGACGACACCGACTTCGGGCAGCTCGAGGCGAGATGGTCCGGCTGGTGGGCCGACCACTAGGCGGGTGTGATTCCCCCGGCGCCTATGCCTCGCTCAGGTGGCGCAGAGCGCGGTGAGCGGCGTGGTAACCGCACATGCCGTGGACGCCGGCACTCGGCGGGGTGGCCGCGGAGCAGAGGAACATCCCGGGGATGCCGGTGTCGTAGGTGGCGAGCGTGGGACGGATGATGAGCTGGCGCAGGGTGTTGGCGCCGGTGCCGATGTCGCCGCCGACGTAGTTGAGGTTGTACGCCGCATAGTCGGCCGGCGTGGTGACGTGGGTGTCGACGATCTGGGACCGGAAGCCAGGAGCGAAGCGCTCGATCTGGGCGAGCACGGCATCGGTCGCGTCGCCCTCGTAGGCGTGCGGCACCTGGGCGTAGGCCCAGACGGGGTTCAGGTCGCCGGCCGAGCGGGACGGGTCGGCGACGTACTGCTGGCCCAGCAGCACGAACGGCCGCTCCGGCATCCGGCCGGCTGCGATCTCCCGCTCGCTGTCCGCCACCTCGGCGATGGTCCCACCGAGATGGACCGTCCCCGCGCGGGCGATCTCCGGGTCGCGCCACGGGATCGGGCCGCGGACGGCCAGATCGAGCTTGTACGCCGCGGGGCCGTACTTCCATCTCCGCATCGCCCGGCGTGACCGCGGGGGGAGAGCGGCGCCGGCGATGTCGGCGAGGGCTTCGGGGCTGGTGTCGAACAAGGTGACATCGGACTCGGGCAGGTCGGCGAGGGCGCGGACCGTGGTGCCGGTGACGATCGTGCCGCCGAGCTCCTCGAGAAGCTGCGCCATGGCGAGGGTGATGGCGTGCGAACCGCCCTCGGCGACCGGCCAGCCGTAGCGATGTCCGCTGACCAGGAGCATGGTGCCCACCGCGGCCGTGCCCGGGCGGTGCAGCGGCTGGAAAGCGTGCGCGGCGCAGCCGGCGAAGAGCGCCTTCGCACGCTCCTCACGAAAGGCCCGGGCGAGCACGGTGGCCGGCGGCGCTGCCCGCACCCCGAAGGCGGCCATGCGGAACGGGTGGCGGGGAAGACGCAGTATCGGACCGAGGACGTGGTCGGCGATCGAGTCGAAGTCTCGTACGACCGGGCCGAACACCTGCTCCCAGCGCCGGCCGTCGGCCCCCAGACCGGCGGCGGTCTCCTCGATGGAGCGGTGCAGCAGCGCGGCCTGGTCCCCGTCGAGGGGATGGGCGAGCTCGATCTCGGGATAACGCCAGGCCAGGCCGTACTTCTCCAGCTCGAGCTCACGCAGGAACGGCGACGCCACCCCGAGCGGATGGATCGCCGAGCAGATGTCGTGACGCAGCCCGGGCGCGGTCAGCTCGGCCGTGCGAGTGCCGCCGCCGACCGTCTCCGCAGCCTCCAGCACGACGACCTTCACGCCGCGCCGGGCGAGCACGATCGCGGCCGCCAGGCCGTTGGGTCCGGCGCCGACGACGGTCGCAGTTTGCGTCATGTGAGACATGCTCTCGCTGGTCGGCCGCGAGCGCCAGCGAGGTGTGCTCGCAGGTCGAGCCGCGAGCGCCAGACGGGTGCGTCCCGTCCGTCGGGCCATGAGCGTTGGGCGAGTGTGCCCCGTCGGTCGAGCCATGAGCGTCGGGCGAGGTGCCCCGTCGGTCGAGCCGCGAGCGCCAGCGAGCGTGTCGAGACCAACACGGTCGACTCGAGCGCCGATGGGACCGTGTTGGTCTCGACACGTCGTCGTTCGTTCCTCACGACGACGGCTCGACCGACGGAGAGGCGACGACGGCTGGGCCGACGGATGGATCAGTCGTTCAGGACCCGGTTGGCGACGGCGAAGGCGCTGTTGGCGGCGGGTACGCCGACGTAGACCGAGGTCTGCAGGAGCACCTCGATGATCTCCTCGCGGGTCAGCCCGTTGGTGAGCGCGGCGCGCAGGTGGAACTCGAGCTCCTCGAAGTGCCGTCCGGCGACCAGAGCGGTGAGCACGGCGATCGAGCGGTCGCGACGGGCCAGGCCGGGGCGGGTCCAGATCGTGCCCCAGGCGTAGCGGGTGATGAGGTCCTGGTAGTCGCGGGTGACGTCGGTGATCGCGGCGGTGGCCCGGTCGACGTGCGGGTCGCCGAGCACCTGGCGGCGTACGTTCATCCCTGCCGCATAGGCCGGGTCCGCCGCGGTCACGTGGGACGTGATCAGGGTGGCGACGGTGTTCGGTGCCTCCGCGGGCGCGAGGTGACCGACGCCGTCGAGCGAGACGAGTCGACCGTTCCGCACCCCGACCGCGATCTCCTCGAGCGAGGCCGGCGGAGTCGGGGCGTCCTCGACTCCCGCGACCGTCAGGACCGGTGCGGCGATCTCGGCGAGCCGCCCGCGGACGTCGTACGCCGCCAGCGCCCCACAGACCAGCGCATAGCTCTCCGCATCGGCGTCGCGCAGCGAGTGGAGCAGGGCGCCGCCGCGGGCCGGCTCCCGCTCGAGGAAGCCGGAGGCGAACCAGCGCTGGGTGGAGCCGGCGATCTGGGACGCGGTGCCGGCGGAGCGTACGGTCTCGGCGCGGTCGTTCCAGCCCTCGGGCTCGCCGATCTTGGCGCCGGTGTTGGTGAGCACCGCGGCACTCACCCGGGTGGGCGCGTCGAGCAGCAGCTGGAGGCCGACGGCCCCGCCGACCGAGTCGCCGGCGTAGGCGAACGTGCCGTGGCGCTCGCCGCGGTCGGCGAGGACCGTGTCGACGCTGGCCAGGACGCCGGCCGCGAGGTCAGCCATCGAGAACGCGTCGGTGGTCGGCGAGCCGTGGCCGTGCCCCGGGAGCTCCCACCCGATGACGTGGAAGCTGTCCCCCAGCAGCTCGGCGGTGGCCGACCAGAGCGCGGTCACCGAGGTGCCCAGGGACGGGCCGACGACCAGGATCGGCTTGCTCGGGTCGCCGGCCAGCTCGACAGCGGTGATCCTCGGCGTCATTTCAGGTCCTTCCAGGTTTCGTGGGCACGGGCGACGGTGGCGTCGATAAGAGTGTCAGTGGCGCCGAGGTAGTCCTCTAGCCGGGCAGCAGCCTCCGACCCGGTGAGTACGCCGCCACCCACGAACCCGGTCAGCGACCGCTGCTCGGCCAGCAGGTCCGCACCCGCGGCCTCGGCGGTGGCACGCATCCGGGCGGCGTCGACGCGCAGCCCGCCGAGGAGCTCGGTGGTCTGCGAGGCGGCGACGACGCTGCGGCGCGCGAGGGTCGCCAGGGTCTCCCACTCGACGTGCCAGGCGCCGTCGGGGCGCTCGTCGACATAGCTCGCCGCGGCGGTGTGGAGCGTCGCAGCCAGTGGGGGAGCGGCGAGCGCGTGGCGGCGGACGAGGACCGAGAGCACCGGGTTGGACTTGTGCGGCATCGTCGAGGAGCCGCCGCGTCCTTCGCCGGCCGGCTCGGTGAGCTCGCCGATCTCCGGACGGGTGAGCAGGGTGATGTCGCCGGCGATCCGGCCCCAGGCGCCGGCGGCGGTGACCAGCGCGTCGGCGGCCGCGGTCAACGGTGCGCGGTTGGTGTGCCACGGGGCCCGCGGGGTCAGCCCGAGGGTGGTCGCCGTGGTGGCGGCAGCGGTCTCGGCGGCGGCCACGGGGTCGTCGAGACCACGGAGCCGGGCCAGCCCGACGACTGCCGCCAGCGTCCCGGCGGCACCACCGATCTGGGCGGGCAACGACGTCCGCGCGCGTCGGAGAGCCTCGGCGGCGTCGGTCAGCCCGGAGAGCCAGGTCGCCGCCTTGAGCCCGAAGGTGATCGGCACCGCGTGCTGGGTCAGGGTGCGGCCGGCCATCACGGTGGCGCGGTGCTCCCGGGCGAGGCCGACCAGGGAGGCGGCTTGCGCCGCGAGCTCGTCCTCGACCCGGTCGAGCACATCGGCCAGGCAGAGCACGATCGCGGTGTCCACCACGTCCTGGCTGGTCAGCCCCTTGTGGAGCCACCGCGCGGACTCGCCCTCGAGGCGGCCGCGCAGGAGCTTCACGAGGCCGATGACCGGGTTGCCCCCGGCCTCGGCACCCTCAGACAGCTCCTGGACGTCATCTTCAGAGACGAGGCCGGCCAGCGGCGTACGCGCTTCTCCCGGGGCTATCCCCGCAGAGGCGATCGCGGCCAGCCAGGCCTCCTCGACCCGCACCATCGCAGCGAGGTAGGCCGCCTCGGAGAAGAGATCCCCGGCGCGCTCCTCGCCTGGCCACAGCAGCGACATTCGACTCCTCAACCGTAGGTAAGAAAAGTGGTCTCGCGGTCGCCCTGGAGGTGGATGTCGAATCGCAAGCCGGTTGCGTCCGCAGTGGCCACCAGCGTCGCACGCTCGTCCTCGGACAGCGACACCAGCAGGGCGTCACCGGTGTTGGCGGGGTGCTCGGGCAGGTAGATCCGGGTGTGCAGCTTGTCGAGCAGACCACGGGCGAAGACGGTGACGCCGATGAACGGCGCCTTGCCCTCCTCGGAGGGACCGGGCAGCACCGTCGAGAACGTGTAGTGGCCGTTCAGGTCGGCGGCGGCGCGGCCCCAGCCGGTGAAGGTCCAGCCGTCACGGAGCAGCGAGCCCTCGGCCTGGGGGACGTTGCCCTCGGCGTCGGTCTGCCAGATCTCGATCAGGGCGTCGGGGATCGGGTTCCCGGCGCCGTCGTAGACCCAGCCGTGCAGCCGGATCGAGCCCGGGCTGCCGGGCGGGACCAGGTCCGCGTCGCCCTCGTAGGGGAGCGCGTAGCCGAAGAACGGGCCGATCGTCTGCCCGGGGGTGGGAATCCTAGGGGTGCTCACAGGTCGCCCTCCTCGGGCTCGGTCCAGGTGCGGCTCGGGCCGGTCAGGACGATGTCCCAGCTGTAGCCCATCGAGTATCCCGGGGTGGAGAGGTCATGGTCGTACGTCGCCACCAGCGCGTCTCGCGCCTGCTGCGAGGTGATCGACTGGTAGATCGGGTCGAGCGCGAAGAGCGGGTCGCTGGGGAAGTACATCTGCGTGATCAGTCGCTGCGTGAACGCCCGCCCGAAGAGCGAGAAGTGGATGTGCGCCGGACGCCAGGCGTTGATGTGGTTGCCCCACGGGTACGGTCCGGGCTTGATCGTCTGGAAGCGGTAGCGTCCCTCGTCGTCGGTGAGGCAACGGCCGACGCCGGTGAAGTTGGGGTCGAGCGGTGCCGGGTGCTGCTCGTGCTTGTGGATGTAGCGGCCGGCGGAGTTGGCCTGCCAGATCTCGACGAGCTGGTTGCGCACGGGACGCCCCTCGCCGTCGAGCACCCGCCCGCTGACCGTGATCCGCTCGCCGATCGGCTCGTTGCTGCCGGCGATGGTCAGGTCGGCCTCGAGCGGGTCGACGTCGGAGTGCCCGAAGCACGGCGACCACAGCTCGATGGTCTCCGGGTCCGCGTGGCGCGGGTCCTTCGTCGGGTGGCGCAGGATGCTGGAGCGGTAGGGCGGGTAGTCCAGCAGAGGCTGACGGCTGGGTTCGTCTCCCCGGGCTTGACCCGCTGCGTCCGCCTCGATGCTGAGCTTCTCGAGCTCGGCGATCTCGGCCGAGAGGTCCGCCTGGGTCTCGACTGGCTGTTTCTTGGTGGGCGCTGTCACATCCCGAACGCTAGGTGGCGGGAGCGTACGATGAAAGCACGGACTTCCGGTGAGCGAAAGTGGGCGGTCGAATGGCTGGCGGCAGCGCAGGCCGCACGGTCGCGTCCCGGGTCCTCGGCCTCATCGGCGCCTTCGACCCCGACCACCGCCGGCTCACCCTGAGCGAGCTCGCCGCCCGGGCGGACCTCTCCCTCCCGACCGCCCACCGGCTGGTCGCCGAGCTGGTCGAGTGGGGTGCCCTGTTGCGCGATGAGGACGGGACGTACGCCGTCGGCCGACGCCTGTGGGACGCCGGCCTGCTCGCCCCGGTCGCCACCGACCTCCGCTCGGTCGCGGCCCCGTTCCTCCACGACCTCTACGGCGCCACGCTGGAGACGGTCCATCTCGCCGTCCGCGAGGACGACCACGTCCTCTACCTCGAGACGCTGCGCGGCACCCGCAACGTACCCATCGTCTCCTCCGTCGGCTCTCGCCTGCCGATGTACTCCACCGGCGTCGGCAAGGTGCTGCTGGCCCATGCCCCCGAGGACGTACGCAGCCGAGTGCTGTCCGGGCCGCTGAAGCCGTTCACCCGCCACACCATCACCACACCCGGCCTGCTGCGCCGCCAGCTCGACCGGGTGATCACCGAGGGGTACGCGACCACCGCCGAGGAGATGACCCTAGGCGCCTGCTCGGTCGCCGTCCCGATCAGGACCTCGTCCGGCGTCGTCGTCGGCTCCCTCGGCATCGTCGTCTCCGACCTGCGGCGCAACCGCCTCCGCCTCGTCTCCGCCCTGAAGGTCGCCGCCCAGGGCGCCTCCCGCGCCCTCCCGTAGCCGCCCGTCGGTCGAGCGCCTGACCCGCTGGTCGAGCCGCCGGAGCCGCTAGGCGGAGGCGTGTCGAGACCAACACAGTCGATTCGAGCGCGACAGCAACTGTGTTGGTTTCGACACGCTCGCTTGCGCTCGCGGCTCAACCAGCGGGGACCGGTCCCGACGCCGTGGGGTACCTTGCGCGGGTGACGATCCAGACGCCGAACGAAGACGTACGCCGCGCAGCCACCGAGCGGCTGGGCGCGCTGGCCACGCCGCCGGGTGCCCTGGGCCGCCTCGGCGAGCTGGCGGTCTGGATGACGGCATGCCAGGGCGAGGTGCCGCCGCGGCCGGTCGAGAACGTCCGGCTGGTGATCTTCGCCGGGGACCACGGCGTCGCGCAGCACGGGGTCTCGGCGTTCCCGCCGGCGATCACGGGCGCGATGGTGCGTACGTTCCTGAGCGGACGTGCCGGGGTCAGCGCGCTCGCGAAGGCGCACGGCGTGCAGGTCCGGGTGCTCGACCTCGGTGTCGACGAGGAGTTCGAGGATCTCGACGCGGCGACCCGGGAGGCGCTGACCCGCCACAAGATCCGGCGGGCGAGCGGCGCGATCCACCTCGAGGACGCTTTGACCGCCGAGGAGACCGCGCGAGCGCTGGCGGCCGGCGCCGCCGTGGCCCGCGAGGAGATCGCCGCCGGAGCACAGCTGCTGATCAGTGGTGACATGGGCATCGGCAACACCACCCCTGCGGCGGCGATGGTGGCCGCCGGGCTCGGGCTGCCCGCGAGCGAGGTCACCGGTCGCGGGACGGGCATCGGCGAAGACGCGATGCGGACCAAGACCGACGTCATCACCACCGCCCTCGCGCGTGCCGGTGAACGCGCCGACGACCCGATCGAGACCCTCGCCGCGCTCGGCAGCGCCGACCTCGCCGCGACGACCGGCTACCTCCTCGAGGCCGCCCGCAACGGCGTCCCCGTCCTCCTCGACGGTCTGATGAGCGTCGCGTGCGCGCTCACCGCCGACCGGATCGAGCCTGGCGCCGCGAAGTGGTACGCCGCCGGTCACCGCTCCACCGAGCCGGCCCAGTCGCTAGCCTTGGAGAAGCTCGGCCTGGAGCCGCTGCTCGACCTCGACCTGCGGCTCGGCGAGGGCTCCGGTGCGGTCGCCGCGGTGCCGGTCGTCCGCAGTGCCGTCGCACTGCTGCGCGACGTCGCCCTGCTCTCCGAGCTCGCTCCGGGAGAGCCTGCCTGATGCTCGTGCGGGACGCCTGGCGTCTCGCGGTCGGCACGCTGACCGCGATGCCCGTGCCGCCTCCTGAGCACGTCGACCGTCGCCGGGCCGGGGTAGCGATGGTGCTGGCGCCGCTGGCCTCGCTGCCGCTCGCGCTAGGTGCGGCCGCTATCGCACTCCTGGGGCAGCTCGCCGGGCTGCCGCACCTGGTCACCGCCCTGCTCGCGATCGGCGTCGTGGTCGTCGGCAACCGGGCGCTCCACCTCGACGGTCTCGCCGACACGGTCGACGGGATGGCCGCCTCCTACGACCGCGAGCGTTCGCTGGAGGTCATGAAGACCGGCACCTCCGGCCCTGCCGGCGTCACCGCGATCGTCCTCGTCCTCGGTCTCCAGGTGGCGGGGCTGGCCTCGGTGCTGGCGGGGGAGGGCGGCGTACGCCTGGCCGTCCTCGTCCTCGTCGCCGTCTGTGCCTCGCGCGCGGCGCTGGCGATGTGCTGCACCCGCGGCATCAGGCCGGCGCGTGAGGACGGTCTGGGGCGTACGTTCACCCAGACCGTGCCGCCCCTCGTCACGGTTCTCGTCTGGACCGTCGTCGCCGCCGCGCTCGCCGGCGCCGGCGCCTGGGCGGGCCTGCCGTGGTGGCGAGGCGCCCTTGCGGTCGCCGTTGCCGCAGCCGTCGTCGGCGCGATCATCCTCCGGGCGATCCGGCGGTTCGGGGGAGTGACCGGCGACGTCTTCGGCGCAGCCGTCGAGGCGGCGCTGGCAGCGCTGCTCGTCACCTTGGCCTGACCCCTGCTGGTCGAGCCGGATTCGTGAGGAACGAGCGAATCCGTGTCGAGACCAACACGGTGACCTCCGCGCTCGATGGGACTGTGTTGGTCTCGACACGCTCGGCCGTAGGCGGCCTCGCGGCTCGACCAGCGGGGCAGCTAGAGCTTCAGGACTCGCCCGGCGATGACGAGATGCACCTCGTCGCAGGCCGCTGCCAGCCGCTGGTTGACCAGCCCGAGCAGGTCGCGGAAGAGGCGGCCCGAGCGATGGGCCGGCACGACCCCGAGACCGACCTCGTTGGTCACCAGGACCACATCGCCGCGCTGCTGCTCGAGCACCGCTGCCGCGTCATCGACCAGCGCGGAGACGACCGCGGTCGCCTCCTCCGAGGTGGACTCCCACAGCTCGCGGGCGTCCATGACGGCGGTGAGCCAGGTGCCCAGGCAGTCGACGATCACGGCGTCGCCCGCGGCCAGCCCCTTGGTCAGAGCCCCAGCGAGATCCCGCGACTCGACCGTACGCCACCGGGCCGGCCGCCTGGCCCGATGCGAGGCCAGCCGGGCAGCCCAGTCCGGGTCCGGCTCCTCCTCGAGCGTCGGCCCCGGCGCGACGTACGCCACCGACGGCGTCGCCGCGAGCAGCGACTCGGCGTGCCGCGACTTCCCCGACCGCACCCCACCGGTCACCAGAATCCTCATCGGGCCAGTCTCCCAGCCATCGCATAGCCTGCGGCCCATGACCCCAGAGCGGATCGCGCTGATCTCGGACGTACACGGCAATCTCACCGCCCTTGAAGCAGTCCTCGCCGACATCGAGGCGCGCGGGATCACCAGGATCTTCAATCTCGGCGACTACGTCGGCAAGGGACCGCGAGGACGCGAGGTCGCCGAGCTCTGCCGGGAGCGGTGCGAGGTCAACATCCTCGGCAACTGGGAGGACTTCCTGCTGGCCCCGCAGCCCGACTTCGGTCGCGAGTCGGTCGGGCTGATGTGGTGGCGGTTGCAGGCGTGGGAGCAGGCCGAGTGGCTGCGTACGCTCCCGTTCTGCCACGACTTCATCCTCAGCGGCCGCCGGATCAGGCTCTTCCACGCATCGGAGGAGACCGTCCACCGGCGGGTCAGGTTCGACCATGACGAGCAGGAGTTCCTGGGGCTGTTCCGGAACACCGAGGCGACCGGCCTGGACGTGCCCGAGCCGGACATCGTCGGCTACGCCGACACTCACGACCCCTACTACGAGACCGACCGGGACCGGCGCACCGTCTTCAACACCGGCAGCGTCGGCAACTGCATGAGCGACCCGACCCCGGTCTACGTGATCCTCGAGGGTGTGCTGGACAGCGAGCAGGAGGCTCCGTTCGGCATCCAGTGGGTCCGGGTTCCCTACGACGTGGACGCCGAGCTCGAGTACGCCGCCGGCGTCGGCATGCCCGAGCTCACCGAGTACACCTACGAGCTGCGGACGGGCTTCTACCGGGGCAACCTCAGGAGCGGTGTCGAGAACGGCGAGCAGCCGACCTACCACCGGAAGGGGTAGATCGGCTCTTCACCGTGCTCGATTCGGTCAACTGATCTTGCGGCGGTAGACGGCCATGGCGGCGAAGTACGAGACCACCAGGATGCCCACGCACCAGGCCAGCGCCACCCAGATCTCGTCGCCAACCGGCTCGCCGGCCCACAGCGCCTGGATGGTGTTGACGATCGAGGTGACCGGCTGGTTCTCGGCGAAGGCGCGCACCGGACCGGGCATCGTGTCCGTCGGCGCGAACGCCGAGCTGATGAACGGCAGGAAGATCAGCGGGTAGGAGAACCCGGTGGCTCCCTCCATGGTCTGTGCCGCGAGCCCGGGGATGATCGCGAGCCACGTGAGGGCCAGGGTGAGCAGCGCCAGGATCCCGGCGACCGCGAGCCAGGCACCCAGCCCGGCCGAGGTGCGGAACCCCATCACGAACGCGACGCCGACGATGATCACCAAGGTGAGCATGTTGGCGACCATCGAGGTGCCGACGTGCGCCCACAGCACCGCCGAGCGGGCGATCGGCATCGACTGGAACCGCTCGAAGATCCCGCTCTTCATGTCGGTGAAGAGCCGAAGCGCGGTGTACGCGATCCCCGAGGCGATCGCCATGACCATGATCCCCGGGAGCACGTAGTTGACGTAGTTGTCCGTGCCGGTCCGGATCGCCCCACCGAGCACGTAGACGAAGAGCAGCATCATCGCGATCGGGGTGAGCGCAGTGGTGATGATCGTGTCCGGACTGCGAGTGATGTGCCGCAGCGAGCGTCCCAGCAGGGTGCCGGCATCGGCAAATGCGTACGTGTTCATGCCCGTTCTCCTTGGGTAGAGTCTCCTTGGCTGGTGGAGCCGGTGAGTGAAAGAAATATTTCTTCCAGCGACGGCTGCTTCTCGACGTACTCGACCTTCGCCGGTGGCAGCATCGCCTTGAGCTCGGCGAGGGTGCCGTTGGCGATGATCGTCCCGCCGTGCAGGATGGCGATCCGGTCGGCGAGCTGCTCGGCCTCTTCCAGATACTGCGTGGTGAGCAGCACGGTCGTGCCCTGCGCGGTCAGCTCGCGAACGACCCGCCACACCTCGATGCGTGCCTCCGGGTCCAGCCCGGTGGTCGGCTCGTCGAGGAAGATCACCGACGGCGAGCCGATCAGTGACATGGCGATGTCCAGCCGCCTCCGCATGCCGCCGGAGTAGGTCGCGACCTTCCGGGCGCCCGCCTCGACCAGGTCGAAGCGCTTCAGCAGCCCGTCGGCCACATCACCGGGGGAGGGGAGGTGGCGCAGCTTCGCGACCAGGATCAGGTTCTCCCGCCCGGTCAGGATCTCGTCGACCGCCGCGAACTGGCCGGTCAGCGAGATCGCCTCCCGCACCTGCTGCGCCTCGTCGACGACCGAGGCACCCTCGACCAGCGCCGTGCCGGCATCAGGTTTCAGGAGCGTCGAGAGGATGCGTACGACCGTTGTCTTTCCGGCTCCGTTGGAGCCGAGCAGCGCGAAGATCGTGCCCTGCGCGACCTCGAAGTCGACTCCCTTCAACACCTGGTTCTCTTTGTAGGACTTCTCTAATCCCCGTACGGAGATGGCAGCTGTCGCGCTCATGACTCGTCCTTCCGGTGATCGAGCTTGTCGAGATCACCGTCGGTGATCGAGTTGATGGCGTCCTCGAGCCGGGCGCGCTCCTTCTTGATCCAGGCGCCCTCGGAGTAGTTCCTGGCGAACTCCTCGGCGAACTCCACCGGGTCGTCGCCGACGATCGCGCTGACCGGGGTGCCGTCGGCGGCACCCTGCTCGAAGAGGTCGAGGAGGTCCTCGGCCATCGCTGTCAGGATCGCGCCGTCGGCGATGCCGGCGGAGTACATCAGATAGCGCTCGACCGCGTCGTGCGCCTTGCGGTGGCTCTCGGGAAGCTGCTTCTTGCGGGCCTTGAGCTGCCGCCAGCGCTTCTTGAGCTCGAGCTCGCCGACGACGGACTCGATCATCGATCGGATGGACATGTCTTACTTCCCTTCGGTACGGAGGTTCTCGAGCCGTTCGGCCAGGAACCCCCAGGTGGTCCAGAACTCTTCGAGGTACTTCTCGCCATCTGCGTTGAGCGAGTAGACCTTGCGCGGCGGTCCCTTCTCGGACGGTCGCTTCTCGACGTCCACCAGTCCGTTCTTCTCGATCCGGACCAGCAGCGCGTAGACTGTGCCCTCGGCGATGTCGGTGAATCCCTGGCTCCGCAGCCAGGCGGTGATCTCATACCCGTACGCCGGGTTGCCGGTCAGGAACGCCAGCACGATCCCCTCGAGCGTCCCCTTGAGCATCTCGGTCATCTGCTTGCCCATCGGGCACCTCCTCCACTACTCAGTGTTGCTGACTACCAGTACATAGTAGCGCTGAGTAGTGATCGAAAAGCAAGTCGTTTGGCCAGCTGGTGGCCGAGATGGATGGCTACGATGCAGTTCAGGAAGGTCGCGAGGCCGCGGTGCGTCACGCCGTGATGACCCTTGACCAGCGCTGAACCGTCTGAAACTTTTACGTTTAGAACCCCTGCAACGGGGTATGAGGTGGTTGTAACCATCGCCAAAGGTCTTGGGGGCCGCGCATGAATGTGCAGATGATCGAGGCAGACGTCAGGAAGTCTGCGCAGAAGATCCAAGCAGCAGCGAACAATGTCAAAGGGATCGACTTTTCCGACTCGATCAGTGCGATCACCTCCGCCCTTCCGGGCAGCACGTGTGTCGGCGCGGCTAACAAGCTCAAGACCGAGCTGAAGACCAACCTCGACAGCTGGGTCAAGTCGGCGAACAGCCACCACGAGCTCACCAACAACGCTGCTGACCACATCGTCGCCTCCGATGAGACGAGCGAGCGGACCGGGAACAAGATCAACCAGCAGGTGGGGCCCCGATGACTGTCACCTACGAGAAGCTGCAGAGCTGGAAGCCTGACGGCCTCAGCGGCGCTGCCGACAAGCTCAACAGCGTGCGCAAGACGCTCATCGACCAGCAGGATGAGATGGATGCCGGCAAGCCGCCCGACTCCTGGCAGACCCCGAACAGCTCGGAAGCGGCGCGCAACCGGCACAAGCGCCTGGTCGAGGACCTCAACGACATCGTTGCCCCGCTCTCCGCTGTTGTTGCTGGTCTCGACAGCGCGGCGTCGTCGCTGCGCAGCGCGAAGGAGTCCGCGAAGACGGCCTACGACGGTGCGGTTGCCAAGGGCTGGACGGTCAAGTTCCCTGGTGGCACACAGGTCGAGATCGAGGATCCCAGCCCGCCCGAGTCGACGGCTCCGGGGCACCGTCGAGGAACGCCGACCGGACATCCCGATCAGGCCACGATGGACTCCTACGCGCAGACGATCTCGAAGGCGCTGGCCGACGCGACGGAGGCCGAGACGGAGCTGGAGGGCGTCCTCAACACCGCGACAAGTGGCGGGTACGACGGTGGTGACGGCGAGATCGCCGACGCCATCCCGCCCGAGATCGGCAAGATCCTCGCCGCGGGCCAGGAGGACGGCGACAAGCCTGACAAGGCTGCGATGCAGCGGTACGCCGCTTACATGGATGAGCTCGAGGACGAGCCCGAGCTCAAGCGCGAGATCATGAGCCAGATGGGTCGCGAAGGCATCGCCAACGCCTTCAAGAACGCCGAGGCCGCGGGGGTCGACCTGCACGCCGCGATGGGCGCGACGGGTCGCGGTGTGATCGAAGACTGGGTCGAGCATGACGTCAAGAACAAGGGCGTCAACGGAGACACGACGACCCTTCTCGGCGCGTACAAGAAGGACGCTGAGTTCACCAAGGAGCTCTTCACCAACGTCTCGCCCGCCGAATGGGCTGACGCCATCAAGCATGAGAACGGCGAGGCGTTCAGCCACGGCAAGATCGATGAGGCAGATCGCAAGGTCTACTCCGAGTTCCTCCGCGCCGGCGGAACGGCGCTAGCGACCTACACCCAGGGCCACCCGGATCCGAAGGGGCTTGCCGGCGAGTGGTTCAAGTCGATCACCGATGGGGATGACGAGAACGCTTCTGCTCTGACCCTGATGATCAAGAAGGGCGGCGAGGACGGGGCGACGTTCCAAACCGACTTCATGTACAACCTCGCCGACGACGTCTACAACTGGGAGAAGAGCCACGACGGTGACCCGGTATGGGGCCCGAAGAGTTCTGGGCTGCTGGACCCTGACGCCGACGTCCAGTCAGCGGCGCGTGGTAGAGGCGCCTACGAGTGGACCTCGGGCCGGGCTGACGATGGGATGGCCAATCTGCTTGGCGGCATGGCTAATTCTCCCGAAGCTGCTCAGCAGTTTTTCAAAGATGGAACTCTGGACGACGGTGAGAAGGACGATCGCTACAAGTACTTTATGTTCGACCGCGACTTCTCGGCAGGCGTTGGAAGTGACGAAGGCGATGGCTTCGGGTTGGCGCTCGAAGCAGCGACAGTCGGATCTCGAGAGTCGGGCGACACGGAGTTCGCCAACCACCTCACTGAGAGAATGCTCAAGGATATCGCCCTGCACAGCGGCGAGGACCCTGATCGTGCCTTCGGCGTCGACTGGAACCAGGGGTGGCATACCTGGCCAGAGTTCAATGACAGTCTCGGGACGATCATGTCGGGATACTCCGACGATATCTACAACACCCTGTCGGACGACAATGTTGGAGGTGCTGGTGGCCCAATCGACGTGTCGAGGAATGAGTTGAAACTCGTTCTGGGCGAACTGGGCCGAGGCGAGGACACGGGCCCAGTCGAGATGGTGACGGCGTCCTTGGCGATAGAGGGTAATGAGAGGGTGGATCGCATCATCGCCGAGAACCCGGGGAAGTCTGCGTCTGAGCTTCGAGACCTGATCTCGGGACAGACCACCAAGACCGGATCGGCGCTCGGCAACGCGCTGGGATACTCGGTTCTTGTCGACATGGAGGACTCGGAGAGAGCGGCCGCGCAGGCCGCCTTTACACAAAAGGCGTTTGATGTCGCTGCTGGGTTCGTGCCAGGTTCTGGGGATCTCCTGAGCGAGAGTTTCAAGGCTGGCCTAGGGGGTGCCAAGGAACATCTCCTTACGACCGCCATCGACACCGCTACGTCGGAGGGGCTCGATGCGCTTAAGAACACAGTCGCCGCCACTCCGAGTGCTGGGGACCTGCAGGGAGCCGGAACCACGCCGTCGCCGGAAACGCTGATCGAGCGCAACCTGATGAACAGCTATCTGAAAGCGGGTCTGCTCGAGGATGTCCCGCCTGAGTTTGTAACTAAGACGCCCGATCCGTCTGATCCGAACAAGACGGTCATGACGTTCCGTCCCGACATCTACAAGTCGGATGACATCGCGGATATCCCGGAGTTCAAGGGGCGGACTGACCAACTTGAGGACCAGTGGGAGAAGATGATGACCGAGAACGATAGCGTGGCGCGGTCCTACGAAGCGGCGACAGCAGGCCGACACGAGTATCAGGACCGTTTCGATGACGCAGTCAAGGAGGCGCGTCACGTCGTGGACAAAACCTACGAAGAGCAGGTCGAGTGGATGAAGGCGAACAAGGACGAGATACCTAGTGAGTAGTTCGCTGGCGAAAATTCTGGTCTTCGTTGCCGTTGCCACTGTGGCAGCGGCATGTGGGGGTGGCTCGTCATCTAGTTCGGAGGAACCTATGCGTTATGGAGTGTTTAGTCCGGACGTCGTGAAGGAGGCAGCGGATGATCACGACGTCAAGATGGATAAGTTCGAGGCATCCAGTCGGGGCGTGCTTTGCGTTCTCTACGACGACACCGACACGCAGCCAATCTTGACTGTGCAGGCGAGGAAACGTGGCGACGAGAGCATTCAGTCCCTTGAGGCAGCGGCGTCCAAAGCCACGGACGTAGGTGACCCGATCACGGTGCCGGATTTGGCTGGTATGCCCGTAAGCCAGGTAGCTCGGGAGGAAGCCACGGTCTCCGGTGGCGTACAGGTCAAGTATCACGTTGCGGTGGCAACCGAGCAGAACTACATCTACCTGATCTACACGCCGCCGGCGAACAAGAGAGAGTCAGCGGATTCAGTACTTCGGGCGCTGGTCGAGGATGTTGACAACAACTTGGATGCTGCGTTGGAGCAAAGCAAGTCCTCCGAGACGACGGTCTCGTCGGAGCCTGCCTCGAAACCGATGAATGAAGAGTCGGATATCGGCGTGGTGCCCACGGCCTCGACGCTGTCAAGTCGGCTGGGTTAGGGCACGATGACACAGCCGAACGAGGCGGCAGCGGCAGGACCGGCATGGCCGGCGCCGAACCAGCCGGCACCCACAGGCGGTTCGCGAAGCGGCGGATGGCTCGGGCTTGCCGGGCTGGGGCTCGGAGCGGGAACGCTGGTGTTCGTCGCTCTGGTGCGGGTGATCGTGGGTATACCGAAGGTCAGCCAGAGCTACTACAACTCCTTCTACAACATGGAGGACCGCTCGGTCGTCTGGCTGATCCTGGGGCTTCTGCTCATCGCCTCGATCGTCCCGATCGCCCTCGCGGTCGTCCTCGGCCATGTCGGCGTGAGCCGGGCGAAAGCGGCCGGAACCAGCGCCGCCGTCTCGGGGATCGCGCTCGGGATCGGCTACACGCTGGTGGTCTTCTGGGTCGTACGCCTCATCAACGCGATCACGAACACGGCCCAGTTCGACGGCGGACTCAGGGTTCTCATCGAGTATGGCGGCGTCTGGGCGTAGAGCGGCGCGGCCGAACAGCGATGCCGTTCACGGTCGAGGTACGTCTGCCCAGAACCTCTCGAGCTCGGCGTCGAGCTCAGGGGCGACCTGCATGGGCAGCGAGTGGGTCGTCTTCGGCCAGACCTTGACGGTCGCGGTGCTGATCAGCTCGGCCTTCTCGGCCGCGTCCTCGCCACCGGCCAGTGACTTGTCGCTCGCGATGGCGACGTACACCGGCATCGTCAGCCCACGCATCTGGTCGTCGCTCAGCCGTGAGGGTGTCGGCAGGCTGCCGGAGTCGAAATGGGTCGTGCCGGCGGCGATCATCCGGGCCATCGGATCCTCGGGGTCGACCTCGTCGTCCTCGACGCCGCCGATCCGGTTCAGCGCATGGTCGCGCCAGGAGTCGGGGAGGAACGGGAGCGCTGCCACCGCCGACCAGGCGATCGCCCACACCGGCAGCATGCCGAACGTCATGATCGGCTCGAGCAGGGTGAGGCTGGCCAGGCGGTCCGGGTAGCGCACCGCGACTGCCGCTGCGAGCCCACCTCCCTGAGAGTGGCCGACCAGGTGGATCCGGTCCAGGCCGAGCCCGTCCAGCGCCTCCTCCACCCAGCGGGCGTTGTCGTCCATGTCGCGCAGCGGCAGGGTCTGCTCCGAGAGCCCGCTGTCGCCGATCGCGTCGAAGGCGTAGACGGTGCGGTGCTCGACGAAGTCGCGCAGGTTCTCTCCCCACATGGGTACGCCGCTGGCCCGCCCCGGCACCAGCACGACCGGGACGTCGTCGACCGGGTCCGGATTGATCCAGGCGTACGCACGGACCGTGCCGAAGGTGGTCTCCACGTCATGGGTCCTGGTCGGCTTCGGCAGCGCGGCGAAGGCGGCGTCGTACGCCTCGGTGTAGGCCTGCCGCCCCTCGGGTGTGCGGAAGTGGCCGACGCCCGGCCCGCTCGTGCTGAGCACCATCGCCAGGCAGCCGGTCGAGACGACCGCGATGGTGGTGACGAGGACGACCGGCCAGCGCCGGCGCTTCCTGCGCGTACCGGTGTCCTCGTTCTCGACGTCAGTGCTCATGTCATCCCGTCCCCGATAGCGATGCGATCGCATTGAAACCCGTTGCGATGCGACTGTATTGCTAATCTGGCGTCATGCCAAGAGCCGTCGACCATGAGCAGCGCAGGTTCGAGATCGTCGCCGGCCTCTGGCAGGTCGTCGCCGAGCAGGGGATCGAGGGCGTCAGCCTGCGGATCGTCGCCGCCCGGGCGGGGGTGTCGATGGGTCGCGTACAGCACTACTTCGGCACCAAGGACGCTCTCGTCGTCGCGGGTATCGACCTGCTGGTCAAGCGCGCCGTCATCGAGTACGAGGCGACCGCCGGCCGTCCGCCGCAGGACCGCCTCCTCCACATCCTGCTCCAGCAGATCCCCGCCACAGACGCGGGTCGCATCGGAGTCACCGTCTGGTACGCCTACGTGGCCAAGGCGATGACCCATACCGCCGTACGCCAGATCCTGGCCGAGGCGACGAGGGTCGGCGTCGCGGAGTGCACCCGCCACATCCAGGAGGCTGACGGGCTCGACGAGCCCGAGGCACGTGCGCGCGCCATCGAGCTGCTCGCACTCTCCGACGGCCTCACCCTTCGAGTCCTCATCGGGGACATCACCGCCGACGAGGCCGAGACCTCCATCAGGGCGTACAGGTCGCGGCTTCTGGGGTCATGAAGAGCTCGGCCGAACCTGCCGGACCTGCATCCCCGCGAGGACGTTGCTGAGCCCCCGGTGCTCGTCGGTCCGGGGGAGGGCGACGATGGTTGCGGCGACGAAGACGAGCAGAACGAGGCCGGAGCCGGGGAAGTCGGCGACGAGGAGCAGGGTCAGTCCGCCGACGCCGGTCAGCAGCTTGAAGATCCGGCGCCACCACGTCCCCGACCCGGCAGTGGCGCGAAGGCCGACGACCCACTCACCGACCGTACGTCCGAAGCCGAGGACGGCAATCGCCTCCAGCACGATCGGTGGGCCCCACAGCAGCCAGAACTGAATGGTGGTCGAAACCTCGTCGAACGGCACCTCGAGCCCGTAGAGCTGCCAGGCACGCCAGGCCAGCGCCAGAGGAGCGCCGGTGCCGAGGATGACGAGGAGGTCGGCGACCATGCCGACCAGGCGGCGACCGACGGTGATCGTGCGTGGCGCCGGTCGCGCGTGCGGACGCACCAACAGCACCGAGATCGCCGACCCGAGCACGGCACCGGCGGTGTTGACCAGCAGATCGTCAACGTCGAAGACGCGGTAGGCGCAGGAGTACAGCCCCCAGATCCCGGTGAGCTGGGTGGTCTCGATGAGGAGGGACGTCGCAAGGCCGAGTGCGCCCGCGACCACGATCCCGCGTCCGGTGATCGCACGGACGAAGAACCCCAGAGGTACGAACAGGACGACGTTGAGGGCCACCTGGAGGAACACTGCGTTGGTGAGCAGCGCTCGGGCGCCGATCTCGGCGCGGGTGCGGAGGATGTCCTCGACGAAGCCGAACGCGTGGACATGGGTCCCCGCGCAGGTGAAGGAGCCCGCTTCGGGCATCGGGACGAGGGTGTAGGTCCACAGCGCCACCGCGTAGATCGCGGCCGCCAGCAGGAGCAGGATGCGGCCCAGCGGGAACGAGCCGCTGCGGCGATAGGCGACCGCCGCGGCCGGGACGAACCCCGCGACGGCCAGCCCCAGCCCGAAGAAGATCGCCAGAACCGCGTTCCCGACAACGTTGTCCACGACGTCAGGCTAAGCCAGGATCCGGGCCCGCCAGCGGTACGACGGGGAGATCGACACGACTTACCAGTCGGTAACCCATGCGGTTCTCCCCGTCGTACCGGACTCCTACGCCTCGACCAGGCCCGGCTTGCCGGCCTCGGTGAAGAACCGGCCACCCACCGTCAGCGGCGCGCCGGGAGTGCTGACCTGGGCGACGTTCTTGTAGGTGATCTCCGCGCCGTCGGCATTCAGCGAGACGGTCGTGTAGCCACGGAGGCCGTTGTAGAACTTCATGTGCGGGTTGCGCTCCAGGTAGGCGGCCCAGTTGGCGGGACGCTCGGCGCCGTTGCCGCCCGAGGTGATCGAGCTGGTGACGACCTCGGTCCCGATCACCGGAGACGACAGGTCGTCGAAGTCGTCGTGGATGTTCAGCCCGTAGTGGACGTGTACGTCGCCGGTCAGCACCATCAGGTTCGACTGCCCCGACGCCTTCCAGCCATCGAGGACCCGTCGGCGAGACGCCGGGTAGCCGTCCCAGGAGTCCATCGAGCGCGTGCCGGAGCCGTTGGGGTTGTCGCGGCGGGCGAAGGTGACCTGCTGCGGGACGATGTTCCAGGTCGCCTTGGAGCGACGCCAGCCGTCGGTCAGCCACCTCTCCTGCTCGAGGCCCGGAAGGGTCATCGACTCGGCCTCGGACTCAGCCGTCGGCACCTTCCAGCCGTCGCCGTTGGCCTGGTTGGTGCGGTACTGGCGGGTGTCGAGGATGTCGAACTGCGCCAGCCGGCCCCACTTCAGCCGCCGGTACAGCTTGAGGTCCGGACCGGTCGGCTGCTGCGGAAGACGCAGCGGCTGGTTCTCCCAGTAGGCGCGGTAGGCGGCGGCACGACGCACCAGGAACTCCTCCGGCGGCACCGAGTTCTCCGGGTTGTCGCCGGCGTAGTTGTTCTCGGTCTCGTGGTCGTCCCAGGTGACGATGAACGGGTGCGCCAGGTGCGCGGCGATCTGGTCCGGGTCGGACTTGTAGAGCCCGTAGCGTGCCCGGTAGTCGTCCAGCGTCACGGTCTCGTGGTTGAGGTGCGCGGGCAGCGGCTCGCTGTAGGCCCGCGCGCCGGCGGAGGCGTTCACGGCGTACTCGTAGAGGTAGTCACCCAGGTGGAAGACCGCGTCCACGTCCTCGTTGGCGAGATGCCCGTACGCGGTGTAGTAGCCCTGGTCGTAGCGCTGGCACGAGGCGAGGGCGAAGGTCAGCGATGACACCGCAGCCCCCACCGGCGGTGCGGTCCGGGTCCGCCCGACCGGGCTGATCCACTGGCCGACCCGGAAGCGGTAGAAGTACTCGGTCGCCGCGTCCAGGCCGCGGACCTCGGCGTGCACGGCGTGGTTGAACTCGCTGTGCGCGGCGGCGACCCCGCGGCGTACGACGCGCCTGAAGGCCGAGTCGCGGGCCACCTCCCAGGAGACATCGAAACGTGAGGGTGGCATCCCGCCGGTCGGCTCCAGCGGGAGCGGCGCGAGCCGGGTCCACAGCAGCACCGAGTCGGACAGCGGGTCTCCGGAGGCGACCGCGAGGGTGAACGGGTCGGAGGTGATCGCCGATGGCGAGGCGGCGGGGGAGGCGAAGGCGCCGGTACGCGGCAGGCCGGTGGTGAAGGCCAGCGCAGTCGCGGCGGCCGAGACGGTCAGGAAGCGGCGGCGGTCGAGGCCCCGAAGGGCGCCGCGGAGATCAGGAGTGTTGCTGGGGGCAGGCATGGACGTGCTCCTGTCGATATGGGGGTTATCGACAACAGCGAAGCGGTGCCCGGTGAAGGACTCGTGAAGTGCGGGGGAGGGGTGGGCTACGGCTTGGTGCCCACGTGCACCGGGCACCCGGGCGCGAAGGTGCCGAGCTCCTCGGTGTTGAAGCCGTGCGGGTAGCTCTTGATGCGGGGCATGTCGCGGACGTACGCCGGCTTCTTTCGCGGCGGCAGCACGGCGACGAAGCGCGCCCGCGCCTTCAGCGCCCCACGAGATAGCGCCCGCGCGAGACGCCCGGGCTCGGGGTAGCCGAACGCCTCGAGCAGATGTGGCTCCATCAGCGACAGCGAGAAGGTCCGGATGAGCGGCGCCAGCGGGCGCGGGTAGAAGGTCGTCAGCAGCTCGAGCGTCGAGTCGGCGACGGCGCGGCCGCCTTCGTCGAACCCGAAGTGCTCGGCCTCGTAGGAGTCGAGGAGCTGCTCGAACTCCTCGTAGGTCGCCGGGATGTCCTTGATCCCCATCCGCTTCCCGAGCGCCTGGTAGTAGCGCAGCGCCGCGAGCTGCTCGTCGGGGGTCGACTGCCGCCAGCCGAAGTCCTGGTTCCAGCGTCGCGGGATCACCACGAACGTGGAGAGGACGTAGCGCATGTCGTCGTTCGAGATGTCGTACATCCGGTGCATCTGGTTGATCCGCCGCACCGCGGCCCGGCCGCGGGGACTGTCCAGGTCCTCGATCGCCGTGTCCTCCAGCAGCAGCGCGGTGTCGTCGTAGCGCTTCTGGGTGTTCTCGGTGAACTGGTGCGTGTCGGCCAGCAGTCGGCCGATCGAGGGCACCGCGTACGTCCGGAACAGGGCGAAGCTCAATGCCTGAGTCGTGTCCCAGGGGAACTCGTAGAGTCCCAGGCTCCTCGAGATCTCCTGATAGTCGGTCTCCGGGTCCAGCCCTGCTGTGCGCGACTTCTTGGCCATGACGCCTCCTCGCTCGATACATAACTGTATCGTTTTTCTGCCTCCCTGGGGTGGCTCTCCCCGTACTGTCTTCGGCATGGAGAAGTCGGGAACGCAGACACCGCTGTCCCTTGCTGCCGCCGAGGCAGTCCGAACGTACGCCGCCACCGCCCGCTCCGCTCTCGATTCCGCCGAGTCCCCGGTGATCTCGTACGCAGGTCTGTGGCTGCTCCTCGCCTCGTTGGCGCCCGCCGCGGAGACCGAGACGGACGAGGTCCTGGGCCTGAACCGGGCCGACGCGCGAGCCGCAGCGCTGGCGCTGCTGGAGGCGCCGCACCCCACGATCGGCGCCGCGGTCGCCGGCTGGCTGCGCCCGGGGGTCGAGCTGACGAAAGCTCTGCCGGTCATGCTCGACCCGCTCCCGGAGCAGGCCGGGCTCGACGCGTGGGCTGACGAACACACCCGCGGGCTGATCACGGAGTTCCCGCTGGAGATCGACTCCTCGACCCTTCTTGTCTTCGCCTCTGCGCTGGTGGTGACACCGCGCTGGAGCGAGCCCCTCGACGACGACGGAGACGGGTTGCTGCTGCTCGAGGGCGGATTCCAGGCGGTCGTGGAGACCGAGGCCGCCGGCCCGGTCGCGGTCGCCTGCCCGTCGAGCGAGGACGGCATCTCGGTCTACTCCGTGGTCGCCGCCGACGGAGTATCGGCAGCCGACGTGTGGCTGGCCGCCGACGAGGTCGTCCGGAGGATCGACTCGGGCGAGGTGCGCAACCGCACCTTCGAGCCGGGGACCGATGCCGCGGGCGGCCACGCCTGGGCGGTAGAGGAGGTTACCGTCTTCGGCGGCGCTCCCGCTGACCGCTGGCGCAGCCATCTTCCGGAGTGGAGTGCTGAAGACCGTCACGATCTGGACGCCGCACCGGGAGTGGCCGAGATCGCCCGCGGAGTGATGGCTGCCGTCGAGAAGGAGTCGGAGGCTGCCTGTGTGCAGAAGGCGGTCGCCTCCTACGACCGCGAGGGCTTCGAGGCGGCCGCGGTGACCGGAATGATGGTGCGGGCAGGCGGCGCGCCCCGCGAGACGACGGTGCGGCAGATCGATCTGAGGTTCGACCGGCCGCACGCTGTGGTGGCGGTGGCGCGCGGGGGAGCCTGGGAGGGTATCCCGCTCTTCAGCTCCTGGGTGACCCCGGCATAATTTCCGCTATGGATCAGCTTCCCCCGATCGCCGGCCGTTACCGGCTCCTCACTCTGCTCGGAGCCGGCGGTATGGGAGAGGTCTGGCGCGCGCGTGACACGGTCCTCGACCGCGACGTCGCGGTGAAGCTGCTGCGCGACGTGGACGACCCCACGATGGCCGAGCGATTCCGTCGGGAATCGCACTCGACGGCCCGCGTCGTCCACGACGACGTGGTCAAGATCTTCGACGCGGGCAGCGACGACAACGACGTCTTCCTGGTCATGGAGCTGCTGCCCGGGCCGACCCTGGCCGAGCCGATCGCGCAGCGCGGCGCGTTGCCGATCGACATGGCCGTCGAATACACCCGTCAGGTCGCGGGCGCCCTCGGTGCCGCGCATCGGGCCGATGTGGTGCACCGTGACATCAAGCCGGCGAACCTGATGTTCGACGCTGACGGCCGGCTGACCGTCCTCGACTTCGGCATCGCGTACGCCATGACCGGGGTCGACGCCGGCCTGACCCAGACGGGCCATGTGATCGGGAGCCCGTCCTACCTCTCGCCCGAGCAGGCCTCCGGTGATCCCGTCGGTCCGCCGGCCGACGTCTACTCGCTGGGCTGCGTGCTCTTCGAGATGCTGACCGGGAAGGTGCCCTACTCCGCCCCGCACCCGGTCAGGATCCTGCACATGCACCTGAGCGAGCCGGTGCCGCGGATCACCGACTTCCGGGCAGTCCCGCCGCCGCTGGCGCGCCTGGTCAACCGGATGCTCGACAAGAACCCGGCCGCCCGGCCCTCGATGGACCAGGTAGCGCACGAGCTCGGCTACGTGCTCAACGGCGCCGACCCCGACGCCACCGACCTGCTGTCCGCCGGGCAGGCGCCGCGGCCGACCCAGGCGATGGCGCAGCGACGGCTCGACGAGCCGATGGCGCTGCCCAACTCCCGCACCGGCGTCATGCGCGGCCCCGACACCCCGCCTCCCGTACGCGCGCCCCGCCCGGCCTCGCTCCGGAAGTTCCCCACCAGCCGCCTCCTCGGTGCGGTGGCGATCGTGATCGCCTGCGTCTTCGCCGCCTCCTGGCTGGCCGCGTACGAACCCGCACCTGCCGAGGCCGACCAGCCGTCCCAGAGCTCCGACAACGCCAACGGCTCGGACAACACCGACCGCAGCTCCGACAACTCCTCCGGCTCTGACGACTCCGGCAACTCCGACAACTCCGCCGACAAGCCCACCGACAAGTCGGACAACAAGACCCTCAACCGCCTCGACAAGCTCGACCGCTGGCGCGAGAACCTGGAAACCTGGAACATCATCGACGCCGGCCAATCCCAGGAGTGGGAAGACCAGATCGACCAGATCCGAGACCTCGTCGAGACGGGTGAGAACGCCAAGCGCGAGATGGAACAGCTCCGCGACGAGTTCAAGGGCATCCGTGAAGGCGAAGGCCAGAACGGCGAGAAGATCCTCGACGGGCTGCTCAAGCAGAGCTAGCGGTCGCGGTGGGGGCATCCGTCGCTGTGCTGACATGTCGGCGGCGGACTGAAAACCCCTGCGCGGTGCTGTGGCGCCTGGGCTGGTGGCCGCCGACCCTGTATTGGATGGTGTTCACGCCGGTTCCCGGAGTCAAGGACGGCCTTCGGCCGCCGGCTTCGCCGGTCGCCTGCGGCGATCCTTGACACCGTGATCCGGCGAGAAATTTGGCTGGCTATCGGATCGGCGGCGGGGTCTGGCGCAGCGGTTTCGGGTGGGCACGGGTCTGGGGGTCGTGGCAGGTGTGCTGCTGGTGCGAGGGGACCCGGGGCGTCGGTTCCTACGCCAGTGGGCAAGACCTTGTGAATCGATCACAAGGCCGCCTGAACCGGTGGACAACCCGCAGGACGGGGTTTCCCCATTCCTCCGCACTGTCCCCCACTACCGCGGAGCTTCCCAACTCTCCGGAGCGTGGGGGAACCTCCGTGGGAGTGGGGAAGGTCTGCACGCGTGGGGAAGGATCAGGACGCGCGGAGAAGAACGCGCCGATCGAGGGGGAACATCAGGCCGCACGGGCAGGCGGGCTCCAGGAGTCAGGGCCGAGGAGTGCGGTCGCAATTGGTCGACGGCAGGCGAGCGCGCGTCCTTCCACGCTCCGGCGTCCAGCGTCGACGAGATCTGGACCGTTGACGCTATGCCACACTCTCCGTGCACGTCGAGTGGTCAAGCGGGTCGCCCTGGCCCGGGGCAGGCGAAGGTGCCCGCGCATAGGCGGGTCTTGGCGGGATGGCCGTGGCGGTGTGGTCTCGACTTGCCGGTTTAGGACCGTCGGGCGAACCGGACCGTGCCGTCGGGCAACCGCTCATGAACATAGGCAGGGTTGTGCGCCAGACGATGATGGTGCGGACAGAGCAATACCCCGTCCTTCAGATCCGTCTTCCCGCCAGCAGCCCAGGGTTCTAGATGGATGCTCCTATGCATGTCAAGCGGCGGGTTCGTGCTCTGCGGCTGGTTTGTTGAGGTCTGTCAGGAGAGCGCGGTAGAGCTCGCGGACGGCCGCGCGCTTGAGGCATCGGATGATCTCGCTTTTGGTCTTTCCTTCGGCGGTGCGGCGGGTGACGTAGGCCTTGGTGGGTTCGTGCCATCGGAGCCGGTTGATGATGATCATGTGAATCGCGGAGTTGGCTCTCCGGTCGCCGCCGCGGTGGAGTCGATGCCGGGTTGTGTTGCCGCTGCTGGCTGGGATCGGGGCGACACCGCAGAGGCGTGCGAGTGAGGCCTCGGTTGAGATCCTGTCGCGGTTCTCTCCTGCGGTGGTCAGGAGTTGCGCAGCTGCTTCAGGTCCGGCGCCGAAGACCTGGAGCAGGGCGGGCGCTGCGTGTTGAACGAGTTCTGTGAGTTGCTGGTTGGCTTCCTCGATCTCTTCATCGAGAGCTTGAACGCGCCGTGCGAGTCGGCGCAGCATCGTCTTGGCGATGACTGTCAGCTCCCCGGACTGGGTTGAGGTCGTTGGTCGCAGGCGTAAGCAGCGGGCAACCAGTGCGGCGCGGTTGAGCCCTCGCAGCTGTTCGCGCAGTGGTTCGGGAGCGGAGTAGATCAGGCCGTGCATCTGGTTGATCGCGGCCTTGCGTGCTTTCGAGGCGCTGCGCCTGGTGGTTTGGATCATTCGGATCGCTTCTACGTTCCCGTTGCGTGTCTTGGGGACCGTGGTGGCCATGCCGGCCAGCACGGCGCGCGCAGCATTGATCGCGTCTAGAGGGTCCGACTTGCCCTGCAGATACCGGGCCTGACGGTTCGCGCGGACGACCTCGATGACGACCACGTCGCGGCTGGTGAGGTACCGGGTGAGCCCTGCTCCGTAAGACCCGGTTCCCTCGACCCCGACCGCTTCGACCCTCCCGTACCGCTGCAGCCACTTGAGGGCTTGGGCGTAGCCCTTCGCAGTTGCTGGGAACTCGCTGTCGCCCAGCAACTTCCCTGTTCGCGCGTCGAGCGCAGCGCAGTGGTGAGTGGCGCCGTGGGTATCGACGCCGCCGATCACCTCGCGATCCTCGCTTCGATTCGTCATGCTGGTGATGCCGTCCTCTCCTCGTCGGGTGGATGGACAGACCACCGGCATCGCCAGGGCGGACAACACAGAGATGGGCGTGTTCCTAGCAGGCTCCTATCAAGTCACGCCCAGCGTGCCGGTGGTCTGACAGCACGCCACCTCGTGCAACGGTCGACCAATCCATTTCAGGACAGGCGCGCTTCATGCTCGCGCCGTCAATGAGCGCTCAGAGTCAGGCCGCCACACGAGATGACGCACCGACATCCTCTCTGTGGGCGTCGCACCATTCCGGTGGCATGTCGCAGCCTTCGGCTTGGCAGCACTTCTGCTGCAACCGGAGTGCTTTGCGTTGGATCGGCACGAAGAACCTGCTGGCCCGGCCGGCGTCAAGGACTTCGCTGTCGCCGCCGAGGACCCAGGGGATGATGGTGGCGTTGCACGCCATCCGCCGGGCCTCAGCAGCGGTGATGGTGGTCCCGTTGGTCTCGTCGTAGCCGAGGGTCGCGGTGCCGAGCTCTTTGCGGAGCTCCTCGAGCGAGATCACCACATTCACGACCGTGGCGTCGCCACCGTGTCGGGGCAGCACATTCGGGTCGATGGTCTCGATCAGGCGGGCGAAGCCTTGTCCCATCATCCGCTCCCACGGCGGGAGCGGGGCGCCTTTGTCGACCAGCTGCTGCTTGCGGGGTTGGGCGTAGGCCTCGACCAGCCGTTTGAAGCGCATCCCGATCGAAACAGGGAGGACACCGTCGAAGCCGATGGTGCCGTCGTGGTTGTCCCAGACCCGCAGGGCGGTCTTCTGCTGGGCGCGTTCCTCTTCGGCGAGGAGTGCTTTGGCTTCGGCTGCCTCGAACCGGGCGGGGTCGACCTCGAGCAGGATCCGTTTGCCGACGACCCGCAGTTCCTTGGCTGTGAACTGGGTGGCGTACTCGACCAGCAGCTTCTCAGCGAGAACCAGGTCCTCACCAGTGGCGATCGGGTCGGCGTCGACCTTGTCCAGGGCCTTGGTGATCACCCGGGCTTTCGCCTCGGAGACGATGCCCTCAGCGAGGCCGGCGGCGACCAGCTCGTACTTCGTCACCGCGTTGGCGAGCTTGATCTGCGATCGCGCGGCACCTTTGTCGACGAGCAGTTCGGCGCGCATCCAGGCGGAGGCGTCTTTGTCGCCGGTCTCTGCGGCGATGTCACCGGAGGCAGCGAGGACCCGCAGCGTCAACGCCGCTTGTTGGGCTTGGAGCTTCTCCACCTTGGCCAGGAAGTCTTTCTTCTGGCTGGTGTGCCAGTAGGTCGGGTCCATCGCATGGAGCTGTTGGAGGGAGGTTTCGATGGCAGCAAGAGCCGACGAGACGAGGTCTCCAGGGTTGGTGTCCCAGTGGTCGATGCTCATCGCTGTCACCTCCCTTCAAAGGTGTGTCGTAGTGCCTCCGATTCTACTCCGACCCGGCCTTCGTGAACACCTATTTGTGCAGGTCAAGCGATGTTTTCGCGGTCAGCGAACGGCGTCATACCTGTGGATGGTAGGTGGCTCGAAGGGCCGCCCTCCTGCCCGTTCAACAGCACCGTTCTGAAGCAAGATTGCGCTGCGCCACACCCGGGCCGCCGCCCCGATAGCCAGCCAAATTTTTTCTCGACGTGGTCCGGTGTCAAGGACCGCGAAGCGGCCGGCGGAGCCGGCGCCCGGAGGGCGTCCTTGACTCCGGGGCAGGTCGAGAAGACCCTCGAAGTCGGGTCGGCGGCCCTGTCCGGCCTTGGGGTGGGACGTTCCGGCAGGGAACTGTGTTGGTCTCGACACGCCTCCGCCTAGCGGCTCCGGCGGCTCGACCAGCGGGGGCGAGGGGGTCTCGACAAGCTCGACCAGCGGGGTGAGGTCTCGACGAGTTCGACCAGCGGGGTGAGGTCTCGACGAGTTCGACCAGCGGGGTGAGGTCTCGACGAGTTCGACCAGCGGGGTGAGGTCTCGACGAGCTCGACCAGCGGGGTGAGGTCTCGACAAGCCGACCACCGGGTGGCGAAGTCACCCGAAACAGATGCGCACCACACACTCAAAGGTGCAGACTTCGCGCAACCCGAACGAAGGATGCGCCGATGACCCGACTCCAGCTTGCCCGGGCAGCCGTCTTCGTCGCGTTCGCGATCCAGGGCCTGACCTTCGCCTCGCTGATCACCAGGCTGGAGTCGATCGCGACAAAGCTCGACCTGAGCGCCGGTGACGTGTTCGTCGTGCTCGGAGTCACCACCGCGATCGGGGCGGTCGGCAGCGTCACCGCCGGCCATCTCGCCACCAGGGTCGGCAGCGCGGCGACTCTCTCGCTGATGCTCGGCGGGGCCTCGCTGGCCGCGGTGGCGCCGGCGTTCGCGCCGACGATGGGGACGCTGCTGCTCCTCAACGGCGTCTACGGCTTCTTCCTCGGCGGCGTCGACGCCTCGATGAACATGCAGGGCACGGCCACCCAGGACGCGTACGGCCGCCCGCTGATGAACGGCTTCCATGCGATGTGGAGCGCGGCGGCCGTCCTCGGCGCCGTCTACGCGACCGTGACGATCGCCCTCGGCGTACCTCTTGGTCTGGACATGGTCCCGATCGCCGTCATCGGCCTGGTCGCCAACGCGGCCACGTTCCGGCTCCTGCTCCCGCCGGAGGCGGTGGACGCTGCGGAGAGACGGACCAGCAGTACGCGACGACCGAGGCCCAGGCTGCCGTTGCTGCCCCTCCTCCTGGTCGCGGTGCCGACGTTCGCGATGTGGTTCGTCGACTCCGCGGCCTCCGCCTGGGGCGGGATCTATGTCGTCGACGGCCTGGGTGCCGCGGCGGCGGTCGCGCCGGCGATCTACGCCGCGTACCAGCTGGTGCTCCTGGCTGTACGTCTCCCCGGTGACCGCCTCGTCGCCCGCTTCGGCGCGGAGCGGGTGATCCGGATCGGCGGCGTCATCGGCGTCGGCGCGCTCGTGCTGATCGTCGCCGCCCCGCACTGGAGCGTGGCGGCGGTCGGATTCGCCATCCTCGGTGGCAGCCTGGCGCTGGTCCCGCCGCAGTCGTTCGTCGCCGCCGCCCACATCTCCCCGGACAACGCCGAGGAGGCGATCGCCCGCGTCAACCTCGCCAACTATGCCGGCTATCTCGCCGCCGCCTCGCTGATCGCCGCTGTCGCCGAGGTCTTCGGCGAACGCTCGATGTTCGTCATCCCGCTCGCCGTCGCCGTCCTGATCCCGCTGATGGCCGGCCGCTTCGCCACCCGACCAGCTCTGGACCCCGTGAAGACCGGTTGAGACGCCAGAAATTCTCTTCCCGTTTCTTGACTCATTCAAGATTTCGCGTAGGCTCTGGGGTGTGGGGAACGCGGACTATGAGCAGCTGCTGAGAGGTGCCTCCCTGCGCGTCACTCGCCCGCGAGTGGCCGTTCTGGGAGCTGTCGCCGAGAACGCGCACGCCGACACCGAGACCATTCTCGGCGCGGTGCGCGAACGGCTTCCGGACGTGTCTCATCAAGCTGTCTACGACTCCCTCGCCGCCCTGTCGGCGGCCGGGATCGTTCGCCGCATCCAGCCCTCCGGCTCGGTGGCTCGTTACGAGACCCGGGTCGGGGACAACCACCACCACGTGGTCTGCCGTTCCTGCGGGAACATCGCCGACGTCGACTGCGCCGTCGGCCATACGCCCTGCTTGACGGCGTCGGACGACAACGGCTTCGTCGTCGACGAGGCCGAGGTCATCTACTGGGGCACCTGTCCGCAGTGCCAGGCCGCCCAGCGCAGCAAGTGATCCGAACAAGAAGGATTGGAACCTGATGTCAGAAGAGTCCGTGAGCAAGTGCCCGGTCATGAACGCCGGCCGCGTTCACCCGACCGTCGGCAGCGCCAACCAGGAATGGTGGCCCAACAAGCTCAACCTGAAGATCTTGGCCAAGCATCACCCCGCGGCCAACCCGGTCGACCCCGACTTCGACTACAAGACGGCCTTCGAGGCCCTCGACCTGAACGCCGTCAAGGCTGACATCGCCGCGGTCCTGACGGACTCCAAGGACTGGTGGCCGGCCGACTTCGGCAACTATGGCCCGTTCATGATCCGCCTGGCGTGGCACGCCTCGGGCACCTACCGCAGCCACGACGGCCGCGGTGGCGCCGGCAGCGGTCAGCAGCGCTTCGCGCCGCTCAACTCCTGGCCCGACAACGTCTCCCTCGACAAGGGCCGCCGTCTGCTGTGGCCGGTCAAGGCCAAGTACGGTCAGTCGCTCTCCTGGGCCGACCTGTTCGTGCTGGTCGGCAACGTCGCGCTGGAGACCATGGGTCTGAAGACCTTCGGCTTCTCCGGCGGTCGCGAGGACGTGTGGGAAGCCGACGACGACGTCTACTGGGGCCCGGAGAAGGTCTGGCTCGACGACGAGCGCTACTCCGGCGACCGTGACCTGCAGGCGCCGCTGGCCGCCGTCCAGATGGGTCTGATCTACGTCAACCCGGAGGGCCCGAACGGCGAGCCCGACCCGATGAAGTCCGCGGTGGACATCAAGGAGACCTTCCGCCGGATGGGGATGAGCTCGGAGGAGACCGTCGCGCTGATCGCCGGTGGCCACACCTTCGGCAAGACCCACGGCGCCCACCCCGACGACCTGATCGGCCCCGACCCGGAGGCCGCGCCGCTGGAGAACCAGGGCCTCGGCTGGAAGAACGGCCACGGCACCGGTGCCGGCCCCGACACGGTCACCTCGGGCCTCGAGGTCACCTGGACCTACCACCCGACCCGGTGGGACAACGAGTTCTTCCACATCCTCTACGCCTACGACTGGGAGCTCACCGAGTCCCCGGCCGGCGCCAAGCAGTGGAAGCCGAAGAACAACGGCGGTGCCGACCTGGTGCCCGAGGCACACGGTGAGGGCAAGCGTGAGCCGCGCATGCTCACCTCCGACCTCGCCCTGCGCGTGGACCCGGAGTTCGGCGAGATCTCGCGCCGCTTCAAGGACGACCAGGCCCTGTTCGCCGACGCCTTCGCCCGCGCGTGGTTCAAGCTGACCCACCGCGACATGGGCCCGAAGAGCCGCTACGCCGGCGCCGAGGTCCCGGCCGAGGACCTCGACTGGCAGGACCCGCTCCCGACCGGTTCGGCAGCGACCGACGACGCCGCGATCGCGGCTGCCAAGAAGGCGATCGCCGAGTCCGGTCTGACCGCTCAGCAGCTCGTCTCCACCGCTTGGAAGGCTGCGGCCACCTACCGCAGCTCGGACAAGCGCGGTGGCGCCAACGGTGGCCGGATCCGCCTCGAGCCCCAGGTCTCCTGGAAGGTCAACCAGCCCGACGAGCTCAAGCCGGTCATCGCGGCCTACGAGCAGATCGCGGCCGAGACCGGGGTCTCCTTCGCCGACGTACTCGTCCTCGCCGGTGGCGTGGGTGTCGAGCAGGCCGCGAAGGCCGCCGGCTACGAGGTGACCGTGCCGTTCACGGCCGGTCGCGTCGACGCCACCCAGGAGCAGACCTCCGAGGAGAACTTCGCCTGGCTCGAGCCGGTCGCCGACGGCTTCCGCAACTACGACTCCGGGTTCCTGAACCTGCCCTCGGAGTTCCTGTTCATCGACCGCGCCAACCTCCTGAGCCTCTCCGCCCCGGAGGCGACCGTCCTCACCGGCGGCCTGCGCGTGATCGGCAACAACTGGGACGGCTCCGACCTCGGTGTCTTCACCAAGGCCCCGGGCGCGCTGACGAACGACTTCTTCGTCAACCTGCTCGACTACGACCAGCAGTGGACCCCGTCCGCCGACGAGTCGACCTACACCAGCACCAACGGCTGGGTCGGCTCGCGCGTCGACCTGGTCTTCGGTGCCAACTCCGAGCTCCGCGCCATCGCTGAGCTCTACGCCGGCGCCGACGCCAAGGAGAAGTTCGTCAACGACTTCGTCAAGGCGTGGGTCAAGGTCATGGAGAACGACCGCTTCGACCTGAAGCGCTGATCCCCAGGGATCTGAGGCAGTACGCCGCGGCGTACGACTGACGCGGAGGCCGACCTTTCGGGGTCGGCCTCCGTTGTCATACCCGCCCCGGTAGGATCAACGGCCGCCGTCTCGGGCCTCTCGCACCATGCGCGAGGGAATCTGCTGTCTATGTCAGGTGGAGCAATGGAACAACGGAGACCCGAGCCTCCGAAAGGTCCTATCGGTCCGCCGCCGTCGTGGCGGCCGCCTGCCCCTCCAGCCCCTTCGATCCCGACCGGCCAACGGCCTGCCGCGACGGCCAGCCGTCCCGGAGCGCGTCGTGCGGAGCCCAAGCCGTCCTCGGCTCGGGACTGGCTCGCCAGGGCCGAGCCGGCCAAGGTCTGGGCGACCGAGAAGCTGGCAGCGGCCCGGGAGGCGGCGGCCAAGAGGTCGGCATCGGGAAGCTCAGGGTCGAGGAGCCCGCGATCCGCGACCTGGCGGCGCTGGGGCAAGCTTTCGGCCAAGGTGGCTCTGGTCGGTTTTCTGACGCTCGCGCTGATCGGTTCGGTGACGGCGATCGTGGCGTACAACCGGATCTCGGTGCCGGACCCCAACGCGGCGTTCGAGGTCGAGACCTCGTTCGTCTACTACAGCAACGGCAAGACCGAGCTCGGCCGCTACCAGGACGGCGACCAGAACCGGATCAAGCTGGAAGCCGACGAGATCCCCGAGACCGTCAAGCACGCCGTTGTCGCCGCCGAGGACCGTACGTTCTACGAGAACAGCGGCGTCGATGTCAAGGGCATCCTGCGCGCGGCCTTCTCGAACACGACCGAGGGCACCTCGGGTGGCGCGTCGACGATCACCCAGCAGTACGTCAAGAACTACTACCTCAGCTCCGAGCGGTCCTACTCGCGCAAGCTGAAGGAAGCGGTCATCGCGCTGAAGCTGACCAGGCAGAAGAGCAAGGACCAGATCCTCACCGACTACCTCAACACGATCTACTTCAACCGCGGCGCCTACGGCATCGAGGCTGCCGCGAAGGCCTACTTCGCCAAGCCCACGAAGGACCTGTCCTTGCAGGAGACGGCGGCGTTGGCGGCCATCCTCAACAACCCGGCCGGCTTCGACCCCGCCAGCGCGAAGTTCCGGGGCGCGGAGAAGCTGCTCGGTCGCTACCAGTACGTCCTCTCCGGGATGGTCGACCTCGGCTATCTGAAGCAGGCCGACGCCGACAAGGTGAAGGGCGCGCTGCCGAAGTTCCCCGAGAAGACCGTGCCGAGCCGACTGGGCGGCCAGCGCGGTCACGCGCTCACCATGATCAAGGCCGAGCTCCTCGGCCTCACCGACGCCCGGGGCAAGCCGCTGTTCACCGAGGAGAAGATCGACAGCGGTGGCCTGAGGATCACCGCGACGCTCTCGCCGAAGGTGATGAAGGCCTCGGCGAGTGCGGCCAAGACCGTGAAGCCGAAGAACCGGAAGGCGTACGTCAAGGGCGACCCCGAGCAGAAGAACGCACTGCACGTGGCGACCGCGTCCGTCGACGTCGGGTCAGGTGCGCTCCTCGGCTTCTACGGCGGCCAGGACTACCTCGACAGCCAGCACAACTGGGCCGCGACCGGAGGCCACGCCGGGTCGACGATGAAGGTCTTCGCCACCGCCGCTGCGATCGACAAGGGCTACTCGCTGAAGTCGACCTGGGCGGGCGACTCGCCGTTCACGACCTACGCGGGCTCCGAGGTCGTCAACGAGGGCGAGCAGGCCGGGATCGCCGACGGGATGGACTACGGCCGGCACATCACCATGCTCAAGGCGATGGAGCAGTCGGTGAACACGGCCTACATCGACATGACCGAGTCGATGGGAGGCCCCCAGGCGGGTCGCAAGGCGATCTACGACACCGCGGTCGCTGCCGGTCTCGCACCCGCGAAGCCGAACCCGAAGTTTCCGGGCATCCCCAGCACCACCACCGACTTCGACCACAAGACCGACGACCGGATCGCGCTCGGCCGGGCCAACGTCAGCCCGATCAACCTGGCCAACGCCTACGCCACGATCGCCAACGGCGGCTACCGCCACGATGTGCACGTGGTGAAGAAGGTGCGCGACCGCGCCGGCAACGTCCTCTACAGCTGGAACGGCAGGAAGAACGGGCGGCACGCGATCTCCGAGGACGTCGCCGCCGACGTGACCTACGCGATGCAGGGTGTGGTGCAGAGCGGCTCGGGTCAGAAGGCCCAGACCATCGGTCATCCCGTGGCCGGCAAGACCGGCACCGCCACCTGCGGCGAGTCGCAACACGTGTGCACATCGTGGTTCGCCGGGTTCACCCCGCAGGTCGCCACCGCTGTTCGCTACTCGCGCGGCAACGGCGAGGGGAAGCTCGACGGCGGCTGGATGCCGTCCTACTTCGGCGCCGACTATCCCACCGAGACGTGGGCGGCGATCATGGGGAAGGCCATGGAGGGCAAGGACGTCGAGAGCTTCCCCGAGCCTGTCTACGTCGATGGCCAGGATCCCGAGTCCGGTCACGAGGCCCATCTGATCGCTCCGCCTCCGCCGCCGGAGGGGGAAGGTGACGAAGAGGGCGAAGAGGACTGCGACCCCATCGCGGAGTTCTTCGGAGCCTGTGACGGCGGCGACGGTGGCGGCGACGGTGACGAAGGAAACGGAGACGGCTGGGGAGACGGCGGTCGCCCGGGACGAGGTGGCGACTGACGCGCTGACCGTCCGAATCGCGAGACTTGTGTCCGTGTAGCGAGACGGTCGGTTTGCGGGGGCACTGGGTTCTCCGGCACCATCCTCGGCGAAGGTCACGACTGCCAGCGCGAAGCCCCGGCTTGCTGGCGGGCAACCCTCCCACGCGGCGGGGTGCTCCGGGTGACGACCTGGCCCTCGCCGAGGTGGCGTGGGCAAGCGCGTGCTTCGCCGGGCAGCCCTGGGAAGCCATGACCCCGAAGGGTGCCCCCATGTCCCTGCTTCCGCTCGTCGGCTCGAAGACCCAGGTCCCATTGTTGGACGGCGCCACCACGACGTACGCGAACCTCGACGTCGCTGCCTCGGCACCGGCGCTGCGGAGCGTGGTCGACCGGGTCGCCGAGGTCCTGCCCTGGTACGCCTCCGTCCACCGCGGCGCCGGCTACCTGTCCCAGGTCTCGACCGCCCTCTACGAGGAGTCGCGCGCGACCGTCGGCGCCTACGTCGGTGCCCGCGAGGACGATGTCACCGTCATCACCCGAAACACGACCGACGCGGTGAACCTGCTGGCCGGCTGCGTACCCGGCCGCGTGCTCGTCCTCGACATCGAGCACCACGCCAACCTGCTGCCGTGGCACCGCGTCGAGGCGGGCGTGACCGCCGTCGCCGGGCGCGAGACGCTCGCCGGCACGATCGACGCTCTCGCCGGCGAGCTGGCCCGAGGCGGCTACGCCCTGGTCGCGATCACCGGAGCCTCCAACGTCACCGGCGAGGCCCTGCCGGTCGCCGAGATCGTCACCTTGGCTCACGCCCACGGCGCCCGCGTCTTCGTCGATGGAGCCCAGCTGCTCGCCCACCGTCACTTCTCGCTGGCCGCGACCGGTGCCGACTACGTCGCCTTCTCCGGCCACAAGCTCTACGCGCCCTACGGCGCCGGCGCCCTGGTGGGGCGCCGCGACTGGCTCGACGTCGGCACTCCCTACCTCGCCGGGGGAGGGGCGGTCGACGACGTCGAGGTGGGGGAGACGACGTGGCAGCCTGCCCCGGCGCGTCACGAGGGCGGCTCTCCCAACGTCGTCGGCGCGGCCGCACTGGCCGCTGCCTGCACGGCTCTCGGCGGCCTCGATCCCGCCGAGCTGGACCGCCACGAGGCGTCGCTGAGGGGGCGGCTGGAGGCCGGCCTGTCCGCGCTGGACGGGGTCGAGGTCCTGCGACTCTGGCCCGACTCCGACGAGCCCGTCGGGGTCGTGACGTTCACGGTCGACGACATCGAGCCGGGCAGGGTCGCCGCCTATCTCTCGGCCGAGCACGGCCTGGGTGTACGCGACGGCCGATTCTGCGCCCAGCCGCTCCTCAAGCGCCTAGGGCTCAGCGGTGGCGCCGTCCGCGCCAGCATCGGCATCGGGACCGCGGTCGGTGACGTGGACCGGCTGCTGGCCGGCGTACGGTCCCTGCTGGCGGGTGACGTCCGGGGCGACTACGTCGCCGTCGACGGCGCCTGGACGCTCGCCGAGGACCCACGCCCGCTCGTCGGGCCGGTCGGTCTCACCCGGCTCGCCGACACCGCCGGATCGTGCGGAGCGACCGTCTAGAGGGGATGAAACCGCGCGCTCACGGCGTTGAGAAGATGTGAGCGAACGAGTGCATGGCGAGCGGAAGGTACGCGGCGGCAAGCTGGTCGTCGTCGACGCCACCGTCTCCGCGGACAAGATCATCGATGTCGTCCTCTCGGGCGACTTCTTCCTGGAACCCGACGAGGCGCTCGGGTGGTTGACCGCGGCGCTGGAGGGGCAGTCGGCCGACGTGTCCCTCGACCACCTGACCGCGGTCCTCGACACTGCCGCCCGGGATGCTGACCTGGTCGGCTTCGGCACCCGCGACATCGCCCTGACAGTGCTGCGGGCGCTCGGCCGGGCCACGACCTGGGACGACCTCGACCTCGAGATCATGGAGACCGGGCCGCTGCCGCCGCGGATGCAGATGGCCCTCGACGAGGTCATCGTCCGCCAGGTCGCCGAGGGCCGTCGCGCCCCCAGCCTGAGGTTCTGGGACTGGGCCAGCAGCGCGGTCGTGATCGGCAGCTACCAGTCGCTGTCCAACGAGGTCGACGAGGCCGCCGCCGAGCGTCACGGCATCGAGGTCGTACGCCGCGTCTCGGGCGGAGGCGCGATGTTCATCGAGCCGGGCAACACGATCACCTACAGCCTCGCCGTGCCCGACACGCTCGTGGCCGGCATGTCCTTCCAGGACTCCTACGCGTTCCTCGACGAGTGGGTGCTCCGGGGTCTGCGGAGCGTCGGGATCGAGGCCGCCTACGCCGGCCTGAACGACATCGCCTCGCCGGTCGGCAAGATCGCCGGCGCCGCGCAGAAGCGGATCCCGGGCGGGGTCCTGCACCACGTCACGATGGCCTACGACATCGACGCGGACAAGATGCTCGAGGTGCTCCGGATCGGCCGGGAGAAGATGTCCGACAAGGGCACCAGGAGCGCTGCCAAGCGGGTCGACCCGATTCGTTCGCAGACCGGGCTGAGCCGCGAGAAGGTCATCGACGCGCTGCTGGCCGAGTTCGAGCAGAGCTTCGGGGCTGCGTACGTCGGCCTGGATCAGGCCACGATCGACGAGGCGGCAGCGCTGGTCGAGAGCAAGCACGGGACCGCGGCCTGGCGCGCGAGAGTGCCCTAAAAGTTGGACTCCGCTGCTCGGAGCGTTCCTTGGATGAGATGGGGGGGTCCTCATTCACGACCGACATCACGAGCAGCGGAGCGCCGCCAGTTTGGCACGCCCAGATATGGGGTCGCAATAGGTGAAGCCCCCTCTGTGGCTATTTTCTGTCGGTCGATCTGCAGGGTGGAACTCATGGGGTATGGAAAGTGCCTTTCTAGAGGACTTCGACCCTGTCGACGTCGTCGGCTGCGGGGGTAGGGCAGGACTGCGAATGACTATGGCGGCGGTGGTCGGCTACCCTGGGGACATGCAGATGTCTGTCCTGCTTCTTAGGCAGCCGCGCTGACCCTGAGGGACACACCCCGGTCACGCGGCCACCCCTCCATGTGAGGGGCCCTTCTCATTTGTAGGGCTCATTCCAGAAGCAGTCTTGACGCACGACACTCGACAAGGACGAAAGACCAATGACGCAGGAGCAGGCTGAGCAGGCGACGTACGACGTCGTGGAGCTGCAGGACAAGTGGCGCCCCATCTGGGAGAAGCTGGAGCCGTTCAAGGCCGGCCAGCGTGACGGGGCCGAGAAGCGCTACGCGCTCACGATGTTCCCCTACCCCTCCGGTGACCTGCACATGGGCCACGCCGAGGTGACCGCCCTGCACGACGTGCTGGCGCGCTACTGGTGGCTGAAGGGCTACGACGTCCTCAACCCGATCGGCTGGGACTCCTTCGGCCTGCCCGCCGAGAACGCCGCGATCAAGCGCAACGAGAACCCCGCCGGCTGGACCTACGCCAACATCGAGACCCAGGCGGAGTCCTTCAAGCGCTACGGCATCTCCTTCGACTGGTCGCGCCGGCTGCACACCTCGGACCCTGAGTACTACAAGTGGACGCAGTGGATCTTCCTGAAGCTGTACGAGGCCGGCCTGGCCTACCGCAAGAAGTCGCCGGTCAACTGGTGTCCCAACGACCAGACCGTGCTGGCCAACGAGCAGGTCGTCAACGGCGAGTGCGAGCGCTGCGGCGCGGTGGTCACCAAGCGTGACCTGACGCAGTGGTACTTCAAGACCACGGCCTATGCCGAGGAGCTCTACAACGGCCTGGACCAGCTGCAGGACACCTGGATCGGCAAGGTCGTCAACATGCAGCGCAACTGGATCGGCCGGTCCGAGGGTGCGCACGTCGACTTCGAGATCTCGCTCGCCAAGCAGTCCGGCACAGCGGGTGAGACCAAGAAGGTCACCGTCTTCACGACCCGTCCCGACACGCTCTACGGCGCGACCTTCATGGTCGTGGCCGCCGACGCGGACCTGGCTGCCGAGATCGTGGCGCCGGAGCGGGCGGCCGCGCTGGAGAGCTACCTGGAGGACGTACGCAAGGCCTCCGACATCGACCGGCTGGCGACCGACCGTCCGAAGACCGGTGTCGACCTGGGCGTCACCGCGACCAACCCGGTCACCGGCGAGCAGATCCCGGTGTGGGCGGCCGACTACGTGCTGGCCGACTACGGCACCGGTGCCGTGATGGCCGTTCCCGCGCACGACCAGCGCGACCTGGACTTCGCCAAGGCGTTCTCGCTGCCGGTGCGCCGCGTCGTGGACGTGCCGGGTGCGGAGAACCCGGAGGAGACGTACGTCGCGACCGCCGGCGACGGTGCGTACGTGAACTCTCCCGAGCTCGAGGGCGTCGCCGACAAGGCGAGCGGGATCCACAAGATCATCGAGAAGCTGGAGGCCGAGGGCCACGGCAAGGGCACGATCAACTACCGGCTGCGCGACTGGCTGCTGTCGAGGCAGCGCTACTGGGGCGCGCCGATCCCGATCGTCCACTGCCAGGTCGACGGCGAGGTGCCGGTGCCCGAGACCGAGCTGCCGGTGAAGCTGCCGGAGCTGAAGGGCGCGGACCTGAAGCCGAAGGGTGTCTCGCCGCTGGCGGCCGCCTCGGAGTGGGTCAACGTGTCCTGCCCGAAGTGCGGCGGTCCGGCCACACGCGACTCGGACACGATGGACACCTTCGTGGACTCGTCGTGGTACTTCCTGCGTTACCTGACGCCCAACGACGAGACCCAGGCGTTCGACCCGAAGCTGGCCTCCGAGTGGGGCCCGGTCGACTTCTACCTGGGCGGCGACGAGCACGCGGTGCTGCACCTGATGTACGCCCGCTTCTTCACCAAGGCGCTGCGCGACATCGGCCTGATCGACTGGGACGAGCCGTTCTCGGCGTACCTGTCCCAGGGCAAGGTCATCAACGGCGGCAAGAAGATGTCCAAGTCGCTGGGCAACGGCGTGAACCTGTCGGACGTCCTGGAGGTGTTCGGCGTCGATGCGACTCGGCTGACGCTGGTCTTCGCCTCGCCGCCGGAGGACAACATCGACTGGGCCGACGTCTCGCCGGCCGGTTCGGTGAAGTTCCTGCAGCGGGCCTGGCGCCTGGCCGGTGACGTCACCTCTGCTCCTGGCGTGGATGTCTCGACCGGGGACGTGGCGCTGCGGCGTACGACTCACAAGACGGTGGCCGAGGCCGAGCAGCTGATCGACTCCTACCGCTTCAACGTGGTCGTGGCTCGCATGATGGAGCTGGTCAACGCCACCCGGAAGGCGATCGACTCCGGTGTCGGTCCTGCCGACCCCGCCGTTCGTGAGGCCGCCGAGACGGTCGCGATCCTGCTCTCGCTGGTCGCGCCCTACACCGCCGAGGAGATGTGGGAGCGGCTGGGGCACGAGCCGACCGTCGCGCGGGCCGCGTGGCCGACGCCTCTGCCGGAGCTGCTCGTGGACGACTCCGTGACCGCCGTGGTGCAGATCAAGGGCAAGGTGCGTGCGCGGCTGGAAGTCTCGCCGACGATCTCCGAGGCAGACCTGGAAGCCGCCGCGATGGCCGACCCGACGATCGCTGCCGCGATCGAGGGGCAGACCGTACGCAAGGTCATCGTCCGGGCGCCGAAGCTGGTCAACATCGTCGTGTGACCGGGCTCGGCCGGCTCGGGCCGGCTCTGCTCGTGGTGCCGTCGCGATGGGTCGATCTGTAGGCTGCTGGGCATGGCCCGGGTAGCGATCGTGACTGACTCGACCGCGATGCTTCCATCCGATCTCGGGGATGCTGCGGAGCTGATCACATCGGTCCCGTTGCAGGTGATCGTGGATGGGACCTCGTACGACGACGGCGTGGAGGAGACCTCGCCGGAAGCGCTGCTGGCGGCCCTGGCCGCGCACAAGACCGTGACGACCTCACGGCCTTCGCCGGCACTCCTGGCTGAGGTCTACTCCAAGCTCGCGGCTCAGGGTGTCGAGGAGATCGTCTCGATCCATCTCTCGGCGGAGCTGAGCGCGACGTGCGAGTCCTCGATGCTCGCGGCGAGGGAGTCCCCGGTCCCGGTCTTCACCGTGGACACCCGGCTGGTCGGGCCCGGTGTCGGGTTCGCGGTGATGGCTGCCGCGGCGGTGGCGGGTCGTGGCGGGAGCGCTGCCGAAGCGCGCGAGGCTGCTCTGGAGCGGTCCGCAGCCACCCAGTCCTACTTCTACGTGGACACCCTCGAGTATCTGCGCCGGGGTGGGCGGATCGGTGCGGCCGCCGCCCTGCTCGGCACTGCGCTGGCGGTCAAGCCGTTGCTGACGATCGAGGAGGGGCGGGTCGTGCCGAGCGAGCGGGTGCGTACGGCCGACCGGGCGATCGCGCGGCTGCAGGCCCTTGGGGTCGAGGCCGGAGAGGACGCGGATGCGGTCGACGTGGTCGTCGCTCATCTGGGTAGTCCCGACCGGGCGGCCACGACGGCCGCGGGGGTCGCCGAGCAGCTGGACGGCAAGATCAACGGCGACGTACGCGTCGGGGTGCTGGGCGCGGTGCTCGGTGCGCATGTCGGGCCGGGGTGCGTGGCGGTCGTCGTCGGGCCTCAGCTCTGATCCCGAACCCTGTTTCGGGCACTCTCTCGGGCCGGTTACCGTCCACAGGGCGGGTTGAGGATCGGGTTCTCCACAGGCACTGAATTCGCGCTCGGAACTGTCGGCCCGGACGCATAGTTTCGGCGCCATGCGCACCCGACCGACCTCTGATCACGCCGATGCCGTCGCCCGGCGCCTGGAGCTGCTGCGCGCCGAGCTCGATCCGCCGGACGAGGAGGACGAGGGCGAGGAGGAGTGGCAGCCGCCGTGGTGGGACGGGCCCGGTGCGACCGAGACCGCCGAGCTGGATCCGTTGGTTCCGGTCCCGGGGAGGCACGCGTCTCGGCGTCAGGTCGTGATCTCGCCCGACGCGGTGCTGCCGGAGCCGCTGCGCGGGCGGGTGAGCCTCGGCCCGTGGCACCTCGTCGTCGTCTCGCTGGTGCTGGTCGCCGGCTTGGCGGTGGCGTGCTGGTGGATGATCCGGGCCGACCCGGAGGTGGTGCCGGCCGCCCGGGCGGCGCCGTCGGCCTCTCCGCTGGTGCCGTTGCCGACCGACACCGCGGCGCCCGGAGGCTCGGTTGCGGTTCCGTCGGCCGGGGCATCAGCAGGGGCGTCGGCGGGGACCGTGACGGTCGACGTGGAAGGCAAGGTGCCCAAGCCCGGCATCGTCGTGCTGCCGGTCGGGTCAAGGGTGGTCGATGCCGTCGAGGCGGCCGGTGGGGCGCCCCACAAGCATCTCGCCGGTCTCAACCTCGCCGCCCTGCTCAGCGACGGGCAGCAGATCGTGGTCGGGGCGCCCAACGGTGGAGCGGGTGCTGCGGCACCCGGCGCCGGTGGCCCGGCAGCCGGGGCGACCGGTGCGGGAGTGAGCCTCAACGCGGCCTCCATGGAGGAGCTGGAGACCCTGCCCGGCGTGGGGCCGGTGACAGCGCAGGCGATCATCGACTGGCGCACGACCAACGGTGCGTTCACCTCCGTCGACGAGCTGCTCGAGGTCGACGGGATCGGCCCTCCGACACTCCCAAACTAACCTATAGAGTGGTCTCTTGTGAAGACTCCACAAAGAGCAGTTGTCTACGTCCGCATCTCGGATGACCGAGAGGGCGTCGGCGCCGGCGTCGCGAGACAGGAAGCCGATGCCCGCCAGCTCGCCGCGCGCCTCGGTTGGGAGATCGGCGAGGTGATCGTCGAGAACGACACCTCCGCCTTCAAGCGCCGCAAGGTGCGCACGCCAACCGGCCGAGCAGAGCTCCGCGTCTACCGGCCCGGGTTCCGGCGATTGCTCGACCTCCTGGAGAACGGCACGGCGGACGGGATGTTGGCCTACGACCTCGACCGCACCGCCCGTGACCCGCGCGACCTCGAGGACCTCATCGACGTGGTCGAGTCCCGGGAGCCGCGCCTCCCCGTGGAGTCCGTCTCCGGCTCGCTGCGTCTCGCCAACGATGCCGACGTGACCATGGCGCGAGTGATGGTCGCCGTGGCCAACAAGTCGAGCCGCGACACCAAGCGCCGCGTCGCCCGCAAGATGGAGGAGATGGCCCGCGAGGGCCGTTACGCCGGAGGAGGGGCGCGCCGGTTCGGCTACGAGCGGGACGGGATCACCATCAACGAGCCCGAGGCCGAGGCTATTCGTGAAGCTGCCCAGCGCATCGTTCTCGGCGAGTCGGCCAACGCCATCTGCAAGGACCTCGACGCGCGCGGCATCCGGCCCGTCAGCGCCGCGAAGTGGTCGACCAATAGCCTCATCGGCATCTTGCGCTCAGGGCGCATCGCTGGCCTGCGCGAACACCGCGGGGAAGTCGTGGGCCCTGCCCAGTGGCCGGCCATCATCGACGAGGAGACGCGCGGAGAGGTGCTCGCGGCGCTTGATGTCAGAAGCCGTCACAGGGGCAAGCCGTCGCTGAGGTACTGGCTCAACGACGGGTTACTGATCTGCTCTCAGTGCAAGGGTTTCCTCTATGGCGACTATGGCAACGTGAAGGGGAAGTACCGCTATTGGTGCCGTCCAGACCGCGGAGGCTGCGGCAAGATCGCGATCAAGGGCTCAGGTGCCGAGGGATTGATCGAGGCCCAGGTGCTGGAGATCCTCGCGGACGCCGGGACCCTCTCGGCATTCGCGTCTGGCGCCTCCGCTGCGTCTGCCGCTGAGACCCGACGTGCCATCGCCGAGGAACAGGAGCAGCTGCGCGCCCTGGCGACCGCGCACGGCAACAAGCAGATCAGCATGGCTGAATGGCTGGCCGCACGGGCGCCCATCGACGAGCGGTTGAAGATGCACGAGGCGGCGCTGCGCGCGATCGTGCCGTCGAGCATCCGACAGGTCGTGGAGTCTGGAGACCCCGCGAAGGAGTGGAACGCGCTCGATGCGCACGGCAAACGCCAACTCACTCGAGTCATCCTCGAGGCCGTCGACCGCAGTGGCTGGGAGGTCGCCCCGGCTGACATGACCAAGGCGCGGAAGTTCGACCCCGACCGGATGCGCCTGGTCCGGATCGACACGCCAGGATAGAACAGGTGGTCGAACGGCACTCCCTACCGCTAGACTGACATTCGACCTCACAAGAGGCAGAGCCGAGGGTCGCAGCGCGAGATTCGTCCCGCACGACACACGGTGATTGCAGGAGCTGGAACGTGTAGCAGCCGCGCGGCAGGAGAACCCCACCGCGCCGAAGCCTGACGTGGTATCCGTCAGGGGCCTAGCCGAGTACCTGTCAGATGTGCCACCAGCGTGGCAGAGATTGCGCGCTGGTGGCTTCCTGACAGGAGCAACTCCGTGTCTGCATGGAACGACCCTGAACACCCCACCCCGCGCCGCTGGCTCAATCAGGCCCAGGCCGCCGAGTATCTCGGCGTCACCGACCGCACCGTCCGCGTCTATGTCACCCGCGGCACGCTGACCGGTCACAAGATCAAGGGCTCTCGCCTGATCCGGTTCGACGTCTCCGACCTCGACGCGCTGATGCAGCCGATCCCGATCCCGACCGCGGACGGTGCCGCGTGACCGGCCGGAGGCAAGATCACGACGTCGCCGAGGACGACGCCCGAGAGACTCTCGCGGACATCTGGACGACGCCGGATGCCGAGACCGCCCGACGGATGCTCGCAATCCTCCGAGGCGGTGCTGCATGACCGGCCCGGACGTCGAACGCCGCCCCCTGCCAGAGAGCGGCGCCCAGGTCGACCACAACGACGACAGGGCCGATTCTACCGTCCACTGCTGGCTCTGCGGGCGACCACTGACCGCCAAGGCGTCGGTGCTGCTGGGAATCGGCCCGAAGTGCTGGGCCGACCGGATGGGCGGTGCAGCATGAGCGCCCGCATCCTCGGCCGCTGGGTCATCACGCACTGGCGCTCGCCCGACAGCACCACCGGCCGCATCCTCGTTCGCGGTCGCGATGCTCGAGACACCCTGCAGCGGTACGGCCTGTTCCCGAGCTGGAGCAGCAAGGGGAAGGGCTGGGCGCTCTCTGACGAGTTCCTGTCTGACGCCTGCGCGATCGCCGGCCTAGAGACTCTCGGCTACCGCGTGGCCGATGTCGATGGCAGCGAGTGCCAGCACGCCGACCTTCGGGCCGAGAAGCGCACCGAGCTGCGCGACGTCGACCCGTCTGACGACGGATGCACATGCGCGCTCCCAAACGAGCTGGCGCCGCTGCTGGCCGATGTCCTCGGCGCCGAGGAACTGTGGCATGAGCATCGGGGCGCGGCATGACCGCTCGTCGCGAGAAGCCGTGGGCACGGCACTACCAACACATTTGGCACGAGCGGGCAGCCGACAGCAGGTTCCCCCTCTGGGCACGTGTGGCGTGGTTGGCCTACGGGTCACATCGGGCCAACGGTCACGCGAACTACAAGGCGGGCGAGATCGCTCTGGTCTTCAGCCGCGTGAACACCGCCACCGGTGAGGTTCGACCCGAGGACAAGCACAACATCCAGCGGGCCATCAAGGCAGCCATCGCATCGGGGTGGCTCTCGGAGGGCTCCTCAAGCCTCTGCCTCGTCGTCCCGGCACACGCCGTCGCCGGCGGCATGGGCCATCCCGGCGAGGTCTGCAAGATCCACGAGCGCCGAGCGAAGCGGTCCATTCGCCAGAGCAAAGGTGGGTCAACCAGTGACTCACTCTGACGCAAAGGTGAGTCAACCAGTGACTCACCCGGTGAGTCACCCACTGACTCACTCTCAAGGCGTTTGTGCAGGTCAGGGGTATGCGCCCTCTATATATCTCTCTCACAGGCTTGTCACCGGTGCGTCAGCACCGGAGCACACCCCGCATACCTGCCCGACTCACCCGGGCCAGCCCGCCATCCACTGCGCCTGCCCCGATGGCGAGGCGCGGTCGTCCGAGGACTTCGCCCGCGCGGCCGTCGCGATGTGGGCAGCCGTCACTCGACCGGAGATGACCGCATGAGCGCCTACCGCTGCAGCTGGTGCGACGCGGCCATGACCTACTGCGACGGCAAGACCCGCGTACCCCATCTGTCGTGGTGTCCGCGGGCGCCATACGACCCGCCCGAGCGCCTACCTCTGCTCGAGCCCATCCGAGACGAGGAGTCGGAGGCGGGCAATGAATGACGAGCGTCTCGCGCGGCGGCTCGGCAACACCTCTGCAGTCCTGCGATGGCTTGCCGCCCAGCTCGCCGCGGACAAGCACCCGTTGGCACACGTGCCCGCCGACCTCGCCCGATCGCTGCTGGACGTGCCCGCGGAGGGTTGCCGGTCCTGCGATGGACCGCTCCCGCCTGCCGAGCGCACAGGCCGGCCTCGGGTGCTCTGCCTGACCTGCTCGCCGCGCCGCGGAAAACCCATGCAAAACGCCACTGTGAAGACAGACCACATCACTTCGACCAAGGAGAACACCCATGGCTAGGACCACCAACACCGGATGCCGATGCCGCGTCCCGCTGTCCGACGCGCCGGTTCCGACGATGCTCAGCCAGGGGCTGATGGTGCAGTGGTGCGAGGAGCGCGGTGTCGCTCTCGAGCTGGACCACATGAACCGGCTCAGCATCTCCCTCGATGACGCCTACCGGCTCCGCGCTGAGGCCAACAAGCGCGCCGAGGAGAACGCACGCATCGAAGCGGAGCGGGCCGAGAGGCTGCGCCGCGACATCGCCAAGGCGCAGGAGCGGCGACAGGAGGTCTACCTCAAGGCGTTCCTGAAGTACGAGCGCACCGAAGGCCGCATTGACGCCCTCGGCCTTGCGCAGAAGGAGCTCGACAAGGCAGAGGCCAGCCTCGACCCGTCCGTCCGCGCCCAGCTGCAGCCCGCCCGCATTCCCGCCCAGCAGATGCCATCGCCGACTGCCGGCATGGCCCAGCCCTACTGACCGGCCACAGATCGAGAGGAACAGCCATGGACATGCGAATCACAGACCGAGGCCGCGGCACAGTGGAGATCGCCGCCAGAGCTCGAGGCATCGCCGACTTCCCCAAGCGCTGGGGTACGCCTCAGGGTGACCGCTTCAGCGAGGAACGCCAGGCGTGGATCCGCCGGAACATCGAGGAGGACGAGCGCGACCCCGAGTTCCGGCAGAAGAAGGAGTACATGCGCCAGCATCGCGCACTGAGCCGCTGGACCGACGCACTCGTCGCCACCGTCAACGACCTCGGGGACGTCAGCTACCGGGCCGAGCGTGACGCACAACGCCGCGAGGACGAGCGCGAGCGCCGATACGGATGGACGCGCGAGGCCTGACATGACCCGGCATGCGTGCGTCAACGTCACCGCCTCGGGGGTTACTCATGACTCCATCGCGGATCGAAGGTTGCCCGGTAGGTTCCGCGCCTCTTTCGCGGGGCCGCTCGAAGGTCCTCCTGCGCGCGCACGCCACTCCTCCGGTTTCTTAGAGACCGGGGGGTCCCACTGCAGGCCCGGGGTGGGATCCCTCTCCCCGGGTGAAAAAAACGAAGAAGGGATCCGCCGCCGATGACCACCGACGCCCAGATCGACGACCCGATCGCCGAGTTCGCGGAGCTGCCGCCCGACGTGCAGCAGTCCCTTCTCACCATCACGGCCGCCACCGAGTTGATGCTCCCTGACGAGCGGTCGGAGGCTGCGCACATGCTGCTCGGAGCCGTCGCGATGCTCGAGCAGGTTGACGTCGGTCGCATCACGCGGCTGGTCCTCAACGAGGTCGGATCGCTGCTCGTAGCCGCTGACCGCGAAGAGCGGGCCGCAGACGCAAGGGCCGGCCTCTGACATGGGGATTCGTACCGAGAAGGTAGTCCTCACTCTTGACGACCGATTCTCCACCAAGGGCGCGCGAGTCGCCGCCCAGGCCGCGCTCATGGCCTCGGCAATGGACCGCCTCGGCGACAACGCAGACCGCGCAGGCGTCTCCACCAAGCGCCTGGGCCGCGACGTCGACACGAGCACCAACGCCTTCCGCAAGGCCGGCGCGGACATCGACGTCTTCTCTGGCCGCTTGAAGGTCATGGCGCAGTCCGCCGCCGTCCTCGGGCCCGCCCTAATCCCTCTGACTGGCGCTGCTGTACCCGCGGTCGCCGGCCTGGCCGCCGGCCTGGGCGCCGCTGCTGGTGCTGCCAGCATCGCCATGCTCGCCTTCAACGGCGTCGGCGACTCTCTGGAGGCGCTGAACACGTACCAGCTTGACCCGTCCGCCGAGAACCTGGCCGCACTCCGCGAGGAGTTCGACCGGCTCGGCCCGGACGGTGAGCGATTCGTGCGCTTCCTGGACTCCATCGGTGGCGACCTCGCGGAACTCCAGCAGGTCGCGCGCGAGGGCATGTTCCCCGGCATGGAGCAGGGCATCACCGACCTGCTGACTCTTCTGCCCCAGGTCTCAGACATCGTCTCGCGCATCTCCAACGAGATGGGCGACCTCTCGGCCTCGGCCGGCGCTGCTCTGTCGAGTGACGCCGACTGGGGCGAGTTCTTCAACTACCTGCAGACCGACGCCGCCCCGACCCTCGACGCCTTCGCGCGCTCGGCAGGGAACGTGGCGGCGTCTTTCGCCAATCTCATGGTCGCCTTCGCCCCGCTGTCCCGCGACTTCACCCGAGACATGCTCGAGGGATCCCAGGCGCTGCGCGAGTGGACCGCGAACGGCGACAACTTCCAGGGCTTCATCGACTACGTCCGGTCGGTCGGTCCTCAGGCGTCGGAGTTCCTTGGTGCCCTGGTCGATGCCATCGTTGCACTGACCACGGCCCTTGCCCCCTGGGGCTCGACCGTGCTGCCGATCCTGACCACGGTCCTCGAGCTCTTCACCGCGATCGCGTCCTCGCCCATCGGCGGACCGCTCGCGACGGCTGCCATCGCCATGCTCGCGTTCAACCGTGCGGCGGCCGGATTCGGCGCCGTGATGGGTCGCGTGACGCCTGCCGTGAGCTCGGCCCGCGCTGGCCTGGGCCAGATGCGCGCCGACCTCGGGACCGTGGCGACGAGCTGGGCGACCGCCGGCGCCGCCACTGAGCGCGAGTCCAAGCGCGTACAGGCCGCAGGAGGTCGCATCCGCACCTCGATGGCCGCCATGGGCAAGGGCGCCGGCGTCATCGGTGCTGTCGGCGTCGCGGCCACTGGCGCAGCGTCTGGCATCGGTCTCCAGAACACGGCGATGCTCGGTCTCGCGGGCACGATGATGGGTCCGTGGGGCGCCGCTGCTGGCGCCGGCATCGGGCTCATGCTCGACTTCCAGGCGGCACAAGACCAGGCCGCCGCCTCGGCCGACTCGTTCGCTGCCACCCTCGACCAGCAGACCGGGGCGCTCACCGCGAACTCGACTGCCTGGGCTCTCGATGCACTCACTGGCGACCAGCTCGCCGCCCTGGAGGCCGCGGGCGTGAACATCGAGGAGATGACACAGGCGGTCCTCGCCGGCGCAGATGCCTGGGACCAGTACGCCGCATCGGCAGGCCTGGACACTCCGGCCGCAGACGGAATCCTCGGCCGCTCCTTCCAGGACGAGCTCGGGAAGGCCGCGATCGACCTCAACAAGCTCTCCCTCGAGGTCGACGACGGCCGAAAGAAGTTCGAGCTGACCAAGCCTGCCGTCGATGCCGCGGCTCAGGCGGTCCAGGGCTACGGCGAGACCTCGGCCGAAGCAGCGGCTGCCACGCAGGCCCAGCGCAACGCCGCTCGTTCGACCGCTGAGCAGTTCGTCGGCCTCGGCAACTCCCTCGACAACGCCAAGGTCTCCCTCGGCGGATGGCTCGCCGAGATGGAGAAGGCTGCCCGCGACCTCGAGCGCTTCGGTCGCAACGCCGCGACGGCCGCCCGCAAGGGACTCGACCAGGGCCTGATCGCCTCGCTGAACGAGGCAGGCCCCGCCGGCGCGCGTCGCATGGCACAGCTGGCCAACGCGACCGACGCCGAGATCGCCCGTGCGAACGGTGCATGGCGCCGCGGTCAGAAGGCGATCCAGGACTACGTCAACCTCACGGTGCCACCGAAGACCATCACGGTGCGCGACCAGGCCACTGACACCTTGGCGCGCGTCAAGGCGATCATGAACTCGATGACCGACAAGACGGTCACCTTCACGACCGTCTACCACCAGGTCAACACTCAGTCGAAGGTCGAGCGCCAGCTAGAGCGCGCCAGCGGTGGCCCCGTCCGTGGTCCCGGCACCGGCACCTCCGACGACATTCCCGCCTGGCTCTCGAACGGCGAGTTCGTCATCAAGGCCGCGGCGGTCGACAAGTACGGCGAGGGCTTCTTCGAGCGCCTCAACGCGATGCAGTACGCCGACGGCGGCTCAGTGCGCGTCGACGGCTCTGTCGGCTACGCGCGTGGCGGCCGCGCCAAGGGCCCCTGGGTCCGCGCCGAGGGGTTCGGCAAGATCCGCCACACCGAGCGCGGCTGGAAGGAAGTCGCCAAGCGGATGGACCGTCTCGGCGACCGCCTGGACCGCACTAGCGCTCGCATCGAGAAGTCGATGAAGTCCCACGAGAAGGCGATCGACCGCACCACCAAGACCCTGGAGACGTGGAACCAGCGCCGCGACCAGATCAAGTCGGCAGTCACCGGCTCCCTTGAACGCAACTGGCTCGACGGCGACGCAGGCGGCGTGTGGTCCAGCGACACCAAGTCAGGCACCGCGGCATTCGCTCAGCAGCAGTGGAAGCAGCAGGCGGCCGACGCCAAGCGCCTGACTGCGCTCATTGCGAACATGCGCAAGCGCGGCGCTGGCGACGCGTTCATCGCCGAGATCCTCAACTCATCCGATCCGCTGGCCGCGGCGAAGATGTTCAACGGGCAGACCCCCAGCGCCATGTTGGCCAGCCAGAAGCTGTTCCTCGACGCCTCCCGCGCCACCGCCTCGGCCGCCAACTCGACCTCGTCGATCTATGCCGATGAGCAGCGCCGTGCCACGGCCGAGCTCGCGGGTCTGCGTAAGGACCTCTCCACGCTGGGAAAGCAGCTCGACCGCAACCACAAGCAGGCCGAGCAGACCAGGAAGAAGGAGTCCGCCGCGGCTGCAGCGAGCAAGGGCGCCCGAGACCGCCGCTGACAAGCGTAATTGTACCGTTCGGATACCCAAATGACACTCCGAACGGTACAATTAGCCTCATGGGAAGAGGACTAGGGCCGACGCAGCGGGCACTGCTGGAGTACCTCGACGAGGCCGAAACCAGGGAGGCCCCGCCCGGAAGAGTGGCGCCGGCCTTTGTCACCGTGGCCGAGCTCTCCGAGGTGGTAGGCCGTAGCAACCGGCAGGTGCTGACGGCCATCAGGGCGCTCGAGGCTCGCGATCTGGTCAAGGTGGGCAGGGGCGAATTGCGCGGAGAGCCAACAGGGAGACTCGCGACCCGACGCCCCATCCGCGGCGGACTCGTCGGAACGTCCGAGCCAGTCGTCATCCGCAAGGGCGAGCCGTGGCCCTACAAGCCGGGCTATGTCGCCGCCGAGGACGTCACGATGTACCACGCTTGGAGAGCCGTCCATGGTCTCGTCGTCGCGTCGGTTGCGGTCTTGGAGCGCCGCCTGGAACTACGGGAGGAGAGAAGGGCCGAAACCCACTGACCTGTGGGTTTCGGCCCTTCTAGACTTGCTGAGCCGGTCGAGGGCGTTACGAGCGCTCTCGACCGGCCTTCTGTTCGGTGGCGATGTGTTCCTCGGCCGCAGCCTCGGCCTCCTCACGGGACCCGAACCCGCCGATCGTGCATCCGCAACTGCAGGCGTAGCGGAAGACCGTCCACACGCCCATCAGCGAGCGGCGGATCCGGTAGACGTGCGCCGAGATCGGCTCGTCGTCGCTCACCGGGTGCTCCCGAACAGCAGGAGATCCATCGGGACTCCCGTGGCGTCCGCGACGATGTCGATGTCGTTGACGAACATCGAGCTGGGCTCCTCGATCGCTCGGCCGAGCATGGCACGCCCGATCTCGGCCCACGCCGTCTCGTCGGCGTCCTTGACCGCGCGGGACAGGTTCTTGGCGAGCCGGCGCATGTAGGCGCTGTCTCCGGTGAGGCCGATGTCGTCGAGGGTCTCCTCGTCGAGGGTCTCCCGGGCGTGCTCGTCGCAGATCAGGAGCTGGCCCCAGGGGATACCGGGCTGGTCGGTGGCGATGGTGGCCGCGTGCGTGCACTCGGGCCACTCGCACAGGATGCCGGTGTTGCGCTTGGGGTTGAGTCGGTAGGTGTGGTGGGTGTTGCGGTCGGCGAGGAGCTCGGCTGCCTCGTCGTTGGTGCTGGTGCTCTTGTCGCCGGACTCTGCCGGCAGGGATGATGTAGCCACGGTGGCTGCCTTCTCTCGCTAGGTGGTCGCCCAGGCCCTGGTTGGTGTTCCCGCACCGTCCAGGGCCGCTTTGGCTCTAGGTTGTATTTGTAGCGTCGGTCCGAAGACCTACGACTCGCTGAAACCGCTGGTCACGTTGTGAACGACCTACGCCTCCCGCTTCTCGGGGCCGGAGCCTGGGCAGGGGCGTTGGTCGGGCCCGTCGTCGTCGAGGGCGGACGGGTGGGAGCGGCTCTGCTGATGCTGCTCGCGGTGGTCGTCGGTGTCGGCGGCGGCTGGGCGATCCGGAGACGAGCCGCGACGGCGCTGGCGTTGGCGCTGATGATCGCCGGGTCCGCGGTCGTCGCGGGTCTGCACGCCGCCCGGGTCAGCGACAACCCGGTGGCGGACCTGGCCGCTCGGAAGGCGCAGGTTCGGGTGGTCGCCACGGTCACGACCGACCCGAAGGAGGTGACCGGTGAGCACGCGACCTACCAGCTCCGGCGCGCCAGCGTGCGGGAGGTCAGCGGCCGCGGCGTGGTCTACCGGCTGCGTACGCCGGTGGTCGTGCTCGGTGACGACGCGTGGGCCGAGATCCCGCTGGGGACGACGGTGTCGACGACCGGGCGGCTGAGGGCGAGCGACTCGCACGAGGAGTCCGCGTTGCTGATCGCCGCAGAGCCGCGGGTGGTCGCCGGCCCGGGGGTCTGGTGGCGAGCCTCGGAGAAGCTGCGCGGCTCGATCCGGGACGCCGTGGCACACCGTCCGCCCGACCAGGCCGCCTTGGTGCCGGCGCTGGTCGATGGTGACGACACCGGCCTCTCCGACGACCTCGAGGACGACTTCCACACCACCGGCCTCACGCACCTGCTCGCGGTCTCGGGCACCAACCTGACCCTCGTGGTGGGCTTCCTGCTCATCGTCGCCCGGTGGGCCGGGGTGCGGGGGAGAGGGCTGTACGCGGTCGGGGTCCTCGGCATCCTCGGGTTCATCGTGCTCGCCCGCACAGAGCCCAGCGTCGTACGGGCCGCCGCGATGGGTGCGGTCGGACTGCTGGCGATGACGCACAACGGGCGACAACGTGCTCTGCGTGGGCTCGGGGCGGCGGTGATCGGGCTGCTGCTGATCGATCCGGGGCTGGCGATCTCGATCGGGTTCACCCTCTCGGTGCTGGCCACTGCCGGCATCCTGCTCTTCGGGCCACCGTGGCGAGATGCGCTGCGTCGTTGGATGCCCCAGTGGTGCGCGGAGGCGATCGCGGTCCCGGCCGCGGCGCAGCTGGCGTGCACGCCGGTCGTGGCCGCCATCTCCGGGCAGGTCAGCCTGGTCGCGGTGCTGGCCAACCTGCTCGTCGAGCCCGCAGTTGCCCCGGCGACCGTGCTCGGTCTCCTAGGAGGCCTGTTCGGACTGGTTTGGGATCCGCTCGGGATGGTGGCGGGCACGATCGCGACATGGTGCGTCGCCTGGATCATCGCGGTGGCTCGCTTCGGTGCAGACCAGCCGACCGCGGCGGTCGGCTGGGCGACCGGACCGCTCGCGCTCGCGGTCCTGGTCGCCGTCTGTGCCGCCATCGCCTTCCTGGCGCCACGGGTCCTGCGGCATCCGGTCACCGGAGCGGCCGGATGTCTCGTGCTGCTCGCGGTGGCGCTGGTGCGGCTGCCGAGCCCGGGCTGGCCTCCGTCGGGATGGGTGCTCGTGATGTGCGACGTCGGGCAAGGAGACGCGCTGGTGGTGCGTACGGGGCAGGGGAGCGCGGTGGTCGTGGACGCCGGCCCCGACCCGGACCTCGTCGACGACTGTCTGGACCGACTCGAGATCGAGGACGTTCCGCTCGCGGTGATCACTCACTTCCACGCCGATCACGTCGACGGCGTCGAAGGGGCCTTCGCCGGGCGTCGGGTCGGGGAGCTGTGGACCTCACGTCTCCAGGACCCGCCCGAGGGCGTGCGGGTGCTCGGGGAGACCGCGGCTGCGGCCGGCGTGGTGCCGGTTCCCGCTCCGTACGGAGTCACGACCAGCATCGGCGAGGCCCGGATCCAGGTGCTCTGGCCTACGGGCGAGACCGACACCCGCGGCCCCGGTGACGGCTCCACGGCCAACGACGCGAGCGTGGTCCTCCTCGTCGAGTCCCGCGGCCTGCGCCTGCTGCTGACCGGCGACATCGAACCGGAGGGCCAGGACCAGCTCGCCGACGACCTGGCCGGGCTCGACATCGACGTTCTCAAGGTGCCCCATCACGGCTCGCGCTACCAGGACCTGGCGTGGCTGCGTACGCTGCGGGCGCAGGTCGCGCTCACCTCGGTCGGTGCCGCCAACGACTACGGTCACCCGGCCACGGCCACGGTCCAGGGGCTGGAAGAGAGCGGCACCAAGGTCTACCGCACCGACCGCGACGGCTCGGTCGCGGTCGTCGAGTCAGGAGGTGAGGCCGCGGTGGTGACGCAGTAGGTGTCGGTGCTGTGTGGGAAGGTTTGAGCATGGCACGCACCGCCTCCGCATCGACCCCCACCGACAGCCTGACCGCCTCCGACGTCTTGGGCCGGGTGACCCTGGTGACAGGCAAGGAGGAGTTCCTGGGGGAGCGTATGGTCGCGGCCGCGAAGGCCGCCGTGAAGGCCTTCGATCCCGAGGCAGAGGTCTCGGATGCGACCGCCGCCGACCTGACCCTGGCCACGCTCGGCGAGATGAGCGCGCCCTCGCTCTTCTCGAGGATCCGCTGCGTGGTCGTGCGAAATCTGGAGAACCTGCCGGACGAGTCGGTGGCGGGCCTGATGGAGTATGCCGGCATGCCCTCGGACGAGGTCGCGCTCGTCCTCGTCCACGGCGGAGGGCAGAAGGGCAGCGGGACGCTCGCCAAGCTCCGCAAGCTCCCGAAGGTGACCGAGCACAAGTCGGTCGAGCTGAAGGCGCGCGAGTTCGGCAGCTTCGTGAAGTCCGAGATGCGCCTGCACGGCGCGACCATCGACGAGGAGGGCGCCGACTTCCTGATCCAGGCGGTCGGTCAGGACCTCCGCGCGCTGTCGGCCGCGACCAGCCAGCTCGCCAACGACAACGACGCGAAGCGCCTCGGCCTTGAGCACGTGAAGCAGTACTTCGGCGGTCGGGCCGAGGTGAAGAACTATGTGATCGCCGATGCGATCATCGCCGGTGACCGGGTCAAGGCCCTCGAGGAGATCCGCTGGGCCCTCGACACCGGCTCCTCCCCGGTCTACGTCCTCTCCGCGGTCGCCGGCCAGCTGCGCACCGTCGCCAGCCACGTCGCCGGCATCCGCGACAGCGGCACCCCGCCCTGGAAGCAGAAGACCGTGGCCGGCCTCGCCCGCGGCTGGTCCAGGGAAGGCATCGGCGAGGCCCTCCGCTCGGTCGCCCGAGCCGACGCCGACCTCAAGGGCGCCGCCAGCGACCCGGCGTACACGCTCGAGCGCCTCGTCCTCACCATCGCCGCCCTGCGCCAGCGCTGACCACCCCACGCCGAGACGTCACCCAAGTCGGCCGAGACGTCAGGTAGGTCACCCGAGGCGTCAGGTAGGTCACCCGAGGCGTCAGGTAGGTCGCCCGAGGCGTCAGCACGGTGCCCACTCGGCCGGCGCGAGTGACGTCTCGGCCGACGCGAGTGACGTCTCGAGCGACGCGCGTGACGTCTCGACGAGAATGCGAAAGCCCCCGCCACGGACGACGGGGGCTTTCGACGGGACTTACCTCAGAGAGAGGCGGCCTTCTTGGCGATCGCCGACTTGCGGTTGGCGGCCTGGTTCTTGTGGATGACGCCCTTGGAGACAGCCTTGTCGAGCTTCTTGGCGACAACCTTGGCGTTCTCGACCGCAGCGTCCTTGTCGCCGGCCTCTGCGGCGGCGGTGAACTTGCGGATGACGGTCTTGAGCTCGCTCTTGACGGCCTTGTTGCGCTCGTGCGCCTTCTCGTTCTGCTTGTTGCGCTTGATCTGCGACTTGATGTTCGCCATGGGTGAATAATCTCCAGTGCTTCGACGTGTGGTGGTGCGAGCTCTCAATCCGGCCCCTCGGGGAAATGAGAGGGGAGAGGCCTACGCGAACACGCTTGCGGTCAAGATTACAGACTCGCGTCCCGTGGCCTCAAATCGCCGTACCCGGAGTAGCTACTCCAGGGTAGGCTGTGGTGATCTCGGTCACGAGATTTCCGAGCGGGACCCCTGTTGCGACGCCACTCGAGCGTCTAAGGTCCCCCGCGCGGCGGCTCTCGTGCAAACCGTCCATTGCTCACCCCCCACGCTCATACTGCAGGCCAGGAGAATCATGCCGACCCAGTCCGCGACCGATCTCGCATTTCTCGACGAGATGCCGGCGAACTTCGCCCTTCACTTCCTCAACCGCGTCAAGGCCACCCCGAATGCGGAAGCCTTCCGCTATCCCGTCGTCGGCTCGACGACGGAGGCAGGTGGTGAGGAGTGGAAGTCACTGACCTGGAAGGAGGCCAGCGACCTGGCCAGCCGGCTCGCCGCGGGTCTGGTCTCGCTCGGTCTCGAGCTCGAGCAGCGGGTCGGGATCGCCTCGACCACGCGCTACGAGTGGATCATCGCCGACCTGGCGGTGATGCTCTCCGGTGGCGCCACGACGACCGTCTACCCGACGACCAACGTCGAGGACACCGCCTACATCCTCGGTGACGCCGAGTGCCGCTTCGTCTTCGCCGAGGACGACAGCCAGCTCGCCAAGATCGCCGAGAAGGCTGCAGAGCTGCCCGAGATCGTCAAGGTCATCACCTTCGACGGGGCGACCGACGGCGACCGGGTCATCGGCCTGGACGACCTCGCGGCCCTCGGCGACAAGTACCTCGCCGACCACCCGGGCCTCATCGAGGAGATCGCGGCCAAGATCACCCCGGACCACCTGGCCACGCTGGTCTACACCTCCGGCACCACCGGAAAGCCGAAGGGCGTGCGCCTGCTCCACCGCGCCTGGGTATACGAGGGCGAGGCCGTCCGGGTCCAGGGCGACGTGCTCGGTCCCGACGACCTGCAGTTCCTGTGGCTGCCGATGTCGCACGTGTTCGGCAAGGTGCTGCTCTCGATCCAGATCGCCTGCGGCTTCCCGACCGCGATCGACGGTCGGATGGACAAGATCGTCGACAACCTGGCGATCGTGAAGCCGACCTTCATGGGTGCGGCCCCGCGCATCTTCGAGAAGGTCCACTCCAAGATCGTGATGATGGTCGAGAACGACGGTGGCGTGAAGAAGAAGCTCTTCGACGCCGCCTTCGCCAACGGCATCGCGCGCGACCGGCTCCTGCGCGAGGGCAAGTCGGTGCCGACCGGGATGGCGCTCAAGCACGCTGTGCTCGACAAGCTGGTCCTCAGCAAGGTCCGTGACCGGTTCGGTGGCCGCGTACGTTTCTTCATCTCCGGCTCCGCACCGCTCAACCGCGACATCGCCGAGTGGTTCCGGGCGGCGGGCATCCTGATCATGGAGGGCTACGGCTCGACCGAGAACGCCGCCGGTGCGTCCGTCGGCACCCTGAAGGAGAACAAGCTCGGCACCGTCGGCAAGGCCTTCCCGGGCAGCGAGGTGAAGATCGGCGAGAACGACGAGCTGCTCATCCGCGGTCCGCACATCATGCCCGGCTACCACAACCTGCCCGAGGAGACCGCCAAAGCGCTCGACGCCGAGGGTTGGTACCACACCGGTGACAAGGCCTCGATCGACGAGGAGGGCTACATCACCATCACCGGCCGGATCAAGGAGCTGTTCAAGACCTCGGGCGGGAAGTACGTCGCCCCGCCGGCGATCGAGTCGAAGTTCGCCGCGCTGTGCCCCTACACCAGCCAGTTCCTCGTCTTCGGTGCCAACCGCAACTTCGTCAGCGCCCTGATCGCTCTCGACCCCGAGTCGATCACCGCCTGGGGCGCCTCCCACGGTCTGGAGGGGAAGTCCTACGAGGAGATCGTCACCTCGCCGCAGGTGCGTGAGCTGATCGGCGGCTACGTCGACGAGCTCAACGCGAGCCTCAACCGCTGGGAGACCATCAAGAAGTGGGAGATCCTGGAGCACGACCTGACCGTCGAGAGCGGTGAGCTGACCCCGTCGCTGAAGGTGAAGCGGAAGGTCGTGGAGGAGAAGGAGCAGGCGCGCATCGACGCCTTCTACGCCGGCTCCTGATCCCAGCCTCGACGCTCGATCAGCCAGTCCAGACACACCTCGCCCTGCCACCGCTGCATCCTGCGGAGGTGGGGCGAGGTCGTCTTCACCGGCTGCTCGGCGGCAGCCAGGAAGTAGCCGGCGAAGATGGCCAGGACCGAGTCGATCGCCTCCGGCGCAGCCTTCGAGAGCAACGGATGGCCGGCCAGGAACGACTCGGCGTCGAGACCGTCGCCGCGCGGCCCGATCAGCAGCAGTAGCGAGTCGATCCAGTCGGCGCCGAGGACCGGCCAGGTCCACTCGACGAGCAGCACGCCACCGTCGGGGCGGATGAGGATGGTGTCGTCTCGTACGTCCAGGTGGACCAGCGTCTCGCCTGCGGTGTGCTCCGCGAAGCCGGCGGCCAGCCCAGCCGCCCTCTCGGCGTGCGGGTATTCGACCACCCGCTCCCACAGCTCGGGGTACGAGGCGTGCTCCTCGGCGAAGGTCGGCCAGCCGATGCCCGGAGCCGGGGTGAGCGTGGCGGCGGTCTCGACCAGCGCCTGCGAGACGACCTCGAGATCCGAGGACGTCCAGGGCCGCGACGGCAGCCGACCCTCGACGTGCTCGAAGGCCAGGACCACCCACTCGCCGTCGTCGAACCACTTCAGCTTCGGGGCAGGGACCCAGCCGGCGAGCTTCTTCAGCTTCGCGGCTTCTTCACGATGGAGCGTCGCGGAGTCGCGCTGGGCTTTGGCGGAGGCCGCCTTCACGAAGTGCTTGGAACCGTCCTCGCAGGTCAGCACAGAGGCGAACCCGGGCGTGTAGCCGGCACCGTGCGACTCCGCCGACACCACCGGTCCGCCGCCGAGCCGCTTCTCGATCGCCGACCTCAGGAACGGGGGCAGGTGGGGCCACTCCAAGCGACGGGCAGTCTGTCCGTGCGGGATGTTCGTCGGGATCGCCGGTATCACGGGTACATCTTGGCCGGGAGTCCCCGGCTCCGCCAGATGCGGCAAGACCTCATGACGACGTCGGAGGCAGGGTGAACCTGGTGCCGGGCTCGTCGCCCGAGAGGTCCCAGGCGGTGATTCCCGTGTCCCCTGTCGCCGCGTAGAGCGTCGCGCCGTCGGGGCCGAAGGCGGTCATCACCGGACCCTCGACGGTCCGCCCGGAGTCGACGAGCCCGGCCAGCGTACGTGGCTCGCCGTCGCCGCCGAGGGCCTTCGGGCTCCACACGGCCGCGGCGTTGTCCGCGGCGAAGCCCACCGAGCTGCCCGAGAAGGAGAAGCCGGTCGCATCGGTGGTGGGCAGGGTCTCGACGACCTCGAGATCCTCGACGCTCCAGACCGTCGGTGCGCCGCCCGTGCCCGGGCCCGCCAACCAACGCCCGTTCGGGCTCCACGCGGGTAGGCCCTCGGCGCCGGTCACCTGACCGGTCGACTCGCCGTTGTCCGTGTCGAGGATCTCGACGCCGGCGTCGCTGGTGACGGCCAGCTGCGCACCGTCCGGGCTGAAGGCGAGGGCGCCAGCGCCCTCGACCTTGGCGTCGACGACCTCCTCGCCGTCGATGGTCCAGACCATGAGCGTGTCATCGGTGCCGGTGCCTGCCACGAGCTTCCCATCGGGGCTGATCGCGGCGTCCTGGATCCAGCTCATGTCGGTGACGTCGTCCTCGTAGGGCAACCCGGTGAGGGTGCGTACGCGCTTGCCACTGTCCAGGTCGACGAGCGCGATGTCGCCGCAGCCGCCACCGGTGGCGACCAGCGACCAGTCAGTGGCCAGAGCGATCGGGTTGCCTTCGAAGGCCACCTCGTACGTCCCATCAGCGGTGTCCCACCGGCACAGGCCCTGCCAGCAGCCGGCCGCGACCGCGTCGCCGCCCGGACTCACGCTCAAGCTGTCGGGGAACACCGCGCCGGGAGCGACAGCAGCCGGGCGGAACATCGCGGACGACGAGCAGGACGCGCCCTCGCTGGCGGAGCAACCGGTGAGCAGCGCGGCAAGCAGGATTCCGGATAGGGGCAGTACGGGTTTCATTCAGGGGCCTTCCGCGACCGATTCAGTGGGCGACGAGCTGGGTGGCGTCGAAATGGTAGACGCCGCCGTCGGTCGTTTCGTGGCGGTCGACGTCACGAGCGCCTCTTCGCAGCAGTGACTGGCGGACCGGCGTCTTGCCCATTGCGCGGAGCATGTCGTACTCGTCGTTGATACGCAGCACCGACCACGGGCGCTGCTCGCTCCCGTCACCGGTCGAGCGGATGCTGCGCAGCGCGGCCCGGGCGACCTGTCGCTCGCGCGCCGCGCTCCGCTCATCGCCGGACCGCTCCAGCGCGGCGGCCATCCGCAGGTGCGCTGAGGGGCTGAAGATCGCCCCTGGCATGGCCCGCTGCAGCTCGGCCGTGGCCGCCGCGTACGAACCCTCGGCGAGCAGCCTGTCGGCCTCGTCGAGGTCGAGGTCGGGGGTGAAGCCGGCCGAGCCGCGGACCGCCCGGCGGAGCGGACCGAGGGCGTCGGGGCCGGGGTCGTCGAGGTACGCGCTGACCAGGTCGGCGTACGTCGTCACTTCGACTCCTCCAGGAGGCGGTTGAACTCCTCCTCGGAGAGGTTGTTCAGGTAGTCACGGCCCGACTTGCGGGCGTCGACCTCGACCGGCTGGTTGTAGTACTCGTCGAAGGTGTCGCCCTTGCCGGTGCTCTTGTAGTCGTCGAAGTTCTCCTCCCACTCTTCGGTCTGCTCCTCGGTGATCCCGTCTTCCTTGTGCTCGTCGAAGGGGTCGTCCTCCCACCAGAACTGCCAGTCGTTGTTGTCGTCGATCGCCTCGTACTGGCGACCGTGACGGACCTCGTGGGCGACGGTGTTGATCAGCAGGCCGGGGTCGTCGAGCATGTTGGGGTTGAGCGCCATCTTGCCGTCCCCGTCGCTCCAGTAGCCGTAGGTGATGCTGCCGTCGTCCCAGGTGTCGTTGGCCAGGTCGTCCCAGTCGATGTCAGGCATCTCGACGCCGCTCTCCTCGGCGATCTTCCTGGTCATCTCCTCCAGCACGGCCTTGCGCTCCTCGGTGCTGAGCGTCGCCCACTTCTCCGCGATCGCCGGGTCGATGTTGCCGTACTCGTCGCCGTCCTTGTTGACGCCGGCCGGCAGGGCACGGGCGAGGAGGGCGTCGACGCCGGCGGCTTTGGCGAGGGCGTTGGTGATGTCTTCGGCGATCTCTTGGGCGATGGTGTTGCGGCTGGTGCCCCATTCTTCGGCTTCGTAGCGGTTGGTGAAGGTGGGGGGTGTGGCGGTGCTGGTGACGGTGCCGTCGTCGCTGACGTTGAACTCGCTGGTCTTGGCGCGGTCGAGGATGCCTTGGACGAGGCGTTCGATGGCTTCGACCTGGGTCTCGGCGTTGTAGAGCGCTTTCTGCATCTGTTGTTTGCCGGTGATGTGGCTGGTGAGGTCGGCGACGAGGGTGTTGCGGTGGCTGCGGGCGCCTTCGGCGGCGATGCCTGTCCAGGACTTGGCTACGCCGCCTGCTTCGAGCTCGTCGCGGCTGGTCTCGAGGTTGCGGAGGTCGGCTTTGAGTCCGTCGCCGGCGTCGCCCAGGGGCGCTGCTTTCCAGGTCTTGACCTGGCCGAACGTGATCGCCATCAGACGAGCGTGGTGGCGTCGAAGTGGACGAGGGTCCCGTCGGCGCAGGTGTGGCGGTCGATGCGCCGTCCGTCGGTCTCGAGGAGCTCCTGCTGGCCCGGCACCTTCTTGAGGGCACGGAGCAGGTCGTACTCGTCGTTGATCCGCAGCACCGTCCACGGGTGCTCCTCGGAGCCGTCACCGGTCGACCGGATGCTCCGCAGGGCGGCGCTGGCGACCTGACGCTCGCGGGCCGCAGAGCGTTCCTCGCCGGAGCGCTCCAGGGCCGTCGCCAGGCGCAGATGAGCCGACGGGCTGAAGATCGCCCCGGGCATGAGCGCCCGCAGCGCGGTCGTGGCCTCGGTGTAGGCGCCCTCGGCGAGCAGCTTGTCGACCCCGCCCAGGTCGAGATCGACGGTGAAGTTGGCGGAGTTGCGGACCGCGCGGCGAAGCGGCGCCAGCGTCTCGGCGCCAGGGTCGTCGAGGTAGGCGGTGACCAGGTCGGCGTACGTCGTCATTTCGACTCCTTCAGGAGACGGTCGAGCTCTTCGGGGGTCACGTTGTCGAGATATTCGCGACCGGTCTTGCGGGCGTCGACCTCGACCGGCTGGTTGTAGTAGGCGTCATAGTCGGGGTCGGGGCTCTTGTAGTCGTCGAAGTTCTCCTCCCACTCCTCGGCCTGCTCCTCGGTGATCCCGTCCTCCTCGTGCATGTCGAACGGGTCGTCCTCCCACCAGAACTGGAAGTCGTTGTTGTCCTCGATCGCCTCGTTCTGCCGGGCGTGACGCATCTCGTGGGCCACGGTGTGCAGCAGGTCGGGGTCGCCGAGCCGGTCGGGGTTGAGGCGTACGGCCTTCTCGCTCTCGCTCCACGATCCGTTGCCGCTGATCGAGTCGTCCCAGATGATGTCCTCGACCTCGACGCCGTACTCCTCGGCGAGCTCCTCGATCTTCTGGTCGATGATCGCCTTGCGCTCGGCGTCGGTGAGCTGCGCCCACCGCTCGGCGAGCTCGGGGGACGCCATCCCGCGCTCCCGGCGGGTGTCGTCGAGGCCGTCGTTGGTGCCGGTGGGGATGCCGTCGGTGAGGAGCGCGTCGACGCCGGCGGCTTTGGCGAGGGCGTTGGTGATGTCTTCGGCGATCTCTTGGGCGATGGTGTTGCGGCTGGTGCCCCATTCTTCGGCTTCGTAGCGGTTGGTGAAGGTGGGGGGTGTGGCGGTGCTGGTGACGGTGCCGTCGTCGCTGACGTTGAACTCGCTGGTCTTGGCGCGGTCGAGGATGCCTTGGACGAGGCGTTCGATGGCTTCGACCTGGGTCTCGGCGTTGTAGAGCGCTTTCTGCATCTGTTGTTTGCCGGTGATGTGGCTGGTGAGGTCGGCGACGAGGGTGTTGCGGTGGCTGCGGGCGCCTTCGGCGGCGATGCCTGTCCAGGACTTGGCTACGCCGCCTGCTTCGAGCTCGTCGCGGCTGGTCTCCAGGTTGCGGAGGTCGGCTTTGAGTCCGTCGCCGGCGTCGCCCAGGGGTGCTGCTTTCCAGGTCTTGACCTGGCCGAACGTGATTGCCATCAATTGCCGCCCATGACGCCGCCGGCGTTCACTCCTGCGGTGGCGTCGGCGGCCTCGACCTCGTCGAGAGCCTTCTGCATCTGGGTGGCGAGCCGCTGGGAGCTGTCCGCGGCGGCCTTGGTCTCGTCGGTCCAGCGGTTGCCGAGATCGGACATGTAGCCGACTGCCTCCGCGCCTGGGATCGCGGCGCCCGCCTTGCTCAGGTGGCCGGCGGAATCAGCTTTGCGGACGCTGCTCTCGGCCTCTGTGGCGACCGTGATGGCTGCCTTCATGTCCTTGGGGACGACATGGATCTCGCTCATGGTCTGGTTTGGTCCTCCTGGGCCCGAAACGGGAGACGGCTAGGCGGACCCTAACGGAAACTCGGGTCCAGCGTCTTGGTAAAAAGAGCGCCGCCGTCGATGTCGCGCAGCGTGACGGTGAGCTGCTGCGTACGCCCGTCGATCTCGACCTCGCCGAAGAACTGGAATCCGTCGGCCGGTGAGGCGTTCGCGGCCGGGGGAGCGGCCACGAACTCGGCGGCCGGACCGAAGGTCGCGTCCAGCGTGTTCGGGCCGAAGGCGCCGGCGTTGAGCGGACCGGAGACGAACTCCCAGAACGGGTCGAAGTCCTGGTAGCTGGCGCGGGCGGGGTCGTAGGAGTGCGCCGCTGTGTAGTGGACGTCGGCGGTCAGCCAGACGTGGTTGCGGATCCCGAGCCGCTTGAGCCCGGTGAGGACCTTCGCGATGTCGATCTCGCGGCCGAGCGGCGCGCCGCCGTCGCCCTGGGAGATGCCCTCCTGCAGGGTGCCGTCGGGGACGACCAGGCCGATCGGCAGGTCCGCAGCGATCACCTTCCAGGTGGCGCGAGAGGCGGCCAGCTCGCGCAGCAGCCACCTCGTCTGACGCTCGCCGAGCACGCCACCGTCGGCGCTGGTCTCCGCGTTGGTCGTGTTGGTGTTCTTGTGGGTGCGCATGTCGAGGACGAACAGGTCCATCAGCGGGCCGTAGGAGAGCTTGCGGTAGATCCTGCCGTCGGGGTCGGGGGAGGCGTCGCCGACCGGGATGTACTCGTGGAAGGCCTGCTTGGCGCGGGCCGCGAGGACATCGACGCGGCGCTCGGTGTAGCGACCGTCGTTGGGCAGGATCTCTCCTGGGTACCAGTTGTTGGTGACCTCGTGGTCGTCCCACTGCGCCACGATCGGCGTCTGGGCGAGGAAGGCGCGCCAGTTGTCGGCGAGCATGTTGTAGGCGTACTGCCCACGGAACTCGGCCAGCGTCTCGGCGACCTTGTGCTTCTCCTCGGTGACGATGTTGTTCCAGACCCGCCCGTCGGGGAGGGTCACGGTCGGGGTGAGCGGGCCGTCGGCGTAGACGTTGTCGCCGGAGCTCAGGAAGAAGTCGGCCTCGCGTGCCGCCATCGCGGGCGCGATCCGGAAGCCACCGAAGTCCGGGTTGGCGCCCCAGCCCTGGCCGGCGATGTCGCCGGACCACAGGAAGCGGATGTCCTGGCGGGTGCTCGGTGCCGTACGCAGCCGCCCCAGCTCCCAGTCGCTGCCACGTCGCGGGTCGTCGGCGTCGACGGCGCGGATCCGGTAGAAGTAGTCGCGGCCGGGCTCGAGGCCGTGGACCCGCAGCTCGCCGGTGAAGTCGCTCCGCGCGGTCACCACCGGTCCGTTGACCGGGCGGGCCCGGCGGAACGACTCGTCGGCCGAGATCTCCGCGACCAGTCGGGAGGTCTTGTCGGCGCGGCTCCACAGGACGCCGCCCCGGGTGCCGATATCGCCGGACTGGACGCCGTGGGTGAGGTTCGGGCGGTCGCTCCGTACGAAGTTGGCAGGGCCGAATGCGGGGGCGGAGGCAGCGGTGGCGGGGACGACGGTGGCGGGGACGACGAGTCCGGCACCAGCAGCGGCACCGAGGCCGAGGACGGAGCGGCGGTTGAGTGGGGTCATGTGCACAACCTGCCGATGCCGGCGGAACGGCTGGTTAGTTCCGCAGGTCGTGTCGGTGAACACGTACGCGGTGGGGTGTCTGCCGCGGATGAAGGAAACTTTTTCTTTCACGAGATGTCGAGATCGCTGAGCGGGCTCCGAGAGAAGGGGTGAAGGCCGGAGACGCCGGCCGCAGCAGAGGAGCGACACCATGAACGACGAGTACGCCATGCCCGCAGCACCCGCGCCGAGCCCGGGCATCCGGGCCCTGGACCGGCTCATCGGCACCTGGAAGGTGACCGGTGGAGCGGAGGGCGAGGTGACCTACCGCTGGATGGAGGGCGGCTACTTCCTGCTCCAAGACGTCCGTCTCGAGCAGTTCGGGCAGGTCACGACAGGGATCGAGGTGATCGGCAACCTGCGCCCGTTCGGGGAGGAGCCGAGTGCCGACGTGCACTCGCGCTACTACGACAACACCGGCGCCACCCTCGACTACGTCTATGAGCTCGACGGCGACACCCTGACGATCTGGGGTGGGGAGAAGGGCTCGCCGGTGAAGTTCGTCGGCGCCTTCGACGAGACCGGCGACGTCATGGCCGGCGAGTGGGACTACGCCGGCCAGGGCGGCTACGAGTCGACGATGACCCGCGCCTGACCCGCGCGCCGCAGCAGGTAGTCGCGTTCGGCCTCGTTGGCGGTCATCTCCGCAGCCGCCCGGAACTGGGCGGCTGCGGACGGGTCGTGCCGTTGCTCCAGCAGGTGCGCCCGCACCGCCAGGACCCGCTGTGCGGTCAGCGGGTCGCCGGCGAGGCCGTGCTCGGCGTCGAGCTCGTCCAGCAGCTGCAGGCCGACCACCGGGCCGAACGCCTGGGCCGCAGCGACCACCCGGCCCAGGCGGACCGGAGCGGTGGGCAGCGTACGTTCCAGGAGCAGGTAGAGGCCGAGGATCTCGCGCCAGTCGGTCTCCGCCGCGGACTCCGTGCGGGCATGGACGGCCGCGATCGCGGCCTGGAGCCGGAACGGCCCGGGATCCCCAGACCGCCACACCTCCGCCAGCACTGCCAGCCCTTCGTCGAGCAGAGCGCGATCCCACTGCGTACGGTCCTGCTCGGCCAGCGGCACCAGGCCGAGGTCCGGGGAGGTGCGCGCGGGCCGGCGCGCCTCGGTGAGCAGCATCAGCGCCAGCAGGCCGGCGACCTCCGGCTCGCCGGGAGCGATCCGGGCGAGCATCCGGGTCAGCCGGATGGACTCGTGCGCCAGGTCGACGCGTCCCAGGTCGGCTCCGGCGGTGGCGGTGTACCCCTCGTTGAAGACGAGGTAGAGCACGTCGAGCACGGCGTCGACCCGCTCGGCGAGCTCGGCCCCCTCGGGCGGCGTGAAGCGGGCGCCGGCCTTGCGCAGCGTCTGCTTCGCACGGCTGATCCGGGTGCCCATCGTGGTCTCCGGGACCCCGTACGCATGGGCGATCTCGGCCGTCGTCAGCCCACCCACTGCGCGCAGCGTGAGCGCCACCTGCCCGGTCCGCGACAGAGCCGGATGACAGCACAGCAGCAACAGGGTCAGGCTGTCGTCGGTCGCTGCCGCCGGGCCGGCCGGAGTGACCACCTCGGCGATCCCGACCTGGAGCTCGCGGCGGTGGGCGGCCTGCTCCGAGCGGAGCAGGTCGACCATCCGCCGGTAGCCGATCCGGGTCAGCCAGGAGCGCGGGTTCTCCGGAACGCCGTCGCGTGTCCACTGCTCGCTGGCGTCCAGCAGCGCCTCCTGGACCGCGTCCTCAGCGGCTTCGAACCGTCCGAAGCGGCGGACCAGTGCACTCAGGACGTACGGCGCCTCGGTGCGGAGGAGCTCCTCGAGCGCTGGTCCGGTCATGTCGATAGAGACTAGTTTCGGGGACTAGGTTCAGGGCATGAAATACCTGCTGCTGGGATACACCCCCGCCGATGCGTGGGACGCGGCCGACACGGCCTCCGAGGAGGCCCTCGCTGCGTTCGCGGAGTATCAGAGGTTCGAGGAGGAGCTGGTCGCCAACGGCGAGCTGATCAGCACCGAAGGGCTGGGGCATCCGGCGGTCTCGGTCACGGTGCGGCCTGGGACGAGCGGTCCGGTCGCCACCGACGGCCCGTTCGCCGAGCTGAAGGAGGTGCTGGCGAGCTTCGCGGTCATCGACGTGGCCAGCCAGGAGCGCGCGATCGACATCGTGTCGCGGATGGTCGCCGCCCTCGGGGAGCCGATCGAGATCCGGCCGGTGATGGGAGACGACTTCGCTCAGGTGTGACCCGCTGGGGTCGGGTGGCAGTATCTGCGGTGATGTGGCCGAGAAGGAACACCTACCCCGCTGTGCTGCTGCTCCTGCTGGCACCGGTGCTCTTCGGGTGTGCCGGCGAGCCGGAGACGGGTGCGGAGTCCGCCTCGCCGTCGGCGCCTGCCGAGGTGGTGCCCGAGGAGAAGGCCCCGACGAGCACCGCGCCGCGGCCGCAGGAGTCGATCGAGGTGCCGACGCTTCCGCCGGCGAACGATCGCGGGATCGTCGAGGGCGGCGACGTGAGCTGGCCGCAGTGCCCCAAGGGGATGGGCATCAAGGAGCGCCGGACGCTGGGGCTGCCGATGCCGCTCGAGACGGCGGAGTACGTGGTCATCGGGCTCACCAACGGCCCCGCGTTCCATCCCAACCCGTGCCTGGCCTCACAGGTCGAGTGGGCCAAGAAGAACAAGCTGATGACCTCGGCGTACGCGGTCACCTCGTTCCCCGACGAGGCCACGACCCGCAGGTACGGCGACGAGGGACCGGGCGACCCGGAGACGCGGATCGGCCGGCTGACCAACGTCGGCTACCAGCAGGCGCGGTGGAACCTCGAGACGATGAAGCGCGCCGGGCTCGAGTCGCCCGCGGTCTGGGTCGACGTCGAGCCGGTCGCGGTGTGGGAATGGTCCGACGACATCGCCGCGAACCAGGCGGTGGTCACCGGTGTCGTGGCCGGTTATCAGGATGCCGGGAAGCGGGTCGGCGTCTACTCGATCGAGGGGTTGTGGACGCCGATCGTCGGTGACCTGCAGCTGCAGCTGCCCGAATGGCGCCCGGCGGGCGAGAGCTCGCGGTCCGCGGCCCTGGAGCGCTGCGGTGGTGACTGGATGTTCCAGGGCGGTGCCGCGGTGATGGTGCAGTGGCTCGAGGACAACCGCGACCGCAATGTGACCTGTCCCGGCGAGTCGGTTCAGCTGCCGCTTTGGTTCCATCAGTACTGAGCGTGGGACAATCGAGAGAAGACGTACGTTCCCCCCAAGAGACACAGAGCGAAAGCAGCCCGTGCCCACGAACTCCGCGCCGAAGCCTGGGTCCACCGCCCCGGCCATCATCCGCAACTTCTGCATCATCGCCCACATCGACCACGGCAAGTCGACACTGGCCGACCGGATGCTGCAGTTGACGGGTGTCGTCGGCGAGCGTGAGGCCAAGGCGCAGTACCTCGACCGCATGGACATCGAGCGCGAGCGCGGCATCACGATCAAGTCGCAGGCTGTCCGCATGCCGTGGACGGTGGCGGAGGGCAACGAGGCCGGCGCCGAGCCGGGCACGTACATCCTCAACATGATCGACACCCCCGGTCACGTCGACTTCACCTACGAGGTCTCCCGGTCGCTCGAGGCGTGTGAGGCCGCGATCCTGCTGGTCGACGCCGCGCAGGGCATCGAGGCGCAGACGCTGGCGAATCTCTACCTCGCCATGGGCGCGGACCTGCAGATCATCCCGGTGCTCAACAAGATCGACCTGCCGTCGGCCAACGTCGAGAAGTACGCCGAGGAGCTGGCCAACCTCGTCGGCTGCGACGTCTCGGACGTCCTGCTCACCTCCGCCAAGACCGGTCTCGGCGTCGAGAATCTCCTCAACGAGATCGTGAAGCAGGTGCCCGCGCCCGTCGGCGACCCGGATGCGCCCGCGCGGGCACTGATCTTCGACTCGGTCTACGACACCTACCGCGGCGTGGTCACCTACGTCCGGGTCTTCGACGGCAAGCTGACCCACCGCGACAAGATCAAGATGATGTCGACCGGCGCGGTGCACGAGATGCTCGAGCTGGGTGTGATCAGCCCGGAGCCGGTCAAGGCCGACCACATCGGTGTCGGCGAGACCGGCTACCTGATCACCGGCGTGAAGGACGTCCGCCAGTCGCGCGTGGGTGACACCGTCACCGGCAACAACCGCCCGGCCAAGGAGATGCTCAGCGGGTACTCGCACCCCAACCCGATGGTCTTCGCCGGGCTCTACCCGATCGACGGCGACCAGTACCCGGTGCTGCGCGAGGCGCTCGACAAGCTGCAGCTCAACGACGCGGCCCTGACCTACGAGCCGGAGACCTCGGGCGCGCTCGGCTTCGGCTTCCGCGTCGGGTTCCTCGGCCTGCTGCACATGGAGATCACCCGCGACCGTCTCGAGCGCGAGTTCAACCTCGACCTCATCTCGACGGCCCCCAACGTGGTCTACGAGGTGATCATGGAGGACGGCTCCGAGCACATCGTCACCAACCCGTCGGAGTTCCCCGAGGGCAAGATCCGCGAGGTGCGCGAGCCGGTCGTCAAGGCCACGATCCTCTCGCCGTCCGACTACATCGGCACGATCATGGAGCTGTGCCAGAAGAAGCGCGGCACCCTCGGCGGCATGGACTATCTCTCCGCGGACCGCGTCGAGATGCGCTACGTCCTGCCCATGGGCGAGATCGCCTTCGACTTCTTCGACCAGCTCAAGTCCTCGACCAAGGGGTACGCCTCGCTGAACTACGAGTTCACCGGCGACCAGGCCTCCGACCTGGTCAAGGTCGACATCCTGCTCCAGGGCGAGCCCGTCGACGCGTTCTCGGCGATCGTGCATCGCGAGGCCGCGTACGCCTATGGGGTCATGATGGTCGGCAAGCTGCGCGAGCTGATCCCCAGGCAGCAGTTCGAGGTGCCGATCCAGGCTGCGATCGGCGCCCGGGTGATCGCCCGCGAGACCATCCGAGCCATCCGCAAGGACGTTCTCGCCAAGTGCTACGGCGGTGACATCTCGCGTAAGCGCAAGCTGCTCGAGAAGCAGAAGGAGGGCAAGAAGCGGATGAAGATGGTCGGCCGCGTCGAGGTTCCCCAGGAAGCCTTCGTCGCCGCCCTCTCCACCACCCAGCCCTCCACCGAGAAGTCCGCCGGGAAGAAGTGACCCGACCGGTGGTCGAGATCCGGCCGGTCTCCGGCGAGGCCGAATGGGAGACCGTCGCCTGGTTGTGGCAGGACTTCCGTCATGACCTCGCGCCCATCGTCAATGGCTTCCCGCTCGCGGACGGCCGCTACCGGCACGAATGGCTCGACGAGTATCCGGCCGACGACCGCTGCGGCTATCTCGCCTGGGCGCCCCACCCGAACACCGGGGAGCCCGCGCCAGTGGGTTTCGCGCTCGTTCGGGGCCTGGGGTTCGTGGAGCGCGTCATGCAGGCGTTCTTCGTCGTCCCGGCCGCGCGTCGTGGTGGGTTGGGGCAGACTCTCGCGCTTGACGTGATCGCTCGGCACGCTGGGCCTTGGGCCATTCCGTTCCAGCATGACAACACCAGGGCCATGGCTTTCTGGCGTCGGGTTGCTGAGCGGGCTTGGGGTGAACGATGGGCGGAGACTTTCGAGGCTGTTGCTGGGCGGGATGATGTGCCTCCGGATCATTGGATCCGGAGTCTCTGAGACCTCCCACCCCGCTGGTCGAGCCGCCGGAGCCGCTAGGCGGAGGCGTGTCGAGACCAACACGGTTCGCGTCGGGGAAACCTCGCTGAGCGACTGTTACTTCGTTTCAGCGTTCGCCGCCGACCCTTCTTCGAGTGTTTCTCGATCATGCGCCGCGTCAAGGACGCCCTTCGGGCGCCGGCTTCGCCGGCCGCTTCGCGGTCCTTGACTCGGCACCTGATCGAGAAAGATTTCGCCTGTATCGGGGCGGCGGCGAGGGTGTGGCGCGGGGTTCAAGTTGCTTGTTCGCTGACTGTGTAAATCGGGGCTGACCAGCACAAACAGGTAGCCACAGACGACTCTTTCACATATAATGAGGCGTATGAACGAGACCGTCGACGAGCTTCTCGCCGGGCCGCCTGCGGGTGCGTCCGAGAAGGAGCTGGTCGACTGGATCAGTCGGCTCGAAGAGATCAAGTGCACCGCTGAGGCTGTTCAGGCAGAAGCAGCCGTACGCCTCGAGGAAGCCACCCGCGCCCGGCAGGCCGAGGCCGGGATCCCTGCCCGCAAGCTCGGCGAAGGCGTCACCTCCCAAGTCGCGTTGGCGCGGCGGGTTTCACCCGCCAAAGGCGCCATACTGCTCGGGCTGGCGAAGATCCTGGTTGCGGAGATGCCCCACACCTTCGCTCTGATGAAGGCGGGCCTGTTCTCGCAGTGGCAAGCCACCATCCTCGCCCGCGAGACCGCCTGCCTCTCGATGGAGGACCGGCGGGTCATCGACTACCAGCTCTGCGCGCCCAGCCCCGACGGCGAACCGCCTGCTGTGGTGACGATGGGACTGCGACAGCTCGAGAACGCCGCCAAGAAGCTCGCCATCACCCTCGACCAGGAATCCGTCGTCAACCGAGCCGCGAACGCAGAGAAAGACCGCCGAGTCAGCGTGCGACCGGCACCGGACACGATGACCTGGCTGGGTGCGCTGCTCCCGGTCAAGGACGGCGTTGCCGTCTACGCCGCACTCGATCAGGCAGCCAAGGCTGCCCAAGCTGCTGGGGATGAACGGACCCGCGGACAGGTCATGGCCGACACCCTGGTAGACCGTGTCACCGGACGTGACGGCGTCGATGCGAAGCCTCGGATCGAGGTCAAGATCGTGATGACCGCCGACGCGTTGGCTGCTGACAGCGACCAGCCGGCCATGGTGGAGAGCTACGGACCTGTCCCTGCTGCTTGGGCGCGTGAGTCGCTCGCCGATGCCGAGGTCTTCGTCCGTCGCTTGTTCACCGACCCGGCCGGGCAGCTGGTCGCGATGGAGTCCCGCTCCCGCAAAGCGCCTGAAGGGCTGGCCGAGTTCATCGCCGCCCGCGACGGCGGGATCTGTCGCACCAACGGCTGTGACGCCCCGATCCGCAACGTCGACCACGTCGAACGCCACGCAGACGGCGGCACCACCAACGCCGAGAACCTAATACCCGGGTTACCTAGCGAGACGCTGGCGGCCTAACGGCGGTCGCGGATGGCCTTAGCCACGGCCTTGTCGCGCTTCACGAACTCGTCCTCCAACGCCTTCACCCGCTCCGTAAGCCCTTCCACGACCTTCGCGACCTTCTTGAGCTCGGCCGCCAACTTCTCCTCGTTATCCATGCCGGGCAGGTTGTCAGGGTCTCCGCCGACGCCTCTGGCCTTCGCGATGCGCGTCCTCCACGTTGGGTACGTGTGAATCGTGGGTTCCATCGCCCTGCCAGCTACGACGAGCGTCCTTCGCCCAGGTAACGCTGGCGCTCCCGGAGTCGCTCCTCGAAGTCGGACAACGGCGTGGTGACCGGGGTGGCTGGGGTGTGTCGTCGGAGGAGTGCGCGGAGTTCCATTTGGCGCTCGCCGATCCGGATCACGCGGTCCACGGCCTGGACGTCACCCCGGCGGGCCTTGGACCACAGACCGGCCCTCATGGCGTCGAGCCGGAGCAACTCCACCTCGATCTCGGTGGCCCGGTCATCGCTGTCTCCGTCCTCGTCGTCGCCTGCTGGGGCTGGGTTCGCGGGCGGGGGTTTCCCGGCCGTCAGGGCCCGTCGTACAGCCTTATAGGCACCGCCCTTGTTGGCGTAGTCGAGCACCTCGGCGATCCGCTGATACGGCAGGCCAGCCAGGTGAAGTTCGAGTGCCTTGTCGGCGCGGTCGTCCGGGTCAACGGCAGCCATCCGGGGCTCCTCTCGGGGCCGTTCCGGGGCATCGGGCGTTTCCCAACGGGGGTACTAACCCTATGCCGGAGGAGGGTTGTTGAGGGTGGGGAGAGGGGTCTTCCCCCTGGGGGTCGGTCACCATGTCCGGCTCGTCGCGATCACCTCGACGGCCGGGGCCCGGTGACCTCGGGTGCCGTTGCCTCGACGCTGGTTGCACAGCCGGTGAGCCAGCCGACAGTTGGCCCGGTCGTATGGGTCTCCACCGCGGCTGACCGGTACGACCTCGTCCACCTCGGGCGAGGTGGGGAGCCCTGGTGGAAGTGTGGTGTCGACCGACTGACCGCATAGCCAGCACTCGGTCTCCTCTCGGAGGACTCGGGCCCGCACCTTGTTTCTGCGGTGGCCGTTGCTGCGGCGCGGGTTCGTCTTGGTCGTCATCGTGGTCCCGGTTCGGGTGGGGCAGGTGGGTCGGTACGGGAGAAGTCGGCCCGCTCTCCACCTTCGATCCGGGGTCGGCTCCCATGACTAGCCGTCCCGGTGACGTTGACCCCCACCCCAGGTGCTACTCGCCTGCGGCGGTGAGCCAGTCCTGGATGGGGTCCCAGGACGTCATGGTGGGCGCAGTGTTGATGGTGAACGCTCCGCCGTTGACGCCGCCGGAGCAGACCTCCTGAAGCTGCTCTATCTCGCTGGGCCAGAACATCGCGCGGCGCTGCTGGCGGGTGTCCATCTGCACGGTGAAGGGGCCAGCGGTCTGGGCCTGGAAAGCTCCGGTCCCGGTGTCGTTCCAGCGCAGGATCGCCCCGCGCAAGATCGCCTTGGCGGCGGCCTTCTGGTGGTCGGTCAGGCCGCCCTCGTCGCCTAGGCAGGGGGCGACGAGGACGGCGAGCGCGACCGCGTCGGCGATCATCGCGGTGGCCTGGCTGGCCTCGATGTCGGCGAAGGCCGCCAGGTCGGTGGTCTCGATGAGCGCCATCGTGATCAGTTCTTAGGCCGGGAGGCCGACGGTGAACTTCCCGATGCGCTCGGGGTGCACGACGTTCCAGCCGGAGCGCCAGGTGCACCGGACCCCGATGGAGTCGGCGGCGAAGTAGACGTGCTCACTGGTCGCGACGACGACCTGACCGATAGCCGACATGACAGCGGTCCGGTCGAGGATCATCCCGGTGTCGGCCGGGAGCGCGTTCGTGACGATCACCGGCTTGTCGATCAGGAAGGGGACGGCGTCCTCGGCTCCGACGCCGAGGAGGCTTTCGGCGGAGCCGGTGGCCCGCTTGAGCTTCCTCAGCGAGGCCCACGCGGTCGGGGAGGCCAGGACGTGGGACGGGGTCCCGTCGTTTCCGGCGAGGGTGGCGTCGAGGTCGACGAGCGCGTCGAGGTCTCCGGCGACCTCGCCCCCGTCGATGACTCCGGGGAGGTTGAGCAGGCCGGTGGGACCCACGGCCGGTGCGACCGGTGCGGGCTGCTGGAGGTAGGCGAGGTTGGCCCGCTTGGTGACGGCTCGGGCTACGGACTCCGAGAGCATCCCGGCGGCCCGGTCCTGGTTCCACTGCTCGGCCGAGAGCCGGAGAAGCTGGGTGACCTTGATCGTGGCGACGAGGACTTCGGCGAGGTCGGGGTCGGCCTCGGGGATCGGGTCGCCCTCGGGGGTGATCTGGGCCTCGGCGTCATCGACGTAGGCGACCCGCACGACCGGGGCGTCGCCGTCGACATCACCGGCGATGGTGGAGGTGGAGTTGATCAGGGCGTCGGGGACGGCGTCGGAGGCGGCGAAGTAGGCGTCGGGTGCCCAGGCCTTGGCAGAGGTGGTGGTGGTTTCGGTGGCCACGACGTGGCTCCTTGTCAGGAGGGCGGCCACCTCGATCTGCCGTTGAGGAACTACGCCTCGAAAACGGAGCAGCGGCCGCCGGTGAACGTGTTGTTCACGGGCGGCCGCTGGCCTGGTCCCATGCGCCCCCTGGGGCTGCTGTGAGCCCGCTGCCGGTCACGGACCGGGGTACTGGCTCTGGGGTAAAGCCTACGCGCTGCTCGGCTTGAACGCGTCGGCGAAGGTGCGCTCCTGGAGCTTCGGGGTCCCGGTGTTGCGCCCTTCGAGTGGGACGCGGAGTCCTCGGCGCTGATTGAGTCCGAGGATTTCCACGGCGGCCTTCGCTGCCTTGGTGACCTTGGCGGGGTCGACGTTCCCGTCGTCGGCGAGCAGCTCGGCCAGGGTTGCGCCGGACGCCCACAAGGCTTCGGCCTTGATTCCTTCGGCGACGGCGAGCCGGTTGATCTCGGTCCGCTGGAGCGCCTCGACCTGGCTGGCGAGCCGGTCCCGGTCGGCCTCGGTGTCCCGGAGGCGGCGGCGGTACTTGGCGGCCTCGCGGTTGCCGTCCTCGGCGGTCTCCTCCGGCTCCTCCTGCGGCCCCGTGGAGCCCTCGGGCGGGTCGGTGGGGGTCTCGGGTGCCGGGGTCGGCTCCGGGGTGCCCTGGTCGCCGTTCTGCGGCTCCTCGGGGAGGTCCGAGGTGGTCGTGGTGGTCATGGTTGGTTCCTTCCATTTCGATGGCTAGAGGGATCGGCCCTATGCCGGGGGGTGGGTCGTCATCGAGCCGGGGAGGGGACCATCCCCTCCCCGGTGGCTAGTGGTCGTCCCCTACGACGGTGAGCCAGGGCACGTCCGCCTCGGTGAGTCCGGCGCGGTCGAGCTGCGCCCGGAGCACCGCCCAGGTGTTGGGGCTGTGTACGGCGGTCGGGTCGGCGGCGGCCTTCTCGGCGTCGGCGTTCATCACCAGCAGACGGGCGCGCAGTTCCTCAGGGGACGGTCGCAGGTGCTCCGGCGGACGAGGGCCGAGCAGGTAGTCCGCCGCCGCCTTTCTATAGTCGAGGTCACCGAGGGCTTCGGCGTCGAGGTCCACGTGTCGTCCGGGGTCCGGGGCGTTCTCGGTCATGGTGGTCATCTCCTTCGGTTGGGTTCTCCGCGCGCGCGTGCGTGCGCGTGAGAGTTCTCTTGTTCTTGGCTTCTTTAGGCAGACAGTCAGGGAGACGTGTCACGTGACGCGTCACTTCCCGGGGTGGTTGAGCCGGTAGGTCCGGCTCGTCTTCTTCGACGTCTCCCGCTGCTTCCGCTGCGCGCCGAGCGAGGACCGGATGGTGTCGGCGTGGTGGATCACCTCGAAGTCGTCGCCCCGGTCCCGCCACCAACCGAGGCCGACAAGCTCCTTCGCGGCGACCTCGAACCCTTCCGTGGTCGCGACCTTGCGGAGCATGCGCCTCGGAATCCGGCAGTCCATCCGCTCGACTAGACAGATCCACGTGATGACCTCGTGGTGGGTCCTGTAGGCGGCGTCCGACAAGTCGACGTTGGCCGCGTCGGCGGGGAACTCGGTGCCGGTCCTCACCCACGTCATCCGGTCACCTCCTTGATCCGGCACCGGACGCCGACGAGGTCCCCAGCGGCCAGGAGGTCCGGGAGGTGGGCCCGAGACAGGACCCACCCGTGGCCGCCCTGGGACCAGCGGGCCAGACCGTCGAGGTGGGCGGCCTGGAGAACCTGTTGAGTGGGCGCTCCCCGGAGGAGGACGGCACCTCGGACTGGGTCGTCGTACACCCAGACGAAGGGACTAGTCATTCGACCATCCCCCTAGCGATGCGGACGATGGCTGCGAGCTCGTCGGCGTACGTCCGGCGGAACTCCTGGACGCCGTCGTCGTCCAGTTGGGAAATGCGATCAGCGAGGGTGTCGAGGTCCCTCCGAATGCCCGCGATCAGGGTCGGATCTCCGACGAAGACCGCAGGCGGCTTCCGTTTCGTCACGGGCGGGACGGCCATCCCCATGTCCTCGGTCGAGGCGGCGTCCGGCTTCCCCGAGGGCAACAAGCGGAGCTTCCGGTAGGTCTTCCCGTCTTCGCCGGTGACCGGCGGGGCAGGTGTATCAGATGAGACACCTGCCTCCGCGAGGTCCCGTTGCACGGTGTCCTTGCTGACCCCGACGACCTTGCCGATGGCGCGGGTCGACATGCCCAGCTCGCGCATCTTCGCCACGACAGGGCGTCGGTCATCGCGGCTGATGCCCCTGAGGATGTCGCCGAACTCGGCGGACCAGTACGCCGTCCATGAGGCGTACCCCAGGGCCTTCCACGCTCCGCCGGCCTCCGCCTGCTCCATGAGGTCGACGGCCTTGCTCCACGAGCTTGCTACGGCCTTGAGGGTGTACTGGATCGACAGAGTGACCTTCTCAGCCTCGGCCTTACTCATGGCGACTTCGAGGGCACCCATCAGGCCACCTCCTGGCGACAGAGGCAGACGAAGACACCTCGGCCAGTCCAATAGCCGCGCTGGCATCGGCAGTCGGCGTACGGGTCGAGCCACCAGTCGTCGGGTCGGTCAACGGGATCGAGTCCGAGCTTGCGGCGGTATCGGTCGAGCGGACTGGTGTCGGTGATGCAGTCGACCCCGTTCACGCAGCCGCAAACGCAGCCGGTGGGCCGTACGATGTGGGCCAGAGGTTTGGTCTGCGTCTCCGCCGCCTCCTGGTGTTGGTCGCACCAGGGGCGGCGTTCCTCGTCAGGCGGCGGCATCTGCATCACCGCCCGTCCCCTTGGTGAGCCCAAGGTGGGCGGCGAGACGGCGGACCTTCTCGTCGGGCCACTCGGACAGTGGACGGGTCTTGGCGAGCTGACGGTCGATGGCAGCCTGCACCTCGGGGGCCAGGTCGTCCCACCGGGTCATCACGCGACCTCGTCGGACGGCTCCGGCTGGTCGCCGGTCATCCAGGCGTCGATGGCGCTCTGCCGGATGCGGAGGTTGCGGTTGAACCGCGCTGCTGCGAGGTCGCCTCGACGGATCGCGCGCCGGAGCGTCTCGGGGTGAGCGTCGGCGTATTCGGCCCCATGGGTGAGGGTGAGCCAGGGGTCGGAGATGGGGGTGCGCATAGGCTGGGTCCTGCCTTTCCTGTTCGGATAGGTAGCGGACGCTCGGTGTGTGCTTGGCCGTGCTAACCGGGCGTCCGCGTCAACGGCCGTTATCGACGCGTCGCGATCCATGCAAACAGATGATTTCGACTTTCCGACGGTCACATCCGCATGGGCGTGACCCACCCTGAATGGGGCCAGGCCATAACTCCGATGCCCCGGTGGATAACAGCGGTGCGCCTGTGAACAACCCCGCCCCAAATGTGGAAAGGCCCCGAGTCCGATGTGGACTCGGGGCCTTTCGGGGCCGGTCAGATTCCCTTGGCGAATGTGGTGCCGGAGCGAAAATTGATCTCGGCGACCTGGCAGATCTTCTTCGCTGAGGTGGGGTTCACCCCTCGGCGCGGGCCCATTCCTGGAGCTTGATCGTCACCTGCTCATCGATGGGGGTGTTGCCCTTCCGGGGTCGGCGGTGGACCTCGATGGTCTCCACGACGTCTCGGATCACGTTGCGCAGCGGCTCCTTGTCGTCGGCCTCGACCAGCGCGTCCCAGGCCGCCTCGATGTCCTCCTCGGCGAGCAGTGCGCCGACCGAGGGTCGACGCGACACCTTCGCCGCGCGGGCCTCCGCGTCGGCCTTCTTCGTACGCAGGTCCCGCAGGATCTCGGCCAGGTCGGCGGGGTCAAACTCGGTCCCCAACCGCTTGTAGGAGTCGATCTGCTCCCCGAGGCGGGCAATCTCCTGGCGGGCCAGCATCTCGGCTGCGCCGACGGTGTCGTCGCTGGCGGCCTCCCGGAGACGATCGGCACCCTCGGCGAGGAACTTGCCGAGGTAGCCCAGGACGTAGTCGTCCACGAGGGCCTGCCGCTTGCGGATCTCCAGCTTCCTGCCACAGGTGTAGATCGGGACCGGCGGGTTCTTCTCCCCGGTCCGCCTCGACCGGGAGTGACCCTTCGAGGCGTTCATCGGGCCACCGCACAGCCCACAGCGAGCGATCCCGGACAGCGCCGAGTTGGCAGGGCGACCAGGCGAGGTCCGGCGGGTGGGGTCCTCCAGGAGAAGCTTGACCCGCTGCCAGAGGTCCACCGACACCAGAGCCTGGCCGTCCTTCTCCTTGGCGACCACCTTGTCGCCGTGGGCGACCAGCCCGGCGTTGCGCGGCGAGAGGAGGATCTTGCGGATGTGCAGGCTCTCAGTGAACGGGACGCCGAGGGTGCCGGTCTGACCCTCCTCGGTCAGCCAGCGGGCCACCTGGCGCAGCGACCAGCCCTTGTCGGCGACGTTCTCGTAGGCGTCGGCGACGTACCGTCCTTCGACCGGGTGGGGCACCAGGCCCGCCCTGCTCCCGACACGAGGTCGCGCGTCTGGGGCGTGGGGCTTCCGGTGCTCGCAATCGTCTCCGGCGTCGCAGGGCTGCTTCCAGGCCCAGCCGTAGGGACGGTTGCTGGCGGTCATGGTTCCTCCTTGGGCGCGGTGGCGGGCGTTGGCTGCGACCCGCTCAGCCTTACGACGGGACTCGTGCTCGGCGACGGCGCCGAGCATCTGGGCGCGGAGGATTCCGGCGGCCGTGGTGAGGTCGACCTCGCCCTCCATCATGGCGACGACCTGGGCGTGCGGAACCAACTCCTTGGTGATCCGGGGCAGCTCGTCCAGACGCCGGTAGAGCCGGTCTGAGTCGCGGACTGCGACCGCGTCGAAGATGCCGAGGTCTGCGTCGCGGAGCATGTCCTCGAACCCGTCACGGCGCACGTTCTCCTTGAATGCGGACCGGTCGTCGTCCTTGTAGACCGCTCCGCGCACGATCACCGCGTCGGGGTAGAACCTCTCGATGTAGTGCCGCAGGTCGGCTTCCTGCTCGTCCACGCCCTCCTCGGTGCCGTCGGGGTCGGAGGAGATGCGGGCGTAGATCGCGAACCGGGTCGGGGTGCGTCGGCGAGCGATGTCGCCGTTGATGGCCTCGACGTTGGCGGCGATGAGCGCGTCGAGGTCGAGCGTGAGAGCCGCGTTGGTAGCTGGCGGCTCGGTCAGTAGAGCTGTCATGAGGTTGTCCTTCGTGTGTGCTTGGCCGTACACAAAGGACAGTACCTAATTCGAGTACCAGGAACCTCCAAGGGCTCTGCGAAAGATGCAACCAAGCGAAAGAAGCCCTCGGCTGGCAAGCCAGACCCGGACCCGACGGCAGCATCATCACCATCACACCAACCGGGCACATCTACACCAGCCCACCACCCGACACCTGGCGCCAAGACCCACCACCCCTGTCCAGGGCGGAGTTCGTGCTGCGCGACGTACTGCTGGACCACACCCTCGCCGCCTGATGACCAGTGCACAGCGGTCAGGATCGGATCAGCTCGACGCTATCGAGGACGATGTCGAGATCGTCGAGCCGCTGATCGATGTCGTCGGGGTTCTGCCAGAACAGACGGATGCCGTTGGCCTGCACCTGGACGCAGTCGGCGGGCATGCCGTCGGAGTAGGACCACCAGCTGAGCCGCTCTCCCTCGAGTTCGCCGAAGGCGTCGGTGGGGGCGTCGTAGGTGACGTCCTTGACCTCGTCGTCGCCACCGATGCCCTCGTACTCCTTCAGCTCGCCGTTCAGGTCCAGGAGCGACTCCGTCTCGCCGACCTCGACGCTGAGGAAGCGGTCCTCGGAGGTGCGCCAGGTGCACTGGCCGCCAGGGGTCTGCTCGCTCGGGCCGGTGGACTCGGCGGCGAAGCCGTCCGGTACGACCAGCTTCAGCGTTGCCGCCTTCCCGCCGACCACCGCCAGGCACTCGGCCGCGGCGAAGCCCTGAGGCACCGACGCCGAGGAGGCCGAGAACGGCGTCGGTGCCTCCGTCGTCACCGGGACCGTTTCGGCTCCGCAGCCCGACGTCGCAGCGAGCAGGACGACCATGGGTGCAGCCCGAAAGTGCATGTCGGCCAGTCCATCACAACCGACCCGGGCACCGCTTATGCGCAAGAACGGTCGGGTCGGTGGGGGCTGGGCGGTGGTTGAGTGACACGCATGCGTACAGAACAGGTTCGGTTCCCGGAGGAGTACGGCACGCCCAGCGAGCTGATGGAGTGGGAGGACGTACGCCGGCGGCTGGTCGAGGCGAAGCAGTTCTGGTTCGCGTTCGAGAGGCCGGGGCGGAGTCCGCACGTGACGCCGCTGGACGGCATCTGGTTCGAGGACAAGCTGGTCTACGGCGGCAGTCCGGAGACGTTGCACATGCGGCTCGCGACCGCGCATCCGAAGGTGACGGTGAACCTGCCGGATCCGTGGAAGCTGGTCGTCGTCGAGGGGGAGGTGCGTACGACCTCGTTCTCGCGGGCAGTGGCAGAGGAGATCGCGGCGCTGTTGAACGCGAAGTATCCCGAGTACGGCGAGAACGTCTTCGAGGCGAAGCACTACACGGCGGGGACACCGGCTGTGCATCCACGCCGGATCCGGGCGTGGACGTCGTTCCCGAAGGACGCGACGGCCTTCGTCTTCGACTGACTTCGGGCGTCTCCGCGCTAGTCTCGCAGGGATGCACTTCACCGAGTACGACACCCGCGTGGCGGCGTACGCCGTCGTCGTCGACGACGATGGCCGGATCCTGCTGAGCTGGTTCAAGGGCAACCACCGCAACGAGCCGGGGTGGACGCTCCCGGGTGGCGGTGTGGACTACGGCGAGCAGATGCCGAGCGCGGTGGCGCGCGAGGTGAAGGAGGAGACCGGGTACGACGTCGAGGTCGGCGCTCCGCTGACGACCGACGTGCACGTCGTGCCGTTCGAGCCCGGACGCCGGCCCTACCAGTCCACCCGCGTGGTCTTCGCGGCACGGATCGTCGGGGGCGAGCTGGGCACGCTGGAGGTCGACGGGACCACCGCGTTCGCAGGGTGGGTCGGGGTGGACGATCCCGTGATCGGGGCCGACACCACCAGCCCCATCGTCCGGATGGGGCTGGAGGCGCTGAAGCTCGCTCAGCCGACCCAGTAGTTGTCGTGGAGCTTGTAGAACTCGGCCATGTCGTCCGGGCCGAGCTCGGTGCCCTCGGCCAGCTCGCGCAGCCCCTCGAAGTAGCCCTCCCGCGGCGCGCCGGGGGTGAAGTGGAGCAGCATCGAGGCGGGCTCGTCGGTGGTGTTGCGGAAGCCGTGCAGGCCGCCGACCGGCACGTGCACGAAGTCGCCGGCGCCGGCCGGGATCCACTCCTCGCCGTTGAAGATCCGCACCGTCCCGGTCAGCACGTAGAACGACTCGGCCACCGCACGGTGGAAATGGGGCCCCGGACCGGTCTCACCGGGGCCGAAGTGCCAGCGGTAGAGCCCGTAGTCACCCGCGGTCGTCGCTCCGGTGGCGAGATAGTCGACCTTCACGCCGTTGGGGTAGCTGAGGTCCGGCGGAGTGGCGTCGGGGCGATAGAACGCCGAGACCTCTCCGGCATCGTCGTCGTAGCGCTCGGGCGGGTAGGGAACACCTTTGGTCCCCATCGACTCTGGAAGTGACATGGGCCAAAACTGCCCGATCCGTCCAGGGTTGGGAAGCCCATAGAAATTGCGCCAGTAGGGTTGCCGCCGTGACCCTCGTCCCGGACTCGTTCCTGGCCCTCGCGGCCAACGGTCCATCATGGGCGGCGTGGCTCGACGACCTCCCGGGTCTGCTGCGCGACCTCCTCGAGGAGTGGTCGCTCACCGTCGACGGCCCCTCCACCCACGGCAGCTGCGCCGTCGTGCTCCCGGTGCGCACCGCGGAGGGCGAGGCTGCGGTGCTGAAGGTCGGCTGGCCCCACTGGGAGGCCGAGCACGAGGCGCTCGCGTTGCAGGTGTGGGGCGGTCGGGGTGCCGTACGGCTGCTGCGGGCCGACCCGAAGCGGTTCGCGCTGCTGCTCGAGCGGCTGCACCCCGAGGACCTCTCCGAGCTCTGGGACGTGCAGGCGTGCGAGATCGTGGGCGGTCTCTACCGGCGGCTGCACGTCGCGGCCCCGCCGCAGCTGCGTACGTTGTCGCAGCAGGCCGCACGCTGGGTGAGCGAGCTGGGCGAGAAGGAACGGCGGCTTCCGGTGCCGCCGCGGATGGTCGAGCAGGCCCGGGCGATCGCTGGCGACTTCGCCCGTGACGAGGCCACCGACGGGACGCTGATCCACACGGATCTGCACTTCACCAATGTTCTCCGGGGTGACCGCGAGGAGTGGCTCGCGATCGACCCGAAGCCGCTCTCCGGCGACCCGCACTACGAGCTCGCGCCGATGCTGTGGAACCGCTTCGACGAGTACGCGGGTCGGATCCGTGACGGCGTCCGCGACCGCTTCTTCGCGCTCGTCGACGCCGCCGAGCTCGACGAAGACCGCGCCCGAGCGTGGGTGGTGCTGCGGCTGATCGTCAACGTCAAGGACGAGGTCGAGGACAACCCGACGCCGGACAAGGCTGGACCTGATAAAGAGTGGATCACCGCGATGATCTCGGTCGCCAAGGCGGTCCAGGACTGAGGGCCACCTAGAAGATCGGCCAGGTCCCGCTCGGGACCGGTGTGGTCCCGGCGACCAGCTTCCCGGCGGCGTCATAGGCCGCATAGCCGACGCTGTCCTGTCTCTTCTTCACGTCCTCAGCGCTGAACCAGGCGACGGCGATCCCGTTGTTGACGGCGCCGTCGACGTGCTTGCCGCCGATGAAGAACTTCACGGAGACGGCCTCGGCGGGTACGGGTGACATGAAGTCGAGCCAGTTGGTGGTCCACGCGGTGCTGGAGTTCTCCGACAGGCCCATGCCGGGGAAGGGCGTGACGCGGTCTGCCATCCCGGCGACGTCCTCGGCCCTCGGCAGGCTGGAGCCGGTCGTGTAGCCGCGGCAGTCGATGAGATAGTCGCCGGTCAGGAAGTACGCGCGCAGCTCGTTGTCGTGCTCGGGCCCGAAGTCGTTGCGCCTCTCCGCGAAGATCGGATAGACCTGATCGGGATCCAACGTGTCCGGCATCGACGGGTCCATGCGGCCCGTGTCAGAGACGTCCTGCGCAGCTCCGATGAGGCACCTGCGCTTCATCGTCGCCAGCTCGGCATCGGTGACGTTGGTCGGCTTTCCGGTCCAGGTCAGCACCTCGGGGCGTGCTGGCGCGCTCTGGTCGGCAGGACTCACATCGACGGCGAGCGGGCCGCGCCCGAAACCGGCGAGGACCGCCCCGGCCGTGAGGACGCACGCCGCGGTGATGGCGACAACGAGCAGCGACGTACGTCGCCGGCGGAGCCGGTCACCGCGCACCCGGATCTCGGCGAGCGGCCGGTCGAGGGTGAGGTCACCGCTGGTGCGCAGGGCGTCTTCGAGGTCGGTGCTCATGAGAGTGTCCCTTCGGTGGCGAGATCGGCTCGCAGCGTGGCGAGCGCGAGGTGCAGGTGGGCCGAGACGGTGCCCGGCGAGATGTCGAGGGCGACCGATGTGGTCACCGTGTCGAGGTCGAGGATGTAGCGCAGCGCCACCACCTCGCGCTGCCGCTTGGGCAGGCGGCGTACGGCGGTGATGAGGTCGCGGCGACCGTCTAGGTCGGGGTGGGCGTCCGGTGTGTCCTCGGGAGGGCCGACCTCGCGTCGGCGCTTGCGCCACCAGGAGATGTCGGCGTTGATCGCGGTGCGCACGACCCAGGCGGCCGGCGACCGGGCGTTGCGGACCGTCCGCCACTGCGCCCAGGCGCGGGCGAAGGCTTCGGAGACCGCGTCCTCGGCACGTCCCGGGTCGACTCCGCTCGCGACAGTCGCTCGCAGGCACCGGTCCTTGTGGGACGCGTAGAACGCGCCGAACTCTTCGAAGCTCACAGCCTGTTGACGCATCAGCACCCGGATCCCTTTAGTCGCTGTCGAGAGATTCTCGCCGGAAACCGAACCTGGCAACCGGGTTGGCCGAATCGGCTCCGCCGACCGCGCCCAGCCCCTACGCTCGATCAGCCGGCGACGGCGCCGGCCGCGGGGGCGACGGAGGTCATGATGAGACGTTTCCTGTTCGCAGTGGTGAGTGCCGTGGCCCTGATCGGGGCGATGATGGCCCCCGCGTCACCTGGGGCGGCCGCAGAGAAGGACCCGCCCGAGCAGTGGCGCAGCCTGTGGGTCGACGGCTTCAACCGGGGCATCTACACCCCCGCGCAGGTCGACGAGCTGGTCCAGGTCGCCGAAGACATGCACGTCAACGCGCTGATCGTGCAGACCGCGCGGCGCTGGGACTGTTTCTGCAACGACGCGCTCTATCCGCGTACGGATGCGGCCATCGCCCCCGCCCCCTACGACCCGCTGCAAGAGATCATCACCGAGGCGCACGCGGCCGGGATCGAGGTGCACGCCTGGGTCAACGTGAACACGATGTGGAACTCCGCGACCGCGCCGCGCTCGCCCGAGCACGCGTTCAACCAGCACGGCCCCACTGCGACCGGGGGCGAGCGGTGGCTGAACAAGAAGTACGACGGCACCGAACGCGTGGGCGCGAACGCCTACGCCGACCCGGGGCACCCCGGCGTGGTCGACTACATCGTCGAGGGTGTGCAGTCGATCGTGCAGAACTACGACGTCGACGGGATCAACCTCGACTACGTCCGCTACCCCGACGGCTCTTCGACGACCACCCACAGCGACTGGGGCTACAACGACGTCTCGGTCGCTCGTTTCCAGGCGGCCGCGGGACGTACGGACGTTCCCGCGCCTTCGGACGCTCAGTGGAGCCAGTGGCGCCGTGACCAGGTCACCGGTCTGGTCCGCAAGATCTATCTCGGGCTCTGGTCGGTGGACCCGAGCGCACGGCTCTCGATGGACGCGATCACCTACGGCAACGGCCCCGAGGCCGTGGGCGGCTGGACCAAGACCCGCACGTACGCCGAGGTCCTCCAGGACTGGAAGGGCTGGCTGTCCGAGGGGATCATGGACACCGCCGTGACCATGAACTACAAGCGTGACTGGATGCCGGCGCAGGCGACGATGTACGACGAGTGGTCGGAGTTCCTCGCCGACAACCAGGCCGGGCGGCAGGCGGTCAACGGCCCGGCGCTCTACCTGAACTCCGTGGCCGACTCGGTGGCGCAGGCCTGGCAGGCGGTCACGCCGAGCGCCGCGGGCAACCAGGGCGCCGGCTGGAGCGGGTACGCCTACGCCAACCCGAGCCGCGAGGCCTTGGCCGACCCGTCGAAACGGCCTGCCGAGCTGGCTGCGCTGACAGCTGCGCTCGCCGGGCCCGGAGGGCCCTTCGAGACTCCTGCGGCGGTGCCGGACATGCCCTGGAAGTCGGCCCCGACCGACGGGCACGTGACCGGCGTGGCCCGGCTCGCTGATGGCACGGTGCTCGACCAGACGGCCGTGACGCTGCGACCCCTCGACCACGCAGGACCGTCGCTGTCCGCCAAGGCCGACGGCTCGGGCTGGTTCGGCTTCGTGCACGTGCCGCCCGGGCTCTATCAGGTCCGCGTCGCGGTGCCCAAGGGCGCCGACCAGCGTCCCGTCGATGTCGTACGTGTCAGGGCTGGAGGGATCGCAACGGCCTCGTTCTCCTGAGCCGGGCACCGCCCCGACCACGGAGTCACCGTCTCGACGCTCTTCAAGGCGCTCAGCACCGACCGCAGCCTGCTCCCGAGCGTCATCGGCATCGACGGGCTCGGGGACAAGCCGCGGTCGGCGGCGGAGAGGTACGTGGCGGCCCAGCGCTAAGGGCCGCAGGGCTTTCCGTTGCAACCGCTCAAGGAGTAACCCTCGGGGGAGATGCCCTGGATCTGGAGCTTGTTCAGCTGATCCGTGGTGAGCTTCCCGGTCGGGATCAGCGCGACGGCCACGTTGTCCTCGGTGATGGTCGCGTCGAACCGCTGCTTGCCGACCCAGAACCAGGCGGACTCCAGCGTCTCGTTGCCGAGCGATCGCGTCACCCGGATCCCTTCTGCGGTCTCGGTCCATTCGGTGGTCGGCGGCTCAGGCGCCTCGCCATGAACCAGATTGCCGTCGGCGTCGTAGGCGCGGAAGCTCGCCGACTCGACGGCAACCTCGTGGTCGATCCATGCGACCGCCACGCCGTTGACGATAGTTGCCGGGATCTCCTCTCCGCTCGAGGTGAAGACCACTTCGGTGACGTTCAGCGCCTCCGGGAGAGGAAGCATGAACTCCGTGCTGTCGCCACTGCTTCCACGGGAGAAGTCCTCCCACGGCCCGGTCTCTGCGAAGGAGCCCCAGAACTCCGGCGTCCCGAAGGCCATGGTGAAGTCGGGCCCGGCAGTCGCGCTCCGCTGGGGGTCCGTCGCAGTCGAGCAAGTCACTGCGTAGTCGGTGCCCTTGAAGATCGCCCTAGCCGTCGCTCCACGCTTCTGGGCGAGGAACGGCCAGGTGCCTGCTGGGATCTGCTCGACGTCATCGGGGTCGATGAGGTTGTCCGCCTTGGGTACGAACTCCCGCTCGGCTTCGTAGTTGGCTCTCACATCGCTCCATGCCGTCTCGAGGCATCGCTCGCTCATACTGTCGAGTTCATCGGGCGTGAGGTTGGTCGGCTTGCCCGACCAGTCGACGGGAGTCTTCTGCTGGGACCCGTCCGACGTCGACGGTTCCGGGGTGGCGATGTTCGAGTCGATCAGTCGGTCAGGGATCGCGACGTACGCCATGATCCCGGCGAGCGAGAAGGCCGCGACGGCGGCGACCGCCTTCGACCCGCGACGGAGACGACGCATCCGGTCGCCCCGGCGCAGGATCTCGGCGGCAGGGACATCCAGGGTCTGGCGACTGCTGTTGCGCAGCGAGGTCTCGATGTCTTTCATGACAGCATCCCTTCGGGGTTGGTCAGCTGCAGCCGCAGAGTCTTGAGCGCGTGGTGGAGCGAGGCGGAGACGGTGCCGCGAGCGACGCCGAGCTCGTGGGCCGTCGTCTCGGCATCGAGGTCGAGGAAGTAGCGCAGCGCGACCACCTCGCGTTGACGCGGTGGCAGCCGGCGTACGGCCTCCAACAGGTCGTGGTCGGTGTCGTCGTCGGAGTCGTGGCGGGGGAGCTGTTCGGGAGTGTCGGGAACGGTCAGCTCGCGGCGGCGCTTGCGCCACCAGGAGATGTCGACGTTGATCGCGGTGCGGACCACCCACGCCGCCGGCGAGTTGGCCAGTCTGACCGTCGGCCAGCGTGACCAGGCGCGCGCGAAGGCCTCAGCGGTGGCTTCCTCGGCCCGGCCGGGATCCATGCCGGTGGCGATCGCCGCACGCAGGCAGCGGTCCTTGGCGCCGACGTAGAAGTCGGCGAATTCTTCTCGGCTCACGCCTGGATGACGCACAGCAGTCATTATCGGTTTAGGCGCGACCGAATTAATTGTTTGACGGTTCTGCCCGGTCTCGCCAGACTCACTCCCAAACAACTCTTGGGAAGTTCGGTGGACAAGGAGATCTCGCGGCTGCGGGCGGCTGGGCACCCGCTACGGCTCCGGATGACTGACCACCGACGCGGAGATGTGGGTCGACCCCGAGGTCTGGGAGCGGGTCCGCGACCTCGTCCAGGACGCATCCGACCTGCTCCACGACAACGCTCGCCCGCCGCGTACGGACGGCACGGTCCATGTCAGCCTCACGGCCGCCGCGTTCGTGATGGGTGATCCCGAGGGCGATCGGGAATGAGCATCAAGGAGAGCCTCTTCGTCCTGAAGGACCGCGACTTCGGCTGGTTCTTCGCCTCACGGTTCGTGAACATCGCCGGCACCTCGATGTCGCACATCGCGTTGGCCTTCGCGGTGCTGGAGGTCACCGACTCGGCGTCAGCGCTGGGTGCCGTCGTGGCGGCGCACACCATCCCGATGGTCATCTTCCTGCTGGTCGGAGGCGTGATCGCCGACCGGTTCCCGCGGCGGCTGGTGCTGCAGATCTCGAACCTGTCCTCGGCGCTCACCCAGGCTGTCGCCGCCGGGCTGATCATCACCGGCAACGCCGAGATCTGGATGCTGATCGTCCTCGAAGCGGTCAACGGCACCATGTCGGCGATGGCGTACCCGGCGATGCAGGGGATGGTGCCGCAGCTGGTCGCGAGGAAGGACCTGCAGCCGGCCAACCTGCTGCTGTCGATGTCGCGCGGCGCGCTGACGATCCTCGGGCCGTCGGTCGCGGCCGTCCTGGTCGTCGGGGTCGGCGCGGGCTGGGCGCTGGCGATCGACGCGCTGGCCTGGCTCCTCGCCGCGATCTTCCTGCTGCCGGTGCGGATACCGCACCGCGACAAGACCGGCCCGAAGACGTCGGCCGTCGCAGACCTGGTCGAGGGGTGGACGTACGTCCGTTCCACCACCTGGCTGTGGGTCGTCGTGCTCGCCTTCATGGTGATCAACACGATGTGGGCCGGCGGGATGCAGGTGCTGGGGCCGGTGTACGCCAAGTCGTCCTCCCTGGGCATCCAGGGCTGGGGTCTGGGCAGCTCGGCCCAGGCGATCGGGATCCTGGTCATGACGTTCGCGCTGATGCGGATGACCCTTCGGTATCCGCTGCGTGCCGGGATGCTCGGCGTCACGCTGATGGGACTTCCGTTCATCGCGCTCGGGCTGTGGCCGCAGACGGTGCCGTTCATCATCGTGATGGCCGTCGCCGGCGCCGGGATCGAGATCTTCGGGCTCGGCTGGAACCTGGCGATGATGGAGAACGTGCCCGAGGAGATGCAGTCGCGGGCGTGGTCGTACGACATGCTCGGGTCCTACATCGCGATGCCGATCGGACAGCTGATGTACGGGCCGCTGGGGGCGCTTTTCGGGGCGCAACCGGTGTTCCTGGCGAGCGGTGTGCTCTGCATCCTGATCTGTCTTGCCACGGTTGCGGTGCCCTCGGTGGCTAGGTTGCAACGCATCGAGCAACCTGCCACCGAGGGACGTACGCAAGAGCCGCTTCGAGACTGATCAGCCGCAGAGGAAGCGCTCGGAACCGTCGAGAACGGTCGATGCCTGATCCAGGAGGTCGCCGGTGTCGTTGCCGTCGAGGACCTGGTCCATCGGCCATTCCCCAGCCTGCTGGAGCACGTCCTCGGCGTGCGTCACGCGCTCTTGGTCTCCGGACTCGCGGGCGGCCCGCCATTCATCGCGCCAGACGCAGACCGCGCCACGCGCTAGGTCCAGCGCCAGGTGGTAGCGGTTCGGCTGGAGGCTGGTGATCCGGCCCTCGTCGTAGCTCTCCGGTAGAGGTACGCCGGTGAGCAGCTGCTCGATCGTTGCCGATCGCTCCTGGACGGTGAGATATCGGTCGGGCAGGGCGGAGTCGAACTCAGCATGGTCCGCCCAGCGCAGCTGGGTGAGGAGCTCCTCGAACTCCGCCTTCGACATGCCGGTGCCCTTGATCGCCTGGTAGTGGCCATCCCTGATCGGCAGCACGACCTGGAAGGCGTCCTCGGTCAGCGCGACCTCGCCGGTCTCGACATCGCGGTCACCGACGTCCTTCCCGCCGACGTAGCTCCAGTAGGTCGCCTCCTGGCCGAGAACCTCGATCGGAAGCTCGGTGATGCCGTCGGTGCCGGTGTTGAACGTCCCGCCGAAGGCGAGGGTCTCCTGGTAGGTCGACCTGTCTCCCCAGCTGATGTCGAGGCGCGGGGCGTGAGGCCCGCTGCCCGACGGCTCGTAGAGGATGGCACCGATGTGGGAAGCGTCGGTCACCGAGCCGTCGAACCTGGGCACGACCCACCCGGGTGCGTCGAGCACGAGCCGGTAGGCCTCGGCCGAACGCGGCACCCCGTCATAGGCGAAGCTCATCGCCGGCTCGAACGGGGTCTCGCCGGGGAGGAGCCGGGGCGCGAGGACGGCGCCGGTGACAGCGAGGGCGCCGGCGAGGCCGGCGGTGGCGAGACCACGGGCCCAACGGCGGCGGACGGTGGTGCGGCGGGCGGCTCCCGGACGCGGCGCGCGGGCGATCACTCGCCCTGCGCTGGGTGCGTCCTCGGCGCGCTCGGCGAGAGTGGTGCGGATCAGGTCATCGAGGTCGGTGCTCATCGTGTCTCCTCGGCAAGGGTGGTGGACATGAGGTCGGGGTGGGTGCGCAGCTTGGTGAGAGCGCGCATGGCGTTGCTGCGTACGGTGCCTGCGGAGATGCCGAGCGCCTCGGCGATGTCAGCGTCGGCAAGATCCTCGTAGTAGCGAAGGACCACGACGGCGCGCTGCCGCGGAGGCAGTGCGCCGATGCGCTGCCAGAGCAGGTGACGTACGCCGACTGCTTCTGTCTCGTCCTCGCCGGCTCGTTCCGGCAGGTCGGCGACGACGAGCTCGCTCGAGGCCCGTTTGCGGCGCCAGCTCAGGTGTTGGTTGAGCAGGATCTTGCGGGCGTACGCATGCGGGTCGGCGACGTAGGTCATCCTCGACCAGCGTCGGCACAAGCGTTCCAGGGTGTCCTGAACGAGGTCCTCGGCGCGGTGACCGTCACCCGTCAGCAGGTAGGCGAGCCGCAGCAGCGCGCCGCTGCGCGTCACCACGTACTCGTCGAAGTCTGTGTCCATGCTGTCCTCCGTCTGGGCCCTCGTGTCCGGGGCCTCTGCCTCTTCGATGCGGCGGCATGGCGTGGGTGTTGCGCTGACGATGCAACTGTGGCCTCTAGGCTGCAATGCGTCGAGCAACTTCTGCACCGAAGGAACGCCCGTATGAGTCTCAACACCACCGTCGTCGACGAGCTCTTCTCCCAGCGCTTCGAGGAGAACCTGACTCCGGGGCTGGTCTATGGCGTCGTACGCGGCTCCGAGCTGCTCCACTCCGGTGCGTTCGGAGCGACGACCGAGGGCGGTCCGGCGCCGACCGCGGAGAGCGCCTTTCGGATCGCGTCGATGTCGAAGTCGTTCACGGCGGCCGCGGTGCTTCTGCTGCGTGACCGTGGGCTGGTCGACCTGGACGAGGCGATCGCGCAGTACGTGCCCGAGCTCGTCGACCAGGCGCCCTACTCCGCCTACTCGCCGGCGGTGACGCTGCGGCTGCTGCTCTCGATGTCGGCCGGGCTGCCGACCGATGACCCGTGGGGAGACCGGCAGGAGTCGTTGTCCTACGACGCCTTCGGGACGTTCCTCGACGGGGGCTTCTCGACCGGACAGGAGCCCGGGGTCGGGTTCGAGTACTCCAACCTGGGCTATGCGCTGCTCGGGCGCGCGATCGAGAACGTCGTCGGTGGTTCGTCTCCGGAGGGAGCCAACCGGGACTTCATCGAGCACGAGCTGCTGGCGCCGTTGGGGATGACCTCCTCGGCCTACTCGCCCGATGCGGTGCCGAACCGGGTCCCCGGTCACGTACCGCCGCTGCACCCGGCCTGGGCAGGCGACCGGCTCGAGGGTCCGCGGACATGGGCCGCGATCCCGCCGGTGCCGTCCGGCTCGTTCGCGGCGATGGGTGGCCTGCACTCCTCGGTCGCCGACCTGGCGCGCTGGGTCGGCGGGTTCCTGGGCGCCTTCTCCTCGGCTGCCGACGCGCATCCGCTGTCGAAGGCGTCCCGACGGGAGATGCAGCAGCTGCACCGGTTCGGCTCGGTGTCTGCCTCGCTGGGGTTCTCCGGGTTCTCCGGCGCCGAGGCGGGTGTCGGGGCGGGTGTCGGGGCGGTCGCCACGGGCTACGGCTACGGCCTGATGGTCGACCACGACAGCCGGCTCGGGCAGTTCGTCCACCACTCCGGCGGCTACCCCGGTTACGGCTCGCGGATGGTCTGGCACCCGGCGACCGGGCTGGGCGTGATCACGCTGTCGAACAGCACGTACGCCGGGGCCTCCCCGACCTCGATGGCCGCGCTGCGCTCGCTGGTGTCGGACGACCTCGCCGGTGGTGGTCCGCACCGGTTCTCGACGGTGGTCAAGGGGCTGCGGCCGCGGCTCGACTCGGCGCTGGAGAGGGTGGTCGAGCGGCTGCGTACCTTCGATCCGGCCGGCGCCGAGGCCTTCGCGCTGCCGTCGTTGTTCGCCGACAACGTCGAGCTGGATGCGCCCGATGCCGCCCGGCGCGTCCAGATCACCCAGGCGCGGGCGAAGGTCGGGCTGCCGCTGGGCGGCGCGCCCTACGGCTACTTCTCCCGTGCCATGGGCGTCGCGCTGGCCGTGGTGCCGGCCGAGAAGGGCCGCTACGACATCGAGGTCATGCTCTCGCCGGAGGCCGAGCCGCGCATCCAGACCCTGCGTGTCAACGCCGTCCCCGACGCCCAGGAAGGTGTCCTCGCCGCCGCCCGTGCCGCCCTCGAGGAGGACTCCGCTGTTCTCGCCGCGATGCGGGCCTTCGGCGAGCCCGAGCTGATCACGACGCCCCTGTCCGGTGATGGTTCGTCGAAGGCCGACTTCGTCGTCGTCGCCGGTGCGACCTACTGGAAGATCGCGGTGGCCGAGACCGCCACCGTCACCGCCTTCCCCACCGCCGACCACCCCCGCCTCGCCTACCTCGCCTCCGCGCTCCGCGGCTGACCCCCCCGCGCCGAGACGTCACTTGCGTCGGCCGAGATGGCATTCCGTTGCCCGCTCGGCCGACGTAAGTGACGTCTCGGCCAGCGGGAGTGACGTCTCGACCTTGCTCCGTTCGAACAAATGTTCGATACTCATTGAGTGGGAGTGGTAGCGGGGATCGAACGACACCAGAAGCTGGCGCAGATCGAGCAGCTTCGGTCGAAGGTGCGACGGCTGGAGCAGAAGCCGGGCGTCGGCGCGGAGCTGGCCACGCACGAGGCGCTCGGCGGGGTGGTGCAGCTTCGGGCCGGTGGGACGTACGCGGCCGACTCGCTCTCGCTGGCGATGCTGCTGCTGGCCGGGCCGTCGGGGGCGGGGGAGTGGACCGCCGTCGTCGGGGTGGAGGACTTCGGTGCCGAGGCGGCGGCCGAGGCCGGGGTCGACCTGGAGCGGACCATCCTGGTGCCGCGGCCCAAGGACTCCTGGCTGGAGGCGACCGCGGCGCTGGTCGACGTGGTCACGCTGGTGCTGGTCCGGCCGACCGGTCGGGTGACCCCGGGCGTCGCCGAGAAGATCGGCGCCAGGCTGCGCACCCGCGGCGCCGCGCTGGTCGCGCTGGGGGAGTGGCCGAGAGCAGACGTACGCCTCCGGGCGACCGAGCCGCGCTGGGTCGGGCTGGGCAACGGCGACGGCCACCTCCGGGCGAGAAGGATGGTGGTCGAGGCGGTGCGCGGGACGGCTCCGCCGCGGCGTACGGCGCTCTGGTTCCCGGCTGAGGACGGCGGCATGCGGCGGGTCCTCGAACCGGTCAAGGGCATTGCTGAACTGCGCAAACAGGAGTCCGCATGAATCGCACGCTGGTGGTCTGGTGCGCCGACTGGCCGGTCGCCGCGGCGCTGAGCGAGCAGGGGCTGCCGCGGCATCTGCCGGCGGCGGTCTTCGCGCAGAACCGGGTCCAGGCCTGCAACCAGGCGGCACGGGAGTTCGGGGTCAAGCGCGGGATGCGGCGCCGGGACGCGCAGTCGCGCTGCCCCGAGGTGCAGGTGCTCGCCGCCGACGACGCCCGCGACGCGCGGGTGTTCGAGGAGGTGCTGGTGCGCCTGGAGGAGCTGCGCCCCGGCGTCATGCCGCTGCGTCCCGGACTGGTCGCGCTGCGCTCGCCGGCACGGTTCTACGGCGGCGAGGCCGAGGCCGGCGCCGAGATCGCCGAGTGCGTGGTCGGGCTCGGGATCTGGGACGTACGGATCGGCATCGCCGACGAGCTCTTCACCGCCGAGCAGGCCGCGCGCAGCGCCGGGCTGCAGGAGACGTACGCCGTCCCGGAAGACGGCGGCTCCACCGCGTTTCTTCGCGCGCTGCCGGTCCATGTCCTCGAGGACGCGGACGCGGTCAGCCTGCTGCAGCGACTCGGCCTGACCACGCTCGGCGGCCTCGCCGATCTGCCCGGCGCCGACGTCAAGGCGCGCTTCGGCGCGCAGGCGGCCTGGGTCCGCCGGGTGATCCACGGCGAGGGAGCGCGGCCGGTGACCGGGCGTATGCCACCGCCCGAGCTCACCACCGAGGTGGCCTTCGAGCCGCCGCTCGACTCCGCCGAGGCGGTCTGCTTCTCGGCCCGGCAGGCGGCGGAGGGTTTCGTGAAAGGCCTGGCGGCTCGACAGGAGGTCTGCACCGAGGTGCGGATCGAGGTCGGGATGGAGGACGTCTCGGACTCCGTACGCACCTGGGCGCATCCGCGATGGTTCTCCTCGGTCGATCTCATCGACCGGCTGCACTGGCAGCTGGCCGGGGTCGCGCGCAGGGGCGGGGGAGCGGTGACCGAGGTCCGGTTCGTCCCCGAGGTCGCCGTCTCCGAGGCGGTCCACGCCGACGGCCTCTGGGGCGGCACGAACGAGCGTGTCGATCGCGGCATCGCCCGGGTGCAGGGGCTGCTCGGTCACGAGGCCGTCGTCGCCCCGGTGCTCCAGGGGGGCCGGAGCCCGAGCGACCGGCAGGCGTACGTCCCCTGGGGTGATCGTCCCAGCACCCTCCGCGACCGTGGGCTGCCATGGCCGGGATCGATCCCGCCGCCGGCTCCGGCTCGGGTCCTGGCCGATCCGTGGCCGGCGGAGGTCTGCGACCAGGCCGGGCGACAGGTGCTGGTGCTCCCGCGCGGCGGCGTCTCCGCCGACCCTGCCCGCTACCGGCCCGCAGCCGGCCAACCTTGGCAGCGGATCGCCTCCTGGGCCGGTCCGTGGCCGGTCACCGAGGCGTGGTGGGAGCCCGGCGGCGGGCGGCGGGTCGCCCGTTTCCAGCTCGTCGGGGTCGACGGCCGCGCCTGGCTGGCCACCTTCGACACCGACCACTGGCTCACTGAAGCCAGCTATGACTGACGGGGCTTCGACCGATGGGCTGGAACAACCCCGAGATCCCGTGGAAGGAGCTGGAGCGACGGCTCTCGGGCCGTCCGCCCGCTGATCCCTACGGGGACGCACCGATCTCCCGGCGCAAGAAGCGGCTTCCTGAGGGGGAGGTGCGCGGGCCGGAGGGCCCGGTGGTGCCGTACGCCGAGCTCCACGCCCACTCCGACTTCTCCTTCCTCGACGGAGCGAGCTCGCCGTCGGCGCTGGTCGCCGAGGCGATCCGGCAGGGTCTGCACGGGATCGCGATCACCGACCACGACGGGTTCTATGGGGCTCCTGCCCTAGCGGAGGCGGTAAATGCGTACAGCGCCGAGGCGGCGCAGAAGCTCGCGCCGGGGCAGCGGTTGCTGACCGTCTACGGTGCCGAGCTGTCGTTGGGCCTGACCAAGCCGCAGAACGGGGTCGCCGACCCCGAGGGCAGCCACCTCCTGGTGCTGGCCAGGGGCGTCGACGGCTATCGGCAGCTGGCCGGCGCGATCACGGAGGCACAGCTGCGCGGCGACGAGAAGGGGCGGCCGACCTACGACCTCGATGAGCTCGCCGACCGGGCCCGTTCCGGCAGCTGGCTGATTCTGACGGGCTGCCGCAAGGGCGAGGTCCGCCAGGCTCTCACCAGCACCGGCCCGATCGCCGCGGCCCGGGCGCTGCGGGGCCTCATCGATCGCTTCGGGAAAGAGAACGTAGTCGTCGAGCTGACCGACCGCGGCCACCCGACCGACTCCTACGACAACGACATGCTCGCCGACATCGCCCGCGAGGCCGGTCTGCCCACGGTCGCCACCAACAACGTCCACTACGCCACGCCCGACCGGCACCGGGTGGCAGAAGCACTCGCGGCGGTCCGCGCGCGGCGCACCTTGAGCGACATCGCCGGCTGGCTCCCGGCGGGGCCTGCGGCGTACGTCAGGTCGGGGGAGGAGATGCAGCACCTCTTCCGGCGCTACCCGGGCGCGGTGGCACGCAGCGTCGAGATCGCCGAGGAGTGCGCCTTCGACCTGCGCAAGGCCACCCCGAAGCTGCCCAAGCGCGGGATCCCCGAGGGCGAGACCGCCGCGAGCTGGCTGCGCCACCTGACCGAGGAAGGTTTCGCGGAGCGCTATGCGGAGGCGTACGCCGCCGCCCCGAAGTTCGTCGCGAAGGCCCGCAAGCGTATGGAGCATGAGCTCGACGTCATTGAGCGCAAGGACTTCGCGGGCTACTTCGTGATCGTGCACGACATCGTGGCGTTCGCGCGGAAGGAGAAGATCCTCTGCCAGGGGCGGGGGAGCGCGGCCGCCTCTGCGGTCTGCTACGCGCTCGGGATCACCGCGATCGACCCCGTCTTCTACCGACTGCCCTTCGAGCGGTTCATCTCCGAGCATCGGGAGGAGGAGCCCGACATCGATGTCGACTTCGACTCCGACAAGCGGGAGAAGGTGATCCAGTGGGTCTACGACACCTACGGCCGCCGCAACGCCGCACAGGTCGCGAACATCGTCGGCTACCGGCCGAAGATGGCGGTCAGGGACGCGGCCAAGGCGCTCGGGCACAGCCCCGGTCAGCAGGACGCCTGGTCCAAGCACCTCGGCTACTCCCGCGTCGAGGCACCGGACGACGTCGGCATCCCCGCTCCGGTCCTGGCGCTGGCCGAGGAGATCCACGGAGCTCCGCGCCATCTCGGCATCCACTCCGGCGGCATGGTGCTGACCGAGGAGCCGATCGGCGAGGTGGTGCCCATCGAGCGCGCCCGCATGGAGAAGCGCACCGTGATCCAGTGGGACAAGGACGCCGCCGAATACATGGGGCTGGTGAAGTTCGACCTGCTCGGGCTCGGGATGCTGGCGGCGCTCGACCACATGATGCGGCTGGCTGCGGAGCACCTGGACGAGCAGTGGACCCTGGCGGCCATCCCGAAGGAGGAGCCGGCGGTCTACGACATGCTCTGCCGGGCCGACTCGATCGGGGTCTTCCAGGTCGAGTCGCGCGCGCAGATCGGCACGCTGCCGCGGCTGCAGCCGCGATGCTTCTACGACCTGGCCATCGAGATCGCGCTCATCAGGCCGGGGCCGGTGCAGGGTGGAGCGGTCCATCCCTACGTACGCCGGGCCACCGGTCGCGAGCCCGCCAGCTATGCCCACGAGCTGCTGATCCCGGTGCTGGAGCGCACCCGCGGGGTGCCGCTGTTCCAGGAGCAGCTCATGGAGATGGGCCGGGTGCTCGGCGACTTCTCGCACGACGATGCCGACCTGCTGCGTCGGGCGATGGGCTCCAAGCGCGGCGTCGAGCGCATCGACTCGCTCAAGGAGAAGCTCTACCGCGGCATGCGCGCCAAGGGGATGAGCGAGCAGACCGCCAAGGCGGTCTACACCCAGATCCTCTCCTTCGCGAACTTCGGCTTCGCCGAGTCCCATGCGCTGAGCTTCGCCAAGCTCGTCTACGCCTCGTCGTGGTTCAAGCTCCACTACCCGGCTGCCTTCCTGGCCGGCCTGCTCCGGGCCCAGCCGATGGGCTTCTACTCACCGCAGTCGCTGACCCAGGACGCCCGCCGCCACGGTGTGGACGTACGCCGCCCGGATCTGGTGCTCAGCCAAGCGACGGCCGGCTTGGAGCCCCTCGATCCCGAGACCGAGCCCGTCGAGGCCACCGGGCGGGCGGAGTGCCTGCTCGACGGAGAGCAGACCGAGTGGGTGCCCGGCACCCCCGACCCCACCCCGGAGCACCGGCGTGACGGGAACTTTGCGGTGCGGCTGGGGCTGGACTCCGTACGCGGCATCGGCAAGGACGTCGCCGAGCGGATCGTGAAGGCTCGCGAGGAGGCGCCGCTCAAGGACTCCCTCGATCTCTCCCGACGCGCCGGCCTGGAACGGGCCCAGCTCGAGGCGCTGGCGACCGCGGGATGTCTGGACGTGTTCACCGCGAGCCGTCGCCAGGCGCTGTGGCAGGCGGGCTGGACCGAGTCCGAGGACCAGCTCGAGGGGGTGCGGTTCACCGCCGAGACGCCTGAGCTGCCCGGCCTCGACCCGGTCGAGGAGACCCTCGCCGACCTCTGGGCGACCGGTGTGACCCCCGGCAGCCACCCCTTCGCCCACCTCCGGCCCGGTCTGACCGCGGCGGGGCTCCCGAAGATCAGCGATCTGCCCACCGCAGAGTCCGGCCGACGCATCACCGTCGCCGGCCTGGTCACCCACCGCCAGCGCCCCGGGACCGCGGGCGGGGTCACCTTCATCAACCTCGAGGACGAGACCGGGATGCTCAACGTCGTCTGCTCCGCCGGCCTGTGGAGGAAGCACCGCAAGATCGCGGTCTCCACCTCGGTGATGCTCATCCGCGGCATCCTCGAGCGCAACGACGGAGTCACCAACCTGGTCGCCGACCGCCTCGCCCCGCTCGAGGAGATCCACCCCGAGGCCGCCAAGGCCATCGCCTCCCGCCACCGCTCCCGCGACTTCCGCTGACCGCGGACCCCGCCGAGACGTCACTCCCGTCGGCCGAGACGTCACTCCCGTCGTGCGAGATGGCAGTCGGTGACCTCTCGCACGACGTACGCGACGCCTCGGCCGACGCGGGTGACGCCTCGGCGCTAGCCGGCCGCCTGGAACATCTCGAAGGTCGTACGCCGGCGCTGCTCGAAGCCGAGCCCCAGGTAGACCGAGATGGCGCTGGTGTTGGTGACCGAGGCGTGCATCAACGCCCGACAGCCGCGGGCGTGGATGTCGGCGGTGACGGCAAGGACCAGACGGCGGGCGAGCCCGCGGCGGCGGGCCTCGGGAGCGGTGCAGACGGCACTGATCTCGATCCACCCGTCCGGATGCATCCGCTGACCGGCCATCGCGACGAGGCGGCCCTCGTCGCGCAGCCCCAGATACGTACCCATCGTGTGGGTCGACTTCTCGAACGGTCCGGGCTCGGTGCGAGCGACGAGGTCGAGCATCTCGGGTACGTCGGCGGCCCCGAGCACGACCGCCTCGGGATCAGGCGCCGCGGCGACCCGTGGCGTCTCGACGAGCTGGACCCCTTCGCCACCTCCGAGGACCGACCAGCCGTCCCCGCAGACACCGCCGGCTCCGGTGATGAGCGCGGTGCCACCAGGTCCGACGGCCTCGGCCAGGTCGCGCCACGCCTGCGGCTCGCGCGGGTCGGAGACCGCGGCGAAGGGCGAGACGTCGGGCCGATAGCGGCGAGCGAGGCCGGTCCCCTCCGCGAGCCAGGCATGTGCCCCGGTCAATGACGACCACACCGGGTTGTCGAGGACATCGTCGAGAAGAAGATCGGGCTGAGAGACGGACACCCTGGGATTTTCCCATCATCGCACCAGGCACGGTTAACCATTATCGACAGGTGGCTCGATAATGGACAGGTGCCTTCCGCTCTGCCTCCCGGCGACCCCGCCCCCGCCGACGGGTCGCTGCCGGCCGACTCGCTGAGCACGCTGGGGGAGAAGGGGCTGGGCTTCTACGTCCACGTCCCGTTCTGCACGGTCCGGTGCGGCTACTGCGACTTCAACACCTACACCGCGACGGAGCTCGGCCCCGGCGTGAGCAGGCAGACGTACGCCGACCAGGCCATCGAGGAGATCAGGCTGGCGCGCCGGGTGCTGGGAGCCAGCGACAAGCAGGTCGACACCGTCTTCTTCGGCGGCGGCACCCCGACGCTCCTGCCGGCGGACGACCTGGTCAGCATGCTCGGTGCGATCAAGGACGAGTTCGGTCTCGCCGACGACGTCGAGGTGACGACCGAGGCCAACCCCGACTCCGTCGACCTGGACTACCTGCGGACCCTGCGCGCGGGCGGCTTCACCCGGCTCAGCTTCGGCATGCAGTCAGCGGTGCCGCAGGTGCTCGCAACCCTCGACCGCACCCACGACCCCGAGCGGGTCCCGCTGGTCGTGGAGTGGGCCCGCGAGGCCGGCTTCGAGCAGGTCTCCCTCGATCTCATCTACGGCACGCCCGGCGAGTCGGTCGCCGACTGGAAGACGAGCCTCGACTCCGCGCTGGCCAGCAACCCCGACCACATCTCGGCCTACTCCCTCATCGTCGAGGACGGCACGGCTCTGGCGCGCAGGGTCCGGAGAGGCGAGATCGAGATGCCCGACGAGGACGACCTCGCCGACAAGTACGAGCTGGCCGACGCCACCCTCCGAGCGCACGGCCTGACCTGGTACGAGGTCTCGAACTGGGCCACCGACGAGACCCAGCGCTGTCGTCACAACATGCTCTACTGGCAGGGCGGCGACTGGTGGGGTGTCGGTCCCGGCGCGCACAGCCACGTCGGCGGCACGCGGTGGTGGAACGTCAAGCACCCCAAGGCGTACGCCGATCGCATCACCAGCGGGCAGAGCCCGGCCCACGCCCGCGAGATCCTGGCGGAGGAGGACCGGCGCGTCGAGCGCGTCCTCCTCGAGCTCCGCCTCGCCGACGGGCTGTCCACTCACGCCCTCGACGACGATGGCCGTGCGGCCCTGCCCGATCAGGTACGCCGCGGCCTGGTCACCGTCTCCGACGACACGATCGTCCTCACCGAGACCGGCAGGCTCCTGGCCGACGCGGTGGTCCGGGACCTGCTCCCCTGAGCCCGGGGCATCGGTCCTGATCAGAGGATCAGGGGAGATCCTGATTGGTAAACACCGTCGGACAGGGCATGGTGGAGCTATGGCAACCACAACTCTTTCCCGCCCCTCCAACAACAAATGGATCGCCGGCGTCTGCGGCGGTCTCGGCGAGCGGTTCGGCATCAACGCCAACCTGATCCGGCTGGCCTTCGTCCTCTCCTGCCTGCTGCCCGGACCGCAGGTCGTCGTCTACCTCGTGCTGTGGATCATCATGCCGAAGAAGTCGTCCTACTGATCGCTGCACCACATCACTGCTCGATCACTGCTCGGCCGTCACGAAGTCGATCAGCTCCTCGACCCGACCGAGCAGGTCGGGCTCGAGGTCGCCGAACGTGTTCACGCGCCCCAGGATGTGTTTCCACGCCCGGGCGATGTCGGCCTGGTCGCGGTGGGGCCAGCCCAGGTGCTGGCAGATGCCCTTCTTCCACTCGATCGAGCGGGGCACGTTCGGCCAGGCCTCCAGCCCGACCCGGTCCGGCTTGACCGCCTGCCACACGTCGATGAACGGGTGACCGACGATGAGCACGTGCTGACCGACCTTGGAGCGCCGGATCGACTCCGCGATCCGAGCCTCCTTCGAACCTTTGACCAGGTGGTCGACGAGCACACCGACCCGGCGCGACGGCCCCGGACGGAAGTCGACCAGATGGTCGGCGAGGTCGTCGACGCCGCCCAGATACTCGACGACGACACCCTCGATCCGCAGGTCGTCGCCCCAGATCTTCTCGACCAGCTCGGCGTCGTGGCGGCCCTCGACGAAGATCCGCGACTCACGCGCGACCCGCGCCTTGACGTCGTCGACGGCGACCGAACCCGAGGCCGTCCGGGTTGGCTTCGAGGGCGCAACCCGGGTCACCGGGGGAGTGAGGATGACCGGCTTGCCCTCGAGCCAGAAGCCCGGGCCGAGCGGGAACGTACGCCGCTTGCCGCGCCGGTCCTCCAGGGTCAGCGTGTGCAGGTCGCGGTCGATCTGCACGATCTCGCCGACGAAGTCGGTCTCGACCTCCTCCACCACCGCGCCCAGCTCTGCGGGGGTCTCGACGGCACGCCCATGCTTGGGCTTGCGCCAGTCACCGGACAGGACGTCGGAGCCGTAGCGATCGCTCATCCGGAGAATGCTACTGAGATCAGCAGCGAGAACCGGCCAGCACTCGCCCGAGCTGCTCGAGAACATCGTCCGCCGTGACCGCGGCCTCCGGGAACCGGAACGTCGCGTGGTGGCCGCCGTCGAGGGTGATCCAGGAGACCTCGACGCTCTCGGCGGTGAGGTGAGAGAGGCGTACGCCCACGATGTGGCGAGGCCGCAGCCCGAGCCGCGCCGAGAGCGTGTGGCACAGGTCTGCCTGGTGCTCTTCGTTGGCGTGGGCCGTGATGCGGGTCAGCACCTCGTTGGCGATCATGGACCCTCCAGTGGGGCGGAAGCGATGAAGCGGGATCTCTAAGGTCAGCCTAACCTAAGGCTGTCTCGATGACGAGAGACGTGTCTCGTTCCACAGGGCGGACGACCACCGCGAACTGGTTCCCTGCCGATGAACCGGTAGGATTGGCACTCGCGCGGAATGAGTGCCAGGCAGCCAGGGCGATAGGAGTGCAGATGCAGAACGAACGCAGGCTCTCCGTCCTCCGAGCGATCGTCGAGGACTACGTGAAGACCGAGGAGCCGGTCGGCTCCAAGGCGCTCGTGGAGCGTCACGGCCTGGGTGTCTCGCCGGCAACCGTGCGCAACGACATGGCCGCGCTGGAGGAGGAGGGCTACATCACCGCCCCCCACACCAGCGCCGGCCGGGTGCCGACCGACAAGGGCTACCGGCTCTTCGTCGACCGGCTGACCACGGTCAAGCCGATGACCGCGGCCGAGAAGCGGGCGATCGCTGGCTTCCTCGAAGGCGCCGTCGACCTCGACGACGTCGTGAGTCGCTCGACCCGGCTGCTCTCCCAGCTGACCCGCCAGGTCGCGGTGGTGCAGTACCCGACCCTGAGCCGCTCGACCGTACGCCACGTCGAGCTGGTCGCGCTGGCTCCGACCCGCCTCCTCCTCGTGCTCATCCTCAGCACCGGTCGCGTCGAGCAGCGCCTGCTCGAGGTGACCGAGGAGGTCTCCGAGGAGACCCTGGCGAGCCTGCGTACGCAGATCAACACCGCGGTCGACGGCGTCGTCATCGCCGAGGCGGGTGAGGCGTTGCGCAGCATCGCCCGCCCCGCAGGCCAGCCCGCCGACGCCCCGCACGACACCCTCGCCGCCGCGGTGGCGGAGGCTCTGATCGAGGCGATGAACGACCACCGCTCCGACGAGCGGATCTCCATCGGTGGCACCAGCAACCTGGCCCGCTTCGGCGACAGCTTCGACACCGCGGTGCGCCCGCTCCTGGAGGCCCTCGAGGAGCACGTCGTGCTGCTCAAGCTGATGGGTGAGGCGACCGCGGGCGGACTGGTCACGGTGCGGATCGGTGCCGAGGGCCCCTATCAGGAGCTGTCGCAGACCAGCGTGGTCGCGACCGGATACGGACCGGGCGACGAGGCGCTGGCCACGCTCGGCGTGGTCGGCCCGACCCGGATGGACTACCCCGGATCCATGGCTGCGGTGCGCGCGGTGGCGCGCTACCTCTCCCGGATCCTGGACGAGGCCTGAGCAACAGACTCGATTCAAGGAAGATCAGCGAACTTCGATGGCAGGAAGACCGACGTTGGACCCCTATGAGCTCCTCGGTGTCGACAAGGACGCCGACGACGCAACGATCAAGAAGGCGTACCGGAAGCTGGCGCGCCAGTACCACCCGGACGTCAACCCCGACGCCGAGTCGCAGGAGAAGTTCAAGGAGATCTCCCACGCCTACGAGGTCTTGAGCGACCCGCAGAAGCGGGCTGCGTACGACCGGGGCGGCGACCCGTTCGCTGGCGGTTTCGGCGCGCAGGGCGCGGGCTTCTCGTTCACCGACATCATGGACGCGTTCTTCGGCGGCGCCGGAGCCGGTGGTGCGGGCGCCGGGCGCGGCCCGCGTCCGCGCGTACGCCGCGGCCAGGACGCCCTCATCCGTCTCGACATCGACCTCGCCGAGGCGGCGTTCGGCGTCACCCGCGACCTCAAGGTCGACACGGCGGTCGTCTGTGACGCCTGTGGCGGCGAGGGGGCCGCGGAAGGCTCCCACCCGATCCCGTGCGAGACCTGCCGCGGCCAGGGCGAGGTCGCGGTCGTGCAGCGCTCCTTCCTGGGCGAGATCCGTACGCTGCGCCCGTGCTCGGCCTGCAACGGCTTCGGCACCGTCATCCCCGACCCGTGCCGCGACTGCAGCGGCGAGGGCCGGGTCCGCTCCCACCGCACCCTGACCGTCAAGATCCCGCCGGGCGTCGACGACGGCACCCGGGTGCAGCTCGCCGAGCAGGGTGAGGTCGGCCCCGGCGGCGGCCCCGCCGGCGACCTCTACGTCGAGATCCACGTCGCCAAGCACGCCACCTTCACGCGGCGAGGCAACGACCTGCACTGCATCGCGAAGGTCCCGATGACCGCGGCCGCGCTCGGCACCACGCTCAACCTGCCGACGCTGGAGGCCGACCTGGTCGGCGAGGTCGCCGACCAGATGGACCCCGACGACGTCTCGATCCAGATCGACCTCAAGCCCGGCACCCAGTCCGGCACCGACCACGTCCTGCGTGGCCGCGGTGTCCCCGGGCTGCGCGGCGGTCGCGGCGACCTGATCGTGACCGTCAACGTGGAGACCCCCACCAAGCTCGACCTCGAGCAGGAGGCGCTGCTGCGCCAGCTCGCCGAGATGCGCGGTGAGGAGTCCGTCCAGGGCCAGCTCAAGGCGTCCCACAAGGGCGGCGTCTTCTCCTGGTTCAAGGACACCCTCAACGGGCACTGATCCGCCATGACGCTTCCTGTTCACCTCGTCGAGTCGCTCGCCGGCACCCGTGTCGGCGACGCCGTCGAGGTGGGCGGCGACGAGGGACATCACGCCGTCGTCGTGCGCCGTCTCCGGGTCGGTGAGGAGGTCGTGCTCACCGACGGCGCCGGCGAGGGCGTCACGGGCACGATCACGGCGACCACCAAGAAGTCGATGACCGTACGCGTCGACGAGATCGTCCTCGGCGACGCCCCGCCCGAGCCTGCGCTGACGGTGGTCCAGGCGCTTCCCAAGGGTGATCGCGGCGAGCTCGCTGTCGAGATGCTCACCGAGATCGGCGCCGCCCGCATCGTCCCGTGGGCGGCGGCCCGCTCGGTCGCGGTCTGGAAGGGCGAGCGTGCGGTCAAGTCGCTCGCCCGCTGGCGCGCCACCGCCCGCGAGGCGGCCAAGCAGTCGCGCCGCCTGTGGCACCCCGAGGTCGAGCAGATGGCCACCACCGACGCCGTCGTGACCATGATCGAGGAGGCCGACGCCGCCGTCGTGCTCCACGAGGAGGGCACCCTCCCGCTCGGCGCCGTGCCCGTCGTCGACGCAGGCACCATCCTCGTCGTGGTCGGACCCGAGGGCGGCCTGACGGAGGACGAGATCGCCCTCTTCGAGAAGGCCGGCGCCACCACGATCCGCCTAGGCGACGAGGTCCTCCGCACCTCGACGGCAGGCGTAGCAGCCAGTGCCGCCCTGCTCGCCCGCACCCGCCGCTGGGCCTGACCACGCCGAGACGTCACTTCTTGACGCCGAGACGTCACTTTCTGAAGACGAGATCGCAGGAATTGACGTCTCGCGCTCGTTTTTCGACCTCTCGGTGTCAGATTCCGACCTCTGGCGATCAGAAAGTGACTGCTCGGCGTGGGGGGTTTCAGGTTCGGGGGTGGCGGGTGAACATGGAGGCATGAGGAGCACACGTACGCGTCCGGCTGGCTGCATCATCGCTCTTGCGCTCTGCGGCGTACTCGCCAGCGGTTGCGGGGACGGGAACGCCGTCGCCGAGGACCCGGAGGTCTCGGCCCAGCCGTCGGAGAAGCCGTCGGCGCTGCCGCGTACCTCCGCGCTGATCACACTGTCGGCTCCGGCCGAAGGTGCGGCGGTCTCGGAGAGCTTCGAGGCCTCCGGCAAGGCCAACTCACCTGAGGCGAACGTGCCGTGGGAGGTCCGGGACGGCTCCGGGGAGACGGTCCTCGAAGGGGCCGTGACCGCCGAGGGCTGGATGGACAAGCTCTATCCGTGGAAGACGACGATCGACGTCTCCGAGCTCGAGCCCGGGACGTACCTCTTCATCGCCCGCACCGACGACACCTCCGACGGCGAGGGGAAGCCTGCGGAGGAGGTCGGCGCGAGGATCACTGTCGAGTAGGACATCATCGCTACCGTGATCCTCACCGAACGGCAGCTCAACCGGACTCTCCTGCTGCGCCAGCACCTGCTGTCGCGGGCCTCGCTCACCCCGGCCGAGATGATCGAGCATCTTGTCGGCCTGCAGGCGCAGGAGTCGCTGCCGCCGTTCCTCGGGCTGGCCGCGCGGCTGGAGTCGTTCGACCCCTACGCGCTCAGCGCACAGCTCGAGTCGAGCGCGCTGGTCCGGCTCTCCTCGCTGCGCTCGACGATCCACATGCACACCGCTGCCGATGCGGCGCTGATCAGGGCATGGACCCAGCCGGTCCACGACTTCTACACCCAGCGGGTCGAGATCGTCCGCCCCGCGGCGCAGCTCGAGGGATTCGTGGAGGCGGTCGAGGACGTACTCGCCCTGGGTGCGCTGCCCAACGCGGCCCTCGAGGCCGGTCTGGTCGAGCACTTCCCCGGCATCCCGGCCAAGGCGCTGGGCCTGCGCGCGCGCAACGAGCTGCCACTGGTCCAGCTGCCGCCGCGAGGCCTCTGGAAGGGCTCGGGCGGGCTCGTCTACGACCTGCTGCCGCGCTGGACGGGTGTGTCACCGGTCGTCGCCGACGACGTCGTCCAGGACCTGGCGCCGCAGATCGTACGCCGCTACCTGCTCGCCTACGGGCCGGCGAGCGCCGCGGACATCACCACCTGGTCGTCGTTGACGCGGCTCGGCCCGGTGATCAAGCGGATCGACGGACTGGTGACCTACCGCGACGAGGCCGGAAAGATCCTCTACGACGTCCCGGACGCGCCGCTCGCCACCGGTGACGAGCATGCACCCGTCCGGTTGCTGGGAAGGTTCGACAACCTCTGGCTCTCCCACGCCAACCGGGAGCGGATCACGGCGAAGGGGACCCGCAAGGAGTGGGGGATCGGAGGCGGTGGCGCGGTCATGATCGCGGGCGGTCACCTCGTCGGTCTCTGGAAGCAGGTCGACGGCAAGGTCGAGGTCGTCAAGCTGCTCCGCGACCTCACCCCCGACGAGCGGGACGAGCTCGCCGAGGAGACCGTACGCGTCGAGTCGCTGCTCGCGAGCTGACGCAGGAACTATCCAGTAGGAGCCGGGCGGAGTGCCCGCGTAGCATGGAGGCATCAGCCTCGTGACGAGAAAGGGCCCGCTCCGGGCATCCATGACCGACCGACACCCAAGTCCGCTTCCGACCGACGCCCCCGAACCGGGGGTCAACGCGACCACCAAACACACCGTGGTCGTCCCGAACAGCGTCGACATGGTGACCGTCCTCGGCCCGGCCGATGAGCACCTCGGGATCATCGAGGCTCACTTCGACGCCGACGTGCACGTGCGCGGCAACCGGATCACCCTCCACGGCGCCCCCAGCGAGATCGCGATGATCGAGCGGGTTCTGGAGGAGCTGGTCCAGATCATCCGCACCGGCCAGGGCGTCAGTGGGGAGACCGTGGAGCGGGTGATCGGCATGCTCCGGGCCGACACCACCGAGAAGCCGGCCGACGTGCTGAGCCTCAACATCCTCTCCAACCGTGGCCGGAGCATCCGCCCCAAGACGCTCAACCAGAAGCGCTACGTCGACGCGATCGACAAGCACACGATCACCTTCGGCATCGGCCCGGCCGGCACCGGCAAGACCTATCTGGCGGTCGCCAAGGCGGTCCAGGCGCTGCAGACCAAGCAGGTCAACCGGATCATCCTGAGCCGGCCCGCGGTCGAGGCCGGTGAGAAGCTCGGCTTCCTGCCCGGCACGCTGACGGAGAAGATCGACCCCTATCTGCGCCCGCTCTACGACGCGCTGCACGACATGATGGACCCGGAGATGATCCCCAAGCTGATGGCGTCGGGGACGATCGAGGTCGCTCCGCTCGCCTTCCTCCGCGGCCGGAGCCTCAACGACTCCTTCATCATCCTCGACGAGGCGCAGAACACCACGCCCGAGCAGATGAAGATGTTCCTGACCCGGCTCGGGTTCGGCTCCAAGATCGTGGTCACCGGCGACGTCACCCAGACCGACCTCCCCAACGGGCAGAAGTCCGGGCTCCGGGTCGTGGAGGGCATCCTCGACGACGTCAAGGACATCAGCTTCAACAACCTGACCAGCCACGACGTCGTCCGCCACCGACTGGTCGCCAAGATCGTCGCGGCCTACGAGGAGCACGACGTGCAGAGCCAGGGACGGGCCTCCGGAGAGGGCAGATGAGCACGGAGATCATCAACGAGTCCGAGCAGGAGATCGACGTCGAGCACGTCGCCAAGCTCGCTCGCTTCCTGCTCGAGCAGCTGCGGGTGCACCCGCAGGCCGACCTGCGGATCAAGTTCGGCGACGAGGCCACGATCACCGAGCTCAACGAGCGCTACTTCGACACCGAGGGCCCGACCGACGTGCTCTCCTTCCCCGGTGACGAGCTCCTTCCCGGCCGGCTCGACGAGGAGCCGGAGGAGGGCGACCTGGGCGATATCATCATCGCCCCGACGATCGCCGCCAAGCAGGGCGAGGCAGCCGGCCACGGCACCGTGGCGGAGATCGAGCTGCTGACCACCCACGGCATCCTCCACCTGCTCGGCTACGACCACGTGGACCCCAACGAGCACGCCGAGATGTTCGGCCTGCAGGCCAAGCTGCTCGAGGCCTGGGGCTCCTCGGCCAGACCACCCGAGTAATAGGAGCACCACCACCAACCATGGACGATGCGAGGCTGCTGATCGCAGCCGCAGTTCTGGTCCTGATCGCAGGCATCTTCTCGGCCGCCGACGCGGCGCTGAGCGCCTTCTCCCGTGCCCGGGCCGCCGAGCTGGTCTCCGAGGGCCGCGCCGGCGCCAAGCGCCTGGTGGCGGTGGTCGGCGACCCTGCCCGCTACCTCAACACCGTGCTGCTGCTCAGGCTGCTGTGCGAGATCGGCGCCACGGTGCTGGTCGCGCTGTGGGCCTACGACCTCTACCAGGGGCGCTGGTGGCCGACCGTGCTCACCGCGACCGGCACGATGACCGTGGTCTCCTTCGTCGTCATCGGCGTCGGTCCCCGAACTCTCGGGCGCCAGCACCATGAGCGCATCGCCCTGGCGGTCGCGGGGCCGATCGGCGCGATCACCGCCGTCCTCGGCCCGTTCCCGAGCCTGCTGATCATGCTCGGCAACGTGCTCACCCCGGGCAAGGGCTTCCGCAAGGGCCCGTTCTCGACGGAGACCGAGCTGCGCGAGCTGGTCGACATCGCCGAGGCCAGCGACCTGATCGAGGCCGACGAGCGCCGGATGATCCACTCGGTCTTCGAGCTCGGCGACACCCGCGCGCGTGAGGTGATGGTGCCCCGCGGCGACATCGTCTTCCTGGAGCGCCGCAAGACGCTGCGCCAGGCGCTGTCGCTGTTCCTGCGCTCCGGCTACTCCCGGATGCCGGTGATCGACGACAGCCTCGACGACATCGTCGGGATGGTCTACCTCAAGGACGTCGTCGCGCGCGACTTCGAGGCGCCCGAGGTCGAGACCACCCAGCGGGTCGAGTCGCTGATGCGCACCCCGACCTGGGTCCCCGACTCCAAACCGGTCGACGAGTTGCTCGCCGAGATGCAGCAGCACCGCCAGCACATCGCGGTCGTCGTCGACGAGTACGGCGGCACCGCAGGCCTGATCACCATCGAGGACATCCTCGAGGAGATCGTCGGCGAGATCACCGACGAGTACGACGTCGAGGACCGCGAGCCCCTCCACCTCGGCGACGGCTCCTGGCGGGTGCCGGCCCGCTTCCTGGTCAGCGACCTCGAGGAGCTCATCGGCGTCGCGGTCGAGGAGGACGACGTCGACTCCGTACGCGGTCTCATGGCCAAGCATCTCGGCCTCGTGCCGATCCCCGGGACCGAGGTCGAGGCCCACGGGCTCAGCTTCGTGGCCGAGGAGGCCGCCGGCCGAAGGAACAAGATCGGTACCGTACGCATCAGCGCCATCGTCCCGGCCGAGACCGAGGCCGACGACGAGGACCAGCAGAGCGACAAGTCGGATCGGGTGAAGAACGACCGGGCGGCGAAGTCCGACCGGACGAAGGCAGACCGAGCGGCGAAGGCCGACCGAGCCAAGGCCGACCGAGCCAAGAACGACCGAGCCAAGGCCGACCGAGCCAAGAACGACCGAGCCAAGAACGACCGGGCCAAGAACGACCGAGCCAAGAACGACCGAGCCAAGACGGACAGGACGAAAGAAGCCCATGCCAGAGCAGAGTGAGCTGTCGGCCGAAGACCGCAAGCTGGTGACCCTGGCCCGCGCGACGCGGGCCCGCACCGGTGCGGCCGAAGGGGCAGCCGTACGCGATCTCGACGGCCGCACCTACGCCGCGGCCACCGTGGATCTTCCCTCGCTCCAGGTCTCCGCGATCGGCGTGTGCGTGGCGATGGCGGTGGCCTCCGGCTCGAAGGGTCTCGAGGCCGTCGTCGTGCTCGGCGAGGCGCAGGAGCTCTCCGCGAACGACCTCGCGGTCGTCAAGGAGTTCGCGGGCGAGGACGTCCCGGTCCTGCTCGGCGATCCCCGCGGCAACCTCCGCTAGCGCCTGCTCGATCAGCGAGCGGCTCGGTGGCCGCCGGTCGCACCCGTCTCGGGGACGAGCGGAAGGGTGCCGAGCTCGATCGTGACGTGGATGCCGTCCTCGTCACGGTAGGCCGTGAGGCCGTTCATCGTCGCCATGTCGACGCCCTTCTCGCGCATGTGCACGACGATCTGGTCGATCGCCAGTGCGAGCCGCGCCTGGGACACGGACTTGTTGCGCCACTTGACCTGGTTCTCGGTGAAGTAGGGGGTTGCCTTCTCGGCGAGCGTTGCCACAGCGTCACGATGGGCAGCACTGGACATGGGGACCCTCCAGGGTGCACGAGATGGGGGAGCTCGACGGGTGCAGTCGGCGCTTGCGACTGTAAGCGAACTAACCAAAAAATCGAAACCGAAGATCGATCCCGAGCGTAAAGTGGGTCGAGTGACGGGTGAGACTGGCTGGGGACGACACAACGAAGCAGTCGAACGGCTGACCGATTCTTACGCGAAGATCCCTGACGGCGCTCCCGTCAGACTCGCCAAGCGCACCACCAACCTCTTCAGAGCCCGGGCCGCGACCAGCGCGCCCGGCCTCGACGTCTCCGGCCTCGGCGGCGTGATCGAGGTCGACGCCGCATCGGGCACCGCCGACGTACAGGGCATGTGCACCTACGAGGACCTCGTCGACGTCACCTTGGCGCACGGGATGATCCCCTACGTGGTCCCACAGTTGCGCACGATCACGCTCGGTGGCGCGGTGACCGGCATGGGCATCGAGGCCACCTCGTTCCGCAACGGTCTTCCGCACGAGTCGGTCCTCGAGATGGACATCCTCACCGGCGCCGGTGAGATCGTCACCACCAAGCCTGGGGAGGATCTGTTCGACACCTTCCCCAACTCCTACGGCTCGCTCGGCTACGCCACCAGGCTCAAGATCAAGCTGGAGAAGGTGCCGGGATACGTCGCGCTGCGCCACGTACGCTTCGACGATCTCGGCCTGCTCACCAAGACGATCGCGCAGATCACCGAGACCAGGTCGTACGAAGGCGTCCAGGTCGACGGGCTCGACGGGGTCGCGTTCGAGCCGGGGGAGTACTACCTCACCCTGGCGACCTGGACCGAGAAGGCCACGCAACAGGTCACCGAGCGGGCGAGCGACTACGGCGGCCAGCAGATCTACTACCGCTCGATCCAGCAGCGTGCTGCGTCCGGTTCCGGGGCAGACCTGCTGACGACCTACGACTACCTGTGGCGCTGGGACACCGACTGGTTCTGGTGCTCGGGCGCCTTCGGTGTCCAGAACAAGTACGTACGCCGCCTCTGGCCGCGCCGGCTGCGACGCTCCGACGTCTACATGAAGCTGGTCGGCCTGGACCGGAAGCTCGGCATCGCCGACAAGCTCGACGCGCGCGCCGGGAGGCTGCTGCGGGAGCGGGTGATCCAGGACATCGAGGTCCCGATCGAGAACCTCCCGGCCTTCCTGGAGTGGTTCGACGCCGAGATCGGGATGCGGCCGGTCTGGCTCTGCCCGCTGGTCTCCCAGGGGGTCTCGACAAGCTCGACCACCGATGGGGGCTCGAGCTCCGGGGAACGAGGGAAGTGGCCGACCTACCCGCTCGAGGCGGGCCGCACGTACGTCAACGTCGGGTTCTGGGGCACGGTCCACGTCGGCCCCAGCGCGGTGAACGCTCCGAAGAACCGCGCGATCGAGGAGCAGGTCCACGAGCTCGGAGGACATAAATCGCTCTACTCCGAGGCGTTCTACGACAAGGATGTCTTCGACGCTCTCTATGACGGGGACAACCTCGCCGCCGTGAAGGCGAGGTATGACCCGGGCAATCGGTTGACCGATCTGTACAGCAAGGCGGTGAAGAGACTGTGAACCATATTGCAGAGACCATGAACGAGCTCTTCGATGGTGGGCTGCCGATCAAGCTCACCGCGTACGACGGCAGTGTCGCCGGCGACCGGGACTCTCCCTACGGGATGGAGATCCTGAATCCGCGCGGGCTCGCGTTCCTGCTGACTGCGCCGGGTGATCTCGGCCTGGCCCGCGCCTATGTCAGCGGTGACATGGAGCTCCGTGGGATCCATCCGGGCGACCCCTACCCGCTCCTGGATCTGGTCCTGGAAAAGACCGACTTCAAGCGGCCCAGCCCCCGCGAGACGGTCGAGCTGGTCCGAGCCCTCGGGGCGACGAACTTCGTCCCGCCCAAGCCGCCGCCGCAGGAACACCTGCCCGCGTGGCGGCAGCGGGCCGAGAACGTCCGCAACATCTCCGGCCGCGCGCTCAGCGCGCTGCCGTGGACGCGACACTCTCCCGAGCGCGACGCCGACGCGATCCACCACCACTACGACGTCTCCAACACCTTCTACGAGTACGTCCTCGGCCCGTCGATGACCTACACCTGTGCGCTCTACCCGACCGCGGAGTCCACGCTCGAGGAGGCGCAGGCCGCCAAGTACGACCTGATCTGCCGCAAGCTCGGGCTCGAGCCGGGCATGCGGCTGCTCGACATCGGTTGCGGCTGGGGCGGGATGGTGCGTCACGCCGCCCAGCACTACGGCGTGAAGGCGCTCGGCGTGACCTTGTCGCGGGAGCAGGCCAACTGGGCGCAGCGGGCGATCAAGGCCGACGGCCTCGACGACGTCGCCGAGGTGCGCTACTCCGACTACCGCGACGTGGCCGAGGGGGACTTCGACGCGGTCAGCTCCATCGGGCTCACCGAGCACATCGGGGTGGCCAACTACCCGGCGTACTTCGGCAAGATCTCGAGCAAGCTGCGCGACGGAGGCCGCCTGCTCAACCACTGCATCACTCGTCCCGACAACATCTCGCGGGCGAACGCAGGGGCGTTCATCGACCGCTACGTCTTCCCCGACGGCGAGCTGATCGGCTCCGGCACGATCGTCTCCGCGATCGAGAACACCGGTCTCGAGGTGCAGCACCACGAGAACATCCGGGTCCACTACGCCAAGACGCTCGCGGCGTGGAACGACAACCTCCGCACCCACTGGGACGCCTGCGTCAACGAGGTCGGCCTCGGCACCGCCAAGGTCTGGGGCATCTACATGGCCGGTTCCCGGATCGGCTTCGAGCGCAACAACATCCAGCTCCACCACGTGCTCGCGACCAAGACGGTGGACGGCCTCTCGGGCTATCCCCTGCGGCACACCTTCTGAGACCGGCACTGTCGAGAATGTAGGTCTGTAGATCGAGAATGCAGCTGTGGGCGACGAAAGTAGAGCTTCGTCGCCCACCACTGCAGAATCGGCAAGGTGTCGAAGTGGCGGGCTCTCGTTCGTGGCGTAGGTGAAGGGTCCTGATCCAGCCGAAGGAGACAGTCATGGAGACCTACAACCTTGCCGAGATGTACGACGCCCCGCCGATGTCCTGGGCGGAGGTGACGGCCCGCCTGGACCGCGGGTTCAACCAGGGTCCGGGGTTGCAGGAGGGTGAGCCCGGGCGCCACACGACCTGGGTGAGCACGATCAACGCCGATGGCGGCCCGCACGTCAGCGCCCTCGGCGCCGTGTGGTTCGAGGGCAGCTTCTACCTGGTCACCGGTCCGACGACGCGGCGTGGCCGCAACCTGGCCCGCGACCCCCGCTGCGCCCTGTCGCTCTCGGTGCGCGAGTTCGACCTGGTCGTGGAGGGGCGGGTCGCCCGGGTGCTCCGTGAGGAGCTCGAGCGGGTGGCGAAGCACTACCACGACGACGAGGGCTGGCCGGCCGAGGTCGACGAGTCGGGGGAGGCCGTCACCGCGCCGTTCAACGCGCAGAGCGCGGGCCCCGCCCCCTGGCACGTCTTCCGCATCGACCCGACCTCCGCGCACGCGGTCGCCTGCGTCGAGCCCTACGGTGCGGCCCGCTGGAGGTTCTGATGCCCGACCTGTTCGCCGGGATCCCGGTGACGGACCTCGGCCGAGCGGCCCGCTGGTACGAGGCGCTGCTCGCGGGCCCGCCGGCCTTCTACCCCAACGACACCGAGGCGGTCTTCGAGGTGACCGAGCACGGCTACGTCTACGTCGAGGTGCGACCGGACATCGCCGGCCGAGGCTTCGTCACCATCTTCGTCGACGACCTGGACGCCCGTCTCGCGGCGATCGCCGAGCGCGGTCTGCGGCCGGAGTCGGAGGAGACGTACGACAACGGGGTCCGCAAGGTCCACTTCCGTGACCCCGACGGAAACGAGATCGGGTTGGGAGGTGCCCCTGCCTGATCAGCCCGGGACATGTCAGGCCTCCTCGTGGTGAGCGTCGGGATCGAAGCCGTCGGGGGCGCGATCGATGAACGCGGTGATCGTGGCGATCCGCCCGGACCGGTCCAGACCGAGGACATCGGTTCCCTCGGCGAACGAGCCCTCCTCCTTGCGGATCTCCCAGCGCACCCGGACGTGCCTGTGGTGTGAATCGGGCTCGGCGCGGGCCACGAACGTGTAGGCACCGACACCCTCGGTGAACTGGCGGGTGAAGTCGATCAGCGCCTCGAGGCCGGTGGACTCGCCGACCGGGGTGGAGCGAGCGACGTCGGCGGCGAACAGAGTGGCGCCGAGGGTGCGCTGCTCCTCGGCGGAGAGATTCCAGAACGAGACGTACGCCTCGGCGGTGGCGGCAGGTGAGCGGGGTGTGGTTTCAGTCGTCATGGCCAAGACGATCCGCCACCGGGCGCGCCGTGTCGATTACCTCTCGGGTAGTTGCCGCGCCGCGCTCCGCCCGGCAGCCTGGGTGCATGACAACGGCCCAGCTGAGCGTCGGAGAGCTGCTTCGCGACTGGCGCGAACGACGCCGTCGCTCGCAGCTCGAGGTGGCGATCGCGGCCGACGTGTCGGCTCGCCATCTCAGCTTCATCGAGACGGGCCGTTCGGGCCCGAGCCGGACGATGATCGAGCGGCTCTGCGAAGAGCTCGAGGTTCCGCTGCGCGAGCGCAACAGGCTCTATCTCGCCGCGGGGTTCGCGCCCGTCTACCAGGAGCGACCGCTCGATGACCTCGGCGTCGCCAGGTCCGTCGTCGAGGCAGTGCTCACCGGACATGAGCCCTACCCGGCCTGTGCTGTCGACGTCCGCTGGGACGTGGTCGCGACCAACCGGTCCATGGAGCGCTTCCTGGCTCCGCTGCCCGCCGCGTTGCGGCAGCCGCGGCTCAACATGCTGAGAGCGACGTTGCACCCCGATGGTCTCGCTTCACAGATCCGCAACTACGCCCAGTGGCGAGCCCATGTCCTACGCCGCGTCCGTCGCCAGCTCGACCGGACCGCCGCCGCGGGGCTGACTGAGCTTCTCGCTGAGCTGGAGGGCTACCCGGTCCCCGCTGGCTCCGAAGAGGAGGCGCAGGCCGTCGCGGCGAAGGACCACACGTTGCCGGTGTTGCCGTTGCTGCTGCGTACGAGCCTCGGCGATCTCTCCTTCCTCTACGTCCTCTCCGTGATCGGCGCGCCACAGGACGTGACGGTCGACGAGATCACGGTGGAGGCGATGTTCCCGGCCGACGACGCGACCCGGGAGGCTCTGCTCGCCATCAACCACGAGTGAGTGCGCCGCTGATGCGGGCGGGCCGCGTGTGCGCGGATAACCTTGAGGCGATGAGTGTCAAGGCCCAGCAGTACGCCGCAGAGGTGCTGCGGCGCGAGCAGATCACGCCCCACCTCGTACGTCTGGTGCTCGGGGGCCCCGGGTTGGCCGGGTTCACCTCCACCGGCATCCCCGACGAATGGGTCGGGCTGATCGTGCCGGGGCAGTTCCAGATGCGCTACTACACCGTGCGGTCGTGGCAGGGTGGCGAGCTCACCGTCGACGTCGTCGTCCACGACGTCGGGCTGGTGACCGAGTGGGCCACCCGCACCGACCCGGTGGGGCAGACCGTCACGCTCACCGAGCCCAAGGGCTCCTACGCCGCGCCCGACGACGCGCAGTGGCTCCTCCTGGTCGGTGACCTGACCGCGATGCCGGCGATGGCGCGCATCGCCGAGACCACCACGCTGCCGACACGGATCTGGGCGGAGACCCCTGACGACCTGCCCGGCTATCTGCCCGGCTACACCGAGGTCACCTGGTCGAAACCGCCGTCGGAGACCTCCTCCGACCTGGCGGCGGCCGTGGAGAAGATCGAGTGGCCCGAGGGCCAGGGCTACTTCTGGATGGCCGGCGAGTCGAGCCAGATGCGGGCGATCCGCAAGCATCTGATGCGCGAGCGGAAGCTCGACTCCCATGCGTACGACGTGATGGGCTACTGGCGCGGAGGCGGCCAGAAGCGGCAGCCACGCGCGGTCGACCCAGGACCGGTGTGGCGCGAGGGCAAGGCCCAGGGGCTCACCGACGAGCAGATCTGGCAGCGATACGACGAGCAAGTCCACGAACAAGCACAGGAGCAACAGTGACCGAGCCAAGCCCGGCGCCGCCAGCACCAGAATTTCGGAGCGGCTTCGTGTCGTTCGTCGGACGTCCCAACGCGGGCAAGTCGACCTTGACCAACGCGATGGTCGGCACCAAGGTGGCGATCACCTCCGACAAGCCGCAGACGACCCGAACGGTGGTCAAGGGCATCGTCCACCGGTCCGACGGCCAGCTGATCCTGGTCGACACCCCCGGCATCCACCGGCCTCGTACGCTGCTCGGCGAGCGGCTCAACGACCTGGTCGAAGCCACCTGGACCGAGGTCGACGTGGTCGCGATCTGCTTCCCGTGCAACGAGAAGATCGGTCCCGGGGACCGCCGGATCGCCGAGAACGCGAACAAGCTCAAGAAGGGCATCAAGCGGGTCGCGGTCGCCACCAAGACCGATCTCGCCACGCCTGAGCAGATCGGCGAGCACCTGATGTCGATCCAGACCCTCGGCGCCGACCTCGGCATCGAGTGGGCCGAGATCGTCCCGGTCTCGAGCGTCAACGGCGACCAGGTCGAGCTCCTCGCCGACCTGCTGATCAAGCTGCTCCCCGAGGGCCCGCCGCTCTACCCCGACGGCGAGCTCACCGACTCTCCCGAGGAGATGATCATCGCCGAGCTGATCCGCGAGGCAGCTCTCGAAGGCGTACGCGACGAGCTTCCGCACTCCATCGCGGTCGTCGTCGAGGAGATGCGCCTGCGTGAGGACCGCCCCGAGGACAAGCCGCTGATGGACATCCACGCCTTCCTCTACATCGAGCGCGACTCCCAGAAGGGCATCGTGATCGGCCACAAGGGCTCACGGCTCAAGGACGTCGGACAGCGTGCGCGCCTGCAGATCAAGGAGCTGCTCGGCATGCCGGTCTACCTCGACCTGCACGTCAAGATCGCCAAGGACTGGCAGCGGGATCCTCGGCAGCTGCGCAAGCTGGGGTTCTAGTCCCAGGGGTCCCACCGGCCACAGCGCTCAGGTGTTTGCTGCACTTCTCAGGCACTGCAACGCCAGAGAAGTGCAGGAATACCCGGTTAACCGGGTATTCCAATGGTCAGCTCGGAGCCCAGCAGATCCCGTACGACTGCCCGCCCTGCCACTGCTCGGCGCTGGGGAACTCCCAGGACCACTCGTACTTGAGCGGGTCGTCGGCGACCTCGGCGGCAGCGGCCTTGCAGTCCTCGGCGCCGGCGCTGTTGACCCTCGCCTCGCCGGGGTACTTGCCGGAGCCGAGGTCGATGACCGACAGCGCCCGCCAGGAGTGCTTGAGGGAGCACGGCACGCGCTTGAAGGCCTCGGACTTCGGCGAGGCCGTGCCGCACATCCGGAACGGCTCGGCGGTCCGCGAACTGCTCAAGACGCCCTTCATGTTGCCCTTGAGCGTCATCAGCGCCTCGGGGCCCGCGATGCCGATGACGTCGCAGCGGAACCAGTTGGCGCCCGCCTCGGACTCCTTGATCGTCGGGGTGAACCAGACCGGGCGCAGCATCGAGAGCCGCAGGTCGTCGGCGTTGCCGCCGAGATACTTGGTGACCTTGTTGGGGCACGCGGCCGCGACCTGGGCCGCGACCTGCTCCGAGTCGACCGCGACGAGGTGGCCGTCGACGACGTTCCTCAGCCGGCCCACGGAGTAGGTCTGGGTGGTGTGCTTGCCCTTGCAGGTCACCGCGGTGCCGCCGGCGGTCGGGGCGAGCGCCTCGTCGTAGCTGAGGTTGTAGCAGGCGCCCTCCTTGGGGGCTGGCGCCGGCGAGGCGGAGGCGGACGGGGGTGTCGACGAGGGAGAGGGAGCCGCCTCCGGCTCACCTCCACCACAACCGGCGAGAGCCATCGCTCCAACGACGAGAGCTCCCCACAGAACTGACTGCTTCGGGCTCCGCTTCAGCTCGTTGTGTCGCATGCTCACTCCTCGGTCACTGCCCAGCAGATCGCCCAGCGGTTGCCGGCGTTCCACTCCTTCTCTCCGAACCATGTGTACCCGTAGTCGAAGCTTTCCGGGTAACCCAACGAGGCCTTGACCGAGCCCCTGCAGTACTGCGAGGCCTTCTTCTTGGACTCCGCGACACCGGGGAACGGGGTCTTCGCCTCGCCCAGCTTGATGGTCGTCATCGCCCGCATCTGGTGCGGCTCGGAGCAGGGCACCTTGGCGGACGCGACGCTCTTGCCCTCGGCGCACACCATCCAGCGGTCCTCGATGTCCGCGATGTTCTTGACCTTGAGGAGGTTGCGGGTGGTGGTCGGCAGGTCGACGTACTCGGCGCCCTGCTGCCCGCCGCCGACCACGTCGCAGCGGATCCAGCGGGCACCCTCTTCCCAGGCCTTCTCCGACGGGCCGAAGTAGACGTGGGAGAGCATCGAGCGCATCAGCAGGCTCTGGTCGGAGCCGACGTACTTCTCCAGCAGCTTGCGGCACTGGCTGAAGGCCCACTCGTTGACCTTCTCGTCGCCGTACTCGGCGTTCTTGAACTCGTCCGGGAGGGGGCCGGCGCCGAAGGTCTCGGCGTTGTGCGGCTCGTCGCAGGGCACGTACTTGTCGAAGTTGTAGGCCTCGGCGACGTCCTCGTGGGTGAGGTTGCGGCACTTGCCGACCTCGGGCACCGCCGTCGAGTCGACCTGCTTCGGGTCCTCGCCCTTGGCAGCCGCCCGGTCGCTGCCGCACCCGCTGAGCGCGAGGGCAGCGAGCACCACGATCAGGAGGGACAGAGACGTCGTACGTCTGGGGGTATGGCCGATCACGGAGATCGACTCTACTTGCGAATCCATGAGCGGGCCGAAAGGACGATTCAGTCGAGGACGGCGGCCAGCGTGGCACCCAGCTCGTACGCCGCCTCGGCATGCGAGTCCTCGACGTCTCCCATGACGTCGAGGATGTCGTAGGCCTGGGCCCATCCCAGCGCGCCGACGATGGACTGGACCGACCGGATCGCGCCGGTGGTGTCGTAGCGGCCGTGGACGTAGAGGCCGTAGGGCCGCTTCGCGGTTTCACCGGCAGACTCACCAGCGCCCCCGGAAGGGTCGAGCGCGCCGCCGACCGCCAGGAAGGTCGAGTCGAAGAAGTGCTTGAGAGCACCCGACATGTAGCCGAAGTTGGCGCTCGTGCCGAGCACGTAGCCGTCGGCTGCCAGGACGTCGTCGGCGGTCGCCTCCAGCGCGGGACGTACGACGACCTCGACCCCTTCGATCTCGGGGTCCGCGGCGCCGGAGACCACCGCATCGGTCAGTCGCCGCAGCGACCGGGTGGGGGAGTGGTGGACGACGAGCAGGCGCGGCATCAGCCGGAGACCAAGCGGCGGCCGGTGACCTCCTTGGGGCGCAGTCGCACCCACAACGGACGCGGGCCGGCCGGCCAGGCTTGGAGGTGCTTGACGGTCTCCGGGATCTGGTCCTCGTTGTAGAGGATCTCCGCGTGACCCTTGAACTGCGCCGACCAGCCCACATGGGTGTCGGGGTCGAGGTCGTCGACCAGCAGCGCGACGGCGCTCTCGTCGATCTGCTCCGCCATCGAGGAGTGGGCCGAGGTGCGGATCCAGACGGCCTTCTCGTGCACGACATGGTTGACCGGCAGCACCACCGGGCCGCGCGGGCCGTTCCAGCCGATCCGGGAGATCTGGATGTCGGCCGCGAGCCGCCAGGACTCCTCGACCGTGAGCTCTTCCAGTTGGGCCACGCCCGTCCCTACCCTTCGTCATCGCTTCTGTGTGTCTCAGCGTTGAGGATCATTCGCCTGCCCGGCCAGTCTGCCAGTTCTGTTCTGTTATTGTTACCGAGTCATGATGCGCAGCCTCCTCCTTAGCTGCCGCAGCGGGGTCTGAGAAGCCGGACTCCCTCGCTGCGGAGGTTCGACGTGCGCCGGCACTCGCTCCCATCTGATGAGGATTCCGCATGACCAACCTGAGCAACTCCAGCAATCAGCAGAAGCCGTCGGGGATGCCGCACCAGCGCTATCGCGCGTTCGTGCCCGTCGACGTCCCCGACCGCACCTGGCCCGCCAAGAAGATCACCAAGGCTCCGCGGTGGCTCTCCACCGACCTGCGTGACGGCAACCAGGCCCTGATCGACCCGATGACTCCGGCTCGCAAGCTGCGGATGTTCGAGCTGCTGGTCGCGATGGGCTACAAGGAGATCGAGGTCGGCTTCCCGAGCGCGAGCCAGACCGACTTCGACTTCGTGCGCAAGCTGATCGAAGAGGACCGGATCCCCGACGACGTACAGATCTCGGTCCTGACCCAGGCGCGCGAGGACCTCATCTCGCGCACCGCCGAGTCGATCGCCGGAGCCCCGCGCGCCACGATCCACCTCTACAACGCCACCGCCGAGCTGTTCCGCCGGGTCGTCTTCAACGTGACCCCGGCCGAGTGCATCGGGATCGCGGTGCGTGGCACCGAGATGGTGATGAAGTACGCCGAGGAGCACGTCCCCGAGCTGATCGGCACCGAGGACTTCGGCTACCAGTACAGCCCCGAGATCTTCACCCAGACCGACACCGACTACGCGCTCGAGGTCTGCGAGCGGGTGAGCGATGTGTGGCAGCCCGAGGCCGGCCGCGAGATCATCCTCAACCTGCCCGCCACCGTGGAGATGTCCACGCCGAACACGTACGCCGACCAGATCGAGTACTTCGGCCGCGGCCTGACCCGCCGCGAGCACTCCGCGATCAGCCTGCACCCCCACAACGACCGCGGCACCGCGGTCGCGGCCACCGAGCTGGGCCTGATGGCCGGCGCCGACCGGGTCGAGGGCTGCCTGTTCGGTCACGGCGAGCGCACCGGCAACGTCGACCTGGTCACCCTGGGCATGAACCTCTTCTCCCAGGGCATCGACCCGCAGATCGACTTCACCGTCGGCGGCGGCATCGACGAGATCCGCCGAAACGTCGAGTACGTCACCAACATCAACGTCCACCCGCGCCACCCCTACGCGGGCGACCTCGTCTACACCGCCTTCTCCGGCTCTCACCAGGACGCCATCAAGAAGGGCCTGGAGGACCTCGACCGGATCGCCGCCGAGGCCGGCAAGCCGACCAGCCAGATCCCGTGGGAGGCGCCCTACCTGCCCATCGACCCCAAGGACGTCGGCCGCACCTACGAGGCCGTCATCCGGGTCAACAGCCAGTCCGGCAAGGGCGGCGTGGCCTACCTGCTCAAGACCGAGCACTCGCTGGACCTGCCGCGTCGTGCGCAGATCGAGTTCAGCCGGGTCGTCCAGCAGCACACCGACTCCGAGGGCGGCGAGGTCGCACCTGCGGAGATCTGGTCGATCTTCGCCAAGGAGTACCTCGAGCGCGAGGAGCCGTACGCCCTGGAGAGCTGGTCCTCGGTGACCGACGCCGAGGGTGGTGACGAGCAGATCGTCGACCTGCGGGTCCGCGGCGAGGCACGCACCTACAAGGGTGTCGGCAACGGCCCTGTGGCCGCCTTCGTCGACGCGCTCAAGGAGGCCGGCGCCGAGATCCGGGTCCTCGACTACGCCGAGCACGCCCTCTCGGCCGGCGGCGACGCGGCCGCGGCTGCGTACGTCGAGTGCGAGATCGCCGGTGAGATCGTCTGGGGCATCGGCATCCACGAGAACATCGTCACCGCCTCCCTGCGGGCCGTCGTCTGCGCGGCCAACCGCGCCCAGGCGGTCACGATCCCGCGCGGCTGACACCCTCGGTCGCTCAGGGGTGGCACGTCGCCGTGACGACGTGTCACCCCTGCGGCGTCCGCCCGCGCAGCCCGACCGCCAGACCCAGCGCGACCACCGCCGTGCCCAGCCACACCATCGGGCCCGGCACGACCCCGTGAAGAGGTACGCCGAGGGCCGCGGCAGACACCGGGACGACCCCGGTCAGCAGGCCGGCGCGCCCGGAGCCGAGGCGCCGCACCGCGGTGAACCAGAGCAGGAACGCGATCGTGGTGACGACCACGGCCAGATAGAGCGCGGCCAGCAAGTCGACGGTGTCGAGCGTGGTGACGGCGGTCGGTCCCTCGGTCGCGACGCCCACGACGGCCATGCCGACGGTCGCCATCCACACCGAGTGGAACGAGACGCCGAAGGCGCCGAGGCGGGGGAGGACCGGCATCGCCAGGAGCGTGAAGCCCGCCTCGCAGGCCAGCACCAGGAGGGCGTAGCCGACCCCGGCCGCGTCGGTCCTCCCGAAGCCCTCGACCAGGACGGCTCCCGCAGTCACGACCAAGGCTCCGATGATCACGGGGCGGGCCGGCAGGGTGCGGGTCGCGACGGCCGGGACGACCGCGAGCAGCATCGGGACCGCGGCGACGGCCACGCCGATCACCGCCGGCTCCGCATGGGCGACGCCACGGACGACGCCGACGTTGAAGAGCACCAGACCCGCGGTCGCCACCCCGGCCAGCCAGAGCCACTCGCGCCCACGTGGCCTCGGCACCCGCCAGCCGGTCAGGCGGGCGACCCCGAGCAGGAGCAGCGCGGCGAGGGCGTACCTGACCGTCTGCAGGGTGAAGAGCGGGGCGTCGGTGATCGTGGTGGAGACGGCGACGCTGCTGCCGACGCAGGCCATCCCCGCCGCGGCGAACAGGATGCCGAGGATCGTGCCGCTGGGGCGGGAGGGTTCGCCGGGATCGTCGATGGCGGGACGGGGAAGGACTTCGGTGCTCATGACTACGAGGTTCGCGGGATCTTGGTCCGACAGACAGATCCAAACCAGGCGTGGCAGAGTAGACCAAGTGACCGGGGCGGACTTCCTTCAGCTCGACCCGACCGGCGTTCCGGCCGGTGGGCTCGCGACCTGGCTCACCGGCGCCCTGCGCGAGGCGGTGACCGACGGCCGTCTTGCGGTCGGCGCCCGCGTACCGGCCTCGCGCACCCTCGCCACCCAGCTCGGCGTCTCCCGTGGGGTGGTCGTCGAGGCGTACCAGCGGCTCACCGACGAGGGGCTGCTCTCGGCCCGCAGCGGCGGCGGCACCCGGGTGAGCGCGGCCCCCGAAGCCGTACGCCGCCTCGGTGCTGCCACCCGGCTGCCGACCCCCGACCTGGACCTCTCCCCGGGAGTGCCGGATCTCTCGGCGTTCCCGCGGGCCGCGTGGGCCAAGGCCTCGCGAGAGGTGCTCGCCGAGATCGGCAGCGCTGACCTCGGCTACGGCGACCCGCGGGGTGTGCCGGCGCTGCGAGAGGCGCTCGCGGTCTGGCTGGGACGCACCCGCGGGATCACGGTCTCGCCCGACGAGATCCTGGTGGTCAACGGAGTCGCCCAGGGCCTCGTGCTCCTGGCCCGATGGCTGGAGGAGCGCGGCAGGACCACGATCGGCTTCGAGGACCCGGGGTCCTACGGCGTCCGGGTACACCTGCAGCGGTGGGGGATGACGACGGTCCCGGTGCCGGTGGATGCCGACGGCCTGGATGTGGCGGCGCTCGACGCCCTCGGCGTCGACGCAGTCGCGGCCACACCCGCCCACCAGTTCCCGACCGGCGTCGTGCTCTCTCCGCAGCGTCGACGGGAGCTGGTCGAGTGGGCCAGGGCGGTGCCGCACCGGTTGGTGATCGAGGACGACTACGACGCCGAGCACCGCTATGACAGACCGCCGGTCTCTGCGGTGAAGGTGCTCGCGCCCGACCGGGTCGTCCATCTCGGCAGTGTGTCCAAGACCCTGGCGCCGGCGATGCGGATCGGCTGGCTGGTCGCCCCGCCCGGCATGCAGGAGGAGCTCGTCGAGGCGCGCTACTGGCTCGACCTCGCCACCCCGGCGCTGCCCCAGGTCACGTTCGCCCGGATGCTGACCTCAGGTGCGTTCGAGCGCCACCTGCGGCTGGTCCGGCTTCGGCACAGGGCGAGGCGCGACGCCCTGCTCGAGGCGCTCGCCGAGCATCTCCCCGCCGCTCGGGTCCACGGCGTCGCAGCCGGGCTGCACGTGCTGGCGACGCTTCCCGACGGGATCGACGACACGGCCGTCGCCGCGGCGGCGCTCGAGGCCGGCATCGCCGTCCATCCGCTGGCCCGGCACCGTCAGGTCGACGGTCCGCCCGGCCTGGTGATCGGGTACGCCGCGACGACCCCTGACCGCCTCCGAGAGGCGGTCAGGCGGTTGGCGCCGCTGATCCGCTAGAGGTCACCTAGGACTCGACGTCGTACTTCGCGCACAGACCCAGGCGGCTGCCGGCGATCCAGGCCGTCTTGAACGGCGCTTTGAACATCGTCGCCTCCGACGGACAGCCGCCCAGCCCCTGGATGTTGGTCTCGCTCTGCTCGGGGTAGGCGTCGCCGGTCATCTCGAAGGTGTCGACGACGATGTAGTCGTGAGTGGTCCCGCACCGGACGACCTTGTCGATGGTGCTGTCGATGCAGGCCCGCAGGTCGGTCGGGAACGGGTTGGGGACCGGGTCCTTGGGCAGCTCGATCATCGGAGCCTTCTGGACCGTCACGCCGACGTCGCACCTGACGTAGCGGTCACCGTCGTTCCAGGTGGCCTCCGACGGCCAGTACCAGCTCACGATGTATGCGGTGCGCGCCAGCGCCTCGGGGTGCAGCCCGAGGCCGGTCTCCAGGCGGGTGAAGCAGGCGGCCCCAGCGGCCTCGTTGTCGTTGTAGGCCTTCACGTCGGTGGCGACGTGGAAGGTGTAGAGGGTGTGCGGCTCGGTGCATTCCACCGGCTCCGTCTCGTCGACGAACTCGTTGGCCGCGGCGTAGTCGAGGTTGCGGCACTCGCCGACCTCGGGTACGCCACCGCCCTGGTTGGTCACGACGTAGATCAGCCCGGCGATGAGCCCGATGGCCACCACCGCGGCGGCCACGCCGCCCACGAGCCTGGTGCGCTTCCGCTTCGCTCGGTGCTGCGTGCCGATGCCGGTCGGCACCATCGTGGGCTGCTCGAAGGGCGACCCGGTCGGAGCACCGCTGGGCGGGCCGACCGGCGGAGTGTGGGCCGCCGACTTCTGCCACGGCGAGGTCGAGGACGGTGGCGGAGGCTGAGGTGCGGAATGCGCCTGCGGGGCGGAGGGGGCCCGGGTGCCTTTGACCGCGGCGCGGAGCGCGTCGGCGAACGAGCGTGCGTCGGGCCAGCGGTCCTCGGCCCGGGGCTCCAGCGCCCGGGCGATCGCCTGGCTGATCGAGGCCGGGAGGGGGCGTACGGAACCGGCCTCGGGCACCCGCGAGGTGAGTCCGAGAGCGGGGGCGGGGGAGCGGCCGACGAGCAGGGCCCAGGCGACCGCGCCGAGAGCCCGCACGTCGGCGCGGTGGTCGATCGGCAGCTCCGGGTCGAGCTGCTCGGGCGCCATGTAGGACGGGGTGCCGATGTCGCGGGTGACCTCGTTGAGCGAGTCGAGCGAGCGGGCGACCCCTAGGTCGGCGATCATCGTCCGGCGAGCGCCCGCGGTGCCGCCGGAGGTCTCGGAGGCGAGCAGCAGGTTGGCGGGCTTGATGTCGCGGTGGATCACCCCGCGGGCCTTGAGCGCCATCAGCCCGTCGGCGGCCTGCGTGACGATGTCGGCGACCTCGTGCACGTCCAGGCCGGCCGGGGAGCGCTTGAGCAGGTCGGCGACCGAGCCGCCGTCGGCGTACGACATCACGAAGAAGGGGATGCCGGTGCTCGTCTGGCCGATGTCGTAGACACGTACGACGTGAGGTGAGTCGACCGAGCGGAGCAGCCGCGCCTCCTGGAGGAAGCGCTTGTGGATCTCCGGGTTCGACACCCAGCCGGGAGAGAGCGCCTTGACCGCGACGTGGGAGTCGAGCTCGGGGTCGTAGTAGAGCCATACGGACGCGAACGCACCGGCGCCGATGTGGCGGACCTGCTGCAGCCGCCCGAGATTGGTCGGGAAGGTCTCGCTCATCGCTCCCGTCCCCGAGATCCTTGCCGGTCAGTCATGCCCGAATCATGCCCTGAATCCGACGCGAGGGGCCGTGGTGACACCTACTTCGTCGGAATCGCTGCGGAAATCGAGACCTACGTCGCGCGCCACGAGCGGTCCCGCTTGACCGCGGCGTACTCCTCCGAGCCGATGTTCGATCGCAGCTCCTTGGCCGACTCGCGGATGGCGTCGGAGATGATCTCGTGGACCCGTGGGTCGGCCAGCCCCTCGTCGACCAGACGCAGCACCGTGTCGGCCACGAGCCGGACGACGTCGTCGTGGAAGGGGAGATACCTCAGCTTCCCGGCCGCCTGGTCCTTACGGATGAGGTCGATGATGAGCAGGTCGATCTCCGCGCGGTTCTCCCCGATCGCGCTGGAGATGTGGCGGGTGTAGTTGCCGGTCTGGATCACCGCGATCACCTCGTCGAGCACCGCGACCGTGATCGGCTTGCGGATGGCGTCGACGATGGCTCCGGAGAACCTCGCCACCAGGTACGCCGAGATGCGGTCGCCGAACGCACGGTCGGCCGCACGCATCAGCCGCACGACGATGACCACCACTCGCAGCAGCCGGAGGCTGCGGAAGGCCGGGCTCGCGGCGACCCCGAGCGGGATCATGCCGAGCAGCTCGTACCAGTACAGCAGCGGGAACTTCCAGCCGAGCCCGGAGCGGGTCCAGCGCCCCACGAACTCGACGGCGAAGATCGCGCACACGACGTAGTCGGCGATGACGACCCGGTCGAACCAGACCTTCGGCACGTCCCAGAACGTCACCCACACGACCGCGACGACCGAGACGACCGCCAGCGCCAGCATGAACCAGTCGAGAGCCGTGACCGGCGGGGACGCCGCGGCACCTGGCTTACGGTCGTCGTGTCGGCGGTCGGTGCCTCGGTCGATGCCTGTGGCGCTCATGATCGGCACGATAGGAGACGAGCCCGCCAAAGGCGACGACCCACACGCGTCGTTGCCGTCATGTGGGTCTGTCGCTGCACCGGTTGTCGGTGCGGCGCGGCAGAATGGGCCCGTGCCACTCTACCGCGACGAAGCCATCGTGCTTCGCACCCACAAGCTTGGTGAGGCCGATCGGATCATCACCATGCTCACCCGCGACCACGGACGGGTGCGTGCGGTGGCGAAGGGCGTGCGGCGTACGACCTCGAGATGGGGTTCGCGGCTGGAGCCGTTCACCCACGTCGACCTGCAGTTCGCCGAGGGGCGGACGCTGGACACGATCACCCAGGCCGAGACGCTGACCCTCTTCCACAGCGGGATCGGCCTCGACTACGACCGCTACACCGCCGGCACCGCGATGCTCGAGACCGCCGACCGTCTGGTGCACGAGGAGGGCGAGCCGGCGCCGCAGCAGTATCTGCTGCTCGTCGGCGGGCTGCGGGTGCTCGCGCAGGGCGACCGGCTCCCTCGGCATGTGCTCGACTCCTATCTGCTCCGCTCGCTGTCCGTCGCCGGCTACGCACCGAGCTTCGAGGCCTGTGCGCGGTGCGGGCTGGTGGGCCCGCACCGATGGTTCAACGTGTCCATGGGCGGCGCGCTGTGCACGACCTGCCGGGTGCCGGGCTCGGCGACGCCCTCGCCCGAGACGCTGACCCACCTCGGTGCGCTGCTCTCCGGCGACTGGGATACGGTCGGCGGCGCCGAGGACCGGACCAGCAGGCAGGCGAGCGGGTTGGTCGCTGCGTACCTCTCCTGGCATCTGGACCGAAACCTGCGCTCGCTCGAGTACGTCGAGAGCTGAGGACGATGGCCCACTCCCACTCCCACGGCGGGCACGACGCCGAGGTGGAGGTCGAGGCGCTGCCACGGATGGTGCTGACCGTCTCGCTGGTGCTCGTCGCCGTCGTCACCGTCGTCGGTGCGGTCCTCTGGTGGCCGGACCGCTCCGCCGTCGAGAAGCTCCAGGGGTCGCAGGAGTTCGTCGCCGACGGCGTCGTCTTCGAGACCGCCGAGGTGACCTCGGTCGCCGCGCCGTGCTCCGCCGACGGACAGGCTGACGGGCAGGCGGAGGGCTGCAACACCGCCTCGGCGAAGCTGACCAGCGGCCCCGACACCGGCACCGAGGTGGCGGTGAAGATCTCGACACCGATGGCCACCTCCGGCCTGGAGGCCGGCGACGAGGTCGAGCTCTCCCGCACCGAGCGGGAGGGGGAGGCGAAGTACGCCTTCTTCGACGTCAAGCGCGGCCCGCCGCTGGCGCTGCTGGTCGGCCTCTTCGTGGTGTGTGTCGTCGCGGTCGCCCGGCTGCGTGGGCTGATGGCGGTGCTCGGCTTGGGATTCGCGGGTGCGGTGGTGTGGCTGTTCCTGCTGCCCGCGCTGCTCTCCGGCGAGCCCGCTGCCGGGGTCGCGCTGGTCTCCTCGATGCTGATCCTCTACGTGGTGCTCTACACGACCCACGGTCTCTCGGTGCGTACGTCGGTGGCGCTCGCCGGCACGCTGGCCGGGGTCGCGGTGACCGCGCTGATCGGCACCGTCGCGATCGGCGGGAGCCGGCTCAGCGGTCTGGGCTCGGAGAGCGGTCAGACGCTCTCCTCGCTCGATGCCGACCTCGACCTGCAGAGCCTCCTGGTCGCCGCGGTGATCATCGCCGGCCTCGGTGCGCTCAACGACGTCACCATCACCCAGGCGTCCGCGGTGTGGGAGCTGCGCGCCGTCGGTCCGTCCACCTCGCGGTGGGACGTCTTCCGTGGCGCGATGCGGATCGGCCGCGACCACGTCGCCTCGACGATCTACACGATCGTGTTCGCCTACGTCGGCGCCGCGCTGACGCTGCTGCTGGTGATCCAGCTCTACGACCGCACCTTCTTCTCGCTGCTCACGACCGAGCAGATGGCCGGCGAGATCGTCGCCACGATGGCCGCGGGCATCGGGGTGGTGCTGGCGATGCCCATCACCACGATCATCGGCGCGCTGACCGTCCCCGGCCCGACCGGTCGCCTCGAGGAGATGGAGTACGACGCGCCCCGGCGGCCGATGGTCCCGCCCAGGCCACAGCCGCCCGCCGGCTACCCGCCGACTAGGGTTGGGCCTCGTGAGCAAGCCGGTCCGTACCCCAACACCCCACCCGTCCGGGGCTACCCCGCCCCCGGTCCCCAAGGACCTCGTCCCGCACCACGTGGCGATCATCATGGACGGCAACGGCCGCTGGGCCAAGGAGCGTGGCCTCCCCCGGACCAAGGGCCACGAAGAGGGTGAGTCCTCGCTCTTCGACGTCGTCGAAGGCGCCATCGAGATCGGTGTGAAGGCCATCTCGGCCTACGCGTTCTCGACCGAGAACTGGTCGCGTTCGCCCGACGAGGTGAAGTTCCTGATGGGCTTCAACCGCGACGTCATCCGCCGCCGCCGCGACGAGATGAACGAGCTCGGCGTCCGGGTCCGTTGGGCCGGGCGCGCGCCGCGGCTGTGGAAGTCGGTCATCAACGAGCTGAAGATCGCCGAGGAGATGACGAAGGACAACACCGTCTGCACGCTGACGATGTGCGTCAACTACGGCGGTCGCGCCGAGCTCACCGACGCCGCGTCGCGGATCGCGAAGGACGTCGCAGCGGGTCGTCTGAACCCCGACAAGATCACCGACAAGGTCTTCCAGCGCTACCTCTACGTCCCTGAGCTCCCCGACGCCGACCTCGTCTGGCGCACCTCCGGCGAACAGCGACTCTCCAACTACATGCTCTGGCAGGCCGCCTACTCCGAGCTCGTCTTCACCGACGTGCTCTGGCCCGACGTCGACCGCCGCCACCTGTGGCATGCCATCGAGACGTACGCGAGCCGGGACCGCCGCTACGGCGGCGCCCTCCCCAACCCGGTATAGCCGAGACGTCACTCCCGTCGGCCGAGTTGGCACCGCGGTGCCAACTCGGCCGACGCGCGTGACGTCTCGGCTGGCTAGCGGCAGTCGGTGCAGGTGCCGAAGATCTCCAGGGTGTGGGAGACCTCGGTGAAGCCGTTCTCCTCCGCCATCGTCCTGGTCCAGCGTTCGACGGCGGGGCCTTCGACCTCGACGGTGCGGCCGCAACGACGGCAGACGAGGTGATGGTGGTGGGTGTCGGAGCAGCGGCGGTAGATGGTCTCGCCGTCCTCGGAGCGCATCGCGTCGACAGCGCCGGACTCGGCCAGCGCGGTCAGGGTCCGGTAGACCGTGGCCAGGCCGACGGCGCCGTCGAGGCGCGAGTGGATCTCCTGGGCGGAGTGGAAGCCGTCGTACGTCCGTAGCGCCTCGGCCACGGCGAGCCGCTGCTTGGTGGGCCGCAGGCCGGAGGGGTCGGTCGCCAGGGGATCAGTCGCCAAGGGATCAGTGTTCGTCATAGTGCTCTCCCTCCGCGCCGACGTGCGCCGCGTGCCGGTGGCCGTCGTGGATGTAGTCGACGTGGTCGCCGTGCTCGACCGCGACGTGGCCGCACTTCTCGCCATGGAGGTGCGGATGCGCCTCGTCGACCGGTTTCTCGACGGGCGAGGTCTCTGGATACGGGGCCACCAGCGCCCGCCGGCGGCGTAGCCAGGCACCCACCGGCCAGACCAGGAAGAAGCCGGCGAGCGCGACCAGCACGATGCTGGGGCCGGGCTGGACGTTGGCGCCGGTGCGGGAGAGGGCGGCCGCCAGTACGAGGCCGCCGACCGAGGCGGCCAGCCCGGCGCCCATGGCGCCGAGCAGCGTCATCCGGAACGACCGGGTGAGCTGCTGCACGATCGCGACCGGCACGACCATCAGAGCCGAGACGAGCAGCAGCCCGACGGTGCGCATCGCGATCACCACGCTCAGGGCGGCGAGCACGGCGACCAGGATCGAGTAGAACCGCACCGGCAGCCCGGCGACCTTGGCGTAGTCGGGGTCCTGGGAGACGGCGAACAGCTGCGGCGAGAGCCCGACGCAGAGCACGATCAGCACGACGGAGAGCGCCATCGTCACGAGCAGGTCGTCGACCGAGATCGTCAGGATCGACCCGAAGAGGAACTCCTGGAGCCGGGAGGCGCCGGTGCCGGCGAGCCCGGTGACGAAGACGCCGCCGGCGAGTCCGCCGTAGAACAGCATCGCCAGGGCGACGTCGCCCTCGGCGTGGCCGCGCTCGCGCACGACCTCGATGACCACGGCGCCGGCGATGGCCACGACGACCGCGGTCCAGGTCGGCGAGGTCTGGGTCCACAGGCCGATCGCGACGCCGGTGACGGCGACGTGACCGATGCCGTCACCCATCAGCGCCAGCCGGCGCTGCACGATGTAGGTGCCGACCGCGGGAGCCGCGATCCCGACGAGGAACGCCGCGATCAGGGCCCGCTGCATGAACGGCACCGAGAAGAGCTCGAGGAGAGTCATGGCCTAGAGCTCCTTCAGGGGTGTCGGGACCGCGGCGTTGGGCGCGGCGGTCGAGCCAGCTGAATCGAGCCCAGTGTCGCAGTGGACGTGGCCGGCGTCGAAGCCCTGGGCGTGGACGTCGGCGTCGGTGAGAGGAGCACCGTCGTACGCCTTGCGCCCGTCGCGCATGACGACGGCACGGTCGACCAGCGGCGCCAGCGGTCCGAGCTCGTGGGCGACCAGCACGATCGTGGCGCCGTCTTTCTTGAGGCGCCCGAGCGCCCCGGCCAGCGCCTGCTGGTTGGGCAGGTCGACGCCCGCGGTGGGCTCGTCGAGCAGCAGCAGCTCGGGGCGGCCGGCGAGCGCCCGCGCGATCAGCACCCGCTGGTGCTGTCCGCCGGAGAGCTGGGCGACCCCGCGATGGGCGTACGCCCCCATCCCGACCACGTCGAGCGCCGCACGGATCGCGGCCCGGTCGGCGCTGCGCAGCGGGCGCAGCAGCTTGCGGTGGGTGAGCCGGCCAGAGGCGACCACCTCCCAGACCGAGGCGGGTACGCCGCCGGTGGCGGTGCTTCGCTGCGGCACGTAGCCGATCCGCGACCAGTCGTGGAACCCGGACAGCGTGCGACCGAACAGCTCCAGGCGGCCGGCCGAGAGCGGGTTGAGGCCGACCAAGGTGCGTACGAGCGTCGACTTCCCGGAGCCGTTGGCACCCATCAGTGCGACGAACTCGCCGCGTCTGACCGTCAGGTCCACCTCACGCAGGACGGGGCGTCCGGACAGGGCGACGTCCCCGTGCAGGAGCTGCACGGGGACATCGGCGGGGACTGTGCTCCCGGATTTGCTCACTGACAACCGTTGGCCGCCTTGAGGGCGTTGAGGTTCTGGCGCATGAGGGAAAGGTAGTCCTCTCCCTTGGTGTCCTTCGAGAGCCCCTCGATCGGGTCGAGCACGGCGGTCTCGAGTCCGAGGTCGCTGGCGAGGGTGTCGGCGAGCGCGGTGCTGACCAGGCGCTCGGAGAAGATCGTGGTCACGCCGTGCTCCTTGGCGTGCTCGCCGATCTCGGCGAGCTGCGCGGGGTTGGGCTCGGCGTCGGGGGTCAGGCCGGCGATCGACTCGAACTCCAGGCCGTACTTGTCCAGGTAGGCGAAGGCGTCGTGGGAGACCACGACCTCCTTGATCTTGCACTGCGCCAGACCGGTCTTGAACTCCTCGTCGACCGCGGTCAGGTCCCCGGTCAGGGACTTCGCGTTGGCGGCGTAGGTCTCGGCGTTGTCGGGGTCGGCCTTGCTGAGAGCGTCGCGTACGCCCTCGGCGTACTCGGCCATGAGCGCCGGGTCGTGCCAGAAGTGGGGGTCGATCTCGCCGTGGTCGTGCCCCTCTTCGGCGTGGGCCTCCTCTTCGGCGTGGGCCTCCTCTTCGGCGTGAGCCTCGTCCTCCGCGTGGGGCTCCTCCTCGGCGGCGTGCTCGTCTGCGTGGCCCTCGTCGGCCTTGCGGAGCTCGACGACCTTCTCGACATCGACGACATCAGCCTTGACGTCCTGCTCGATCGCGTCGTCGACGGCGGGCTGGAAGCCGTGCTCGGTGAGAATCACGTCGGCACTCTGCAGCGCCGCGGTCTGGTTGATGCTGAGCTCGAGGTCGTGCGGCTCGACGCCCGGCTTGGTGAGGCCGGTGACGTCGGCGAGGTCGCCCGCGACCCGCTCCGCGACGAACTCCAGCGGGTAGAACGCAGCTGCGATCTGGACCTTCTCCGAGTCGGAGCCGGAGGTGGAGGACCCCGAGTCGTCGGAGAGGGCGGCACAGCCGGAGGTGAGCAGGAGCGCGCCGGCAGCGAGGATGCCGGCAGAGCGGATTGTGGGGGCCATGAGAACCATTCTCAGTTAGGTTGAGAATGGTTGTCAATTCCTTCCGGGATGCCGAACAGCAGGGGTACGCCGGTCACCCGGGGCAGATCGACGCGGTTGCAGCGCTCGGCGAGTCCCGGGTCGCCGGGCCAGGAGCCAATGATCAGCCCGTCGGGCTCGTACCCGCGGGCGCGCAGCGCGGCGACGGTCAGCTCGGTGTGGTTGAGGGTGCCCAGGCCGGCCGCGGTGACCACGACGAAGGAGGTGGCCGTGCCGCCGGCCAAGAGCGCGTCGGCCAGGTCGAGGAGCGTGCCGCCGTCGGTGTCCAGGCGCACTAGCAGGCCTCCTGCGCCCTCGACCAGGACGAGATCGTTGTCACCGGTCAGGGCCGCGATCGGGGGAGCGTACGCAGCCACCGCCGGGATCTCCACCCCCGCCCGCCGGGCGGCGGTATCCGGCGCGAGCGGCTCCTCGAGCCGGGTCAGCTCGTGGACCTCGACCCCGGTCAGCCGCTGGATCTCGGCGGCGTCGCAGTCACCGTCGGCGGTGCCGGTCTGGACCGGCTTCACGACCGCGACCTTCTCGCCGTCGGTGCGCGCCCGGGAGGCCAGCGTCGCCGTCGCGACGGTCTTGCCCACTCCGGTGCTGGTGCCGGTGACGATCACCACCCGCCCGCTCACCTGACATCACCCACGATCACGTCGATGGCCTTGACCGCCCGGTCCCAGTCTTCGTCGGTGACGCCGGCGCCGGCGGTGACCCGCAGCCGGGAGACCCCGTCGGGGACCGACGGTGGACGGAAGCAGCCGACGCGTACGCCCTCGGCGAGCAGGTTCGCCTGGGCTGCGACCGCCGCCTCGGGGGACGGCATCGGCACCGACAGCACTGCGCCGGCAGGGGCCGGGACACCCAGAGTCTGGGCCAGCCCGGTGACCCGAGCACGGATGGTGTCGGAGAGGTCCGGGCGTGCACGCGAAATCCGGGCTGCGGCCAGCGCGGCGGCGGCGGAGGCCGGCGCGAGGCCGGTGTCGAAGATGAACGGGCGGGCGGTGTTGACCAGATGGTCGAGGACGGCACGCGGTCCCAGCACCGCCCCACCCTGGCTGCCCAGGCTCTTGGAGAGCGTCGCGGTGACCAGCACGTCAGGCCGGCCGGCGAGGCCGCGTCGGTGGACGAGCCCCGGCCCGTGCACTCCGACGCCGTGGGCCTCGTCGACGACGAGCAGCGCGCCGTGCTCCGCGCACGCCTCGGCCAGGTCCGTCAGCGGCGCCTCGTCGCCCAGGACGGAGTAGACCGACTCGGCCAGCACGAGCGTGCGTACGCCGGGCCGTGCCGCGAGCGCCGCCCGGACCGCGTCCACGTCGTTGTGAGGCACGACCGTCAGCTGGGCCCGAGAGAGCCGTACGGCGTCGATCAGCGAGGCGTGGATGTGCGCGTCCGAGACGACGTGGGCCGTCCGGTCCGCCAGCGCGCCGACGATCGAGAGGTTGGCGTGGTAGCCGGTCGAGAACGTCAGCGCCCCCGGCTGGCCGAGCCAGTCGGCGAGCTCGTCCTCCAGGTCGCCGTGCAGCGTCAGAGTGCCCGTGACCAGCCGGGACGCACCCGCGCCGCCGCCCCAGAGCATGGCCGCCTTCGCCGCGGCGCGGCGTACGTCCGGGTGTGCCGACAGGCCGAGGTAGTCGTTCCCGGCCAGGTCGACGACGCCGTCATCGGGCCCGCGCGGCCGCAGCCGCCGGGTCAGTCCGGCCGCCTCCCGCGCTGCAGAAGCCTCAGCGATCCAGTCATCCCACATCAGCGTTCACTCCAGTCGGGCCGTCGGTCGTGTCCGGCCCCCGTAGGTCGAGCCGGATTCGTGAGGAACGAACGAATCCGTGTCGAGACCAACACAGTCCCCTCGAGCGCGTCAGCGGACCGTGTTGGTCTCGACACGCCTCCGCCTAGCGGCTCCGAGGTCTGAACGAAGTGGCCTTCGACCAGCGGCTCGACTAGCCGCTCGGTCAGCGGGACCCTTCCCATCAGGCCACCTCCGCGGCGGCCGCGACGGCGCGGCAGATGCGGGCGAGGTCTTCCTCGCCGGTGACATAGGGCGGCATCGTGTAGATGAGGTCGCGGAACGGCCGGATCCAGACGCCCTCCCGCAGGGCGGCGTCGGTGGCCTTCGCGCTGTCGACGGGATGGTCGAGATGGACGACGCCGACGGCACCGAGGACACGGACGTCGGCGACGCCCGGCGCGCCGGCGAGAGGGGAGAGGCCGGCGCTCAGGGCGGAGGAGACCCGGCGTACGTCCTGCTCCCAGCCGCGCGCGGCCAGCAGGTCGAGCGAGGCCAGCGCCACTGCGCAGGCCAGCGGGTTGCCCATGAAGGTCGGGCCGTGCATGAGCACACCCGACTCGCTCCGGGAGATCGCGTGCGCGACCTCGGAGGTGGTCAGCACGGCGGCCAGCGTCAGATAGCCGCCGGTCAGGGCCTTGCCGAGGCAGAGGATGTCCGGCGTGACCTGCGAGGACACGAAGAGGTCACCGGTGCGGCCGAGACCGGTGGCGATCTCGTCGAAGATCAGCACCAGCCCGTGCTCGTCGGCGATCTCACGCAGCACGACCAGGCAGCGGTCGTCGTAGACCCACATCCCGCCCGCGCCCTGGAGCCGTGGCTCGACGATGATCCCGGCGAGCTCGTCGGTGTGCTCGGCCGCGAGGCGGCGTACGCCTTCGGCCCAGCCTTCCACGTCACCACCCGGCGCCGGCGGGCGCTCGGCGAAGACCTGTGGGGCCAGGACCTCGGTGAACATCGAGTGCATCCCGCCGACCGGGTCGCACACGCTCATGCACCCGAAGGTGTCCCCGTGATAGCCGCCGCGCAGCGTCAGCAGCCGCGTACGCTCCGGCCTGCCCTGGCCTCGCTGGGTCTGCAGCGCCATCTTGATCGCGACCTCGACGCTCACCGACCCCGAGTCGGCGAGGAAGACGTGCTGCAGCGGGTCCGGAGTGATCGAGACGAGCCGCTCGGCCAGGTCGACCGCGGGGGCGTGGGTCAGGCCGCCGAACATCACGTGCGCCATCCGTCCGGCCTGGTCGGCGAGGGCAGCGTCCAGCTCGGGCACCCGGTAGCCGTGGATCGCCGACCACCATGACGACATCGCGTCGACGACCTCGAGGTGCTCGCCGTGGTCGTCGAGGTGGAGGCGTACGCCCTCGGCCCCCGTGACCAGACGCACCGGCGCCGGGTCGGTCATCGAGGTGTAGGGGTGCCAGAGGTGCTCGCGGTCGAAGACGAGGAGATCCGCGCCCCGAGCCGCGTCGGGATCAAGCGTTGGCAGCGACATCGGTCCCCGCTCCGCGGCGCCGGATCACCGGACCGTCCTGCTCGTCCTGGTCGCGGTGGTCGCCACAGGCGTCGCCGCAGCCGTCGCCACAGCTGCTGCCGCAGCCCCTCGCCGCGCGGCCGGCGGCCCTGGCGCGTTGCTCCTCGATCAGCTCGTCGAACGCGCTCGCGTCCATCCCGAGGATGACGAAGCCGTTGTCGCGCAGCATCTCCAGGTCGGCCAGCGCGTCCTGCCCCTCGGAGGTCAGGTAGTCGCCGAGGAAGATCGAGTTGGCGACCTGGAGCGCGGTGGCCTGCAGCGAGCGCAGGTGCATCTCGCGCCCGGCCGCGATCCGGATCTCCTTGTCGGGGCAGACGAACCGCGCCATCGTCAGGATCTTCACGCACCGAGTGGGGGAGAGCTCCCAGGTGTTCTCGTACGGAGTGCCGTCGAACGGCATCAGGAAGTTGACCGGGATCGAGTCGGCGTCGAGCTCCTTGAGCGCGAAGAGCGCCTCGACGAGCTGCTCGTCGCTCTCGCCCAGCCCGGCGATCAGGCCCGAGCACGGCGAGAGGCCGGCCTCCTTGGCCTTGCCGATCGTGTCGATGCGGTCGTCGTAGCTGTGGGTCTGGACGATGTTGTCGTGGTTGGACTCGGCGGTGTTGATGTTGTGGTTGTACGCATCCACCCCGGCCGCCTTGAGCCGCTCGGCCTGGCCGCCCTTGAGCAGTCCGAGGCAGGCGCAGACCTCGACACCCTCGTGCTCCTCCTTCAACGCGGAGGTCATCTCGACGACCTTGTCGATGTCGCGCTCGGAAGGCCCGCGGCCGGAGGAGACCATGCAGACCCGGGTGGCGCCGCCGCGCAGCCCCGCGCCGGCCTGCTCGAGGGTCTCGTCCTTGGACAGCCAGGAGTACTTCAGCACCGGCGCCTGCGACCCGAGTGCCTGGCTGCAGTAGTTGCAGTTCTCCGGGCACAGCCCCGACTTGAGGTTGACCAGGTAGTTCACCTTCACGGTGTTGCCGAAGTGCTCGCGCCGCAGCCGCCCCGCCGCGGCGACCACGCTCATCAGGTGCTCGTCAGGAGTGCGCAGCGCCGCCAGTGCGTCGTCCACGGTGGCGGCCCCGCCGGAGAGGATCCGGTCGGCTAGCTGGTCGAAGGCTGTCGTCATGCGGGGCGTCTCCTCGGGGATAACAGAACTGAACGACGTTCAGGTGAACGGTGTTCAGGTTACCTCGTCGGTCGCGCTTGTCGAGACCCCTGCCGGACGACGGTCACCTAGGATCGACTCCGTGCGCATCGAGACGATCCCCGGACTGGTCCTGATCGAGCACGAGATCGAGGTGCCGCTGGACCATCTCGGCGGTGGACCCGAGACGCTGACCGTCTTCGCCCGCGAGGTGCGCCGCCCGGGCGATCGCGACGACCGCGACGCGCTGCTCTTCCTCCAGGGCGGCCCGGGTGGGGAGAGCCCGCGCCCGATCGACCTGCCGACGGTGCCGGGCTGGCTGGACCGAGCCCTCCAGGACTATCGGGTGATCCTCCTCGATCAGCGCGGGACCGGCCGGTCGACGCCGCTCACGGCGATGACTGGGCTGAGCCCTCAGGAGCAGGCCGACCACCTGGCCCACTTCCGTGCCGACTCGATCGTCGAGGACGCCGAGCTCCTCCGCGACCACCTCGGCATCTCGCGGTGGTCGCTCCTGGGCCAGTCCTTCGGCGGCTTCTGCTCCCTGCGCTACCTCTCGACCCACCCCGGTTCGCTGCGCGAGGTCCTGTTCACCGGGGGAGTGCCGCCGGTCGGCCTGCCCATCGACGAGATCTACGCCGCGACCTTCGCCCGCACGATCGAGCTCACCGAGCGTCACTACGCCCGCTTCCCCGGCGACCGCGACCGGATGCGGGCGCTGGTCGAGCGCTGTGATGCCGGCGAGATCCGGCTCCCGCACGGCGGCCTGCTCTCGGCGCGCCAGGCGCGCTCCATCGGCAGCCGGCTCGGGATGACGGGCGGCTCCGAGCAGATCCACTACCTGCTCGAGCGTGATCCGGCCGGCCTCGGCTTCGGTCACGAGGTCGCGTCGCTGCTGCCCTTCAGCGGCCACTCGCCCCTCTACGTACTCGTCCACGAGGCCTGCTACGCCGACGCCCAAGCCACCCGCTGGGCCTCCGCGCGTGTCCAGCCCGCGGCGTACGAAACGGACCCGACCCTCTTCACCGCCGAGCACCTCTTCCCGTGGCACGTGAGCGAGGACCCGCTCCTGGCCCCCTTCGCCGAGGCGGCCGATCTGCTCGCCGAGCGTGAGTGGCCGAGCCTCTACGACCCGTCGGTGCTGGCCTCGGTCGACGTCCCGTCCGCCGCCGCCGTCTACTACGACGACCCCTATGTGCTCCGCGAGCACTCCCTCGCCACCGCCGAGCTAGTCCCCACGCTGCGCCCGTGGATCACCAACGCCCACCTGCACAACGGCGTCCAGGTGGCCCCCGAGGAGGTCCTGGATCGTCTCATCGGGATGGTCCGCGGGCGAGTCTGATCGCAGGAGGACCGTCGACGGTGGCCGTGGTCAGGCGTTCGACTGCCAGGCCGCCGTCAGCCGCTGCAGCTCGTCGGCGCTGAGGACGATCTCCGCGGCTGCCACGTTCGCGCGCACGTGGCTCGCACGCGTCGTCCCCGGCAACGGCACCACCTCGAGGCCGTGGAGGGGCCCACGGCTGTGCACCCACGCGATCGCGACCTTGCCGGCCGACACCCCGTGTGCGGTGGCGATCTCGCGAAGGACCACCTGCTTCTCGTCCGCCGGGGCAGTGTCGTCCGCGGCGCTGTGCAGCACGCCGTGCGATGTCGGAGAGTGCGCGACGAGCGCGACGCCCAGCTCGGCGGCGGTCGGCACGAGCTCACGTTCGATCGTGCGCTCCGCCAACGACCAGTGCTCCTGGAGCGCGGTCACGGGGTGGACGGCGTAGGCGCGGCGGAGATCCTCGGCGGTGACGTTGGAGAGTCCGATCGCACCGATGTCGCCCTTTCGCAGGAGGTCCGCCATCGCGCCGACCGTCTCCTCGATGGGGACCGTATCGCTGCGGTGGTGCAGGTAGTAGAGGTCGATGTGGTCGGTCCGAAGCCGACGAAGGCTCGCCTCGCAGGACCGCCGAACGTGCCCGGCGTCTGCTCGCACCTCGAAACCGTCGGGGTGATGGTCGGCCGCAACGACTCCGAACTTGCTGGCCAGCAACACCTCGTCGCGTCGGGCGGCGATCGTGCGGCCGACGAGCTCCTCGTTCCCGTACAGCTCGGCCGTGTCGATCATCACGACCCCTTCTTCGAGAGCCGTGTTCACCACACGGAACGGGTCCCGGTCCGCGTCGCCGGAATCGTCGTCCCGCAGCCGCATGGCACCGAACCCCTGTCGGCCGAGCTGAAGCGGGCGGGCGGTCGCGAGCTGACTCATGCCGAGATCCTAGAGGCCAGCGCGCTGATCGTCGCGAGGTTCCGGACGCCTGCGAGACTCTCCGCCGTGAGCATCGAGGTGGTCCCCTACGACCCGTCCTGGCCGGCCCGGTTCGAGCAGGTGGCAGCGACGCTGAGGAGCGCGCTGGCCGACGAGTCGGCGGCAAGCGTCCAGCACGTCGGCTCGACCTCCGTCCCCGGCCTCGCCGCGAAGCCCATCCTCGACATCGACGTGATCGTCGCGCCCGAGGACGTCCCGGCTGCCGTCGCCGCGCTCGAACGCATCGGCTATGTCCACCGCGGCGATCTGGGCGTCGCCGGACGCGAAGCGTTCCATGCCCCCGACGACGATCCGCGACGCCACGTCTACGTCTGCGCCGCGGGGACCCTCAACGTACGCAACCATCTCACCGTCCGCGACGTTCTGCGGCGCCGCGACGATCTTCGCGACGAGTACGCTGCCGTGAAGCTCGAGCTCGCCGCCGACCCCGACATGGACATCGACACCTATATCGCCCGCAAGTCCGATGTCCTGCAGAAGGTCCTTGCCGCCTCCGACCTGACCGACGCCGAGCGCCGCCAGATCCTCTCCCTCAACGACCCGAGCCGCTGATGCCTGAGACCGCCGAGACGATCGCGCCCCACCTGCTGCCCAGGCACGTCGGCATGGTGATGGACGGCAACCGCCGTTGGGCGAAGAAGGCAGGCTTCTCGAACCCAGGCGCTGGTCACGACGTCGGTGCCGACCGCCGACCGGCCGGCACACCTCACGATGGCGATCGGCTATGACCCGCACGGCGACATCGTCGAAGGCATCCGCCGCGCCATCGCCGCGGGCGTCACCGAGATCGACGAGCAGGCCATCACCGCGGCACTGCCCGGCGGACCGAGCAAGGAGATCGACCTCGTCATCCGCACCAGCGGCGAGCAGCGCCTCTCCGGCTTCTTCCCCTGGCAGACCGCAAAAGCCGAGATCGTCGTCAGCGAGAAGCTCTGGCCGGACTTCACCGAGCACGACTTCGCCCAGGCACTGGAGTTCTACGCCGCGCACCGAACGGCTGCCCCGTGCGACGAGGTCAGGGGTGAGCGCAGAGGCTCGTGACCTCGATCTCGCCGACGCCCTCATCGAAGCCGAGATGGGCGCTGAGGTGCGGGAAGCCGACGACGGCGAAGTAGTACTCGCCCTTCAACGTGTCATAGGCGCCGCTCGAGCCGATCCAAGCCTCGAGGATGGCGGCCGCCGCGTCCTCGTTGGCGTGGAGGATGGTGTTGAAGTCGGCGTCGTCCTTCGCTGTGGTCAGGTCGCGGGCCGTGTAGCGGCCGGTGAGGCTCAGGATCTCGCCGCCACCGCAGGATGAAATGATCACCTCTGGCGAGGCGAGCCACAGTGTTCCGGTGGGCACCGCGGCCAGAGCGTCGCCGGCGAGCATCTCCAGCTGCGCCCGAACGTCGCTGGGTGTCGGGGTGGGCTCCGTACCTGGCCCGTCGGGATGTGACGCGCGGCCGCGCTCATTGAGTGCCTGCTGGCGAGTGTGCTCCGCGGCGGCCACGGCTGCCGCTCGGAACGCAGTTCGCTTCGGCGAATCGTCTCGTGCCGCGATCGCGCTGCCGGTGGCACCCGTGACCAGGATCAGGATCAGTGCGATCCGACTGGCCGGGTTCACGGCCCCCTCACCCTGCGCTCGACGAAACATGACGGCCAGCGATGCACACAGCAAGGTTGCGGTGAGCAACGCAACCAGTGCGGGCCCGGTCCAGGTCGGGTGTGTTGCGGTAGCGACGCCCTCCTGGATGCACCAGCCCTGCGGTGGGAAAAAGCGGGAGTCGTAGATCGAGGCCGGCGAGTATCGGCAACCTTCTCGATCGGTCAATACGAGCCCCGCCAAACATGCCCACAGCGTCAGTGCGCCAAGTCCGAACAACACCGCCAGCAGAGCGTACGGCATCTCATCGCGCCGGATGCGACAACCGCGCATGTGCGGGGAAGTTGAGAGGTGACCCGTCCATGAGCGCGGTAAAACCGAGCACATGCACCGTTCTGGCGGAGGGGGTCGGGCGGTCCCGCGAGCTGCGTTTGGCGGCAATAGGGTGTCGGTCGTGCTGCGTGCGATCGTCTTTGACCTCGATGACACTTTGGTGGACCAGGCCGGGGCAGCACGGCGGGCGGTAGTCGGGTGGGCGGCGGAGCACGGGATCACCGGGGACGTCGAGGCACGATGGGGTGCAGTGTCCGGGCCGCACTACCAGCGCTACCAGCGTCGAGAGATCAGCTTCCAGGAGCAGCGGCGGGCGCGAACCCGGGAGTTCCTCGGGATCGAGTTCGACGACGCGGAGGCGGACGCGCTGTTCGCCGGGTATCTGACGAGGTACGAAGCGCTGTGGGTTGCCTTCGACGACGCGGTCCCGACGCTGCGCAGGGTGCGCGCCGCCGGTCTCCGAACGGTCGTCCTCACCAACGGAGACGATGACCACCAGCGCCTCAAGCTCGACCTGACCGGCCTCGCCAACGAGGTCGATCTCCACGTCTCGACCTCGACCCTGCCGGCGAGCAAGCCGGACCCGCGGGCCTACCGGCTCACGTGCGAGCGTGCCGGCATCGCGCCAGGCGAGGCGCTGATGGTCGGCAACAGCCTCGCCCACGACGTCCTCGGTCCGCTCGAGGCCGGCCTCGCCGCCGTCCTTCTCGATCGCCACGACGCCCACCTCGAAGCGGCCGTACGCCGTATCAGCACGCTCCACGACCTGCACTGGTAGAGCGACGGGCGCTGAGTTCACAGTCGCAGCGCATGCGCAGCCATCCGGTACGCCACCGCGACGCCTTCGGGGTCATGAGACGAGGCGCCGTCGAGGACCGACTCGGCGTGATCGCGGATGCTCTGGGCGGGGTCCTCGGCGAGCAGGTCCTGGCAGAGGCCGTCGACGACTTCGCGCGCGTCGTGCTCATCGAGCCCCTCGAGGACGTTGCCGAGGTCCAGCAACATCGCCGCCTCGGCGAAGATCTCCTGAAGGGTCTCCAGGTCGACCTCGGTCCCTGGGCGCGCCACCGCCTCCTCGGCCAGCCCGAGGATGGGGCGGAGACGAGGGTCGAGGTCGGATGCGCTCATAGGTCGAGTCTGATCGGGGCGAGTCGCGCGCTCAACAGGGTTTCGCCCCAGGGACGGTCACTGATCGAGATCGTCGAGCTTCAAGCCCATCGGCGACTGCTGTGGGATCTCCCCGGAGGCGACGACGGCCTTGGTCAGCGGCCGCAGCAGAGTGATGAGGTCATCGACCTCGGCCGGCGTCAGGGTCGCGTACGCGGTCGCAGCAAGCGCATCGGTCTGGGACTCGATCCGGGACTTGGTCTCCCGGCCGACGTCGGTGAGTGAGCCGCCGTCGTCGGTGACGAGGCCGCGGGAGCGCAGCGAGGAGACGAGGGAGGTCCATTCGCTCTCGTGGATGTTGCGGGAGGTGGCGTAGACCGACGGGGAGGCGCCGGTGGCGAGCGCATGGAACACGTGCGACTCGCGGCCACCGATGCCCGCGGCGAGCAGCGAGGCCACGTGGCCGTCGCCGCGGTGCTCGCGAAGCAGAGTGGCCGCGTCCCAGAGAGCGGTGAGCGGGTCGTCGGCGACAGGGAGCGAGCGGAGCGCGGCGTAGAGGGCGCGTCCCTCCGGCGGAGCGGCGAGGGCGGCCCGGGAGGCGAGGCCAGCAGCCCGGGCGACGTCGTCGGAGTCGGCGAGCGCGCCGAGCTGACGGCGCAACGCCGCGACGGCTCCGGACTGCCGGGCGGCATGCGCGACCTCGGGCGGTGCGAAGCTCCACGCGTCGGGCAGCGCACGTGAGACGTGGGTGAACGAGAAGTTGTAGAACACGGCGTGCACGACCTCGGCCGGAACGGTCCCCAGCGGCGCGGAGCGAGCCGCGAAGTAGCCCATCCAGTAGCCGCGGTAGCCGGCCTCCTTGAGCAGCGTGACCGGTTCGGGCGAGAAGTAGCCCACCGCATGGATCGGCTCGAGCAGCTTCCACAGACGACGCGCGTTGGACTCCATGACGAGGGACGGTATCGGCACGCGCCCGATCGGCGGAGCGATTTGGCCCGGCGAATTGGCCCAGCGGGCGGCGTACATAACAAGATGACACCGCGGATAGGATTTCCGTAGATCCCCTAGCACCGAGGCCCGGCAGCCGGCCGGGGCTCGCATCGAGCAGAGAGCATTCATCGTGGCAAAGCCGCCAGCATCGACCCTTGACCTCGTCGTCTCCCTCGCCAAGCGGCGCGGATTCGTCTTCCCCAGCGGCGAGATCTACGGCGGCACTCGGAGTGCCTGGGACTACGGCCCCCTCGGCGTAGAGCTCAAGGAGAACATCAAGCGCCAGTGGTGGAAGGCGATGGTCCAGCAGCGCGACGACGTCGTCGGCCTCGACTCGAGCATCATCCTGCCGCGTCAGACCTGGGTCGCGTCCGGCCACGTCGAGACCTTCAACGACCCGCTGGTCGAGTGCCAGTCCTGCCACAAGCGCTACCGCTTCGACCACCTCCAGGAGGAGTACGCGGAGAAGAAGGGCATCGACGACCCTGACACCGTCGTCATCAACGAGGTCGTCGCCTGCCCGAACTGTGGCACCAGGGGCGCCTGGACCGAGCCGCGCGAGTTCTCCGGCATGCTCAAGACCCACCTCGGTGTGCTCGAGGACGAGTCGGGCCTCCACTACCTGCGTCCGGAGACGGCGCAGGGCATCTTCGTGAACTTCGCGAACGTGGTCACCAGCACCCGCCAGAAGCCTCCTTTCGGCATCGCCCAGACCGGCAAGAGCTTCCGCAACGAGATCACGCCGGGCAACTTCATCTTCCGCACCCGTGAGTTCGAGCAGATGGAGATGGAGTTCTTCGTCAAGCCGGGTGAGGACGAGGAGTGGCACCAGTACTGGATCGACGAGCGCATGCGGTGGTACACCGACCTCGGCATCAACCCCGACAACCTGCGCCTCTACGAGCACGCCCAGGAGAAGCTGAGCCACTACTCCAAGCGCACCGTCGACATCGAATACCGCTTCGGCTTCACCGGTAGCGAGTGGGGTGAGCTCGAGGGTGTCGCCAACCGCACCGACTTCGACCTCGGCACGCACATGAAGCACTCCGGCCAGGACCTGCAGTACTTCGACCAGGCCAACAACGAGCGCTACCTGCCCTACGTCATCGAGCCCGCGGCCGGTCTGACCCGTGCGCTGATGACCTTCCTGGTCGACGCGTACGCCGAGGAGGAGGCCCCCAACGCCAAGGGCGGCGTCGACAAGCGGGTCGTGCTCCGGCTCGACCACCGGATCGCGCCGGTCAAGATCGCCGTGCTCCCGCTCAGCCGCAACGAGGCGCTCTCGCCGAAGGCGAAGGCCCTCTCCGCCGAGCTGCGCGCCAACTGGGCCGTCGACTTCGACGACTCCCAGTCGATCGGCAAGCGCTACCGCCGCCAGGACGAGATCGGTACGCCGTACTGCGTCACAGTCGACTTCGACACCCTCGAGGACAACGCGGTCACCATCCGCGAGCGCGACACGATGAAGCAGGAGCGCATCCCGCTCGAAGGCGTCAGCCGCTACTTCGCCGAGCGCCTGATCGGCGCCTGATCGGGGCCTGATCAGGCCCCGAGAGCCGGCGCGGGGCGGCCACCGTTACCGCGTCGTAGCCTCACATGGGACGTCCTGTCGCACGATCTGAAACAGAAGTGCGGCAGGATGTCCCCATGCAACGAGCGGGCTCTCTACGTGCCGCATCCGTCACGGGTGTGGTGATGGCCATGTCACTGATGGGGTGCAGCGGCACCGCACCGAGGACGAACGCGCCCCAGGCGTCCGAGAGCGCCTCGGCGTCGGCTTCCGCCTCGCCGTCGGCCTCGGCCTCGGCCTCGGCCACCGCGGGTGCGCTCACCGAGCCCGGCGCCGACCGCAGGCTCGGCGAGACCGCGACGGTCGAGTGGACGCCCAAGGAGGGCGTCGACGGCGAGCTCTCGATCACGGTCGACAAGCTCGAGTCGACCTCCTACAAGCAGACCTTCTCGGGCTGGAAGCTCGACGAGGCGACGCTGGCGCGCGCCCCCTACTTCGTCCGCGCGACCATCAAGAACGACGGTGACACCGACCTCGGTGGCTACGACGTTCCGCTGTGGGGTCTCGACGACGAGGGCAACCTGGTCGAGGCCGCCGCGTTCAAGGAGCCGTTCAAGCCCTGCGCCGTCAAGACGTTCCCCAAGCCGTTCGCTCCCGGCGCCAGCGTGGACGCCTGCCTCGTCATGCTCGTCCCGGACCAGGGCAAGCTCGTCGGCGTGAGCTTCCGGCCCTACGAGGAGTTCGACCCGATCACCTGGCAGGGCGACCTGACGCCGTACGCAGCGCCCAAGGCCTCTGGCTCCCCGTCCGCCTCGCCGACTTCTTGACGCCGACCGCTTGATTTCGTACGACGCGCCGCTGGTCGGACAATGGAAGGCATGTCTCTCCCCGGCCCCCTGAAGCTCGGCAGCCTGACCGTCGACACCCCTGTGGTGCTCGCGCCGATGGCCGGCGTCACCAACGCCGCCTTCCGGCGCCTGTGCGCCGAGCAGGGCGCGGGTCTCTATGTCTGCGAGATGATCACCTCCCGCGGCCTGGTCGAGGGAGACCAGCACACCAAGGACATGCTCGTCTTCGACGAGGCCGAGACCGTACGCAGCGTGCAGCTATACGGCACCGACCCGGTCTACGTCGGCAAGGCGACCGAGATCCTCTGCGGCGACTACGGGGTGGCGCACGTCGACCTCAACTTCGGTTGCCCGGTGCCGAAGGTGACGCGCAAGGGCGGCGGGGGAGCGCTGCCCTACAAGCGCGGTCTGCTCGGTGAGATCCTGGAGCACGCCGTACGCGCGGCAGAGCCCTACGACGTACCGGTGACGATGAAGACCCGCAAGGGCATCGACGACGCTCACCTGACCTACATGGACGCCGGCCGGATCGCCCAGGAGAGCGGTGCGGCCGCGATCGCGCTGCACGGGCGCACGGTGGCGCAGGCCTACTCCGGCACCGCAGACTGGGACGCCATCGCCGAGCTCGCCGCCTCGATCGACATCCCGGTGCTCGGCAACGGCGACATCTGGGAGGCGGCCGACGCGATCCGGATGGTCGAGGAGACCGGCGTGGACGGCGTCGTCATCGGCCGCGGCTGCCTCGGACGTCCCTGGCTCTTCCGTGACCTGGTGGCCGCATTCGCCGGCGAGAAGGTCAACGTGCTGCCGAATCTGGGCGAGGTGAGCGACATCATGCGGCGCCATGCCGAGCTGCTCTGCGAGCACATGGGCGAGGAGCGCGGCTGCAAGGAGATCCGCAAGCACATCGCGTGGTATCTCAAGGGCTTCAGCGCCGGCGGCGAGCTGCGTCGTACCCTCGGTCTGGTGAACAGCCTCGCCGACCTCGACGAGATGCTCGCCAGGCTCGACCGGAGCGAGCCTTTCCCCTCGTCACAGCTGGGTGCGCCGCGCGGGCGCCAGGGTGCGCCGCGCGACAAGGTGGTTCTCCCGGAGGGGTGGCTGGACGACGCCGACGGGCGTGGCTGCGGGTTCGCGGAGAACGTCTCGGAGACCTCTGGCGGCTGAGGCGGCGCCCTGCCGGATCGGCCCGAAAGGCCATCCACCGGCCCCGGAGTCAGTCGTTCGACAGATACAAAACAACGCAAAAACTCGGTAAGGGAATTGGAATACCCCTCTCCGTGTGTGCTGTACTCATTGCCGCGCCCGGGCCCGAAGGCAACACAGTCCGACGAGTTTCACCCGCTGAAACCGTGGGAGGTGCTCGGACGCAGACCATGTAGTCGAGCAAAGGATTTGCGTGTGGCCGGCAGCCATAGAGGCGACACTCGGGCCGTCCGTAAGACCAAGTCGATAGTTGTCAGCGCAGGGGTCGCCGTCCTTGCGACCGGCGCCGCAGTCGGTGCCGGAGCCGCGTTCGCAGAGCCGACCTCGTCCCTGGTCACCAAGAGCGCAGGCGCATCCTTGACCTCGTCCAAGGCCAACGTGCCGAGCACCCGCGACGACGCGCGCGTCGCCGGGGACCGGCGGGAGACGGTCGTCAGCCGTGACGGCGGCAACCGCGAGTCGGTCTCCTCCGTCGAGACGCTGACCAAGGGTCCCGAGCAGGTCGAGACCGGCACCGCCAAGGCGCTCAAGCGCTGGACCGACGAGACGCTCAACCTCTGGTCGGCCTACGGCAAGCACTCCGCCCAGAAGGGCGAGATCGAGGCCGGCGAGGTGGTCTACGCCACCGGGCGCACCGAGTCCGGCCGCGACGAGATCATCTTCGACGGCGAGGTCGCCTGGGTGACCACCGGTCACCTCAGCGACGAGAAGCCCGAGACCACTGGCGTCGCCGCCGGCGTCAGCGCCGCTGCGTGCGGCGACTCCTCGGTCGAGAGCGGCCTGGTCTCCGACGCCGTCACGGTCTACCGCGCGGTCTGCAACGCCTTCCCGGAGGTCGCCTCGATGACCGTCGGCGGCTGGGACGCCCACGGTGAGCACACCTCGGGCAAGGCGCTCGACTTCATGACCAGCGACAAGGCGCTCGGCGACGCCATCGCGGCCTACCTGCAGAAGCACGCTGCGGCGCTCAACCTCTACGACATCATCTGGTATCAGCAGATCTGGACACCGGTGCGTGCCTCGGAGGGCTGGCGCTCCATGGAGGACCGCGGGTCCGCCACCGCCAACCATTACGACCACGTCCACGTCTCGACGAACTGATTCGTCGGTCTCGACAGCGTTCGGCCCGGGCCTCGAAAGAGCCCGGGCCGAACTGTGTTCTAGCCACTACGACTGCGAGCACGTAACCGTCAGCCGGCCGCCGAGTCGGCTCAGAGGACCGCGCCGCGTGGCGCCACCTCCACTGCGGCGACCCCGCGTGCGTACAACAGCAGCAGCCGGTCGCCGTGTCGGCAGCGGAGGACGCCGGAGTCGCTCGCCAGGATGAGGGTGAGCTGGTCGATCGCCTCGGCCTCGCTCGCTGCCTCTGGGTCGTCGTAGGTGACGTCCATGCTGTCGCCGCTGACCAGTCGGACGCGAAGGACGATGCCGGGCCTGGTCACAGGCCGACCTCTCGCGACGAGGACTCGGACAGAAGGATGGGGCTGTGTGACGTCGGCATGAGGTCCGCCTATCGACCGGCTCGAGCGGCGTCCGGTTGGAGGCCTCGTCTCCGGTCAGTCACCCCAAATCTACTGCGAAACAGCAAGCCTCGACGTCAGACCAGTGCGTCCAGAGGCGTCGGGGTGCGGCCACCGACCCGCTCGACGACGTCGGTGACCGTGGCGAGCTTCCCGAGCCGGGTCGCGGCGCCGAACGAGGTGAGCAGCGGGGCGATGAAGTCCGGTAGCCCGGCGGAGACCAGGCCGGCGGTGTAGGCCTCGTCGTCGACCTGGACGACCTCGACCGGCTTGCCGGACTGCTGCCCGGCGAGCTCGCCCAGATCGGCCGCGGTGTAGGCCCGCGGGCCGGTCACGTCGTACGCCTTGCCCTCGTGTCCCTCGCCGGTCAGCACCCCGACGGCGACCGCGGCGCAGTCGGCGCGGGTGACGTAGGCGGCGCCGCCGTCGCCGATGTTGGTGATCAGCTGTCCGCTCGCGGCGGCCTGGGCGACGGAGTCGACCTGCATGTCGGCGTAGAGGCTGTTGCGCAGCATGGTCCAGGCCAGCCCGCTCTCGCGCAGCGCCTCCTCGGTGGCCGCGTGGTCGGGGACGACGCCCGCGGGGTTGTCCGGGGTGGGCTCGGGCACCGAGGTGTAGGCGATGTGGCGCACGCCGGCCTTGGCGGCGGCGTCGATGGCGGCACGGTGGCCCTCGACGCGGGCGCCGACGACGTCGGTCGAGATCAGCAGCACGCGCTCGACGCCGGCGAAGGCCTCGACCAGCTCGTCGGGCTTGCCGAAGTCGGCCGCGCGGACGTCGGCACCGCGCTCGGCGTAGGCGGCGAGCTTGGCCGGGTCGCGGGTGAGGAGCACGACCTCGGCGGGGTCGACGGTGTCGAGGAGCTGGTCGGCGACGAGGCGGCCGAGCTGGCCGGAGGCACCGGTGATGGCGATGGTCATGAAGCGGTCCTGTCTGTTGGTGGAATCCGTAGTCACGATGATGACGGTTCCGTAAATGTAGTCATAACGATGGCAATAAGGCAAGATGGGGGTATGGCAACCCCGACGAACACCCGTTTCGCGGTGGCCGTCCATGTCCTGACCTACCTCGCGTCGTGTGCAGCCGTGGGACGTACGAGACCGGTCAGCTCCGACGAGCTGGCGGGGAGCACGGCCGTCAACCCGGTCCACGTACGCAAGGTGCTCGGGCCGCTGCGTGCGGCCGGCCTGGTGCGGTCCCGCCCCGGCGCTCACGGGGGATGGGAGCTGGACGCTGATCCGGGCGTGGTCAACCTCGCGCAGGTGTGGCAGGTGCTGCAGGGTGACGACCCGGTCCTCGGCATCCATGGCCCCAACCCCGCCTGCCCGGTCGGTGCCGGCGTCCAGGGTGCGCTGATCGACCTCGACCGCCGCGTCGCCAAGGCCGTCCTGGCCGAGCTCGAGGGCATCTCCCTCAACGACGTCCTCGACGACTCCGGCTTCGATCCGGCGGACCACACGCAGTTCCTCTGCTGACCTAGCCCGGACTCAGCGATAGCCTCTCGGACTGTGGAGCTATACGGAGCCGAGGATCGTGAGCGGATCGTCGCCGAGCCGCCCAAGCGGGTGGCGGCGCCGGAGCGTACGCAGTTCGAGCGCGACCGCGCGCGCCTGGTGCACGCCGCCTCGACCCGGCGGCTCGCCGCGAAGACCCAGGTCGTGGGGCCGCAGGCCGACGACTTCGTACGCAACCGGCTGACCCACTCGCTCGAGGTCGCCCAGGTCGCCCGGGACCTGTCGCGGGCCCTGAACGGGCCGGACTCGCCACAGCCCGACATCGCCGAGACCGCGGCCCTCGCGCACGATCTGGGACACCCGCCGTTCGGGCACAACGGCGAGAGCGTGCTCGCCGAGCGAGCGAAGGGGATCGGTGGGTTCGAGGGCAACGCCCAGACGCTGCGGCTCCTGACCCGGCTGGAGGCGAAGACCTTCGACGCCGAGGGCCGCTCGGTCGGACTCAACCTGACTCGGGCGACGCTGGACGCGTGCACGAAGTATCCGTGGGGCTTCGGGGAGCGGGCGGGGTCGAAGTTCGGCGTCTACGAGGACGACCTGCCGGTCTTCACCTGGCTGCGCGCCGCCGGGGCCGGCCAGCGGCAGTGCGTCGAAGCCCAGATCATGGACCTCTCCGACGACGTCGCCTACTCCGTCCATGACGTCGAGGACGGCATCGTCGCCGGCAAGATCGACCTCGCCCGGCTGGACCTCGACGGCGTCGCCGAGACCGTGGTCGACTGGTACGTGCCGGGCTTCGACCGCGCACTGGCCGAGACGGCTATCACCGACCTGGCGGCGGCCGGATGCTGGATCCCGGACGGCGCTGCCTATGACGCCTCTCGCCGTTCCCGCGCCATGCTCAAGAACCTGACCTCCGACGTCATCGGCCGGTTCTGCGGGGCCGTGAAGGAGGCCACGGACGCCGCCGGCGGCGGTCCCTACGCCCGCTTCGGCGCCGACCTCGTGGTGCCGGAGCAGACTCGTCTGGAGATCGCGTGGCTGAAGGGCATCGCGGCTCACTACGTGATGCGCACCGACGAGCGGGCCGTGAGGATGGATCGTCAGCGCAACCTGCTCGGTGAGCTCGTCGATCACCTCGTCGCCACGGGTCCGGACGATCTCGACCGCCAGTTCGCCGACGACTGGCGGGACGCGTCCGACGACGCGGCTCGGCTCCGCGTCGTGATCGACCAGGTCGCCTCCCTCACCGACATCACCGCGCTGGCCTGGCACGAGCGGCTCTGCCGACGACCCTGACCGGACCGACAAGTTTCGGATGGACGGAGAAGCCTCATGAAACCGGACCGCACCGCGCTCGCCACGGCCGAGCGCCGCGACCTCGCCGACTTCCTCGAGACGCTGACGCCGGAGCAGTGGGACCAGCCCTCGCTGTGTCGTGGGTGGACGGTGCGCGACGTGGTCGCGCACATGCTCAGCTACGAGGAGCTCGGGCTCCGCGAGTTCGCCGGATGCTTCGTGCGCGCTCGGTTCCGGTTCGGCGAGATGAACGCTCGCCGGCTCGAGGAGCTCGGGGAGCGGACCCCGGCCGATCTGCTCGAATACCTGCGCGCGCACGCCGAGCCTTCCGGGCCGACCGCGATTGCCGACTCTCGGATCGGGTTGACCGACGGGCTCATCCATCACCAAGACATCCGCCGGGCGCTCGGGAAGCCGCGGGCGGTGCCGCCGGAGCGGCTCGTCCCGGTCCTCGACTTCGCCCTGATGGCCCCGCCGCTGCCGGCGAGGCGCAACGTACGCGGCCTGCGTCTGCTGACCACCGACGTCGACTGGTCCCACGGGAACGGTGCCGAGATCACCGGCCCGGGCGAGGCGCTGCTGATGGCGATCTCAGGGCGCGCCGACGCGCTGCCCGAGCTCGCGGGGCCGGGGCTGGCGACCCTCGAGAGCCGGGTGCGGCGTACGAGCTAGGGGACGACCACCCAGAGAGCCCCGGCGATCGCGAAGACCGAGAGGCCGAGGGTGGTCTCCAGGACCGTCCAGGTCTTGAGGGTGGTGATGACGTCCATCCCGAAGAAGCGGCTGACCAGCCAGAACCCGGAGTCGTTGACGTGGGAGAGGACGGTCGCGCCCGCAGCAATGGCGAAGACGAGCAGGGAGATGTCGAAGCTGCTCAGGCCCGCCGCGGCGACCTGGGCGGAGATCAGCCCGGCGGTGGTCGTCAGTGCGACCGTCGCGGAGCCCTGAGCGACCCGCAGCAGGGTCGCGATCAGGAAGGCCTGCACGATCAGCGACATCCCCAGGCCGGAGAGCGAGGTGGACAGCGCCTCGCCGATGCCGCTGGTGCGCAGCACGCCACCGAACATCCCGCCGGCGCCGGTGATCAGGATGATCGCGCAGATCGGGCCGAGCGCCTGGTCGACGATCTCGGTTGCGCGGCCCATGGGGAACCGTCCGGGGGAGAGCACGAGCAGGGCGACGAGCACGGTGATCAGCAGCGCGATCGGGGTCTGGCCGATGAGCACCAGCGCGCTGGCCCAGGTGGCGTCCTCGCTGATCGTCCCGGCCGTCCTGAGCGTGGTGATGGCGGTGTTGAGGCCGATCAGGATCATGGGCAGGGCGAGGAGAAGGATGACGACGGAGAACGGCGGGGGAGTCGTCTCCTCCGCCGGGCTCTCCTCCGAGTCCTTCATCGCGAAGACGTTGGTGGGGACCGGGTTGAACCGGGCACCCAGCCGGGTGCCGACGAGGTAGCCGCCGGGGATCCAGGCCAGGACGGCGACCGGTACGCCGATCAGCAGGGTCAGGCCGATGTCGCCGCCGAGCTCGGTGGCCGCGGCGACCGGGCCCGGGTGGGGCGGGACGACCGCGTGCATCGCCGCGAAGCTGGCGGCCGTGGGCAGGGCGTAGATGAGGATCGAGCCGCCGAAGCGGCGGGCCACCGCGAAGATGATCGGCAGGAAGACGACCAGGCCGGCGTCGAAGAAGATCGGGAACCCGAAGATCAGCGCGGCCACCCCGAGCGCCAGCGGCGCACGCTTCTCGCCGAACACGCCGATGAGCGTGTCGGCCAGCACTTGCGCCCCGCCGGTCACCTCCAGCAGGCGCCCCAGCATCACGCCGAACGCCACCAGCAGCGCCACGGAGCCGAGCGTCGTGCTGAAGCCGGTCAGCATCGCGGTCGGCACGTCGGCGACCGGGATGCCGGCCGCGACTGCGGTCACCGCGCTGACCAGCACCAGAGCGATGAAGGCGTGCAGCTTGACCTTGGCGATCAGGACGAGAAGGACGGCGACCGCAACTGCGGCGATCAGGAGCATCACCCATGTGGGGTATGCGGGTGTCAGCGGTTCCATAACGGATACCTTATCGGCGGATGTGACCGGCGGCACCCCTGGGCCGGTATGTTCTCCGCGTGTGAACGAGCTTCAGCGAGTGAGCCATCGGGACAGCATGCGGCCTCGTCCGTATCCTGGCGCTTGCGCCACGGACGTGGTCGCATGAGCGATCCCCTCGTCTGGCTGCCCTTCGACCCGTCCGAGCTGGGCGAGGTGCCCGCGGGCCTCCGCTTCGAGCTCTTCGACCACACCCGCTTCGCACATGCCGAGGTGGAGGTGCCGGACTCGGTCGGCGAGGTGGCCTTCTACCTGCCGCCCTACATGCTCGGCTCGCGCATCTTCGACGTCGTTGACCAGATGACCTCGCTCCAGGTCGTGCAGCTGCTCACCGCGGGCGTCGACGCCGCCCGCGGGCACATCCCCGAGGGGGTGACGCTGTGCAACGGCCGCGGCATCCACGACACCTCGACCGCCGAGCTCGCCCTCACGCTGATCCTGTCGTCGCTGCGGGGCATCCCTGGCCACGTACGTCATCAGGACGAGCATGCGTGGCGGCCGGGCTGGTTCCCGTCGCTGGCCGACAAGCGCGTCCTGATCGTGGGCTACGGCGCGATCGGCCAGGCCATCGAGGCGCGGCTGCTTCCGTTCGAGACCGAGGTCGTCAAGGTGGCCCGGACCGCTCGGGAGGACGTGCACGGCTTCGACGAGCTCGCCACGCTGGTGCCCGAGGCCGACGTGATCGTGCTGGTCACGCCGCTGACCGAGGAGACCCGCGGTCTGGTCGACCGCGAGTTCCTGAGCCGGATGAAGGACGGCGCGCTGCTGGTCAACGTCGCCCGCGGCGGGGTGGTCGTCACCTCCGACCTGGTCGCCGAGCTGGCCACCGAGCGGATCCATGCGGCCATCGACGTCGCCGAGAGCGAGCCGCTCCCGGCGCAGAGCCCACTGTGGAGCTCGCCCAACCTACTCATCACCCCGCACGTCGGCGGCGCGTCGAGCGCGATGTGGCCGCGCGCCTACCGGGTCGTCCGCGAGCAGCTCGAGCGGTTCGCCGCCGGTGAGCCGCTCGCGAACGTGATGTCGGGCGACTATTGAGATAGTCCAGGGAGTTTCCGTCCGTTACTGATCAGTAATCCGACGGAAACTCCCTGGACTACCGCGCCGTCACCGCGTCACCGTGACCGTCGACTCGGCCTTCACGCCGTTCACGACGAGCGTGAGGGTGGCGGTTCCTGGCCGGAGCGCGGTGAGCCTTCGGGTGGCCGGGTCGAGGCGTACGACGCCACGGCCCTGCTCGCCCAAGGCGACCCCGTCCCCGCCCCAGTCGGCGGTGACCGGCCAGGCGACCGGGACGGTCGCGGCACCCTGGCTGAAGGTGGACTCCAGCGTCACCGACGACCCGGCGGCCAACGTCTCCGGGGCGCCGATCGAGACGGCGTCGACCGCCGGTCGGGTCTCGGCGCGCAGCCAGCGCAGTCTCGCCCCCGGGCGCGGGTCGCTGCCGACGACGCCGGCCGAGGGATCGATGCCGACCATCGTCCAGCCCCGGAAGCCACCGCCGGCCGCGTTGCCGGCCGGGTTCTTCCCGGAGTTGCCGTTGACGAGCATCGAGACCCCCTGGGCCGAGGAGCCGTGGAAGACACCGACGTGACCGTTGATGACGGCGACCGACTTGCCCGACGACGTACGGAACCTGCCCAGTCGGTCCTCGAGCTGCTTGGCTTCGATCCGGTCGATCAGCTGGCTGGCCTTGTCGGGCAGCGGGTCTTCGATGGGGTGGTGCATGGCGAGCACGACGCCGGTGACGGCCGGGTCGGCGGCCGCCGCGGTGAGCTGTGACTCCAGCTCGGTCAGCTGGGTCTTGCCGTCGTCGTTGCCGTGCAGCGTGCCGGAGGAGCTGTTGAGGGTGATGAGCTGTGTCGCCCCGATCCGGAACGCGGTGTGCGTGGGACCGAAGACCGCCTTGAAGTTCGAGATCGGACCGCCCATGACCTCGTGGTTGCCGGGGACGTAGGTGTAGGGGACCCGGTCGCCGACCTCCTCGTCCAGGATCCGCTTGGCCAGCGCGATGTCGGCAGGGGAGGCCTCGTCGACCAGGTCACCGTCGATGATCAGGTGGTCGGGACGGGCGGCGACGATCTCACGGAGCGTCTCGCGGACGTGGCGCACCAGGTCGCTGTCGGGGTTGCGCGCCACGAACTGACCGTCCGACATCACCGCGATGCGCTGAGGTCGCTCGTCGACGGTGCCCTCGGTGAGGATCACCGGGTCCTGGACCGGCCCGGTCTGCGTCGGCGGAGCGTCCGGCGCGACATTGGCGACCAGGTCGCTTATCGTCAGGTCGCCGCGGTAGGAGACGTCCGGCCGGGTCTCCAGGAACCGGATCTTGTCCACCCGGATCGGCATCGCGGTGCCCGGCGGGATCGGGTAGGTCACCTGCTGCCATCCGTCCCAGGTGACCAGGTCGCCGTCGAGGTTGCTGACGGTGCCGTCGCCCGAGCGGATCTGGATCCGTGGCCAGATCCCGCTGGCGTCGCCCTCGACCCACAGAGACAGGCTCAGCGGGCTGCCCGGCACGGCGAGACCGGCGGGCGGGACGGCGTAGACGCCACGGGTCCCGGTGCTGGTGGTGAAGTCGTGGCGCAGCCGCAGCGCGTCGCCGCCGTCGTGTCCGCCGCCGCTGACACGCTCGATGGACGCCGCCGCCCGCGCGGTCTCGACCTTCCAGGTGGCGCCGTCGGTGAAGTCGGCCAGGGTGTGCTGCTCGCTGCCGACCAGCACCGACGAGGTCACGTGGTGGCCGCCGACGGCGAAGTCGACGACCGCGGCGCCGCTCTCCATGGTGGGGCGGATGGCGAAGCCATTGGCGCCGTCGCGGGTCACCTCGACGCCGGGGTCGGCGTCCACGGTGACCTCGCTGGGCTCGATCGGAGCCGGACGGCCGTCCGGGTCGTAGCCGGTGATCTGGATCGTCGCCGTCTCGCCGGCCTGCTCGATGGCCAGCTGTGATTTGTCGACCGCGAGCCGGTCGAGCGGGCCGAGGACCGTCAGCGGCATCGTGGCGCGGTGGCGGCTGGTGGTGTAGACGACATCGGCCGAGCCCGTACGCCGCCCGAGGGCAGCCGCACGGTCCTCGTGGACGTCGACGATCCGCACTTCGGGATCCTGGGTGCGGAACCGGCCGGGCTGCTCGACCGCCGCGTAGGCCGCGTCGAGACCCGAGCCGAAGACCGTACGCCGCTGTCCCTGCAGCACGCGATAGGCGCCGGCCCGGTTGGTGGCCGGGCGGACCTGCGCCCCGGTCGCCACGCCGGTCGGCTCGGCGGAGGAGAAGAACAGGAGCGAGTTGGACACCTCGCGCTCGGTGCCGTCGGACGGGGTGTCGACGGTCCTCGGGCTCACGTCGCCCGCGACCCGCGCGGCCATCGTGGTCGAGCCGCCGCCGTCCAGGTTCAGCGACTGATAGGCGCCCAGGCTGAGCATGAACCCGGCCAGCTCCGCGCGCGTCATCCCGCGGCTCGCGCCGGTCTGGCCGTCGAGGGCGAGCACGATCAGCTTCGTGCCGTCGCGGTTGAGCCCGACGGCCGTACGTGAGTGGACGCCGTCGTCGCCGATGCCCGGGCCGACCTTGCCGTCGACCACGAGCTGGACGTTGCCGCTGACCGCCCAGTCGGCCTCCTCGGCCAGCCCGACGGCGACATCGACGCGGTCGCCGACCTCCAGGCCGCGTACGACCCTGGCCCCTGCCTCCCGGCCCAGCAGGACCTGTCCGCCGTCGGGGACGGCCGGCGCACCGGCCTCGTCGGCGACCGCGGTGACGACGCCGTCGACGACGTTCGCGCGGGCGACCTCGGGGGAGGTGTTGCCGGGGCCGCCGACCGGCCGGTCGAGGGTGTAGTCGCCCCAGGCCTGGGTGTAGACACCGATGCCGCCGGTGGGCAGCGACGGGGTGTTGAACCCGGCCAGGTCGTGCTCGGCGCCGTCGATCGTGACGGTCCCGCCCGAGGTCAGCTCGCCGATCGCCGCCTGCGCGCCGGCCATCGACAGGGTCGGGTCGGATCCGAACCGCGCGTTCTGCAGCCCGTCGCGGCTCTTGGCCAGACCGACCGGCGCGCCGGAGGCGTTCATATCGTAGAAGCCGGCGTTGACTCCGGCCACCGCCCCGGTCCCGGACATCTGGCTGGACAAGGTGCCGATCCCGGCGACCTTGCCGGTGTTGCGTACGTCCATCGACAGCGTCGGCTCGGACAGATCGGCGGTGAGGACGTTGCCGCGATTCCAGCCGGTGTCTTCGAGCCGTTGGAAGTTGGTCAGCTTCAGGCCCGGCGCGACGTGCTGCGTCGCGACGGTCGAGAGCGCCTCGCCACCTGCGGCGAAGTCGTAGCCGTTCGACTCCTGCTGGCTCGGGGGGATCCCGCCGGGGGCGAGCGTCACCGCGGTCGGTGGCGGTGGAGGTACGTCGGCGACCGACGGTCCGGCGGTGACGAGGAGGGCAAGGACGAGGGCGAGCGTGGGGGCGAGGGGGCGCACGCTCTCACTGTGGCGACCCTGGCAGCTCCCGTGAAGCGAATTAGCGGAACCATGCGTGGCAGATCCGTGAACGGACGATACGGTCACGTGCGTGCTTCGGATAGCGGTGGTTCAGGAGTCTGCGGTGCCCGGCGACGTGGCGTCCAACGTCGCCACGGCGGCGAACCGAGTCCGCGAGGCCGCGGCGAAAGGCGCCCGGCTGGTCGTGCTGCCGGAGACGTTCACGACCTCGTGGGACCTCGACGCCTTCGACGGCCCGCTGCCGACGCTGGCCGACACCGTCTGGCTCGCCCCGGTGCAGGCCGCGGTGGACGAGACCGGAGCCGTGCTCGTGCTCAACTCGCCCCTCGTCGGTGCCGGACGGCGCTCGATCACGAGCCTGGTCATCGCGCCGGGGGAGGAGCCGGTCGCGGCGTACGACAAGCAGCATCTCTACCCGCCCGAGCGAGAGCGTTTCGAACCCGGTGAGCACGGCACGACCATCGAGATCGACGGCGTTCGGGTCGCGCTGTCGGTCTGCTACGACGCCAACTTCCCCGAGCACGCCGCCGCGGCGGCCGCCGACGGCGCGATCCTCTACGTCAACAGCGGCGCCTACTTCCCCGGCGGTGGCCACCGGCGGGATCTGCACTACGCCGCCCGGGCACTGGACAACTCGATGTACGTCGCGTTCGCCGGCCTCGTCGGCGGACCGCTCGGCCTGATCGGCGGCTCAGCGGTCTACGACCCGCTCGGCCGGCCGGTGGAGCGACTCGACGACGCCACCCCGGGGATTGTCCTCGCCACGATCGACCCGGCCGAGGTCGCCAGGGTCCGCGACGAGCAGCGGATGTGGGCTGACCACCGAGCGGACCTCGGCCCGCGGCGTACGTTGCGCCTTTAGTTGTTCCTCAGGGCGTCGGCTCCTCGGAGACCAGCTTGCCGAAGGCGATCATCCGGTTGTCGGTGTGGAAGAGCTCGGAGCAGGTGGTGAGGGTGATCAGGCGCTGGCCCTTGACCTGCTCGGGCTCGACACCGCCCTCCTCCGGGTTGTCGGGCAGCGGGTCGGTGACCCAGATCGAGGTGAAGGGGACGACCAGGTCGTCGCCGTCGGTGGTGAGCTCGTAGACGTAGGTCTTCTCCATCGTCAGGACGCGGATCTCGTCGCCTTCACGGAGCTTCGGGAGGTCGCGGAGCGGCTCGCCGTGCGTGATCCGGTGGCCGGCGAGCGCGAAGTTGCCGACCTCGCCCGGCTTGGCGGTGCCGGAGAAGTGGCCGAACCCGGCGCCCAGGGCGCGGTCCGAGATCCCCGCCATGACCGGGACCCGGTAGTCCTTGCCGAAGCGCGGGATCTCGATGAGGGCCTCGGCCGACCCGAAGTCGGTGGTCACCTCGGTCTGTCCGGAGTCCCAAGCGCTCTCGATCTTCGAGGTCGCGTCCTGCTGGCGCTGCTTGCTCACGATCGTGGTGCCGTAGAGCTCCCAGGCGACGTATCCGAGGATGCCCGCCCCGGCCAGAACCATCACCAGGCCGAGCCAGAAGATCACCCGGCGGCCCCGCGATCGGGTCTGTGTGGTGGCGGACATCAGGTCAAGCATCTCAGCCACATCCGCTGCCACGTAGGATCAGACGTTGTGGCGGGTCGGATCAAGGAGACGAGCATCCAAGAGGTGCGCGAGAAGGCACGCCTGGACGACATCATCTCCCAGCAGGTCACGCTGCGCCGGGCAGGTCCGGGGACCTACAAGGGCCTGTGCCCGTTCCACGACGAGAAGACGCCGTCGTTCAACGTGAACCCGTCGCGGGGGTTCTACAAGTGCTTCGGCTGCGGCGAGGGTGGCGATGTCATCGACTTCGTGATGAAGCTCGAGGGGCTGAGCTTCTTCGAGGCGGTCGAGCGGCTGGGAGACAAGATCGGGGTCCAGATCCAGCGCGAGGAGGGCGACGAGGCGCCGGTGAAGCGGGGCCCGAGTCGCGGCAAGCTGGTCGAGGCCCACAAGGTCGCCGCGGAGTTCTACGCCGAGCAGCTGCTGACCCCGGACGCGGTGGTCGCGCGGCAGTTCCTCGCCGAGAAGGGCTTCGACCGCGACGCGGCGCTGCACTTCGGGGTCGGCTTCTCACCGCGCGGGGGAGAGGACCTCTACCGCCACCTGCGAGCACGCGGGTTCTCGGACGAGGAGGTCGTCACCGGTGGGTTGGTGGCTCACGGGCGGTCGCACTACGACCGGTTCCGCGGCCGGCTGATGTGGCCGATCCGGGAGTCGGGCGGCGACGTCATCGGCTTCGGCGCGCGGCGGCTCTTCGACGACGACCGGATCGAGGCGAAATACCTCAACACCTCCGAGACGCCTCTCTACAAGAAGAGCCACGTCCTCTACGGCATCGACCTGGCCCGCAAGGAGATGGCCCGCACCCGCGAGGCCGTGATCGTGGAGGGCTACACCGACGTGATGGCCTGCCACCTGGCCGGGATCACCACCGCGGTCGCGACCTGCGGCACCGCGTTCGGCGACGACCACGCCAAGGTCCTGCGCCGATTCATCTCCGACGACCAGCAGCTGCGCGGCGCGGTCGTCTTCACCTTCGACGGCGACGCCGCCGGCCAGACCGCGGCGCTGAAGGCGTTCAAGGGCGACGGCAACTTCACCTCGCAGACCTACGTCGCCGTCGAGCCCGATGGCCTGGATCCCAACGACCTGCGGATCAAGAAGGGCGACGAGGCGGTTCGGGAGCTGCTCGCCAACCGGGTGCCGCTCTACGAGTTCGTGCTCCGCAACATCGCCTCGAAATATGACCTCGACCGTGCCGACGGCCGGGTCGACGCGCTTCGTGAGGCTGCGCCCTTGGTGGCTTCCGTGCGCGACGAGTCCAAGAAGATGGGCTTCACCCGAGACCTCGCTCGGTTCCTCGGCGTGGACCCCGACGAGGCGGCCAGAGAGGTACGCCGCGCCGCCGGTCGGCCCGCGCCCCAGGCCGCTCAGCCTCGGCGCGAGGCCGCGCAGACCGCCCAGGCCGGCTCTGCCGAGGCTCCCGCCGCGCCGCGGCGCCCGCCCATGCCGCATCCGCGCGAGCCGCGGTTCACGGTCGAGCGCGAGACCCTGAAGCTTTTCGTACAGCACCCGGTCGCCCTGGGCCGCACCACCGGCGAGATCACCCCCGAGGCCTTCACCCACCCCATCTACCGGGCGCTGTGGGAGATCATCGCCGGTCTGGGCGGCCCCGGCGCCGGCACCGGCGACGCGAACTGGGCTCAGAAGCTCGGCGCCGCCGCCTCGGACCCGCTGGTCAGCCGCATCCTCGCCGAGCTCGCCGTCGAGCCGATCCCGTCCGCGAAGGAGCCGGATGCGGCGTACGTCCTGCAATATGTCGTACGCCTCCTCGAGCTCCTCGACCAGCGCCGCATCGCCGAGGTGAAGAGCCGTCTGCAGCGCTCCGACGGTGCCGCCGATCCCGAGGCCTACAACCGTCTTTTCGCCCAGCTCGCCGCCCTCGAGCAGCACCGCCGCGGCCTGCGCAACCTCGTCGCTGAGTGACGGCCTGCCGATTTCCGATCGCCGCCGCCGGGTTGCTAAGGTTTCACCCGCGCCGCAAGGAGCATTCCCCGATAGCTCAATTGGCAGAGCATTCGGCTGTTAACCGGAGGGTTGTTGGTTCGAGTCCAACTCGGGGAGCCAGATAACTCCGCCTGACCTGGTCAAACAGGACAGGCGGAGTTCGTCGTTCTACCCCCGGTTTCAGAGGCTTGGTCACCTCGCCAACTACTTTCGAGGGCGCCCGGGGGGCCCAGTGGCCACCTCGGGCCAACTGCCGCGGCAGGTGACTGGCCCGCTCATGTCTAGTTGCGGCGGCGCGTGGGTACCTCCCGACCCTGAGACGCTCGCGTTCTCGGTCGTCGTGGCAAGGATCTTGGAGGCGAGCCGCACCGGGAACCTCCTCAGGAAGGCAGAGCGCGTGAATCCAGCCGATGTTGTGGTTCCTGCTGACGACCGTCCGAGCAGGCGCAGACTGGCTCCCGCGGTCGCAGGCTCGATGGCGCGCGCGGGCGGCCGTGTGCTGCAGGCCGGTGTCGGCGTGCTCGCCTGCCTGCGACCCGCTGACAAGCCGCTGCACCCGCACGGCAAGGTGCACACGGCCTTGCTGCGGCGGCACCCAGGAGCCACCACGGGCGCAGCGTTCCTCGATGAAGGTGGGTCGGACGAGGTGGTCGTACGACTCTCCCGTGCGGTGGGCCTGCCTGAGAAAGTGCCCGACGTCAACGGGCTTGCCGTGCGCGTTCCCACCGCGCGCGGCGAACATGCCGACCTCCTGCTCGCCACCACCGGTCGCGGTCGATGGACCCGGTTCCTGCTGGCTCCCCGGACCCGTCTGTCCGACGGGTTCTTCAGCACGCTGCTCCCGTACCGCGCACCCACCGGCCCGGTCTGGCTGGGAGCGCAATTCGTTGGCGAGGCCACGTGGCGAATGGCGTGGGCAAGGCCCGGGACGGACTGGACATGGTTCGCGACGCTAGAGCTGACCATCGAGTCGGATCGCGACCTGCTGCTCTCCTTCGATCCGACCCGCTCGACACCACCCGGACTCGAGATCTACGAATGGCACCGCCGCCTACGGGCGCCCGCCTACGAGACGGTGCGGCAGTCGAGAACTCAGGTAGACCCGATGTGAGCACCAGCAGTCGGAAGGTTTCTTGCGCTGCGGGAATGGATGACCGGTTCTAATGCTTGGGATCTATACAGGCATTAGAACCGGCCATGCGTGTGGCCACTCCGAAGGGGAAGAACACGATGAACCGAATCGAGCCGCTCCCGCCTCAGGTACGGACCCTGCCGCAGATCCCGCATGCTCGGGCTTACCTGGTACGCCAGCCGTGACCGGGCACTACGCGCAGGTCGCGTTCACGCCGCTGGTGACCAGCCACCAGGCCGCCCATGGGAGCGCCGACGCCTATGCGCGGATGGCTGCCTTCGGGGACGGCCCGGATCGTCTCGGTGCCGACGAGACGGACTTCATCCACTCCCGGGACAGCTTCTTCATCGCGTCGGTCAGCGAGACCGGTTGGCCCTATGTCCAGCACCGCGGTGGTCCGCCCGGCTTCCTCCGCGTGCTCGACGAACGGACCCTCGGGTTCGCGGACTTCCGCGGGAACCGGCAGTACATCACTCGGGGCAACCTGGACCACGACGAGCGGGTCTCGCTCTTCCTCATCGACTACCGGCTCCGGGCCAGGATGAAGATCTTCGGGCGAGCGCGCGTGGTCGAGCCTGAGGACGATGCCGCGCTGGTCGCGTCGCTCGCCCCTCCGGACTACACCGCGAAGGTCGAACGCGCCGTGCTGATCGAGATCGAGGCGCTGGACTGGAACTGTCGTCAGCACATCCCGGAGCTGGTGCCGCTGGACGTGGTGAGGCGCACGATGGAGGAGCTCGCCGGACAGATCGCTGGGCTCGAGGCGGAGCTCGCGGAGGCGAGGGCGGGCGGGGCAGCGAGCGTGGAAGACTCGTCTCGTCCCTAGATGCCGCATGAGGAGGTTGCGATGGAGCTGGAGGTTTCTGTCCTCTACCCGACGCAGCCGAAGGCGGTTCGGTTGATGAACACCGTCTGGGCCGACCGCACAGGCGTCCATGACTCCCTCGCGTCGCTCGCTCACCTACGGCTGTGGGCGGAGGCGGCCGGAATCGGCGAAGGTCGGGTCGAGGAGTCCGACCTCGACCGGGCCAGAGAGCTCCGGGATGCGCTGCGCCGGCTCGCCGCCGAAGCCACGCACGATGACCGTCGAGAAGCGGTGAGCGCGGACCTCGACCACCAGGCGGCGCTGGCCGTGACGAATCGCTTCCTGGCGGACTGCACGCCAGTGCTTCGGTATGAGCCGGGTCAGGACTACGACCGCGGCTGGCGTCCGGCCGGTGCCAGTCCCTTCCAGCAAGAGCTCGCGCTGCTGGCGCTCGAGGGGGCGGACCTGCTGGCCGGGCAGGGCCTGCGGGCCTGCGGCGGTCCCGGGTGCGTCCTCTACTTCGACCGGAGCCAATCCCGGCGGGAGTGGTGCTCGGCGGACTGTGGCAACCGCGCTCGCGTGGCACGGCACTACCAGCGCAAGCGCGAGGGTGAGCGGGCCGGCACGGAATCTGCATGACCGCCGCTTGGCCGGGTACCGCGAGCAGATGACTGAGATGAACCAGGACGACGCCCGCGTACAGGCTCTTCGAGGTGCGGTCGAGCGCGTCACCGCATGGCAGGAGACGGCGCCCGACGGAACGATCCGGGAGGAGCTCGGCAAGGCGCTCCACGAGGCCGGGGTGACCCTCACCGAGGAGCAGCAGGAGCTCGTGACGGAGCAGATCTCGCGTCAGGAGGAGGTCGACGTCGACCTGCTCGCCGCTCACAGCGGCGAAGGTGGGCCTGCCTGAAGTCCGTACGGCTCCGGAGCATCGCCGGACCGGTCATGGGTACCGGTCCGATCATGAGCGAAGATCAGCTTCAGCCAGAGGACACCCTCGACGACCGCGGCGTGGACGACGTCCTGGACGAGGGGTACTCCCCGCCCGAGCGGCCCCGGGGCGTGAACGCCAAGGGGGTGACGCCGCGCGAGGAGATCGAGGGCGAGACCATCGACGAACGCCTCGCGCAGGAAGAGCCGGAGGTCTGGGAGGACGCGGACGCCGAGGCTGAAGCCGACATCCTGGACGGGCCGGTGTCCGGAGAGGTCGGCGAGGCTCGTTCCGGTCGGCTCACCAGTCCCGACATGGGTGCGCGCGAGGACGACGAGGGGCAGCTCATCGGGAACGACGAGGGGATCGACGGCGCCGGCGCGTCCGCTGAGGAGGCGGCTGTGCACGTCGTCGTGGACGACGTCGACTGAGTATGCGCGTTCCGGGGTACCGGTGCAGGGCTGGATCCCTTTCAATCGCAGAGGAGAGCTGCCGTGTCCGAAGACGTGACCGACCTGATCATGCAGGACCATCGGGAGGTGGAGAGTCTGTTCGAGAAGCTTCAGCGCGAGCCGGAGGTACGTGCCGGGTTGACCCCGGTCCTGGTGACGCTGCTGGCCGCCCACAGTCGTGCCGAGGAGGCCGAGGTCTACCCGGCCGCCCGTGACGAGGCGGGGGAGAAGGATGACGTCGCGCACAGCCAGGAGGAGCACCTGCTGGCGGACCGCCTCCTCGCCGAGCTCTCCGAGTGCGATCCCTTCTCCGCGGCCTACGAGAACAAGCTGACCGAGGTCGTCGACGCGGTCACCCACCACGTCCAAGAGGAGGAGGAGACCGTGCTGCCGGGTCTTCGCGACCGACTCGACGACGCGCGTCGTGCCGAGCTGGGCAAGGCCTTCCTGAAGTCTCGGCAGGAGCACCTCGGAGACATGCCGCAGGACATCACCCGCGAGGAGATGCGCCGCCAGGCCGCCAACGCGGACATCCCCGTCGGCGACAAGGACAAGCAGGCCCTACGGGAAGAGCTGGACCAGCACGCCGACAGCTAGCGCGCTGCGGGGTCAGCCGACCGGCGGCCCGACCACGAGGGCGACGGCCGTCAGCGCGGCGACGCTCGCCAGGCCCGCGGCCACGCCGCGTACCGGGTTGTGGAGCAGCCAGGCCAGCGGACGCTCGAGGGGGCGGGTGGGGGTCTCCTCGAGCAGTCGCCACGTCGGGGCGAGCAGACCGTGGCGGCGCGTGTAGCGCTCGAACCACAGGGTGAGGAACGGCGGGATCGAGGACGCGAGACCAGCGATGAGTCGACCGGTCGACCATCGCTGGTCGATCGCGACCACCGTCGTGGTCACGCAGTAGGCGATGAACACGATCCCGTGCAGCATCCCGAAGATGCTGACCCCCAGCTCCGTCGTCTCCGTGACGTACTTCAGGAACATGCCGCCGAGCAATCCGGTCCAGGTCACCGCCTCGGCGGTGGCGACGATCCGATGGACACGAGACGGCGAGCGAAGTGGGGACACGGGACAAGTTTATTCGCACCGGTGTTCAGGCATTAATCGAGTCGCCAGGGGTACCGACCTCGACATGACGAACGACAAGCTGCACTACACGATCCCTGGCCTGGACGAGGACGCTGCCCGGACGACCATCGACCTGCTGCAGTCTCGCCTTCATGCCACCAACGATCTCCAGCTCACCCTCAAGCACGTGCACTGGAACGTCGTCGGCCCGCACTTCATCGCCGTCCATCAGATGATCGACCCCCAGGTCGACGCGGTACGCGCGATGGCCGACGCTCTCGCCGAGCGCATCGCGACCCTCGGAGGCGCCCCGCGAGGCACCCCGGGCGCGCTCGTCGAGGAGCGTACGTGGAACGACTACAGCATCGGCAGGGCCACCACCCAGGAGCACCTCGCCGCGCTCGATGTCACCTATCAGGGCGTGATCGGTTCCTATCGGGAGGCGATCAAGGCCCTCGAGGAACTCGACGTGGTGACCCAGGACATCTTGATCGGCCAGGTCGAGCAGCTCGAGCTCTTCCACTGGTTCGTCCGTGCCCACCTGGAGGACCAGGGCGGCCAGCTGCAGACCAGCGGCGAGTCCACGGAGGCCGGCGCGGCACGCGCCGCCCACGACTGAGGAGATTCCCGTGCGGTGGCGGTTCTCGGCGCTGGCGCTGCTCCCTCCGATGATCCTCACCGGATGCGGCTCGGGCCAGGAAGAGGCGGTGCGCGACAGAGCCACCGTCTTCCAGAAGGCGGTCGCCACCCAGGACTGGGCAGGTGCGTGTGAACTGCTGGCACCGGAGACACTGTCCGAGCTCGAGGCCGCTGCCAAGACGCCTTGTTCGAGCGCGTTGGCCGAGGAGAAGCTTCCCGTCCCGGGCACGCTCGACAGCGTGGATGTCTCCGGGACCATGGCCGAGGTCCGCTACCAGGGCGAGACCCTGTTCCTGAGCCGGTTCGCCGACGGCTGGAGGTTGCTCGCCGCAGGCTGCACACCGCAGCCGCCGAAGCCCTATGAGTGCGCCCTGCACGGAGGTTGAGATGCGGATCATGTACGTCGTCTACCTGGCGGCTATCGGGCTCGGACTGATCTTCACCCTGGTCATCGCCCTGAGGCACGAGTGAGGGAACGACGATGCGCCGCTTTTTGAAGGAGAACTCACTCAGCCTCGTCTTCGGGCTGCTCTTCCTGGCCGCGCTGGTCGGTCAGGCGTTCGCCGGCTGGCACCAGCTGAACGACCAGTTGCTCGCCGACGGCCTCCACCAGCTCTCGCTGGGTCGGTATCTCACCTCGGCGACCTTCGCGGTGGACGTGACCGAGAACTGGCAGAGCGAGTACCTCCAGTTCCTGCTCTTCATCGTGCTCACGGTCTGGTTGGTGCAACGAGGATCCCCGGAGTCGAAGCCGGTGGAGGACGCCGGCAAGGAGTCCGACGAGAGGCAGAAGGTCGGGGCGTACGCTCGTGCCGACTCGCCCATGCTGGCTCGGGTCGGCGGTCTGCGGACCGCGCTCTACTCCCGGTCGCTCGGCATCGTCATGGGCACCATCTTCGTGCTGTCCTGGCTGGTCCAGTCCGTATCCGGGTGGGCCGCCTACAACGAGACCCGATTGCAGCAGCTGCGCGACCCGATCACGTGGACCGCATACCTGGGACACTCGGACTTCTGGTCGCGCACGCTGCAGAACTGGCAGTCGGAGTTCCTCGCGGTCGGCTCCATGGCCGTTTTCGCGATCTACCTCAGGCAGCGGGGATCACCCGAGAGCAAGCCGGTGGGTTCGTCGCACGACACCACCGGGGTCGAGGGCTGAGAACGGCACCCAGGACCGGTTGAGGAGTCAGTCCTCGTCTGGTGCCAGCAGGCGCAGGACCGCGCGTTCGGCGGCAGCTTGGCGGGCCTGCGGGTCGTCGCTCGCTCCCTTGCGCAGCCGGATCGTGCGCCCCTGCTCGTGCAGTTCCAGCACCCGCGGGTCGATGTAGGAGCTCCGGGCCACCGCTGGAGTGTTCCCGAGGTACTCCGCGACCTCCTTGATGGCGGCGACCTGCTGCTTGCGGCGTGATCTGGCGGTCGGCGTCGCCCGCTTCGCGGCTTGGGGATCCTCGGACAGCGCGAGCGCCGCGAGCACGGTGGCGTGCCACGTACGGAAGTCCTTCGCCGACACCTCCAAGCCGCTCACCTCGCGCATGTAGTCGTTGACCACCGCCGGCGTGAGCCGTTGCCACCGCCGGCCCTGCTTGTACGCGAGGATCTCCTCGAAGCCGGCACGCCGGCGCTGCAGCTGGGCGATCGCCTCCGCCGAGAGCGGGTCGTCGATGGTGATGGTGTGGTGGACGCCGGACTTTCCGGTGAAGTCGAAGGCGTAGGAGTCGCCTCGTCTGCGCACGTGGCGACGCTCCAGCGTCGTCAGGCCGAAGCCGCCGTTGTCGTCTGCGTACGCGTCGCTGCCGATCCGGAAGTACCCCAGGTCCAGCAGGCGCAGCGCGAGTGCGGACGCCCGGTCGAGGCTCATCCCGGTGGTGGAGAGGTCCCGTTCCGTCCGGCGGCGTACGCGGGGGAGGACGGCGCCGAGCTCCAGGACCCGGTCGAACTTCTCCTGGTCGCGCTTCGTCCGCCAGTCGGGGTGGTAGAGGTACTGCCGGCGCCCCGCCGCGTCGGTCCCCACGGCCTGAAGGTGCCCGTTCTCGCGCGGGCAGATCCACACGTCCTCCCAGGCCGGCGGGATGGCGAGGGCGCGGACGCGCGTCACCGCCTCCTCAGGCAGCCGGGAACCGGATTCGTCGAGGTATACGAACCCCCGACCCGCGCGGCGCCGGGTCCATCCCGGCTCCTCCGCCGAGACCCGACGAAGCCGAACCACCTGGTGCGCCCGTCAGTCGGTGGTCTCGTCGCTGTCGCGCGCGCTCGCGGCCAGCAGTCGGTGCGTACCGTCACACCACGGCTTGACCGCCGACCTGCCGCACATGCAGACGGCACTGACCGGCCGGACCGTGTGATGGATCTTCCCGTCGGCGTCCTGGATCTCGTGCTTCCCGCGCAGCAGCATCGGCCCCGCCGGGCACATCACGATCGAAGCGTGCTCGAAGTCCGTCATGACGCACCCCACCGGGTGAGCATCGCCTGGGCGTAGCGTGCCTCGAGATCCAGACACGTGAAGACGCCGAAGAGCAGATGGTCCCGTTCGCTCGGCTCCTCGTCCAAGAAGGCCCCGCAGACGTCGCGCACAGCGACCTGCTCGTGAACGGCGTCCGCCTCGACGTGCTCGTCGTAGTAGGCAGCCATCTCCTCTGGGAAGTCCAAGCGTCGCAACCCTTGGGCGAGCTGCCGTGACGGCACCGAGCTCGTCGTCTCGAATGCGGCGAAGTGGCCGAGGGCCGCTGCCCGCAGCCGACGATGCAGTCCGAACAGCGACTGCGCGTTGTTCATCGCGAGGATCTCGACCGGCGCCTCGTCGACGTAGCAGGCGTGATCGGAACGGAGACCGGCAGCCTCCAGGCCACGACGGAACAGATGGTGGTGCAGCCGGTTCGGGTCGCCGCCGCCGTACTCGTCGAACAGGATCTCCATCAGCGCGGCCTTGGGCCGGGTCTCGAGGCGAGGAACGACCCAGCTGGTGGGGTCGGTCTCCTTGAGGTGATAGAGGGAGCGGTGCTGCAGGAGCTCGAGCACCTGTTCACGGTCGGCCCGGCGCTGCACGAACCGTGCCAACGAGGGCCCGTCGTGCTTGTCGACCAGGCCGGTCAAGCCCAGGTCGCTGTCCTCACGCAAGGGGCTCTGCTCCCAGCGCCGCCACAGCTCGGCCTCGAACGACCTCTCCAGGCCACGGCGCACTCGCAGCAGGTCCGGGTCCCACTCCAGGTCGGCATCCACTTCGTCGAAACCGCGATAGTGGAGCTCGTAGAGAGCCCACAGCGCGATCTGCGCGTCCTCTTCGGACTCCGGAGCCGACTCCAGGCCCTCGGTCGCACCGCTCTGCAGCGCGGTGAAAACTGCAGCACTCAACGTGCCGCGCGACTTCGGCAGCATCTCCACCCACCTTCCCCTCAGGCCGTTCGGTACCCGGCGTCCGCGCCAGCCATGCTCGCCGCCCGGGTGAGGTGGACGAGCACCCCTTCACCCGGCGAGTCGCGGACCTCCTGGATCGTCAGACCGCTGCCCTCGACCATATCCGGCAGACGTTCGGCCTGCTCGGCCGTGCCGAGCTGGAGGACGGCCGAGCCGCCGGGGGAGAGGTGCCGGGCTGTCGCTGTCAAGCACGTCTCGGCGACGAGCATCCCGTCGGCCCCGCCGTCGATGGCAGTCCGTGGATCCTCGGGATAGCGCTCGACCTGCGCCGTCGGGACCCACGGTGGATCGGCTATCACCAGGCAGTAGCGCTCATCGGGGTCGAGCGCGTGCTCGATGCTGCCCTCGCGTACCTCGACCAGATGACTCAACCCGGCGCGGTCGGCGTTGGCGCGGTTGAACGCGCATGCGACTGGGTTCGCGTCGACGCACACCAGTCGGCGGCCGACCATCGCGGCCGTGAGCAGGCCGATCTGGCCGGCGCCGGAGCACAGCTCGAGCATCGGCCCGTCCGGCAGGCTGGCCGACAGCTCGGCCGCCCATTCGGACTGACGGACGGTCCAGGTACGCGGGGTGAGCACGCGATCGTCGAAGTCGATGTCGAGATGGCCGAATCGGATCATGGCGGTGGGATCTCCTGCTGGTTCGAGGTTGGTTCGAGGCTGCTTCGGGTTCAGCTGAGCTCTGCGAGCCGGACCACCGCACTGGCGAGCTGACCCTCCTCGGCGAGGATCCTGCGCTGGGTCGAGGAGCCGGTGCCGCGGGTGAAGATCCGGTCGACACCAGTCTCGACGCGGCCGAGGTCCTCGGTCTCGCGCAACGCCGGGGCGATGTGCTCGACGAGGGTCTCGACCACCTCGCGCGCGGGTCTCGGCCGGTGGGTCCGCGGGTCGAGGAGATCACCGGTGATCCCGTGCTTGCCCGCCTGCCACATCGCAAGCCGGAGCACCGCGACCGATGTCGGGTCGGCCGGCTGACCCTGCGCCCACTCCTTGGCCGCGGTATCGACCAGCGCCCGCGCCAGCGCCGCGATGAGGGCGGTGTCACGAGGGTCCAGACAGACGTCGGCGACCCGGACCTCGAGGGTCGGGTAGTGGCGGGACGGGCGGGCATCGAAGTAGGCCATCCCCTCGTCCAGAGGAACTCCGGTATCGACGAGCAGACGCAGGTGATCGAGGTAGGCCTGGCTGCTGCCGAAGATCTCGGTCGGTCCATTGGTCGGCCAACGTGTCATCGCCTGGGACCGGTAGCTCTGGTAACCCGAGTCCGCGCCGTGCCAGAACGGTGAGTTGGCACTCACCGCGAGCAGCACGGGCAGCCAGGTGCGGATCCGGTCGAGAGCCCCCACCGCCTCGTCGTCGGAGTCGACCGAGACATGCACGTGGCAGCCGCAGGTGAGCTGCTCGCTGGCAGTCAGCCCGAACTGCTCGGTGATCGCGGCATAGCGCTCGTCGTCGAAGGTCTGGGGACGCACCGGCAGCGGGGTCGTACCGCTCGCCAGGATCAGCGCGCCCACCTCGGCCGCGGCCGCGCGGGTCCTGTCGCGCCACTGCCTCAGGTCCATCTCGAGCAACCCGAGATGCTCCTCCGGCGGAGTGTCGGTCTCGACCTGCTGCTCCTGCATCTCAGGTCCGACCGAACCGCCGGCCTCGCCGGCATCGACCTCGGTGTCACCGTGCCGACGAGCCACCCGCAGCACCTCGCTGGCCACCGATCGCGGGACGCCGGTCCGGGCGTCGACGAGGAGGAGCTCCTCCTCGACCCCGACTGTCCGGACCTGGTCATGGGTACTGCTCGAAGAGCGTGTATTCACCGCTCGCACCTTTCTCTGGAAGGAGTAACCAGACGATGTGTCGTCTTTTCGGATACGTGGCCGACTCTCCCTGTGCCGTCGCCGATCTGCTGGGAGAGGAGGGGCTGGAAGCGTTCACCTCGCTCACCGCAGTGCATTCCGACGGTTGGGGGATGGCGTGGCACACGGCCGAGGGCACGTGTACGACGAGCTCGCCGCGTTCGGCGGACGTCGATCCGACCTACCGCAGGCACGTCGAGGCTCCGCTCTCGCAGGCCGGCTTCGTGCACCTGCGCTGGGCGACCGGTGGACTCGACGTACGTCAGGAGAACACCCACCCCTTCTTGACCGACGGTGCCGCGTTCGCGCACAACGGCCACGTCTCCCCGATCGCCGATCTCGAGGCGCTGCTCACCCCGGAGTCCCGTGAGCGGCTGCGGGGCGACACCGACAGCGAGCGCTACTTCCACTTCGTGCACCAGAACGTCGAGGAGTGCGGCGACGAGGCCGAGGGAGTCACCCGAGCGCTGGCCACGCTGGTCCAGAAGTTCCCGCGGTGCAGCCTGAACGCGCTGATGCTCACCCGGACACACATGTTCGCGATCCACATCAACTCGCGCGCCGACTCGCCACTGCGTGCGCTGCGTCGGCTCTTCGACGACGAGGACGAGATCCCGCCTCGACACACCACGGAGTACTTCGCGATGGACTACCGCAGGACCGACCACGGTCTCGAGATCGTCTCCAGCGGTCTCGGTCAACCCGGATGGACTCCAGTGCCCGCTGACACCGCGGTGATGGTCGATCTGGCCACGCAGGAGGTCACCAGGTTGGATCCGATTGCGCAGCTCGGCGCCGACGCGACCAGAGCTCAGGGCTGACGACGACGACGTATCGACCGGCTTCCGCTGGACGAGAGTGGGGGCTTCGGCCATGCCTCGCAGTACCCCATCGGGCACGGCTTCATTCCGGGCGGCGGGGACTTTCCCCGCCAGCGCGTGACTGGCTCACAGGAACCACACAGCGAACGGGCGGAGTCTTGAGGCATCAACCGCCTCGACGAACGCTGCTGGGCCCGAGACCGAGGGCCTGGCCGCCTGACCTTCGCCCCACCCCCACCTGCTCGACCCGTCCCGGCCCATCGAGGACGGGTCGAGCAGGGCTCTCAGGTGTTCGGCCCGGATCCACCCTCGCGATGGGCGCTGAGTCCGTCGTCACCCGGGGCGACCGAGTCGTGGAGCCTGATCGTGTGGTCGTAGTGGGCCTCGGACATGGGCAGGTAGTCGATCCGAGGCTCTGTCATCACGCCCTCGAGACGCAGCCGTAGGTCCGCCTCGGTCCGGGCCGTGGCCTGAGCGTCGAGGTCGTCGGCGGCGGTTATCAGGTGCGGGCGCAGCGGATCCATGCCGGTGTACCAGAAGGTGCCGTGCAGCAGCGGCCACAGGACGTCCTCGATGTCACCGCTGATCCCGCGTGGCCCGAGGGTCGCGGCCCGGTCACCGGCGGTGACGACGGTCAGCGCGCGTTTGCCGACCAGGCCGCCTCTGCCGTACTTGAGGGGCTTTCCGGTCTCCGGATCCGGTACGTCGAAGGCGAACCCCGACTCGAAGACCCGGTCGATCCAGCCCTTGAGGATGGCCGGCACCGAGTACCACCACAGCGGGAACTGGACGACCAGGAGATCGGCTCGTCTGAGGCGGTCCTGGTGGCGACGCACGTCGGCCTCGCCCCGCCCCACCAGGAGTGGATTGAAACCTTCACGATAGAGATCGATCTCGTCGACGCTCCAGCCGGCCGCGCCGAGCGCGCTCACGCCCACCTCCCGCAGCCGGCCGTTGAGCGATGACGCGTGCGGATGTGCCCATACCCAGAGTGCGTGCATGGGCCTGTCAACGCTGCCTGACGCGGCGAGATTCCCCTCCGGCGAGGGGCGGCCGAACCCATGGCCCGAGGACAAAGTCCGAACCTTGCTCAAATTAGCGGCCGAAGAGTGTTGACGTATGTGATTGCCATCACTAGCGTAAACCAGGCTTGAAACCTTTCAATTCGAGGAGTTGCCCATGCCGGACACACCCGCCGCACTGGAGCTGCGGGACGTGGCCAAGTCGTTCGGCCCCGTACGCGCCCTCCGGTCCGGAAGTCTCCGGGTCGAGGCCGGATCCATCCACGCGCTCGTGGGGGAGAACGGCGCCGGGAAGTCGACCCTGGTCAAGATCGTCGCCGGGCTCTACCGCCGTGACGCCGGCGACTACCTGCTCGCCGGGGAGCAGGTCGACTTCCGCAACACCGCAGACGCCAAGCAGGCCGGCGTCGCGGTCATCTACCAGGAGCCGACCCTCTTCCCCGACCTCTCGGTCACCGAGAACATCTTCATGGGGCGTCAGCCGACCAACCGCTGGGGCAGGATCGACCGCGCCGCGATGCGCACCGAGGTCGTCGAGCTCTTCGCCAGGCTCGGCGTCCCCATCGAGCCCGACCGCCCGACCGAGGGCCTCTCGATCGCCGACCAGCAGCTGATCGAGATCGCCAAGGCGCTCTCTCTCGATGCCAAGGTGCTGATCATGGACGAGCCGACCGCGGCCCTGTCCGGCAACGAGGTCGACCGGCTGATGACCGTCGCGCGCACGCTGCGCGACCAGGGCTGCGCAGTCGTCTTCATCTCGCACCGGTTCGACGAGGTGTTCGCGTTGTGCGACACGATCACGGTGATGCGCGACGGCGCCTACATCTCCACCGACCCGATCTCCGAGGTCACCGAGGACGAGATCGTCCAGCGTCTGGTCGGGCGCGAGGTCTCCGACCTCTACCCGAAGCTCGAGGCCACCGTCGGCAAGCCCATGCTCGAGGTCAAGGGCCTCACCAGCACCGGCCTGTTCCACGACATCAGCCTCACCGTCCGCGAAGGTGAGATCGTCGGCCTGGCCGGCCTCGTCGGTGCCGGACGCAGCGAGGTCGCGCAGGCGATCTTCGGGGTCGACTCCTACGACAGCGGTGAGGTCACCCTCGACGGCCGGCCGATCCCGCCGGGCGACCCGAGACGGGCGATCGAGATGGGTCTGGCGTTCGTCCCCGAGGACCGCCGTCAGCACGGTCTCGTCCTGGACGCGCCGATCTCGCGCAACATCACCCTGCCGACGAGCGGCCGGCTCGCCCGCAACGGGCTGATCAGCACCGGCATCGAGAACCGTTCGGCCGCCGACTGGGCTGCCCGGCTCGAGGTCAAGGCCGCGACGCTGGATGCGCTGGCCGGCACCCTCTCGGGCGGCAACCAGCAGAAGGTCGTCCTGGCCAAATGGCTCTCGACCCAGCCGAAGGTGCTGATCATCGACGAGCCCACCCGAGGCATCGACGTCGGCACCAAGTCCGAGGTCCACCGGCTCCTCTCGACGCTGGCCCAAGAGGGCCTCGCGATCCTGATGATCTCCTCCGAGCTCCCCGAGGTGCTCGGTATGGCCGACCGGGTGATCGTCCTCAGCGAGGGCCACCAGACGGCCGAGCTGAGCCGCGAGGAGGCGACCCCCGAGGCCGTCATGCGCGCGGCGACGGCACACCACTCCACCACCCTGAACGTCAGCGAGGCATCATGACCACCACGCTCGACGCGCCCGCCCCGGCCGCGCCGCAGCCACGGCACCGAGCAGCCAACCGGCTGACCTGGCTCCTCAAGCAGCGCGAGACCGGCATCGCCGTCGCCTTCGTCGCCCTGCTCGTGGTGACCACGGCGGTGAACCCCAACTTCCTGTTCAGCACGGACGGCTGGCGCGACCTCACCCTGACCCCCGCGATCCTCGTCTGCCTGGCGATCGGTCAGGCGATGGTGATCGTCACCCGCAACGTCGACCTCAGCGTCGGCTCGACGCTCGGGCTGACGGCGTACCTCGCCGGGCGGCTCTTCCTCGACACCGGCCTCCCGGTGATCGTCGTCGTCCTGATCGCCGTCGCCGCGGGCGCCGTGCTCGGCCTGATCAACGGGGTGCTGGTCGCCTTCGCCAAGGTGCCGGCGCTGGTCATCACCCTCGGCACGCTCTACATCTACCGCGGCATCATGCTCGAGTGGGCCGGCAGCGACCGGATCAACGCCTCCGACATCCCGCCCGGGCTGCTCGACTTCGGCACCGGATCCTTCCTGTTCATCCCCAACCTCGCCTGGATCTCGTTCGCGCTGCTGGCCGCCGCGATCTACCTGATGCGCTCGACCCGCGTCGGCCGCGAGTTCTACGCGATCGGCTCCGACCCCGCCGCCGCCACCCTCTACGGGCTGCGCGACAAGCGCCGGGTCCTGCAGGCGTTCGCCACCTCGGGTGCGCTCGCCGGTCTCGCCGGGATCCTGTACGTCTCTCGCTACGGCACCATCAGCTCCGGTGTCGGGCAGGGCATCGAGCTCGAGGCGGTCGGCGCCGCGGTCGTCGGTGGCGTGGCCATCTTCGGCGGCAGCGGCACGGTCCTCGGGGCAGCCCTGGGGGCGTACCTCCTCACCACCATCAACCGGGCGCTCCCGGTCCTGGGCATCCCCGACTTCTGGCAGCAGGCCGTCGTCGGCGCGCTGATCATCGGCGCGATCGTCCTGGACCGCTACTTCGCCCGCCGTCAGCACGACAAGCTTCTCGCAGAGAGGGAAGAGTCATGAGTGAGCGCCAGCGAACGATAACAAGCCTCAGGCCGCCACGTCCGTACGCTTTGTTCCCCTCGACGGAGGTGGCGGCATGAGTCTGCTTGCCGAGAAGACACCGGCCCGGACGTACGCCGCTCACGCCAAGCCGTGGTGGCAGCGCACCCTGATGACCAGGGACGCGGCGATCATCGCACTGCTCGTGGTGGTGTGGACGTACGCGTCGATCGTGATCCTCAACTTCTCCGACCCGATCACGGTCTACTTCCTGGTCCTGGACGTCACGCCGATCCTGCTGATCGCGCTGCCGATGACGCTGATCATCATCACCGGCGAGATCGACCTCTCCGTGGCCAGCGTCGTCGGGCTCTCCAGCGTCCTGTTCGGGGTGCTGCACCGCGAGGGTGTGCCGATGGTCGCCGCGATGGTGCTCGCCCTGCTCGCCTGTGCGGTCGCGGGAGCCTTCAACGGGGTGCTCGTCACCCGCTTCGGGCTGCCGTCGCTGGCCGTCACGATCGGCACGATGGCGCTCTTCCGCGGCATCGCCGTCGGTGCGCTCGGCACCACGGCGATCACCGACTGGCCCGACGCCTGGGGCGACCTCGTACAGGCTCGGATCGGCGACAGTCAGATCCCGCTGATGACGGTTCCCCTGGTCGCCCTGATCGTGATCTTCGCCGTGGTCCTGCACTTCACGCCCTTCGGGCGCGGCATCTTCGCCGCCGGTCTCAGCAAGGACGCGGCTCGCTTCTCGGGCGTCAACGTCGACCGTACGAAGCTGATCCTGTTCACGCTCAGCGGGCTGGTCTCGGGGCTGGCGGGCATCTACTTCACGTTGCGCTACGGCAGCGCGCGGGGCGACAACGCCACCGGGCTGGAGCTCCAGGTCGTGGCGGCGGTGCTGCTCGGTGGGGTGTCCATCTTCGGTGGTCGAGGGGCCATCCCTGGGGTCATCGCCGGTGTCGTCCTCATCGGCACGATCGGTAGCGCGCTGCGCCTGGACGGGCTCAGCGCCAACATCATCCAGATCATCACCGGCGTACTTCTCATCGCAGCGGTCATCGCGGCCAGCGTTCTCGGTTGGACCGGTCGCATCGTCGGCACCTATCGCCGGCAACACAGCTCGGATGAACCATCCTCAAAGCAGTCTCCTCAAAGAAAACGGAGTGAGTGACATGACCAGCAAGTTCCGACGCGCAGGCAGTGCCGTCGCCATCGTTGCGGCCCTCGGCCTCGCCCTGTCCGCCTGTGGCGGCGGGAGCGGTAGCGGCGACGAAGGCGAGGGTGGCGGCGACACCAGCAGCATCACCTTCATCCCCAAGAACCTCGGCAACCCCTACTTCGACGCCTCCGACAAGGGTGGCAAGAATGCCGCGAAGGAGATCGGCACGAAGTGGGCGCAGGTCGGCCCGACCGAGTCGACCCCCGACTCCCAGGTCAGCTTCATCAACACCGCGACCCAGCAGCGGGCAGGCGCGCTCGTGGTCTCCGCCAACGACCCGACCGCCATCGGTGACGCCCTCGAGGAGGCTCGCAACGCCGGCACCAAGGTCGTCACGATGGACTCCGACACCGAGCCGCAGTTCCGCGACGTCTTCGTCAGTCAGGCCGACGCCGCCGGCATCGCCAAGAGCCAGGTCGACCTGATCGCCGAGCAGATCGGTGGAAAGGGCGAGGTCGCGGTCCTCTCCGCGGCGGCCAACGCCACCAACCAGAACGAGTGGATCAAGCTGATGGAGGAGGAGCTGGCTGCCAACCACCCCGACATCAAGCTCGTCCAGACCGTCTACGGTGACGACGACGACCAGAAGTCGTTCGACAAGACCGCCGGTCTGCTGCAGTCCCACCCGAACCTCAAGGGCATCATCAGCCCGACCACGGTGGGCATCGCGGCGGCCGCGCGCTACCTGTCCGACTCGCAGTACAAGGGCAAGGTCGCGCTGACCGGTCTGGGCACCCCGAACCAGATGCGGGAGTACATCAAGGACGGCACCGTGAAGTCCTTCGCGCTGTGGGACCCCGAGCAGCTCGGCTACCTGTCCGCGTACGCCGCCGACGCGCTCGCCTCCGGTGACATCGAGGGCAAGGAGGGCGACAAGTTCGAGGCCGGTGACCTCGGGGAGTACACCGTCGGCGCCGACGGCGTCGTCGTCCTCGGCGAGCCGACCGTCTTCGACGAGTCGAACATCGACGACTTCGACTTCTGAGGTCCGAGCAGTTACCCCAGTCCGCCGCCGAGCTGTGAAGACAGCTCGGCGGCGTTCTTCACGCAGCGCAGGGGCTGGGCTTCATGCGTCTGTCAGGAGAGACGGCCCAGGGTCGAGGCGCGGGCGACGAGCTCGGGGGTGAAGACGACCTGCTCGTGCTGGTGCCCAGGCTCGCCGACCTCGTCGAGAAGCAGCTCGGCGGCACGGCGGCCGAGGTCGTGGCGCGGCTGCCGCACGGAGGTGAGCGGCACGGCCGCGGCTGCGGCGAACTCGATGTCGTCGTAGCCGACGATCGCGAGGTCGCCGGGCACGGTCCGGCCGCTGGAGATCGTCTGCTGGAGCAGTCCGAGCGCGAGCAGGTCGTTGGCGCAGAACGCGGCGGTGGGGCGGCGTCGCGCGGGCAGCCCGACGAGCCGCTCGCCGGCGGCGCGACCACAGGCGACGGTGGGGGCCTCGCAGGAGAGCGTCACCAGGTCCTCGGGCGGGAGTCCGGCCTCGGCCCAGGCCTGCCGGGCACCCTCGCCGCGGTCGCGGACCTGTCCGATCGACTCCGGGCCACCGACGTACGCCACCCGCTTGTGTCCGACGTCGATGAGGTGCTCGACGGCGAGCCGCCCGCCGAGGACGTCGTCGACGGCGACGGAGCAGAAGGAGGACCCCGCACGGGTGCGGTCGACGATGACGACCGGGGTGCCGCGCTCGATCAGCTGGTCGATCTGCGGATCGTCGGGGTCGACCGGGGTGATCAAGATGCCCTGGACGCGCTGCTGCTGCAGGTGGGCCAGGTGTGCGCCCTCGCGGGCCGAGCGGCCGTCGCTGTTGCACAGGAACAGCGAGAGCCCGGCCGTCTCGGCGGCCAGCTCGATGCCACGGGCCACGTCGGTGAAGAACGGGTTGCCGGCGTCGAGCATGACGTAGGCCAGCGAATGGGTGCTGCCGGTGCGCAACGACCGGGCGGACTCGTTGCGTACGAATCCGAGGTCTGCCATCGCCCGCTCCACCCGCTCGCGTGTGGTTCGGCTGACCCGCTCGGGGCGGTTGAGCACGTTGGACACGGTGCCGAGAGAGACGCCGGCGGTGGCCGCGACATCCTTGACCGAGGCGCTGCGAGATGAGCCCGCAGCCGGGGTGATCGCCACCTGGGCTCCTTCCTGAAACGTTCAATCGCAGCATAGGGCCTGGTTGGCGCTGTGACGAGGAAGCGCGGCACGCCCGATTGACCGATTTGGGCATGCTAACTAGCGTCCGTGTCTAAATCGTTTCATCGGAGGTCGTCATGGAGCGCGTCTGCTTTCAGCTGCAGGTCAAGGTCGAGCGCATCGAGGAGTACAAGCAGCGTCATGCCGCCGTCTGGCCCGACATGCTGCGGGCGCTCGCGGAGACCGGGTGGCACAACTACTCGCTGTTCCTCCGACCCGACGGGGTGCTCATCGGCTATGTCGAGACTCCCTCCATCGAGGCCGCCCAGGCTGGGATGGCGGCGACCGAGGTCAATGCCCGCTGGCAGGCGGAGATGGCGGAGTTCTTCGAGGATCTCGACGGTATCGCGCCCGACGAGGGCTTCCTGCGCCTCGAGGAGGTCTTCCACCTCGAGGACCAGCTAGGTCGCCCCTGACCCCGAAGCGTCAGTTCTCGACCCCGAGGAGTCAGTTCTCGACCCCGAGGAGTCAGTTCTCGACCCCGAGGGGTCAGTTCTTGACGCCGAAAAGTCAGTTTCTGAGTGCGAGACGTCGATTCCTGTACGCGGAATGGGACCGCGGCCAGGAACTGACGTCTCGTGGCCAAGAACTGACCTCTCGCGGTCAGAAGCTGACGTCTCGCGGGGAGTGCTGAAACGCAACGAACTCCACGCTCCTCTTGACGCACGTGACGTGCGCCACTAACGTCGGATCCGCGATTTGAAACCTTTCAACCGCACACAGAGAGGCTCACCGATGACGACGTTCGACCAGATCTCGGGCGACCTGGCCGCTCTCGAGATCGAGGTCCCCTCATGGGCCTACGGAAACTCGGGGACCCGGTTCAAGGTCTTCGGCACCCCCGGAACTCCGCGCACCCCTGAGGAGAAGATCGCCGACGCGGCCACCGTGCACCGCTTCACCGGCCTGGCGCCGAGCGTGGCGCTGCACATCCCGTGGGACCGAGTCGACGACTACGCGGCCCTGCGCACCTATGCCGAGGACCAGGGGATCGCGCTCGGCACGATCAACTCCAACACCTTCCAGGACGACGACTACAAGCTCGGTGCGCTCACCCACACCGACGCGAAGATCCGGCAGAAGGCGATCGACCATCACTTCGAGTGCATCGAGGTGATGGACGCGACGGGCTCGCGCGACCTGAAGATCTGGCTCGCCGAGGGGTCCAACTACCCGGGCCAGGCCGACATGCGCGGCCGCCAGGACCGGCTCGCTGAGTCATTGGCGACCATCTATGAGCGTCTCGGTGAGGACCAGCGCATGGTGCTGGAGTACAAGTTCTTCGAGCCGGCGTTCTACCACACCGACGTCCCGGACTGGGGCACGTCGTTCGCCCAGGTCAGCGCGCTCGGCGAGCGTGCCGCGGTCTGCCTCGACACCGGCCACCACGCACCCGGCACCAACATCGAGTTCATCGTGATGCAGCTGCTGCGGCTGGGGAAGCTCGGCTCCTTCGACTTCAACAGCCGCTTCTACGCCGACGACGATCTGATCGTCGGCGCGGCCGACCCGTTCCAGCTCTTCCGGATCATCGTCGAGGTGGTTCGTGGGGGCGGGTTCAAGTCCGTGGCCGAGGGCGGGGTCGCGTTCATGCTCGACCAGTGCCACAACATCGAGAAGAAGATCCCGGGCCAGATCCGCTCGGTGCTCAACGTCCAGGAGATGTCCGCCCGGGCACTGCTGCTCGACACCGACGCTCTCGCCAAGGCACAGGAGGACGGCGACGTACTCCTGGCCAACGAGATCTTCATGGACGCCTTCTACACCGACGTACGCGCCGATCTCGGCGAATGGCGTGAGAGCCGCGGCCTGGCCGCGGACCCGATGCGCGCCTACCTCGCCAGCGGCTACCAGGAACAGATCGAGACCGCCCGAGTCGGCGGCACACAGGCAGGATGGTCATGACCACCGCAGAAGAACTGATCGCGCGCTCGAACCGTCTCGGCGCCGACCCGAAGAACACCAACTACGCCGGCGGCAACACCTCCGCCAAGGGCATCGCGACCGACCCCGTGACCGGCGAGGACGTCGAGCTGCTCTGGGTGAAGGGCTCGGGCGGTGACCTGGGCACGCTCAAGGAGAGCGGCCTCGCCGTCCTCCGCCTGGACCGGATGCGTGCGCTCGTCGACGTCTACCCCGGTGTCGAGCGCGAGGACGAGATGGTCGCCGCGTTCGACTACTGCCTGCACGGCAAGGGCGGCGCGGCGCCGTCGATCGACACCGCGATGCACGGGCTCGTGGACGCCGCCCACGTCGACCACCTCCACCCCGACAGCGGCATCGCGATCGCGACCGCCACCGACGGTGAGGCGCTGACGACGTCGATCTTCGGCGACCAGGTCGTCTGGGTGCCGTGGCGCCGCCCCGGTTTCCAGCTCGGCCTCGACATCGCCGAGATCAAGACCAAGAACCCGCAGGCAGTCGGCTGCGTCCTCGGCGGCCACGGCATCACCGCGTGGGGCGACACCTCCGAGGAGGCCGAGAAGAACTCGCTCTGGATCATCGACACGGCCGCCGCCTACATCGAAGAGCACAGCAAGGTGGAGCCGTTCGGTCCCGCGCTCGACGGCTATCAGTCCCTGCCGGAGGGGGAGCGGCGTACGAAGGCAGCTGCTCTCGCCGCCACGATCCGTGGCATCGCCTCGGCGGACCAGCCTATGGTCGGTCACTTCGACGACTCCGATGTGGTCCTCGACTTCCTCGCGAGCGAAGCCCACCCGCGCCTGGCCGAGCTCGGCACCTCCTGCCCCGACCACTTCCTGCGCACCAAGATCAAGCCGCTGGTCCTCGACCTTCCGGCCACAGCCTCCGTCGAGGAGAGCATCGCCAGGCTGAAGGAGCTCGCGGTCGGCTACCGCGAGGACTACCAGGCCTACTACGACCGGCACGCGGATGCTCACAGCCCCGCGATCCGCGGCAAGGACCCGCTCATCGTCCTGGTGCCCGGCGTCGGGATGTTCTCCTTCGGGAAGAACAAGCAGACCGCGCGGGTGGCGGGGGAGTTCTACCTCAACGCGATCAACGTGATGCGCGGTGCCGAGGGGCTCTCGACGTACGCCCCAATCGAGGAGTCGGAGAAGTTCCGGATCGAGTACTGGGCGCTCGAGGAGGCCAAGCTCCAGCGGATGCCGGCGCCCAAGCCGCTCGCGACCCGGGTCGCCCTGGTCACCGGCGCGGCCTCCGGCATCGGCAAGGCGACCGCGAAGCGGCTCGCCGCCGAAGGTGCCTGTGTCGTGATCGCCGACCTCGATCTCGCCAAGGCCGAGGCTGCGGCCGCCGAGATCGGCGGCCCCGACGTCGCCGTCGGCCTCGCCGCGGACGTCTCCGACGAGGCGGCCGTGCAGGCGATGTTCGACGCGGCGGTGCTCGCGTTCGGCGGTGTCGACCTGGTCGTCAACAACGCCGGCCTGTCGCTGTCCAAGTCCCTGCTGGAGACCACCGAGCGCGACTGGGACCTCCAGCACGACGTGATGGCCAAGGGCTCGTTCCTGGTCTCCAAGGCGGCAGCGAAGGTGCTGATCGAGCAGGAGATGGGCGGCGACATCGTCTACATCTCCTCGAAGAACTCGCTCTTCGCCGGTCCCAACAACGTCGCGTACGGCGCGGCCAAGGCCGACCAGGCCCACCAGGTCCGCCTGCTGGCCGCCGAGCTCGGTGCGTACGGGATCAAGGTCAACGGCATCAACCCCGACGGGGTGGTCCAGGGCTCCGGCATCTTCGCCGGCGGCTGGGGCGCCAAGCGGGCCGAGGTCTACGGGGTCCCGGAGGAGGAGCTCGGCAAGTTCTACGCCCAGCGCACCCTGCTCAAGCGCGAGGTGCTGCCGGAGAACATCGCCAACGCCGTCTTCGTGCTCTGCGGCCCCGACCTGACCCACACCACCGGACTGCACGTGCCCGTCGACGCAGGCGTGGCCGCCGCCTTCTTGCGATGAGCCGGATGAGTCGACACGTCAGGGTCGCGGCAGTCGACCTGGGTGCCACCTCCGGCCGGGTGATGTCCGGCCGGATCCGTGGCGACCGGGTCGAGATCGACGAGCTGCACCGCTTCCCCAACGGTGCGGTACGTGTCCGCGGCTCGCTCTTCTGGGACGTGCTCGGCATCCACCGCGAGATGCTCGCCGGCATCCGTGAGGTGGCCCGGACCGGGCCGCTGCACGGCATCGGGATCGACTCCTGGGCCATCGACCACGGGCTGCTGGACCACGACGGCCAGCTCCTCGGCCAGGTCTTCAGCCACCGCGACGCCCGCGTCGAGGGGGTCGCGGAGAAGGTCCTCGCCCAGATCGGCGCGGCCACGCTCTACGGCACCACCGGCATCCAGCAGCTCCCGTTCAACACGCTCTACCAGCTCGTCGCGGCGCGCGGCACCACCGCGCTCGACTCCGCCGAGACGATGCTGCTGCTGCCGGACCTCCTCGGCTACTGGCTCACCGGTGCGATCGGCGCGGAGCGCACCAACGCCTCGACCACCCAGCTCTACGACGTCCGTCAGGGCACCTGGGCGGTCGACCTGTGCCGGGAGCTCGGGCTTCCCGAGGGGGTCCTCCCGCCCCTTCGGGACCCGGGCTCTCTCCTCGGCCCGCTGCTGCCCGACGTCGCCCAGGACCTGGGCGTCTCCGGCGACGTGCCCGTGGTCGCGGTGGGCTCGCACGACACCGCCTCGGCGGTCGTCGGCGTCCCCGCGGAAGCCCGCGACTTCGCCTACATCTCGTCCGGGACCTGGTCGCTGGTCGGCCTCGAGCTCGACCGGCCGGTGCTGACCGAGGAGGCCCGGCTCGCCGACTTCACCAACGAGGTCGGCATCGACGGGACCATCCGGTTCCTCAAGAACGTGATGGGCCTGTGGGTCCTGTCCGAGTCGCTGCGCTCCTGGAGCGAGCGGCGCTACCCGGCCGCCGAGCTGGGCCCGCTGCTCGCCGCCGCGGCCGAGCTCGAGCCGCTGCGTACGGTGGTCGACATCAACGACCCGCGGCTGCTCGCGCCGGGCACGTCTGCCGACCCCATGCCGGAGCGGATCGCCGCGCTGGCCGCGGAGGCCGGGGAGGCGATCCCGCACTCGCCGGCCGCGATCACCCGCTGCATCCTCGACAGCCTCGCCGTCGCCTACCGACGACACGTCCGCACCGCGGCCGCCCTCGCCGGCACCTCGCCCGAGGTCGTCCACGTCGTCGGCGGCGGCTCGCAGAACCAGCTGCTCTGCCAGCTCACCGCCGATGCCTGCGGTCTGCCGGTCCTCGCCGGACCGGTCGAGGCGGCCGCGCTGGGCAACGTCCTGGTCCAGGGCCGCGCCCTCGGGGCCGACCTGCCCGACCTGCCCGCGATGCGAGACCTCATCCGCCGCTCCTACGACGTACGCCGCTTCGAGCCGCGCGACGGCCTCGACTGGGCCGCCGCCGAGGCCCGGCTGCCGTCCTGACCATCGACCTCCACCGCCCGGAAGGCCCCCACATGACCGACTCGCTCCCCGACCCCCGGCTCGACCGGCGTACGTTGTTCGGCGCTGCCGCTGCCACCCTCGGCGCCGCCACCGTCCTCGGCAGCCCTTTCGTGGTCTCCGCGGCGGCCGCCGCTCCCGGCTCGGCCGGTCTGCCGGCGCAGCTCGTCAAGGCGTTCCGCCGACCGGGCACGGCCACCGCGGCGGGCTTTCGCTGGTGGTGGCCGCACGGCCTCGTCGACCCGGCCGAGATCGTCCGCGAGGTCGACCAGGTCGCCGACGCCGGATTCGGGGTCCTCGAGATCGCCGACGTCACGCACAGCCTCCGCGCCCGCGGCATCGACATCGACACCGCGACCCACGGCTGGGGGACCGCTCCGTGGGTGGCCGGCGTCAAGGCCGCCCTCGCGCAGGCGGCCGAGCGGGACGTCCGTGTCGATGTGACGGTCGGTCCCTCGTGGCCGGCCGCGGTCCCGACGATCACGCCGGACGACGAGGCGGCCTGCACCGAGCTGGTGCACGGGCAGGCGACGGTCACCGCCGGGTCGACCTACGACGAGGCCCTACCCGAGCCGGTCGTGGAGGCCTCGGCCGGAGCGACCCGCGCGGAGCTGGTGACCGTCCAGGCGCACCGGGTCACCGGCTACGTACGTGACCGCAACAACAACATCACCAGCACGATCCTCGACCCGGCCTCCTACCTCGACCTCAGCGCAGACGTCGAGGGCGAGCACCTCACCTGGACCGCTCCTGCAGACCCGGCCGGTGCCACCTGGGTGCTGCTGGCGACCTGGCAGCGCGGCTCGGGCCAGGAGCCCGAGGCGGGTCCGCACACCTCGCCCCGTTCCTACGTCGTCGACCACTTCAGCCGCCGGGGCGCCCAGAAGGTCATCGACCTGTGGCAGGACCGGGTGCTCGACGGCGAGCTGCGGACGCTGCTGCGCGCCGCGGGCGGCTACCTCTTCGAGGACTCCCTCGAGATCGAGACCGAAGCGACGGTCTGGACAAGGGACCTGCTCGACGAGTTCGAGGCGAAGCACGGCTACGACCTGCGGCCGTGGCTGCCGAACGTGTTGGAGAAGGACGAGAAGTACCAGTTCTCGATGGCGGCCACCGACCCCGCGACGGCAGACGGCCTGCGTACCAACGAGGTCCGGGACGACTTCAACATCGTGCTCTCCGACCTCTACCGCGACCAGCACCTGCGCCCGATGCAGGAGTTCGCCAAGACGCTCGGCATGGGGATCCGGATCCAGCCCTACGGCCTGGAGACCGACACCATGCAGCACTCCGCGGTGGTCGACGTGCCCGAGACGGAGTCGCTCGGCTTCAAGAACCTCGACGACTACCGGGTCATGGCCGCGGGCCGCGACCTGGCCGGCCACAAGATCCTGTCCTGCGAGGCGATCTGCTACAACGGCGCCGCCTACAACACGACCTGGGGCGCGAACAGCACGAGCCCGACCGCCCAGAACCAGGCGCTCTTCACGATCAACAGCATCTTCGCCGCCGGCGTGAACCAGCTGATGATCCACGGCTTCCCCTACGCGAAGGCGCCCGACGTCACCTGGCCCGGCTTCGCCGCGTTCTCGCCGTACTACAACAACGCCATCGGCTTCGGCGAGGCATGGGGGCCGCGCACTCCGCAGTGGGAGCACGTCCCCGGCATTGCCGCCTACCTCGCCCGGACGCAGCTGGTGCTGCAGACCGGCGCCCCGAAGTACGACATCGCGTTCTGGCGGCACAAGGGCTGGGCGTCGACGGGCATCGGCCCGCAGTGGATCACCAACAACGGCACCAAGCTCGGCTGGTCGCACTCCTTCGTCAGCTCGTCGCTGCTCGCGCTCGACGGTGTCGACTTCGCGAACGGACGGCTGGCTCCCGATGGCCCCGCCTACAAGGCAGTCGTCGTCGGCCCGGACTCGTTGCGCGGCAACGTGTTCACGATGGACGTCGACGGTGCGAAGCGACTGCTCGCCCTCGGCCGCAAGGGCCTGCCGATCGTGCTCATCGGCGACTGGTCGCAGGCGACCGCGGCCGGTCGCGACGACGCCGCGGCGACCGCGGAGGTCCGCTCGCTGATGGCCGAGGTCGGCGCGCTGGCCACCACCCGCACCGTCCCCGAGGCAGAGGTCGGCGGCGCGCTGGCAGCCCTCGGCGTCGTACGCGATGTCGAGCACGCCGATTCCACGGTGATGCACGTGCGCCGCAGCGCGGGCAAGATCGACCTCTACTATCTGGCCAACGCCCGGCATGCCGAGAACCGGCGGCTCAACCCGGTGCAGCAGGACGTCTGGCTCACTGCCGCCGACCGGACGGCCGTCCCGTGGCTGCTGGACGCATGGACGGGGAAGACCACCCGGATCGCCGCCTACGAGCGCGCCGGAGACCGCATTCGGGTCCGCATCGACCTGGTCCCCGGCCAGTCCACCGTGGTCGCCCTCGCGGCCCCGGGCGCGGGCGTCGCCCGCTCCGTACTCCCCGTCGCCACCGCTGGTCAGACCGTGGTGGCGCGGGGCGCCAACGCCGCGCTGCGTACGACGACGGCCGGTGCGTTCGAGCTCACCTTGGCCGACGGACGTACGGCGAAGGTCGTAGTCGATCGCGTCCGCGAGCCCGTCGTGCCGCAGTCGTGGAGCCTCGAGCTCGAGGACTGGAAGCCCGCGTACTCGGCTGATCCGAAGGACCTCGCGACGACCAAGGAGAGCACCACCCGCGACCTCGCCTCGCTCCAGGCCTGGTCGAAGATCTCCGGCTCCGAGGACGTCTCCGGCATCGGTCGCTATCGCACGAGCGTCGACCTCGGCACCGACTGGACGGCGGACGACGGTGCCTACCTGGAGCTCGGCGAGGTCAACGACACCTTCCGGGTGCGTGTGAACGGCGAGCTGCTGCCCGCGCTCGACCCGATGGACCCGGTCGTCGACCTCGGCCACGTCCTGGGGCCCGGCGCCAACACGATCGAGATCGAGGTGGCCTCGACGCTGCTCAACCGGCTGCGCACCGTCACCCCGTCGGTCTACGGCGTCGCGACCAGGCAGAGCTACGGGCTCGCCGGTCCGGTGCGTCTGGTGCCCTACGTCGAGAAGGTGGTGACCGGATGAGCACGATGTCGTCCCCGTCACGCACCCGCCCTCCGGCCCACCTACCAGTCGGCGTCATGCTGAGACAGGAGTGAACCGTGGCAGCCTCGGGCGATGCACGACCGTCCGCCTCGACCGACCTTCCGTCGGACGAGGTGGAGGTGCTGGCACTGTTCGCCCGGGGCTACACGATCGAGCGGATCGCGCGTGAGCTGGGTATCTCCGAGCGCACCGTACGGCGCCGGCTGCGGGCGGCCGCCGACTCGCTGGGCGCGGGGACGAGTGTGGAAGCGGTCGTGAGGGCCGTACGCACCGGGCTGATCTGAACCGATCTGATCCGGAGCTGTGCTGAACTGATTTGATGGGCAAGAAAAGACGAAGGGGGCATGCCGGATGCGAGTCGCGCTGATGGTCACGTGCATCAACGACGCGCTCTACCCGAGCACGGGTCAGGCCGTCGTACGCCTCCTGCGCCGGCTCGGCGTCGAGGTCGAGTTCCCGCAGGCGCAGACGTGCTGTGGGCAGCCGATGGTCAACACCGGCTATCTGGACGAGGCGGTCCCAGTGCTGCGTACGTTCGTGGACGCCTTCGCCGGCTATGACGCCGTCGTCACCCCGTCCGGATCCTGCGCCGGGTCGGCACGCCACCAGCACTCGATCGTGGCTGTCCGCTCCGGCGACGAGGCCCTCCAAGAGGCCGTCGCGGAGATCGCCCCGAAGGTCTACGAGCTCTCCGAGTTCCTCGTCGACGTGCTCGGCGTGACGGACGTCGGCGCCTACTACCCGCACCGGGTCACCTACCACCCGACCTGCCACTCGCTGCGGATGCTGGGCGTGGGGGACCGGCCCCAGCGACTGCTGGAGGCGGTCAGGGGGATTCGGCTGGTCGGCCTGCCCGGCGCCGATGAGTGCTGCGGCTTCGGCGGCACGTTCGCGGTCAAGAACGCCGACACCTCGATCGCGATGGGGGCCGACAAGGCCCGTCACATCCGGGGGACCGGAGCCGAGATCGTGGTCGCCGGCGACAACTCCTGCCTCACCCACATCGGCGGCGTGCTCTCCCGGCAGCGCTCGGGCGTACGCACCGTCCACCTCGCCGAGATCCTCGCCTCGACCGAGGAGGTGACCCGATGACCGGGACGTTCGTCGGGATGCCGGTCTTCCCCGAGGCCGCGCGCGAGGCGCTGGCCGACTCCCAGCTTCGGCACAACCTCGCCCATGCGACCAGCACCATCCGTGCCAAGCGGGCCAAGGTCGTCGCCGAGGTCCCCGACTGGGAGGAGCTGCGCTTGGCCGGCGCCGCGGTCAAGGAGCGCGCCCTGCTCGACCTCGAGACCCAGCTCGTACGCCTCGAGGAGACCCTCACCGCGAACGGCGCGACCGTCCACTGGGCCCGCGATGCCGCCGAGGCCAACGCGATCGTCGCCGGCATCGCGAAGGCGCACGCCGCGACGGAGGTCGTGAAGGTCAAGTCGATGGTGACCCAGGAGATCGGCCTCAACGAGGCGCTGGCCGAGGAGGGCATCGCGGCCTGGGAGACCGACCTGGCCGAGCTGATCGTGCAGCTCGGCGACGACCTGCCATCGCACATTCTCGTGCCCGCGATCCACCGCAACCGAGCCGAGATCCGGGACATCTTCCGCTCCAAGATGGGGGCCGCGGGCCGACCTGCGCCCGACGACCTCACCGACGAGCCGGCCGTCCTCGCGGCTGCCGCCCGGGAGCACCTGCGCGAGAAGTTCCTGCGCGCCAAGGTCGGGGTCTCCGGCGCCAACTTCGCGGTGGCCGAGACCGGCACCCTCGTCGTGGTCGAGTCGGAGGGCAACGGCCGGATGTGCCTGACCCTGCCCGACGTATTGGTCTCGGTGGTCGGCATCGAGAAGGTCGTCGCCCGCTGGGAGGACCTAGACCCCATGCTCCGGCTCCTGCCGAGGTCCTCGACCGGCGAGCGGATGAACCCCTACACCTCGATGTGGAGCGGGATCGCCCCGGGCGACGGCCCCCAGGAGGTGCACGTGGTGCTCCTAGACAACGGCCGCACCCGTGCGCTCGCCGACGAGGTCGGACGGCAGGCGCTGCGCTGCATCCGCTGCTCGGCATGCCTCAACGTCTGCCCGGTCTACGAGCGCACCGGCGGCCATGCGTACGGCTCGGTCTACCCGGGTCCGATCGGCGCCATCCTCAACCCGCTGCTGAAGGGTGTCGGGCACGACGACCAGATCGACTCGCTGCCCTATGCCTCCTCGCTGTGCGGAGCCTGCTTCGAGGTCTGCCCGGTACGCATCGACATCCCCTCGGTGCTGGTCGACCAGCGTGCCCAGGTCGTCGACGCCCACCGGGGTGGCGTGCCGAAGCCGGAGGCGATGGCGATGAAGGGGGCGGCGTACGTCCTGAAGCGCTCGCGCCGCCTCTCCGCCCTCGAGCGTCTCACCGGTCTCGGCATGCGCTTCGCACGCCGCTTCGGCCCCACCGCCTGGACCGGCGCCCGCGACCTGCCCGACGCGCCGGGGGAGAGCTTCCGGGACTGGTGGCAACGAACTGATGGTGGCCGGAAGGACGACGCATGACCGACGCACGCAGCGAGATCCTCGCCCGAGTCCGCGAAGCGCTGGCCGGTTCGACGGTCGATCCTGTCGAGACCAGCGCTCCGCGGGAGGTCCACCCCGTCGCGAACCCCGAGCTCGTCGACCTCTTCGCCGAGCGGGTCGCGGACTACCGCGCCGTCGTCGAACGCTGCTCGGCCGAGGATCTCGAGGACCGGATCGCCGCCGCCCTCCCGACCGGCCAGGTGATCGTCCCGCCCGGCCTGTCGATCCGCATTCCCGACGCGATCGTCGACGACGGCACCCTCACCGCCGCGCGGCTGGACCTGATCGCGGCGGTCGTCACCGAGGCCCGGGTCGGCATCGCCGAGACCGGCACGATCGTCCTCGACCACACCCCCGACCAGGGCCGCCGGGCCATCTCGCTGGTCCCCGACACCCACATCTGCGTCGTCCGCGAGGACCAGGTGGTCGCCGACGTACCCGACGCCATCGCCCTCCTCGACCCCTCCCGCCCCCAGACCTGGATCAGCGGCCCGTCAGCGACCAGCGACATCGAGCTGGACCGCGTCGAGGGCGTCCACGGCCCCCGCACCCTCCACGTCCTGATAACCCCACCCCGAGACGTCATTTCCTGACCCCGAGACGTCAGTTTCTGACCCCGAGAAGTCAGTTCTTGACCGCGAGACGTCGGTTTCTGAATTCCCACACCGCCGTCAGAAGTCGACTCTCGCGCTCGAGAACCGACTCTTCGTACGCAAGAACTGACGCTTCGGCGCCAGAAACTGACGTCTCGGCGTGCTTGACCGGATCCGGCCACCGCCCGACTCTTCCACTTGTGTGACGAGCGCCATAGTCTTCAGACAAGCAGTGAAACGTATCAATCCGCTCCGGAGGACCCCATGAAGCTCCGCTTGGCCGCGGTCGTCACCAGCGCCCTCGTCGTCACCAGCCTCGCGGCGGCCGTGACCCCGACCGGGGCGGCGACCGCGAACACCGCACCCGCAGCCCCCGCCGGCCTGACCGTCGACGACCTCACCCACCCGCTCAACACGGATCTGACGCCACGGTTCGGCTGGCTGCCTCAGGACAGCGACGCCAACGAGGTGCAGTCCGCCTACAAGCTCGAGGTACGCGACGCGGCCGGTGAGCTCGTCTGGGACTCCGAGAAGGTGTCCTCGGCGCAGCAGGCCTACGTCGACTACGCCGGCGAGACCCTCGAGCCCGGCAGCCGCTACACCTGGCGGGTCAAGACCTGGGACCGCCGCAAGGCACCGTCGCGATGGTCGGCCGGTGCCGCCTTCGAGACCGGTCTCGACGACACCGACTGGGGCGGCGCCAGCTGGATCCGGCGCCCACCGGGCACCGCGGGCAACCCGGCCCAGGAGCGCGACGAGTGGACCCTGGCACGCACGGAGGTCGAGGTCCCGGCAGGCAAGATCGTCAGCGCGCGCAGCTACCTGTCGGCCAGCCACACCGCCGAGCTCTATCTCGGCGGCGAGCAAGCCGACCGGATGAGCAACTTCGGCTACCCGAGCGAGGGCTACTACCAGGCCGCGGACGTCACCGACCTGATCACACCGGGGGAGACCCTCTCCCTCGGCGTCAAGCTGCACTGGTTCAGCGGCGGTCAGGGCCGCGCCGCGGGCATCCCCGGCGTACTCCTGAAGCTCGACCTCACCTACGCCGACGGCGAGACGACCACGATCGTCACCGACGGCTCCTGGAAGGTCCGCCGCGCTCCGTACGTCATGGTCGGCACCCGCAACGGCGAGGGCCTGTGGATCGAGCACCTCGACGGCCAGGCCGCCCAGGCGATCGGCGACTGGACCGAGCGAGGCTATGACGACTCCCAGTGGTCCGGTGCGGTGGTGGTCGGTGCCCACCCGGTGGCGCCGTTCACCCGCCTCGAAGGCCAGCAGACCAGGCTCGAGGAGACCGTCGTCCGCCCCGAGCGCATGCTCCGAGCCATCGACGGCACCCCCGTCGCCGACTTCGGCACGATCATCCCGGCGCGACCCGGTGTGCACTTCGAGAACGGCACGGCCGGACGGCAGGTCATGATCCGGGCCGGCTACGAGCTCGCCGACACCGGCCGGGTCTCGACCACCGGCCTCTCGACGCAGAGCACCAACATGTCCTTCCCCTACACCCAGGCTGCGGGCGAGCAGGACTATCTGGCCGTCGGCCACCTCGGCTTCCGCTACCTCGAGATCCCGGGTGCCGGTGAGGAGATCACCGCCGAGGACGTGACCGCCACCGTCGTCCACTCCGCCTACGACAAGGACGGCGCGGCGACGTTCGAGAGCTCCGACGCCACCCTGGACGACGTCTGGGACCTGATGGACCGCTCGCTGCGCTACTCGGTCCAGGAGACCTTCGTCGACACCCCGACCCGTGAGCAGGGCCAGTTCCTGCACGACACCGCCAACATCTCGATCGGCCTGATGTCCTCCCAGCGCGAGCGCGTCGCGTCCCGTCAGGCGATCCGGGAGTTCCTGCTCAGCCAGGAGCGCTACTGGACCACCGGAAATGACGCCGGCCGCTACAACGCGGTCTACCCCAACGGCGACGGCAAGCGCGACATCCCCGACTTCACCGAGGTCGTCCCCGACTGGATCTGGCGCTACTACCTCGAGACCGGCGACAAGGCCGTCCTCGAGGACACCTACGACAACCTCACCGCCACCGCCGGCTACATCCGCCGCCACATCGCCACCAGCGGCCCGACCGAGGGCTTGGTCACCAACCTTTCCGGCGGCTCCGGCCAGTACCTCTACGGCATCGTCGACTGGCCCGCCCACGGCCGCTTCGGCTACGACATGAGCACCGCCGCCAGGACCACGGTCAACGCGCTCGGCGTCGACGTCCTGCGCAAGGTCGCTCTGGCCGGTGAGGAGCTGGGCCGGCCGGCCGCCGAGGTCGCCGCGCTGCGCTCCGACGCCGACGCTCTCGCGGCGCGGATGAACCAGAAGCTGCGCAAGACCGATGGCACCTACGTCGACGGCCTCCTCGCCGACGGCACCCAGTCGGCCCACGCCGGACAGCACGCCACCTCGTACGCCGTCACCTTCGGCGTCGCGCCGGAGCAGGACGTCCCCGCGCTCGGCGGGCGGCTCGCTGCCCAGGGGATGAAGCAGGGCCCGATGACCGCGCACGTGCTGCTCGAGGCCCTGGCCGAGGCAGACGCAGGCGAGGGCGTGCTGAACCTCCTCACCAACGAGGACGACTACGGCTGGGCCGGCTGGCTCGCGAGCGGTGGCACCTTCACCCCCGAGGCCTGGGAGCTGAGCGGCTCGGCCAACAGTGCCTCCCACGGCTGGGGTTCGCGAGGGATCCTCGACATCACCGAGTCGGTCCTCGGGATCCGCACCACCGCCCCGGGAGCGGCCGAGGTCGAGATCAGCGTCCCGGCCACCGGCCTGACCCACGCCAAGGGCTCGGTCGCGACGCAGCGGGGCCGGGTCGCATCCGACTGGACCCGCGGCGAGGACGGCGTCTCCCTCCGCGCCACCGTCCCGGTCAACGTCACCGCGGTCGTACGCCTCCCCGAAGGCTCCTACCTGGCCACCGGCCCCGGCCGGGCCGCCCCGGAGAGCCTCGGCACCGAGAACGGCGTCACCTCGTACCGGATCGGCTCCGGCGCGTGGACCTTCACGAAGGGCCAGTGACGATGAAGCGATTGCTCGCGACGCTCACCAGCTCGCTCTTCGCGGTCGGCGTCATGGCCGTGCCGGCGATGGCAGCCGGTCCGAAGGATCCCGACGGCATCTACTGGGACCAGCAGCGCTACGACGAGATCGAGCGCACGGTCTATGACCATGTGCCGACGTTCCCGGAGCGCCGTTGCGTGGTCACCGCTGCGGACTATGCGGCGAATGTGCGTCAGGCGCAGGAGGTGTACGCGGTGGGCAACGCGGCCGGCGACCCGGCCGAGACCGACTCGCCGTTGGTCCACGAGAGTCGCCGGGTGTGGTTCTACGGCGACGCGATCAACGCCGCCATCAAGGACTGTCACCGGGCCGGCGGGGGCACGGTCGTCGTCCCCGCCGGCGGATCACGCAACGCCGACGGCGCCTACTACAGCGGTGCCATCAACCTGCTCAGCAACGTGAACCTCCGCATCGAGCCCGACGCCGTGGTCCGGTTCATGCGCAACAAGACCAACGAGTTCTATCCGGTCGTGCGCACCAGCTACGAGGGCACGGACCTCTACAGCTTCTCTCCTCTGATCTACGCCTTCCGTCAGCGCAACATCGCGGTCTCCGGCGGTGGGCTCCTCGACGGGCAGGAGGACATGTGGAACTGGCGTCCTTGGAAGAAGGGCTACTGGGGAGAGCGGTCCGTCGAGGACCGCAGCTTGGATGCCGACTACGGCCAGCAGGGAATCCTCAATGCGATGAACTTCCAGGACGTGCCGTTCGAGGAGCGGATCTTCAGCGATGACGGCCATATCCCGGAGACGATCCCGGTGTGGCGCGACGGGAAGGTCCAGCAGGTGGCGCCGCCCGAGGACGCTGAGGCCCTCGCCTCCACCTTCAGACCGTCGTTCGTCCAGCCCTACGAGTCCGAGAACGTCCTCATCGAGGACGTCCGGATTCGTAACACGCCGTTCTGGGTGGTCCATCCGGTCAGCTCGAAGAACGTGCTGATCCGAGGTCTCGACATCTACAGCAACAAGACCCGGGACTTCGAGAGCCGAGGGTGGAACAACGACGACGGTATCGACCCCGAGTCGAGCCAGAACGTGATCATGGAGGACAACCGCGTCATCGTCAGCGACGACGGGGCCGCCATCAAGGCCGGTCGCAACGTGAACGGGCGAGAGCACCGTCGGCCGAGCGAAGGGATCATCATCCGCGATTCCTACTTCGGCAACGACGGCGGCGGTTCGGCGGCGGTCTCCATGGGCAGCGAGATGTCGGGCGGCATACGCGACGTCTTCATCCACGACAACCGCTTCGGTGGCCCCGGGCTGTCGCTGCTCCTCAAGATCAAGACCAACTCCAACCGTGGCGGCTACGTGGAGAACATCTACGTGCGTGACTCCGTCCTGGAACGAGCGATCGTCGGCCTGGTCGAGTTCGACGCCAACTACAGGGAGACGGTGCCGTTCGCGAACACCGACGTGTTCGATCCGAAGATCCGCAACATCTTCATCGACAACGTACGCACCACCGCCGCGATGCCGCACGGGAAGACCACCTTCAACTTCCCCAGCGCCGCCACGCGCTCACCCGTCGAGAACGTCTACTACCGTGATTCGGTCTTTCACTCGAGCAGCACGCTGCTCGCCGGATTCCGGACGAACAAGCTCATCGACGACCTGGTGGTCGAAGACGTCACCTATGTCGACCCGGCGACCGGTGGCAAGACCAATTACGACACCACTCCGCTGCCGCTGAGCGGCGAGACGGTCGCGGTGGCCCCCGACGGCACTCGTACGCCGCTTACAGTCGCCGACTTCGAGAAGCCTGATCACGTGACGGCGCTCCCGGGCGACACGTTCACCGTGACGGGCCGCATCGACCTGTCCGAACACCCGGGCTTCGCCGAGAACGGCCAGGTGAAGGTCTACGTCGACCGTCGGACGGACCCGGTGCCGGTCGCCGTCGAGCCGGACGGCTCGTTCCGTTCCGGCGAGATCACCCTCGACGACGACCAGCCGTGGTACGTCGACCGGCACTACGTCTCGGTCAACGTCCACGACGGCCTCGACATCACCACGAAGGTGTTCCATGTATCCACCTCGTGACCGGGCAGTGCAGGGCGCGGTCACTCCGCTAGCCTGCCGCCGTGCGCCGAAACTCCGTGCTCGCCGCGGGTCTCCTGATCGGGTCGACCCTGGCCGCCTGCGGCACGACCGAGCCGCGCGAGACGGCCTGGCCCGACGGGCTGACGGCATACGTCGACCAGACCAGGCTGCAGCGCAACACCGGTGACGCGTACGTACGTCTGATCAACGACACCGGCACCCCGATCGAGGTCTCCCGCCTCGAGGTGGGCAGCGACCGGTTCCGAGCCCGCTGGGCGGGCTCGGAACCGGTCGACCCGGAGATGGACTTCGACTTCGACATGCCCAGCGGAAAGTGCGGCGAGGGTGGTGCCGCCGAGCTGACCATCACCTGGCGCTCGGCCGGCGACGACGCGGGGGAGTGGCGCACCAGCACGGGCGAGGCCGAGGACAGGTACGCCAACGTCGACCGCCTCCTCGACCGCGACTGCGCCGAGCGCACCCTCACCGAGGCCGCCGAGATCACCGTCGGCGAGCCCCGGACCGAGGGCGCCGGCAAGCAGAGCGTCTTCGTCCTGCCGGTCACCTTCGCCCCCACCGGTGCCCTCCCGGACGTCACCTTCGACGGCTGGGAGGGCACAGTGCTCTTCCAGCTCGACCCCGGAACACCCACCTGGCCCCGATCGACCCCGGTTCCGATGACCGGCGAGCCGACCACGCTGGAGCTGCGGGTCCTGCCCGCCCGATGCGACCCGCACGCCCTGGCCGACGACAAGGTCGGCAGCCTCTTCCGGATTCATGTCGGCGGCCCCGACGTCCCGGACGACGCCAGCTACTTCCTCCCGCTCACCAAGGCGCAGAAGACCGCCCTCTACGACTTCCTGCCCCTCCACTGTGGCTGGGAGTGAGGCGCGTTCCCGAGGGCGCTCAGCTCCCAGAGTTCACCGGTTCGTGACCTTCGGGCTCCCCACCCGGGCGACCCATGTAGCAGGATTACCTGGGTCCGTAACGCACACTCAGGAGGATTCATGTCCGGGAAGAACCGCTCCGTGCTCACGATGATCAAGCTGCTCCTCGCAGCCCTCGTCGCCACCACCGGCCTGCTCGCCGGAAGCGTCGCGCTGGCGCCCGCCGCCCAGGCCGACTGGTTCGAGAGTTGCACCCACAAGGGCTGCGCCGAGGCCCTCGACTCCAACCGGGTCTGGGCCTCGCTCGGCTACCCGTCCAACCGGGGCTGGCACACCTGGCCGCCGACCGGGACGTGCAACTTCTCCGGTGGCGCCTACCGCAACTACGAGGGCGAGCTGCCCTCGGGCCATGCCTACCTCGAGTTCGACGTCACCCCGCGCGAATGTGGCGCGCAGCGCCAGTCCTACCGGCTCGTGGTGGACACCACAACGCGTGATGTCTACTTCACCCCCGACCACTACAGCACCTTCTACCGTCTGGTCTGAGTGATCCGGTAAACGGGCCTCTGACCTGGGCAGACACGGCGTCGCCGACCCGGGTCAGAGGCCCGTTCCGTGCGTCCGCGGAACCCTGAGACCAGGCTGTGGCTCGGCTGAGACACCCCGGAAACCGGGTCGAGGATCGCGAAGTGCCTGGGCGCCGGCCGTACTCTAGGAGCGTTTGTGACCGCGGGGGAAGGGAACATCTTGAGCTGGCAGGGCAATCCGCCTTATACACCCATTCCGACGCCGACACCGAAGAAGAAGCGGGGGAAGAAGGTCTTGAAGACCTTCTTCGTCGTGATCCTGGTCGGTGCGCTGATCAGCGCCCTGGGTGTGATCGTGGCCTACAACGCCATCCAGATCCCCAGCGCCAACGCGGCCTACGAGAAGGAGACCTCCTTCGTCTACTACCGCGGCGGCAAGGACGAGCTCGGGCGTTACATCGCCGACTCTCAGGACCGCGACTCGCTTCCCTATGAGGAGATCCCGCAGCTGATGCGGGACGCCGCGGTCGCCGCCGAGGACCGCACGTTCTGGGACAACAGCGGCATCGACGTCAAGGGCATCATGCGCGCGGTGGTCAACAACAACACCGGCGGCGCCCAGTCCGGTGCCTCGACGATCACCCAGCAGTACGTCAAGAACCTCTACCTCACCCAGGAGCGCACCTACACCCGAAAGGTGAAGGAGGCGATCATCTCGTTGAAGATCAGCCGGCAGAAGTCCAAGGAGGACATCCTCGCCGGCTACCTCAACACCATCTACTTCGGCCGTGGCGCCTACGGCGTCGAGGCCGCGTCGAACGCCTACTTCGGCAAGCCGGCCGCCGACATCAACCTCCGCGAGGCCGCCGCACTGGCCGCGATCCTCAACGACCCCAACGACCTGGACCCGAGCAACGGCGAGGAGGCGGTCGCCGAGCTCGACGGCCGCTATCGCTACGTGATCAACTCGATGGTCAAGATGGACATGGTCGACCCGGCCGAGGGCGAGAAGGCCAAGGAGTCGCTGCCGAAGTTCAAGAAGCCGCGCTCGGACAGCCGCTACGGCGGCCAGAAGGGTCATGCCCTCAAGATGGTCCGCGACGAGCTCCTCCGCCTCAAGGACGAGCAGGGCACCCCGCTGGTGTCCGAGGACGAGATCAACGGTGGCGGGCTGCGGATCACCACCACGCTGACCAAGAAGACGATGAAGACCGCCGAGGAGGCGGTCGAGGACGTACGCCCTGAGGACAAGAAGGCCTTCGACCCGGGCAACGAGAAGGACGAGCTCCACGTCGGCGCGGCCACGGTCGACGTGAAGAGCGGCGCGCTGCGAGGCTTCTACGGCGGCCAGGACTACCTCGACTCGCAGATCAACTGGGCCTCGACCGGTGCGATGGCCGGGTCGGCGATGAAGGCGTTCACGATGGCCGCGGCGCTGAAGTCGGGCTACTCGCTCAAGGACTCCTGGAACGGCAACTCGCCGATGGAGTTCCCGGGCGTGAGCGTGCGCAACTCGGGCCAGAGCGCCGCCGACCCGTACGGTCACAGCTACGGCTCCAGCGTCAGCAGCCTCCAGGCGATGGAGGACTCCATCAACACCGCCTTCGTCGAGATGTCCGACTCGCTGCCCAACGGGAGCAAGGACGTCTACGACATGGCGCTCGCCGCGGGCCTCCCGCCGGAGAAAGCCGATGCGAAGCATCCCGGGATCGGGATGACGACGCGCGACTTCAGCCCTGAGGACTTCCTGCTCACGCTCGGCAAGAACCGGACCAGTCCGATCAACATGGCCAACGCCTACGCCACCATCGCCAACGGCGGTACGCACAACGACGTCCACGTCGTCTCCAAGGTGGTCGACGCCGACGGCACCGTCATCTATGAGCGCGACGACAAGGGCAGCGGCAAGCGGGCGATGGACGAGGAGGTCGCCGCGGACACCTCGTACTCCCTCCAGCAGGTCGTCTCCAGCGGCACCGGCCAGGCGGCCAGCGCCGTCGTCCAGCCGGCCGCAGGCAAGACCGGCACCGCGACCAACGCCGACGACGAGGTCTCCTCGGCCTGGTTCGTCGGCTACACGCCCCAGCTGGCGACCGCGGTCGCCTACACCCGAGGCGACGGCGACGACGCCCTCGACGGCTGGCTCGACACCTTCTTCGGCGCCGACTACCCGGCCGACACCTGGGTCGCGATCATGGGCCCGCTGACCGACGAGCTCGAGCGCGAGGAGTTCCCGCCCCCGGCCTGGCTCGACGGCGACGCTCCGGAGGAGGGCCACGCCCCCTACGTCCCGCCGGCGCCCGACCCCGAGCCCACCAAGGAGCCGGAGCCGACGAAGAAGCCGGAGCCGTCCAAGGAGCCGGAGCCGACGCCCACGCCGACTCCGACACCCACTCCGCCCCCGACGACCGATCCGCCCGACCCGGAGCTGCCGACGACCGGGCCGTCCGACCCCGACGAGACCGACGACGGCGGGCCGCCGAACCCGCCGGGTCCGCGCCGCGACGGCTGATCCGATGGTGTGGTGACACGGTGCTGCTCGAGATTCGTGGCCACAACCTCCCCGGCCGGACCTGGCATCTCGACGATGCCCCGTGCCACAACGTCCACGTCGGCATCCAGCGGGGAAAGGATCCGGTCGACCTGGTACGCGGCGACAGCGACGGCGCGGTCTGGCAGACCGAGATCGAGGTAGGTGAGATCGAGTCGGGGCTCGACTACCGAGGTGCCGCGGTGCAAGGCCGGCGCGGGGCCCGCTTCGTCTACCTCACCTGGGGAGACGTGGACGGCGACGGCACGTTCACGATGTTCCGTCGCGCCAAGCTGATGCTCGACGATCTCGCCTCGCTGCTGACTCCCGGCGGCGATGAGCACGTCATCGCCACCGTCGACCTCACCGACGAGTGCGGTGGACCGCGATGTGCCCGCCTGGCCCCGCCCGCGCTCGCGCTCCGAAAGACATGATGCGTCGACGCTTGGCCGGGAGCGGTCGTGAGCGGTGCGGCGGAGGGGACCTCATTTCCCTCGGCTTTGCCTGACACGGTTAGATAGTGCCCGTGTCTGTGATCGCCCCCGTCGACGTCCACGATGACACCGCTCTGAAGGCCTGGTACGCCGTGGAGGCGGCATCGATGGCTTTCGATCGACCCTACGCGTCGCACCGCACCTTCGAGGCGCTGGCAAACTCCGTGCGTACCCCGCACGATCACGGCCGCCGCGTCCTCCTCGCCGCGAAGGAGCAGGGGGAGACGATCGGCATCGCCGAGCTCGATCTCCCCGAGGAGGAGCGCAGCCACATCGTCGAGCTCGGCATCCATGTCCTGCCCGTGCACCGCTGGCGCGGCGTCGGCACCGAGCTGTGGCGGGCCGCCGACGACGTACGCCGCACCAGCGGCCGCACGCTGACGACCGCCGAGGTGACCATCCCCCCGAAGTCGTCCCTGGCCTTCGCCCGGGCGCTCGGCTTCAAGTCCGTACGCCGCGAGGACCACCTCGCCGCCGACCTCCCGCTGCGTCACAAGCCCTTCAACGTGCTCGGCTACGAGATCCTGATGTGGGAGGACCGCACGCCCGAGGACCTGCTCGCCCAGTTCGTCGGCCTGCGCAACCAGATGGGCAAGGAGATGCCCGGCAAATCGGAGAACGACGTGGTCGCTCACACCGCCGACCGCATCCGATCGGCCGAGAAGAGCACCGCCCGCTCCTACGACCGCATCACCGCCGCCGCCCGCGAGATCCTCACCGGCGAGCTGGTCGGCTACTCGGTCATCTTCCTGGCCCACGGCAGCGTCGAGGCCATCCAGGACGACACCTTCGTCAAGACCGCCCACCGCGGCAACAAGCTCGGCCTGGCCCTCAAGGTCGCCACCCTCGCCGCCGTCCAGCGCGACCACCCCGAGCGCACCAGCATCCACACCTGGACCGACCCGTCCAACGACGTGATGCAGCGCATCAACAAGCAGTTCGGCTTCCGCAAGATCGAGCTCATGCACGAGGTCCAGCGCACCGATCGCTGGTAGTACCATCTCGCCGTGCCCGACGAGCCTCTTCGCCTCACGGTCCTCGGATCTGCGACGCCCTACCCGAGCGCCGACAACCCATGCTCGGGCTATCTGGTGTCGAGCGGAGATTCGCGGATCTGGGTGGACGCCGGCAGCGGCACGCTCGGCCCGCTCCAGCAGCACGTGAGGCTGGACGAGCTCGACGCGATCTGGATCTCCCACCTGCACGCCGATCACAGCGCGGACCTGCTCACCGCCTACTACGGCGCCCTGTACGCGGATATCCGCCTGACGGCGCCCATCCCCCTCTACGGACCGCCCGGGATCGCCGACCGGCTGGCTGGGTTCCTCACCAACACATCCGTCCGCAGCCCGATCGAGTCAGCGTTCGCCGTCACCGAGCTGAGCGACGGACACCAGGTCACCATCGGGTCCTTCCGGCTGACCACCCGCGCGGTGGTTCACGACGTCTCGGCTTTCGCCGTACGTATCGAAGCAGGGGGTCGGTCGCTGGTCTACTCCGGCGACACCGCGCCCTGCCCGAGCCTCACCGAGCTGGCGGAGGGGTGCGACGTACTGCTGTGCGAGGCCGAGAGCGCACACGCATCCGACGACGGGGAGCAGGTGCACCACACCCCCGAAGACGCCGGCGACACCGCAACCGCCGCCCGAGCTGGCCGTTTGATCGTCACCCACGTCGGCCGCGCCCTGACGCCGCAAGCGGCGGTGGCGCGCGCCGCGGCCAGGTTCGAAGGCCACGTCGCCCATGCCGACCCCGGCGCAACCTTCACGGTCGGCGAGGCGCCGACACCCACGGATCCGCATGTCGGCAGCCCGACCGCTCTCGTAGGCCGTGCGGGACTTGAACCCGCGACCCAGGGATTATGAGTCCCCTGCTCTAACCAACTGAGCTAACGGCCCGCCCAGAGCCTAGCGGTGGGACGTCCGTTGCTGCGCACAGGTCATCCGAACCGGCACCAGGATCGGTACGCCTACGTGATCTCTGATGGTTCGGCCACTGCCATCGCGTGGCCCGTTTGAAAGCTTCTGACCGGGTGCCTGCCTGGCCGGCGCAGGGCATTCTGTCCCCCGTGCGAGCTACCTGCGAGTGTCCACCGTGCGGTGATGATTCCGGGACGGCCGGATCCATATCGTCGAGGTAGTCCGCGGCGCTCCCGCCGCGGCTTCTCACAGAGGAGTCCTCGTGCGTCTGGTATGGCAGCTCTTAGCGGTTGCGGCGGTCTGGATCATCGGCAATCTGGGCATCATCGCGGTGAAGGACAACCCCTGGTCTGCGCTCGTCGCCGGCCTGCTGACGGCCGTCGTCGGCGTCCTGGTCTACGGCTGGGTGGTGCGGCGAACCGAGCACCGGGCTCCCGTCGAGGTGTCGCTGAAGGGGGCAGGTGCCGGGGTCGGCTGGGGCACGTTGCTCGGCATCGTGCTGTTCGGGGCAGTCATCGCGAGCATCGCCTTCTTCGGTGAATACACGATCAACGGCCTGGGTACGCCGGCGGGCGCCGTCGCCCTGCTCGGCATCATGACCGGTGCAGCGGTGACCGAGGAGCTGGTCTTCCGAGGTGTCCTGTTCCGGAACGTCGAGCTCTGGACCGGAACCTGGATCGCGCTCGTACTGACCGGCTCGCTGTTCGGCCTGATCCACCTGCTCAACCCGAACGCCACCCTGTGGGGTGCCGTCGCCATCGTCATCGAGGCAGGCGGGATGCTGACCGCCGCATACATCGCCACCCGCAAGCTGTGGCTGCCGATCGGTCTGCACTTCGGCTGGAACGTCGCCGGAAGTGCCATCTTCAGCACCGAGGTGTCCGGCAGCAACACCGCACAGGGTCTGCTGGACGCGACGATGTCAGGTCCCGCCCTGGTCACGGGCGGCAGCTTCGGACCGGAGGGCAGCATCTACGCAGTGGTGCTCGGCGTACTGGCCACCGGTGTCTTCATGTGGCTGGCCTACCGGCGTGGTCACGTGGTGCCCGTTCGCCGCTCGGCCCGGACGGACCTGGCCGCTACGCTCTCCCGGTGACCGAACTCCGTCGGGTCCTGGACCGGTGGCGTCAGCTCGACGTCACGGTCCGGGACCTGCCGCTCGCACTGCCGCTGGCGGTCGCATCGTTCGTGCCGGCGTACCACGGGCTGGGGACGGAGGTCGGCGCGCTGCCGACCCGTCCCTTCGACGTGCTGGCCGTCGTCGCGATCGTCCTCCAGTCCTTCCCGCTCGCCCTTCGCCGGCGGTGGCCGGCCGCCTGCCTCCTCCTGGTGTCACTCGGCTTCGTCCTCGACCAGCTCCGGGGCTACCACACGTTGTCGGGCGCCGGGCTCGTCATCGCGCTGCTGAGCGCGGGTGTCTACCTGGAACACCGTCGCCGCACGATCGCGATCTTCCTCTCGGGTGCCTACGTGCTGCTGGCGCTCGCGCTCGACCTGCTCGGAGGGGCCGAGCGGGCGGTCGGTTACCTGACGTTCTACCTGGTCCTGGCCCTCGTGTGGGCCGTCGGCTCCTGGCTGCGCTCCACCCGGGCCGTCGAGACCGAACGGCGCCTCCGGGTCGCAGAGGAGACCCGCACCGCGGAACGCACCCGCATCGCCCGCGAGCTGCACGACGTCGTGACGCACCACGTGACGGCGATGGTCGTGCAGACGGAGGCTGCCAAGTACCTGACAGGCGCACCCGACCGGCTCGACGAGACGCTCGATGCCGTCACCGACACGGGCCGGCGGGCGATCGGCGACCTCCGGAATCTGCTGGACCTGCTCGACCCGGGTCACGACGGCGAGACCCGGTCACCGTCAATCCGGGACGTACGCACGCTCGTCGAGCAGACGCGTCAGGCCGGGCAGCCGGTGGAGCTCACCGAGGATGGCACGCCGTCTGAATCCGCCGGGAGCGCGGAGCTGGTCGCCCACCGAGTGGTGCAGGAGGCTCTGACGAACGCGCTCAAGCACGCGCACGGCAGCCCGACAGCGGTCGGCCTACGCTACGACGAACGGGAGATCACCGTGGAGATCCGCACCGCCGGGACCGGACCTGAGCAGGCCCTCAGCGGCGCCCGCCCGAGCTCACCCGGCGGCAGCGGTCGGGGGCTCGCCGGGTTGCGGGCACGGGTGGATGCCCTGGGTGGGGAGTTCGCCGCGGGCCGCGGGACCGACGGCGAATTCGTCGTCCGGGCGAGCATCCCGACCGGGCGGTCGGCATGAGTGCGCCGATCCGGGTCTTGGTCTGCGACGACCAAGCGTTGATCCGCACCGGGTTCGCGACGATCATCGACGCCCAGCCCGACCTCGAGATGGTAGGCGAGTGCGGGGACGGGCAGGCCGCCGTCGACCTGGCTGGACGGCTGAACCCGGACGTCGTGGTGATGGACGTCCGGATGCCGGTGCTCGACGGGATCGAGGCGACCCGCCTGATAGCCGGCGCCGGGGTGGCGCACCCCGTCAAGGTGCTTGTGGTGACGACGTTCAATCTCGACGAGTACGTCTATGAGGCGCTGCGCGCCGGGGCCAGCGGGTTCCTGCTCAAGGACGCACCGACGCCGCAGCTGCTGCATGGCATCCGCACGGTCGCGGCCGGGGCGGCGCTCCTGGCGCCCGAGGTGACCCGAAAGCTAGTCGGCAGGTACGCGGCCCGGATCCGCCCCGCCGAGAGCGCGGCCGCCGACACCGCGCTGACGCCGCGAGAGCTCGAGGTCCTGCGCCTGATCGCCGACGGCCTGTCGAACGGCGAGATCGCTGCGACGCTGGTGATCAGCCAGGAGACCGTCAAGACCTACGTGTCGCGCATCCTGACCAAGCTCGACCTGCGGGACCGCGTCCAGGCGGTGATCCATGCCTACCGCAGCGGCCTGGTGACCTGAGGATTACGCACGACGATGCTCCGCGGACATGACGCGCGGAGCTGTCTGAGCTGAAGGGTCGGTCTTAGCGCATTGCGCGGAAGAACTCGGTGATGTCCTCGGCGAGGAGCTCAGGCTCTTCGTGGGCGGCGAAGTGTCCGCCGCGTGGCATCGCGGTGTACCGGGTGACGTTGTAGGTGCGTTCGGCCCAGGAGCGCGGTGGGCGGGTGAGATCGGCGGGGAAGACGGCGACGGCGGTGGGCACTTCGACCTTTTCCACGCGCCTGGTCAAGCCGTGGGCGTACTCGTAATAGGGGCGGAACGACGTCGAGATCGTGCCGGTGAACCAGTACAGGGATGCCTGGGTGAGGATGAAGTCGTCGGTGAACCGGGACGACAGGTCGCCGCTGCCCGAGTCGCTCCAGGCGCGGTACTTCTCGACGATCCAGGCCAGCAGGCCGGTCGGGGAGTCGGACAGGGCGTGGGCGAGGGTGAGCGGACGGGTGTTCTGCTGGTGCTGGTAACCGCCCTCCTCCGCGCTCCAGGTGGCGACCTGGTCGAGGTATGCCTGTTCGTCGAGGGTCAGGCTGGCGGCGTCGTACTCCGGGGGTGCGGCGACGGCGAGCAGGTGGATACCGACCAGCGACTCCGGGTAGGCCTCACCCAGACGCGAGGTGATCCCCGCGCCGAGATCACCGCCGTGGGCGGCGTACCGGTCGAAGCCGAGCTCGTCGCGCATGAGCCGGTGCCAGATCTGGTGAGTCTGGAGCGTAGGTGGGAGGGCCGGTCGTTGCGGCGAGAACGCGTAGCCGGGCAGGGAGGGGACGACGACCGTGAACGCATCGGACGCGTCGCCGCCATGGCTCGACGGCTCCGCGAGACGCCGAGCGAGATCGGTGAGCTCCAGGAAGGTGCTGGGCCAACCGTGGGTCAGGACGATCGGCAGGGCGCCGGGCTGCTCGCCGTCGAACCGGAGGTAGTGGACGGGCGTGCCGCCGATAGCGGCCGTGTGGTGCGGCAGGGCGTTGATCCGCGCCTCGTGGGTGCGCCAGTCATAGCCTGTGGCCCAGTACGCCGCCAGGCGGCGTATCTCGGTGGTGTCGGCGCCCGCTTCCCAGCCGGCCAAGGGCCACCGGGTGGGCCACCGGGTGGCCATCAGCCGCGAACGAAGGTCTTCGAGATCTGCATCGGTCACCGCGATCAGCGGCGGATGGTCGGTCATGGGTTCTCCTGAACCCATCAGATGACGGGACCGTCAGCTGACGGGAAGTAGTGACCGTTGTCCATGTCGGCGAGCAGGCCGGGCTGCGCCGGCTCCCAGCCCAGGGTCCGGCGCGTGATGAGGTTTGACGCCGGGTAGTTCTGCGTGACGACGTTCGCGAGGAACCCGAAGTATCCCGGCAGCATCAGTTCGTCCAGCGGTACGCTCACGGCGGGCAGGCCCAGGCGGCTGCCTATGGCCTCGGCGATCTCGCGGACCGGGATGCCCTCGTCGCCTACGGCGTGCCAGTACTTGCCGGCCGGACCCTTCTCCAGTGCCAGGCGGAACACGGCGGCGGCGTCCCGGGCGTGCACGGCGTTCCATTGGTTCGTGCCGTCTCCGGGGTAGCCGGCGAAGCCCTTCTCCTTCGCGAGGGCGATCAGCGTGGGCAGAAATCCGGCCCGGTCGGTGGTGCTGTGTGCGATGTTGGCGATCCGCACGACGGACGATCGCACTCCCTGCTCGGCGAGGCCGATGACTGCGGTCTCGACCACGTTGCGGGCTCGGAGGGTGCCCTTGTGCTCATCACCGACGGGAAGAGCCGGGTCGTCCTCGGTGGCCGGCCGGCCCAGGTTCCGTCCCGCGTTGCCGGGCGACCCGATGCTCCCCGCTACGACCAGCGGCTTTCCGGTCCCCGCCAGTGCCTCGCCGTACGCGAGCATGATCGGGAGCTCGGCGGCGGCCACGGCGTCGATCCCGCCGGACGGCAGCAGATCCTGCCGGTGCGCGACGTGGATGACACCGTCCGAGCCCGCCGCCGCCTCCTTGAGCCCGTCGAGGTCCTCGAGGTCGCCGCGGCGCGTCTTCGCGCCGAGCTCGGACAGCGCCGCGGCGGCCGTGTCCGACCGGGCCAGGCCGGTGACCTCGTGCCCGGCGGCGATGAGCTCGGGGATGATGTGCGAACCGGAATGGCCGGTCCCGCCGGTGACGAAGACGTGCATGTTGCTACTCCTTGTTGGTGATGCGGCGGGAAGATGGTTTCTGCGAGTGCGCTCAGCCGGGGAAGTCGACGCTGAGGGCGACGTCGAAGGTCCCTGCGCCGTTGCGGGCCAGGCCCATCAGCAGCGGCCCGACCGCCTCCAGCCAGTGAGCCATCTCCAGGCCGCCGCTATCGAGGGGACGCAGTCCGAGGCTCTCGATGAACGCCGACACGCTCTCCTTGGCCTGCGCGTCATCTCCGGCGAAGAGCACGTCCAGCCGACGCTCCTGGACCAGGACGTGGCCGAAGACGGTGTTGAACGCCTTCACGACGTGCGCGCTCGCCGGGGCCGCCTTGGCGATCTCCTGCGCACCGGACGTGCCGTCGGGGGTGACCAGCGCGGTGGCGTCGGCGTTGAAGGTGTTGGTGATGTCGATGATGACCTTGCCGGCCAGCGCGTCCCCGTACTGGGTGACGACCTGAACAGCGCTGGCGTACGGCACGGCCAGGACGACGATGTCGCCCACCGGGATGGTGCCGAACGTCCCCGTCGTGGCCCCGGCGCCGAGTTCGGCGGCCAGGCCCTTGGCCTTGACCGGGTCGCGGCCGATGAGCTCGACCGAGTGGCCGCTCGCGACCGCGCGTGCGGCGATGGCGTGAGCCATCCCGCCCAGTCCGATGAAACTGATGCTGCTCATGATGAGTGCTCTCTTCCTTGGGTGGTCGTTCCGTGGTCGCTTCTGCGAGTCGGGGGACCGTCGGCGAGCAGAGCGCACGGCGCTCTGCTCGCCGACGGCCCGGCCCGGCTCAGCCGGTAACTTCCGTGACGCCGAGGGCGAAGTTCCCGTGGCCGACCCCGTTGCCTGCGAGGCCGACGGTGAGTACGCCCGCTCCTTCCAGCCAGTGCGCCATCTTCAGGCCGCCGACGTCCATCGGGCGCAGCCCGAGGCTCTCGATGAACGTCGCCACGTCAGCCTTGGCCTGCGCATCGTCGCCGGCGAAGAAGACGTCGGGGCGGCCCTCCGCCAGGACGTTGCGAAAGATGGTGTTGAAAGCCTTGAACACACTGGCGCTGGCCGGAGCCACCTTGGCGACCTCTTGCGCGATCGAGGTGCTCGCCTCGCTGTGGGCGAGTCCGTCGAACGTCGCGTTGAAGGGGTTGCTGATGTCGACGATGATCTTGCCCGCGAGGGCGTCTCCGTACTCGGCGATGGTCGAGACGACGCCGGCGTACAACATGGCCGTGATGACGATGTCCCCGGCAGGGACGGCGCCCCACTTACCCGTCGTGGTGCCGCCGCCCAGGGCATCGGCCAGGGCCTCGGCCTTGGACTGATCGCGTGCCATGATCTCGACGGTGTTGCCGCCTGCCACTGCGCGCGTGCCGATCGTGCGGGCCATGTTGCCCGCACCGATGAAGGTGATGCTGCTCATGAGCTGTGCCTCTTCCTGTTCTCAGGCGCCCGTTCTCCAGGCGCCGTTCTGGCTGGTTGTGTGGTTCGGTCTCGTTCGTGCGGTTCAGATGGCGGTCGTGCCGCCGTCGGCGACCAGCTCCAGGCCGTTGACGTAGCTGGAGTCGGCGGAGGCCAGGAACAGGGCGATGCTGGCGATCTCTTCGGGACGGCCCATCGATCCACGAGGGATGAGTGACTCGAATGCGGCGCGCGTCTCTTCGTCGAACAGCTCTTCCTGCTTGGCGGTGCCGACCTGCCCAGGGGTCAGGACGTTCACCCGGATCTTGCGGTCTCGCAGCTCGTTCAGCCAGACACGGGCCCAGGCCTGCTGGACGGCTTTGCTACCCGCATAGAGACTCCAGCCGGGGAAGGCGCCGAGGGAGGCGTTGGACCCGGTCATGAGGATCGAGCCGTGGTCGTTGATCAGTGGCAGGGCCTTCTGCACGGTGAACAAGGTGCCGCGCGCATTGAGCGAGAAGGAACGTTCGAACTGTTCCTCTGTGATCTCGCCGAGGACGGCAGGTTCTCCCATCCCGGCGCTGGCCCACAGCACGTCGATCGAACCCTTCTCCCGCTTGACGGTGTCGAACAGGCGATCCAGGTCGCCCAGATCGGACGCGTCACCTTGGACGGCGGTGACGTTGCGGCCGATCAGCTCGACCGCGTCGTCCAGCGCGTCCTGCCGCCTGGCCTGGATGAAGACGTACGCGCCTTCCTCGACGAACAGCTGGGCGCCGGCCAGTGCCAAGCCGGTGGACCCACCGGTGATCACCGCGACTTTTCCATCGAGCTTTCCCATGGTCATTCCTTTGGTTTGATGAATTTCCGAAACAGGAAAGGAGGAGGCCCAATTCTTTGATGTGCTAATTCTGATATGGGCACTGCTGTCAGGTTCCGATCCCGAATTCTTGGACCGATATCTCTCGGCCACGTAAACCATGACACCGGCCTTGAGCGCACGTCCAAGACCTATTTCCGCCGTGGTGATACCCTCGAGGCATTGCCGGACCGAGGGGCCTCATGGATCTGGATTTGCGCAAGCTGCGCTACTTCGTCGCCGTCGCCGACAGGCTGCACTTCGGCCGCGCCGCCGATGACTTGCACATCGCGCAGCCGGCGCTCAGCCGGCAGATCCGCGCGCTGGAACAGGATCTCGGCGCCCCCCTGTTCATCCGGGACAGCCACGGCGTCACGCTGACTGACGCGGGCCGACAGCTGCTCGACGACGCCGGTCCGCTCCTTGCCTCCGCACACGCGGTTCGGCGCCGGGTTTCCGTGGCCGCCCGCGGCGGTCAGCGGCTGGTGGTCGGCTTCCGGGCCGGCATCCCCGTCATCCCTGCAGCGCGGGCGTTCGAGGTCAAGCATCCGGACGTGGTCGTGGAAGTGCAGCGCATGGAATGGGACGACCAGGCCCCGATGCTGCTCGACGGCCGCGTCGACGTCGGCTTCGTGCGGCTGCCCATCGACGAGACCGGCCTGCGCCTGACTCCGCTCTACACCGAGCCGCTCATGGTGGCGCTGCCTGCCGACCACCGACTGGCTGGCAAGGATGAGGTCAGCGAGGCCGACCTGGCCGGTGAGCCGCTGATCTGGCATGCCGGCCCGAGTACGCATCCCACCCGGCGCCCACACCCCGACTCCGGACTCCGGGCACGCGGTGTGGAGGAGAAGCTCGAGCACGTCGCGGCTGGCCGCGGCATCTCGTTCGTGGGGCGTTCGGAAACCGTGTTCTACTCACGCCCGGACATCAGCTATGTGGCCGTCTCAGACCTCGCGCCCGACCACGTATTCGTCGCAATGGCGAAATCGCGCACCTCGCCCCTCACCGACGACTTCTTTGCAGCGGCACAGGCAACGGCTGAGATCACGGCAGAGTGCGGGAACTATGAGATGTGGCAGCTCGCAAATGACGCTATTTCAAAGCGCGGTTGAGCGGTTCCGCTGACAGCGTGAGCAGCGCGGCGACCGCGATGGCCGCTGCAGTCACGACGACGGTCGCGGACCAGCCGACCAGTTCGACCGCGGCTGAGCCGAACGCGGTCCCGAGACTGCCACCGACGAAGTAGACCAGCATGTACGTGCTGTTGTAACGCGCCGGGGCGGCGGGATCGATGGCCAACACGGTGCTCTGATTGGCCACCTGAGCGGCGAACAGGCCGGCATCGAACAGGGCAAGGCACGCCAGCGTCGCGATGGTGCTCGGCAGCGCGAAGGTCAGGGCCGTCGCCGAAGCCCCGGCCACTGCCAGACCCACCAGGATCACCCGCCTGGCTCCCACTCGGTCGGTCCAGGCACCGGCAGCCTGAGCAGCCAGGATGCCCGACAGTCCGGCCAGCGCGAAGAGTCCGATCTGTGCGGCGGAGTAGGCGTACGGCGCCTCCGACAGGGCTACTGCGAGGCCTGCCCATACGGCGCAGAACGCGAAGAACCACAGGGCACCGCGGGCTCCCGCGAGCCGGAGCGCGGTGTCGCGCAGGAGCAGTCCCGGCAATGACCGAAGCGTGGCGAGGTAGCCGCGTGTGGACGTTCCCTTTGCGGCCGGGAGGGCCAACACCGAACAGACCGCGACGATCGCGCAGGCAACCGCGAAGACCAGCACCATGTTGCGCCAGCCGATCTCCTCGGCAAGCCAACCGCCCACGATCCGACCCGCCAGGATGCCGACGGAGATCCCGGCGGTGACGATACCGAGCACGGTGCCGCGCCGATGGGTGGGTGCGAGGCGGCCAGCCACCGAGCTCAGGCCGGCACCCACGACCGAGCAGGCTCCGGCGACACCGATCAGCAACCCCAGCACCAAGAGGTTGCTGATCAGCGCGGTCAGGCCCAGAGCCAGGGACAGGACCCCGAACTGGATCCCGAGCACGCGCCTCGGAGAACAGCGGTCGACCAGCGGAACCAACAGGCCCAGCCCGATCATGTAGCCCACCGGGCCGGCGGCCAGGGCTACGCCGACAGCCGTGATCGAGGAGCCGACAGAGTGTGCGACGTCGGCTATCGCGGGCTGCAGCGGGTAGATCGTCGAGGTCCCCAGCGCCGCCGCAAGTGCCATGAACCACACGACTGAGCCGCGCAACGGCGCGACAACGGGAGCCTCAGCGGCAAGGTCAGTACTCATGACGATGGACTGTAGGTAGCGGCACCGCGACGCGCTGGCCGGAAACGGACATCACCGTTCGGCCGGGCGTATCAGCGCAGGCTCCGGCTCAGCCCTCGCTGTTGATGAGGTACTTCCCGTCGGCGTAGACGAGCCCCAACGTCACGGTGCCACCGTCCTCGCGGCCGTCCTTCATCGTGTACCTGTAGGTGTAGGTCACCTTGAGCGGGTCGACGCTGGGGGAGACCGACACGACGTTGGTGCTCGCGACGGAGCCCCACCAGGTGCGATAGCCCTCGATGCCGCCGCTGCTGGCCTGGAACGCCGGGGTCAGCATCGAGCTGAAGGTGCCGTCAGGGTTCGCGGGTGCGGAGGCGAGATAGCTGCGGATGAAGGTGTCGACGCCCTCGGCGGTCGCGCCGGCCGTCTCGCTCGCCGTGGGGCTCTCGCTGGGGGAGGGGCTGGTCGTCTCGCTGGACGTGGGCTCCTCGGAGGCCTCCTCAGCGGACTCCTCCGGCTCCTCGTCCTCGTTCGGCTCCTCGTTCGGTTCCGACAACGGCGATCCAGAGGCGGTCGGCGCCGGGTCGGCCTTCGGGTCGTCACCGCGGTTGGCCCACAGGGCCCCACCGATCAGCAGCACCAGCACTGCGGCGACGGTGGCGACCGTGATCGGTAACCAGCGGCGTCGCGCCGGTGCACTGGTCGACTGTGCCTGGCCCGATGGCGCCGCGGTCGGCGGCTTCGCAACCGCGGCGAGCGTCTGCGTACGCCGCGCGACCGGCTCCAGCTTCTCGTCCGGGAGCCGCCCCGCGAGGAAGTCGACGACGTCCGCGGCCGACCACCGCTCGGCGGGGTCGTAGGCCATCGTGTGCTCGAGCAGCGGCGCGAGCCGACCGGCCAGCGGCGTACGCGGCGGGTCCTCGTGCACGACCCGATAGAGCGTCGCGAGCGCGTTGTCGCCGATCCCGTAGGGAGGCTCGCCCGTCAGCGCCTGGAAGAGCGTGGCCCCCAGCGACCACATGTCGCTGGCCGGAGTGGCCCGCCCGCCGGTGGCGATCTCCGGAGCCAGGTACGCAGGGGAGCCGGTGACCTGCCCGGTCTGAGTGGTCTGGGAGTCGACGCCACGCGCGATCCCGAAGTCGGTCAGCTTGGCGCGGTCGGCACGGCCGACCACGATGTTGGCGGGCTTCACGTCGCGGTGGACGATGCCGGCGGCGTGCGCGGAACGCAGCGCGGAAGCGATCTGACCGATCAGCCTCGCAGCGTCCTCGACGGACATGGGGCCGTCGTCGCGCACCATGTGGGCGAGGGTCTTCCCCTCGACGTACTCCATCACCAGCCACGGCTTGTCGTCGTCCCGCACCAGATCGAAGACGGCGACCACGTTCGGGTGGACCAGGCGTGCGGCGAGCTGTGCTTCGCGTTCGACCGCGGCATCAGACACGCCGTCGAGTGAGATCAGCTGCTTGAGCGCCACCGAGCGGCCCAAAACCTCGTCGGTGGCGAGCCAGACGGCTCCCATAGCTCCCCGGCCGAGCTCCCTCTCGAGCCGGTACCTCCCTGCGATCACCCAGTCCCCTCAAATCTCGTCCACGTTCGCCAGGTCAACTCTAGGGGGTATCGCCTACTACCCTTGCTTCCGGGACAACCCGCTCCGGGCCCCGAAAACACCACCTGAGAACGATCTGAAAGGCACCACGTGTCCATCGATCCCACACTCCTCGACGACCTCGAGCGGCGAGGTCTCATCGCCGACTCGACGGACCGCGACGCGCTCCGAGAAGCGCTGACCGGCGGGAGTGTGAAGTTCTATATCGGGTTCGACCCCACCGCGCCGAGCCTGCACATGGGCAACCTCCTCCAGATCACGATGGCGATGCGCCTCCAGCAGGCCGGCCACACTCCTTACGTACTGGTCGGTGGCGCCACCGGCATGATCGGTGACCCCCGCGACTCGGGCGAGCGCACTCTCAACTCGCCCGAGACGGTCAACGAATGGGTAGGGAAGGTGCGCGGCCAGATCGAGCGCTTCGTCTCCTTCGAGGGGGAGACCGCGGCGACGATGGTCAACAACGCCGACTGGACGGCGTCGTTGTCGGTCATCGATTTCCTCCGTGACATCGGCAAGCACTTCCCGGTCAACCGGATGCTCGCCCGCGACACGGTCAAGAAGCGCCTCGAGGACGGCATCTCCTACACCGAGTTCTCCTACATCCTGCTGCAGTCCATGGACTACCTGAACCTCCTCCGTACGCACGGGGTGAGCCTTCAGTTCGGCGGCTCGGACCAGTGGGGGAACATCACCGGCGGTGTCGAGCTGGTCCGCCGGGTGGCCGGTGAGACCGTCCACGCGTTCACGACCCCGTTGATCACGAAGGCCGACGGCACCAAGTACGGCAAGACAGAAGGCGGCGCCCTCTGGCTCGACCCGACGATGATGTCGCCCTACGCCTTCCATCAGTTCTGGCTCAACGTCGAGGACGTCAAGGTGGGGGAGATGCTGCGCGTCTTCACCTTCCTGTCCCACGAGGAGATCGAGAGCCTGGAGGCACAGCACGCGGAGAAGCCGTTCCTGCGCGTGGCCCAGAAGGCGCTCGCCGATCACATGACGACTCTCGTCCACGGGGCAGGGGAGACCGAGCAGGCCAAGCAGGCCGCAGCCGCGCTCTTCGGCGGCGGCGACCTGGCATCCCTGAGCAGTACGACGCTGGCCGCCGCGATCACCGAGGCCGGTGCCGTCGAGGTGGAGCGT